>NZ_JAOQKG010000006.1:235052-320025 GCF_025567605.1 Oscillibacter acetigenes | reverse complement strand
AACAGGCAGGGCCGGAGCGAATGCTCCGGCCCTGCCTGTGCTCTTTATTCCAGGTGGCGGACGATGTCCTGGGTCAGGCGGGCGGTCATACCCCAGACGGCGTGGCCCTGCCAATACCAGATGGGGACCTCCACCCGGCCCCGGGCCCAGCGGTAGTCCGCAGGAATCCCCACGGTCTCATAGGGAAAGTCCCCCGGCACGTCCGGCTGCAGGGCATAGACATACTGCTCCGGAGCGGTCTCCCGAAAAAAAGCCAGGGGGACGGTGAATGCCTCTCCCACCTCCGCAGGGGAGGGCGCCACCGCCGCAAAACCGGCGGCCGAGACCAGTCCCAGCACCGGCTGCATCAGAAAGCCCGCCTGATTGCAGATGAAGTCCGGCCTGCCCAGGACCTCCACCTCCTGACGGGGGATGGCCAGTTCCTCCTCCGTCTCCCGGAGGGCGCACTGCTCCGGCGTCTCCCCCGCCTCCATCCGGCCCCCGGGGAAACACACCTCCCCGGGCTGGCGGTGCAGGGCGGCGGAGCGGACCTCGAAGAGCAGGTGCAGGCCGTCCGGCCGCTCCACCAGGGGACAGAGGACGGCATAGCTGTGCCGGGCGCCCAGAAGCCCCGGCACATGGTCTGCGTACCGGCGACGCAGATGTTCCAAGTCTCTCATAACAGCATCCTCAGCGCCCGCTGTCGATTGACAATGTCCACCACCGGCACGCTGGGGGCATACTCTCCGTCCAGGGACCAGGGCAGCTCCTCCTCTGTCTCCAGCCGGAGGGAGGAGACGTGGCGGAACACCAGGCCCTGGCTGTCATACTGCTGGTTCAGCAGCGCCAGCACCAGATTCTGCAGATCCGCGGCTGTCTTGGGGCTGGGGACCAGCAGCATCTCGAATTTCCCGTCATCCAGCACCACCCGCTCCGGGTCCAGCTTCATCAGCCCGCCGATGGAGGTGGAGTTGCACACGGCGCCGAACAGGTAGTCCCCGTCCAGCACCTCTCCGTCAGCGGTGAGGCGGATGTGATAGGGGCGGAGGGTGTTCAGGTCCTTCATCCCCTCCAGAATATAGGCAAAGTGGCCCAGGGCGTTCTTGGCCGCCTGAGAGGCGGCATAGGAACTGCGGGTGAAGGCGCCGAAGGAGGCCACATAGATGAAGCTCCGCTCATTCCACCGGCCGATGTCCAGTTCCCGCATGCGGTTCTGTACAATGTTTTTCGCGGCGGACGCCGGGGTCCGTGGAATCTGGAGGCTGGAGGCGAAGTCGTTGGTGGTTCCCTGGGGGAGATAGCCCAGGGGCGGCGGGGCATCCAGCCGCATCAGGCCGGAGATCACCTCGTTGAGGGTGCCGTCTCCTCCGGCTGCCACCACCAGATCGTATCCGGCGCCCTCCCGGGCGGCGGTATCGGCCGCGTCTCCTGGGGCGGAGGTCTCGTGGATCCGGATGAGGTAACCCGCGCCGGAGAGGATGGCCAGCGCGTCAAACAGCGGACCGTGGGGCTTGTTCCGCCCGGCCCGGGGATTGAGAATGAACAGCAGTTTCTTCGTTTTCAAGAGTGACACCTCCTGACTGGGATGGGCGGCCCCATCCAAAGCGATGTAAATTAGTATAGCACGCCGCCCCCGGAAATTCAATTCCGCAGGTGTGACGGATTTGTGAATGTTTCTCCCCCGAACAGGCTGTTTTTTTGCGAAAGCCCTTGCAATCCCCGGGGCGTTCGTGTACAATACACCCTTGCAGGGCAAGCGTTATAAAAATAACATGCCCTGTGAGGCTCCTTTTAAAATTGAATAGAGCCGAACATTTCTGTCAGGGCGGACAGTTTCCGCCCAACACTGACTCGAAATGAGCAGTGATGCAAAGGAGAGAACCATGAAGAAGAGGCTTATGGCGCTCCTTCTTCTGACGGGCCTCCTGAGCGCCGCACTCACCGGTTGCGGAGGCGGCAGCACAGAGCAGGCGTCAGAGGATGGACAGACAGCGGACGGCTCTACCGAGGCGCGGGCCCAGGCGAACGAGATCGTGGTGGGCATCGCGCAGGACCTGGACGAGAGTCTTGACCCTCACCTGGCGGTGGCGGCAGGAACCAAGGAAGTCATGTTCAACGTATTTGAGGGCTTGGTGAAGCCCACGCCTGACGGAGACCTGGTGCCCGCGGTCGCTGACCATTACGAGATCTCTGAGGATCAGACCACATACACCTTTACCCTGCGGGAGGGTGTGCAGTTCCACAACGGGGACCCGGTAGAGATGCGGGATGTCACATATTCCATCGAACGCTGCGCCGACGATTCGGAGGGAACGCCTCTGATCCCGGCGCTTTCTGCTATTTCCAGCATCCAGGCTGATGACACCACGCTGACCATTACCCTGGATCAGCCGGACAGCGAGTTTTTATCCTATCTGACTCTGGCCATCCTGCCGGAGGACTATACGGACCAGGCCACCGCCCCGGTGGGCACGGGGCCTTTCAAATTCGTCTCCCGGACAGCCCAGGACTCCATCGTTCTGGAGCGGTTTGACGGCTACTGGGGCACCCCGGCCCAGCTGGACAAGGTGACCTTCCGGATCATTGAGAACGCGGACAGCCTGGTAATGAGCCTGCAGAGCGGAGCCATCGACATGTTCGCCCACCTGACCAGCACCCAGGCCGCCCAGCTGGGGGATGACTTCCAGGTGCTGGAAGGCACGATGAATCTGGTGCAGGCGCTGTATCTGAACAACGCCGCGGAGCCTTTCAACAATGAAAAGGTCCGGCAGGCCCTGTGCTACGCCGTGGACAAACAGCAGATCATCGATGTGGCCTTCGACGGGTACGGCAGCCCCATCGGCTCCAGTATGTACCCGGCGTTTCAGAAATATTTTGTGGAGGACCTGACAGACTATTATCCCTATGACCCGGAGCGGGCCAGGGAGCTGCTGGCGGAGGCCGGGTATCCCGACGGGTTCTCCATGACCATCACCGTCCCCTCCAACTATCAGCCCCACATCGACACGGCCACTGTGCTGGTGGAGCAGCTGAAGGCCGTGGGCATCACCGCGGAGATTCAGCCTGTGGAGTGGGGTGCCTGGCTCAGCGAGGTGTACGGAAACCGGCAGTTCCAGTCCACCGTGGTAGGCGTAGACGCCTCCAACATGACTGCCCGGGCGCTGCTGGAGCGGTTCACCTCTGCGGCGGACGACAACTTTATCAACTATCAGAACACGGACTATGACGCCCTGTTCCAGCAGGCCCAGGCCACGGCCGACGACGCAGAGCAGACAGAGCTCTACAAACAGATGGAGCGGAACCTGACGGAACACGCCGCCAATGTCTACATCCAGGACCTGGCGGACCTGGTGGTTCTGCGGAACGGGCTGGAGGGATACCAGTTCTATCCCATCTATGTGATGGACCTGTCCACGGTCCATTACGCCCAGTAAATCCAATGCGCGGCAGGTATGCTGCCGCTGCCCCGGAAGGGAGATGATGCCATGAAGTACGTATGCAAGCGGATTTTGATGCTGCTGGTCACCATGGTCATCGTCTCCCTTCTGGCGTTTGCGGCCTTTGAATTGATCCACGGCAGTGCGGCGGAGATCATGCTGGGCACCCAGGCCACGCCGGAGCGCGTGGCGGAGCTGGAGGCGGAGCTGGGGCTGGACCGCCCCTTCGCGGTGCGGTATCTGGAGTGGCTGGCGGGCTTTTTCACCGGGGACCTGGGGATTTCTTACAGTTATAGCCAGCCGGTGTGGGAGCTGATTGCCCCCAAGGTGGGGATTACCCTGTGCCTGAGCCTTCTCAGCTTCGCGCTGATTGCCGTGGTGTCCATTCCCCTGGGGCTGTGGGCCTCCCGCGGGCACAGCAGGGTGGGAGACGCCGTGGGGACGGTGTTGGACCAGCTGTGCATGGCGGTGCCGCCGTTTTTCACCGGCATCCTGATTTCCTGGCTGTTCAGCATCACCCTCCGCTGGTTTGTCCACGGCCAATTCCCGGATCTGGGTGCGGACCCGACCGGGGCGTTCCGGTATCTGTTTTTCGCGGCTGCGGCCATCGCCATCCCCCGGATCGCCATGACCGTGCGGATGCTCCGCAGCACCATTCAGGGGGAGATGCGGCGGGACTATGTCCGCACCGCCATCTCCCGGGGCAATGACCGGGGGGCGGTCCTGCGGCGCCATGTGCTGCGCAACGCCCTGGTGCCGGTGGTGACCTTCCTGGCCCAGACCATGGCGGAGATCGTGGCGGCTGGCATCGTGGTGGAGCAGGTGTTTGCCATCCCGGGGCTGGGACGGCTGCTGGTGGCCTCCATCTCCAACCGGGACTACCCCGTGGTGCAGGCCATCGTGGTGATCCTGGCCTTCTGGGTGGTGCTGGCAGGCACCGTGGCAGACATTGTCAACCAGCGGATCGACCCCCGCCTGCGGCTGGGAGGTGCGTCATGAAGCGGCGGATGAACGGATACCTGCTGGCCGGGCTGATTGTCACCGGCCTCATGGCGGCGCTGATCCTGGTCGGCCTGGTGTGGACGCCCTACGACCCGGACGCCCTGCTGGCAGGGCCCAAGCTGGAGGGCCCCTCCCTGGCCCACTGGCTGGGGACCGACAGCTTCGGCCGGGACATCTTCAGCCGGGTGCTGCAGGGGGCGGGCACCACCTTCCTGATCGCCCTGAGCACCGTGGCCATCGGCGCGGTGTGCGGCACGGCAGCGGGCGCCCTCACGGGCTATTTCGGCGGCGTGGTGGACGAGGTCCTGATGCGCCTGAATGACGCGCTGACCGCCTTTCCCAGCATCCTGCTGGCCCTGGTTCTCATCAGCATCCTGGGGCCGGGGAATAAATACAACGTGGTGATCGCCCTGGGGATCGTGTTCATCCCCAGCTTTGCCCGGGTGACCCGCACCGCCTTCGCGGCGCTGCGGGACGTGAATTATGTGAAGAGCGCCCGGCTGATGGGGGCCTCCAGCGGCCGCATCCTGGTGCGGCAGATCCTGCCCAACACCACGCAGGTGCTGCTGCCGGCCATCACCATCGGCTTCAACAACGCGGTGCTGGCGGAGGCCTCCATGAGCTATCTGGGCATCGGCGTCACGCCGCCGGACGCCTCCCTGGGCTACATGCTCTCGGAGGCGCAGGGGATGCTGACCAGCGCCCCCTGGTATGCCCTGGGTTCCGGCGGCGCCATCGTGCTGCTGATCTTCGGCGTGGGTCTCATCGGCGAGGGCCTGCAGCGCCGGAACGGGGGGGTGTCCTGATGCTGGAGATCCGAGATCTGCATGTGAAATTCCACACCCGGCAGCGGGAGGCCGTGGTGGGCGTGTCCCTGACCATCCACGACGGGGAGATCCTGGGGCTGGTGGGCGAGTCCGGCTCCGGCAAGTCTGTCACCGCCATGAGCGTGGCGGGACTGCTGCCCCGAAAGCAGTGCGACTTTTCCGGGGAGATCCTGCTGGACGGCGCGGAGCTGCTCCACGCAGACCGCACGCTGCTGCGGCAGGTCCAGGGGAGGGAGATCGGCGTGGTGTTCCAGGAGCCGCAGAGCTGCATGGACCCCCTGATGCGTATCGGCCCCCAGGTGGAGGAGGTGCTGCGTATCCACACAGACCTCTCCCGGGAGGCGCGGCGGGACCAGGCCCTGGCGGCCCTGGCAGCAGTGGAGCTGCCGGACCCGGCGGGCGTGTATCGGAAGTATCCCCACGAGCTCTCCGGCGGGATGCTGCAGCGGGCCATGATCGCCGCGGCCGTCGTGGCACGGCCCAAGCTGCTGCTGCTGGATGAGCCCACCACCGCCCTGGACGTGACCATCCAGGCCCAGATTTTGGAGCTTTTGAAAAAGCTGAACCGGGAGTCCGGCATCTCCATGCTGTTCATCTCCCACAACCTGAACGTGGTGCGGAAGCTCTGCACCCGCACGGCGGTGATGCAGCGGGGCGTGCTGGTGGAGGAGGGGGACATCGAGACGGTGTTCCGCCATCCCCGGCACCCATACACCCAGCGGCTCATCGCCGCCATTCCCACCCGGCACCGGAAGGAGGAGACGCCATGAGCGAACAGGAGCTGGTGCTCTCCGTCCGGCACGTCACCAGCGGATACCGGGACCGCGGGCTCTTCCGCCGCGGCCCCTATCAGGAGGTCCTCCGCGACGTGACCTTTGATGTGCGCCATGGGGAAATCCTGGGTCTGGTGGGCGAGTCCGGCACCGGAAAATCCACCCTGGCCAGGACCATCCTGGGCATTGTGAAGCCCGACCAGGGGCAGGTGATTCACTACACCAAGCGGCCCCAGATGATCTTTCAGGACCCGTACAGCGCGCTGAACCCCGCCTATTCGGTGGAGTGGACCCTGGAGGAGCCGCTGCGGGTCTACGGCAAGTATGACGCCCCGGAGCGCAAGCGCCGGGTGCGGGAGATGCTGGACCGGGTGGGTCTGCCGGAGGAGTGTCTGGCGGCAAAACCGGCGGAACTCTCCGGCGGACAGCGGCAGCGGGTGTCCATTGCTGCAGCGCTGATCCAGCGGCCCCGGTTCCTCATTGCCGACGAGCCGGTGTCCGCCCTGGACGTGACCATCCAGGCCCAGATCCTGGACCTGCTGCGGACGCTGCGGCGGGAGCTGGATCTCAGCTATCTCTTTATCTCCCACGACCTGAATGTGGTGTACCAGCTCTGCGACCGGGTGCTGGTGATGAAAGAAGGCCGCATCGTGGAGCAGGGAACAGTGGATGACATCTTCGACCACCCGAAAGACGACTATACCCGCCAGCTGCTGGCGGCAGCGGAGTGAGCATGACATTTTTCAAGTCCCACCAAAAACTGCACATCTGGCTGCTGGCGGACCTGGTCCTGCTGGCGGCCTTCTGGATCGCCCGGGAGCACCGGGACTGGATGAACGCCCTGGAGCGATTTGTATCCGCCCCGATCCGGAGATCTCTGGGCAGCCTGTGCTATCGGGTCTCCTTCTCTGTGATGGAGGTGCTGTATGTCCTGGCGGCCGTCCTCGCGCTGGCCTATGTGGTATGGAACATCACGGCGGTAGTCAGGGCCAGAGGGCGGCGGAAGCGCCGGGCTTACAGCGCGGTTCTGGGGGCGGTCTGCGCCGGGCTGAGCGTCTGCGCCGCTACCTGCCTGCTGTGGGGGGTGTGCTATTACACGGACACCTTCCAGGACCGGTCCGGCATCCGGGCGGAGGAGGTATCGCTCCCGGATCTGACGGCGGTGACCGCGTGGTTCGCGGAAAATCTGGCGCAGACAGCCGACCAGGTGCCCCGGGATGAGGCGGGGACGTTCAATGCGTCTCTGAACGAGATCTTTGCCGGGAGCACGGACATCTACCAGGGCGCGGAGGACCTGTTCCCCTTCCTGGAATTTGAGGACCGAGCGCCCAAGCGGATGTTCTTCTCCAGGGTCATGAGCGCCATGAACTTCACCGGCGTCTACTTTGCTTTCACCGGGGAGTCCAACATCAACGTGGACGCCCCCGCCTGCCTGATCCCCTCCACCATCGCCCACGAGCTGTCCCACCAGCGGGGCATCGCCTCGGAGCAGGAGTGCAACTTCCTGGCGGTGCTGGCCTCCACCACCAGCGGCGATCCGGTGTACGAATACTCCGGCTGGCTGATGGGGTACATCCACCTGGGCAACGCCCTGTACCAGGCGGATCCGGCGGCCTGGCAGGCCATCCGGGACAGCCTTCCGGACACGGTGCTGGCGGATCTGGCATCTAATAACGCCTACTGGGCATCCTTCGAGGGGGCTGCGGCGGATGCCAGCCAGAAGGTGTACGACACGATTTTGAAGGGCTACGGCCAAGAGGACGGCATCCGCTCCTACGGGACGGTGGTGGACCTGCTGGTGGCCTATTACCGGGACACGGCCCGGACCAACGGATCGGAGGGCTTGACCACATGAACATTCTGGTGACACTGGACCGCAACTATCTCCCGCCCCTGCGGGTGATGCTGGGCTCTCTGCTGCGGAATGATCCTGGCGAGACCTTTGAGATTTACGCCATCGGAGACGGCCTGCTGCCGGAGGACTGGGCGGCACTGGAGGAGCTCTGCGCCGGTCGGGGGCGCATCCACCCGTTGGAGGTGCCGGCGGACCTGTTCGCCGACGCGCCGGTGGCCCGGTACTGGACCCGGGCCATGTACTACCGGCTGCTGGCGGCGGAGCTGCTGCCGCGTTCTCTGGACCGGGTGCTGTATCTGGACCCGGACATTCTGGTAATCAATCCCGTCCGGGCCCTGTATGATACGGACCTGGAGGGAGACCTGATGGCCGCCGCCACCCACACCGGGCTGCTGGCGGGCATCACAGACCCGGTGAACCGGCTGCGGCTGGAGAACTATGAGGCGGAGGCCTACTACAACTCCGGCGTACTAGTGATGGATCTGTCCGCCATGCGGCGGGAGGTCCGGCCGGGTGACATCTTCGACTATGCCCGGGAGCACGCCGACATTCTGCTGCTGCCGGACCAGGACGTGCTCAACGGCCTGTACGGCGGACAGATCCTGGGGGTGGACGACAGCCTGTGGAACTACGACGCCCGGCGGTTTGACCGCTACCTGCTGCTGAGCCAAGGGGAGCGGGACATGGACTGGGTGATGGACCACACGGCCATCCTCCACTTCTGCGGCAAGCGCAAGCCCTGGAACCACAGCTATCAGGGCCGGTTTTCCGCCCTGTACAAGCACTACCAGCGGCTGGTGGAGCGGCGGTGAGGGCGGTACCGATCCACGCGGCTGTCTTCTCGGGTGGCCGAGGGCGGCCGCCCCTACCCGATGGAAAAAACGCCGGGATGGCAGAGAGATCCGTCCTGAAGCAAATCAAACAAGCGGTCCCGGGTTTTACCCGGGACCGCTTTTGCGCATGGTATTTTATTTCATCAGCTCGCACACCAGATCAGTGTAGCCGGAGGGATCCTCCAGGGGCAGACCTGCGATCAGCAGAGCCTGGTCGTACAGCAGCGTGGCGTACTTTTTGGCCTTCTCCGGGTCCGCTGTCACGGCGGCCTCCAGGGCCTGGAAAGCTGGGTGCTCCACATTCAGCTCCAGAATCCGCTCGGCGCGGATGGCGCTGTCCGGCTGGACCGCCTGGAAATACTTCTCCATCTCAAAGCTCAGGCCCTCCCCTGCCGTCAGGCACACGGGATGGGACTTCAGCCGGGCGCTGGCCTTGACCTCCTTCACCTGATCTCCCAGGGTCTCCTTGACGAAGTCGAACACGGCCTTGTGGGCGTCTGCGGCCTCCTCGGCCTTCTTCTCGGCACCCTCCTCGATCTCCTGGTCCAGGACAGAGCGGAACTCCTTGTCCTGGAAGGTGTGAAGGATCTGGGCGCAGAACTCGTCCACCTCCTCCGTGAAGTAGAGGATCTCCGTGCCGGACTCCCGCAGGCCCTCGGTCTGGGGCAGTTTGTCGATCTTCTCCAAGCTCTCGCCGGCCGCGTAGTAGATGAACTTCTGCTCCTCCTTCATCCGGGAGACATACTCCGCCAGGGTGACGGGCTTCTTTTCCGTGGAGGAGTAGAACAGCAGCAGATCCTGCAGCAGGTCCTTGTGGGCGCCGTATTCGCTGACGACGCCGTATTTGATCTGCCGGCCAAAGTTCTTCCAAAATTTCTCGTAGCCCTCCCGGTCGTCCTTCAGCAGCTTACCAAGCTCGCTCTTGATCTTCTTCTCCAGGTTGGCCGCGATGACCTTCAGCTGCCGGTCGTGCTGGAGCAGCTCCCGGGAGATGTTCAGGGACAGGTCGGGAGAGTCCACCACCCCCCGGACGAAGCGGAAGTGCTCCGGCAGCAGGTCGGCGCACTTGTCCATGATGAGGACGCCGTTGGAGTACAGCTGCAGTCCCTTCTCGTACTCCTTGGTGTAGTAGTCGAAGGGCGTGGCACCGGGGATGAACAGCAGCGCCTTGTAGGTGACGGCGCCCTCGGCGGACACGGCGATGACCTTTTGGGGGTCGGCGTAGTCGTGGAACTTGTCCCGATAGAACTTGTTGTACTCCTCCGGCTTCACGCTGGACTTGCGCCGCTGCCAGATGGGCACCATGGAGTTCAGCGTCTCCTCTTCCTGATACGTCTCGTACTCCGGCTTGTCGTCGGGGCTGCCCTCCTTCCGGCGGGTCTTGGAGACCTCCATTCGGATGGGGAAGCGGATGTAGTCGGAATACTTCCGCACCAGCTCCTGGAGCCGCCAGGACTCCAGGAACTCACTGTACTTCTCATCATCGGTGTCCGGCTTGATGTGCATGATGATGTCCGTGCCCACGGCATCCCGCTCGCATTCGGTGATGGTGTAGCCGTCGGCGCCGGAGGACTGCCACATCCAGGCGGCGTCGGCGCCGTACTTCCTCGTCACCACGGTGATGTGGTCCGCCACCATAAAGGCGGAGTAGAAGCCCACGCCGAACTGGCCGATCACGTCGGTGTCCTTGGCGTCGTCCCCCACCTCCTGCTTGAACTTGTAGGAGCCGGAGGAGGCGATGACGCCCAGGTTGTTCTCCAGGTCCTCCTTGTCCATGCCGATGCCGTTGTCGGAGACGGTCAGAGTCCGGTGTTCCTTGTCCACCTTGATCTCGATCTTGAAGTCCTTGCGGCTCATGCCCACGGCGTCATCCGTCAGGGCCTGGTAGCACAGCTTGTCACAGGCGTCGCTGGCATTGGAGATGATCTCCCGGAGAAAGATCTCCTTGTGGGTGTAGATGGAGTTGACCATCAGGTCCAGCAGCCGCTTGGACTCCGCCTTGAATTGCCGTTTTGCCATGATATTGCACTTCCTTTGGTGTTTTTTCTCAACAGAAATCAGTATAGCACTTTGAACAAAACAAATAAATGACCAATTTGTAAATTCCGCCCGCAAACGGTTGTGCGGCGGTGGGTTTGCGTGTAAAATAATGACAGAATCACACCCTGCGGCAGGAGCCGCCGGAAAAGGAGTCCTTATCTATGGGAGTCTTTCAAAAAATCGGGAACGCACTGGCCCGGCTCATGTACGGACGCAACGGCGTGGACCAGTTGAGCCTGGCCATTGTGGTGGGAAGTCTGGTTCTGGACCTCGTCTCCATGTTTGTGGCCCCCCATCATCTGTGGCTGGGGAATGCGCTGTACCTGGTGTCCATCGCCGCTTGGGCCTTCGCCCTGTTCCGCATCTTCTCCCGGAATCTCACCAAGCGCCGGAGCGAAAACCAGCGGTGGGTGAACTGGATGTGGCGGATGAAGAGCAGCCGCCAGAATGCCAAGGCCCGCCATGCGGACAAGGCCCACAAATACTTCACCTGCAAGAACTGTAAAACCATCTGCCGGGTGCCGGTGGGCAAGGGGAAAATCGTCATCACCTGCCCCAAGTGCGGCGCCCAGATTCATGCCAGGACGTAAGGGGCGGCGGAGATGGCTGAAAGAGAAGCCCCGGGAGCGCCGGCGTTCCGCTTTGCCGCGCCAGCAGACAGCGCCGCCCTGCTGAAGATCTACGGAGAATACCTGGACACTCCCATCACCTTTGAGTGTGCGCTGCCCTCAGAGGCGGAATTTGCCGGACGCATCGCCGCCGTCGGCCGGGAGTATCCCTATCTCGTATGCCTGGAGAAGGGGCGGATCGTGGGCTATGCCTACGCCCACCGCCAGGCGGAGCGGGCCGCCTATCAGTGGAATGCGGAGCTGTCCGTCTATCTGGACCGCTCATGCACCTCCCGGGGGCTGGGAAGGCGGCTGTACGGCGCCCTGATAGACATTCTGCGGCTGCAGGGCATCCGCACGGTCTACGGCTGCGTCACCGTGCCCAATGAAAAGAGTGAGGGGCTCCACCAAGCCCTGGGCTTCCGGCGGCTGGGCACCTACCGCAGCACTGGGTACAAGTGCGGCGCCTGGCGGGATGTGGCCTGGTTTGAAAAGCCCATCGCCCCCTACGATCAAAATCCGGAGCCGATCCGCCCCGTGGGAGACATCCCGGCTGAGGCTCTGGCCGCCATTTTAAAGCGTTATGAAGCGGAGCAGCCCTGAGCGGGACGCAGGAAAAGAGCGGAGCCTTTCGGCTCCGCTCTTTTTGACGATGGGAACTCAGCCCTTGCACACGGGGACGATCCAGCCCTTGGTGTCGGGCAGCTTGCCCCACTGGATGCCGGTGAGGGTGTCGTACAGCTTCTGCGTCAGCTCGCCGATCTTGCCGCCGCTGATGAAGACCTTGTCGCCCTTCCAGTCCAGTTCCTTGACGGGGGAGACGACGGCGGCGGTGCCGGTGCCGAAGACCTCCTCCAGCTTGCCGTCGTGGCCGGCCTTCATGATGTCGGCGATGGCCACGTGCTCCTCGCAGACCTCATAGCCCCAGTCCTTCAGCAGTTCGATGATGGAGCGGCGGGTGACGCCGGGCAGCACTGTACCGGTGCAGGGGGCGGTGTAGATCTTGCCGTCGATCTTGAACATAATGTTCATGGAGCCGACCTCTTCCACATACTTCTTCTCCACGCCGTCCAGCCACAGCACCTGGGCGAAGCCCTGCTGCTCGGCCATCTCGCCGGCCTTGATGGAGGCGGCGTAGTTGCCGCCGCACTTGGTGAAGCCGGTCAGGCCGGGCGCGGCGCGGATGTACTCGTCCTCCACGTAGATGCGGACGGGATCGATGCCCTCGGCATAGTAGGCGCCGGAGGGAGCGCAGATGACGCAGAACGTGTAGTTCCGGCTGGCGTGGACGCCCATGCCCACATCGGTGGCGAATACAAAGGGACGGATATACAGGGAGGCGCCGTCAGAATGGGGCACCCAGTCCTTGTCCACTTCCACCAGGGTCTTCACGGCCTGGACGAAGTCCTCCACAGGGATCTTGGGAATGCACATCCGGTCAGCGGAGTCCTGCATCCGCTGGCCGTTACAGTCGGGGCGGAACAGCTGGATGGTGTTGTCCGCGGTCCGGTAGGCCTTCAGGCCCTCAAAGATCTCCTGCGCGTAGTGGAAAATCACGCAGGCGGGATCCAGGGGGAAGGGCTGATAGGGGACGATGCGGGCGTCATGCCAGCCCTTGTCCGGCGCATAGTCCATGACGAACATGTGGTCGGTGAAAATCTTACCGAAGCCCAGCTTGCTCTCGTCCGCGGGCTTGGCCTTGGGGCTGGTGGTCTTGGTGATTTGAATATCCAGCATATTGATCGCTCCTTAAAAATAGTTTGAAGTTTTGGGGGATAGCAAAAAGACTTTCGCGCACTCCTGCCCTGCACAGGAGAGGCGAAAGTCAAACTTCCGTGGTACCACTCTCGTTGCCGCTGGTCCAGCGGCCGCTCGTCTGCCCCGATAACGGAGGGCATCCGGTGCGGCGTACTGGGAAAGCTCTGTTCCGCCCACTGCTCCCGGGGGAGGCCAGCAAAGCTGCCCCCGCTGCCTCGCACCGTCCGGCAGCTCTCTGAGGGGAGAGATCTTCGCGGCGTGTCCCGTTCCACGCAATATAAAGCCATATTCTTCTATGATATCTTTTATACGCTGATACACAGCCAAAGTCAACTGTTAAAATGCACAGAAAGCGCAGGGCCCGCCAAAGAGAGAGGGCCGGTGAGCAAACTCGCCGGCCCTCTGAAACAAATCACTGCACGCAGGCCATGCCGCGGCGGAACGCCTCGATGTTCAGGGGGACGAACTTGGCCTTGGCGCCGGTGAACATCTCCTGGATCATCTTCTCGATGGTCTCCGCCTTCAGCACCTTGGTGCCGGCCACATAGGCGCCCAGCATCACCATGTTACTGACCTTGGGGTTGCCCACCTCGTCGGCGATCTGGGAGCAGGGGATGTAGTAGGCCGTCAGGTCCGTGCGGGAGACTTTATCCGTCACCACGTCGCTGTTGACGAATACCATGCCGCCGGGGACGACGCCCTCCTCGAACTTGACCAGGGAGGGCTCATTCAGGGCGATGAGCTCGGTGGGATGGGCGAACACGGGAGATCCCACGGGCTTGTCGGAGAGCACCACAGAGCAGTTGGCGGTGCCGCCACGCATCTCGGGGCCGTAGGAAGGAGCCCAGGTAACGTTCAGGCCCTCAGCCATGCCGGCCTCTGCCAGATTCTTGCCGATGGCTAGGCCGCCCTGGCCGCCGAAGCCGGAAATGACGATCTCTTTTTTCATCTCATTTCACCTCCGCGCCTTCCGGGGCCGTCTCCTTGATGACACCCAGAGGATAGTAGGGGACCATGTTGTCCTTCAGCCACTGATTGGCCTTCAGCGGCGTCATGCCCCAGTTGGTGGGGCAGGTGGACAGCACCTCGATAAAGGTGAAGCCCTCGCCGTTCATCTGCTTCTGGAATGCCTTCTTGATGGCCTTCTTGGCCTTGTTGATGTTGGCGATATCCGTGACGCAGACCCGCTCGGCATAGGCGCAGCCGTCCAGGGTGGAGAGCATCTCCGCCATGCGGATGGGCATACCGGCCTGCTCCCGGGTGCGGCCCTCCTGGCAGGTAGTGGCCTTCTGGCCGATCAGAGTGGTGGGGGCCATCTGACCGCCGGTCATGCCGTAGATGGCATTGTTGACAAAGATGGTCGTGAACTTCTCGCCCCGCATGGCGGCGTGGACGATCTCCGCCGCGCCGATGGAGGCCAAGTCACCGTCGCCCTGGTAGGTGAACACCGCCTGATGGGGATGGGTGCGCTTGATGCCGGTAGCTACGGCAGGCGCCCGGCCGTGGGCGGCCTCCTGCATGTCGCAGTTGAAATACTTGTACGCGAAGACGGAGCAGCCCACGGGGCACACGCCGATGGCGTCATCCAGCAGACCCAGCTCCACCAGCGACTCTGCCACCAGCTTGTGGATGATGCCGTGGTGGCAGCCGGGGCAGTAGTGGAACTCCACGTCCGTCAGGCCCCGGGATTTCTCATATACGATCGCCATGTCACTTGCCCTCCTTCAAGGCCTTCTTGGCCGCTTCTACCATCTCTTCCACGGTGGGCATCACGCCGCCGGCGTGGCCCAGGTAATGGATGGGCTTTCTGCCCTCCACGGACAGACGGACATCGTCGATCATCTGGCCGGTGGAGCTCATCTCCACATCCAAAAATGCCTTCACGTGGTCGGCCTTGGAGAGCTTGCGCAGGGCCTCCTCCGGGAAGGGCCACAGGGTAATGGGACGGAACAGGCCCACCTTCAGCCCCTCGGCGCGCAGCGTCTCAAGGGCGGTGAGGGCGATCCGGGCAGGGGTGCCGTAGGCGGTGATGACGATCTCGGCGTCCTCGCACTCCGTCTCGGACCAGCGGACCTCGTTCTTCTCCATCAGGGCGTATTTCTCCGCCAGATGGTCGTTGTGACGGTCGCACTCCTCCGGATCCATGTACAGGGAGTTGATGATGTTGTTGTGGTCCCGGTCCTTACGGCCGGTGGTGGCCCAGTCCTTGGGGGGCAGGTCCCGCTTGGGGACAGGACGCCACTCGATGGGCTCCATCATCTGGCCAATCAGGCCGTCCATAACCACCATGACGGGGTTGCGGTACTGGTCGGCAATGTCAAATGCCTCCTGGACGAAGTCCACCGCCTCCTGCACATTGGAGGGGGAGAGGACCAGCGTCCGGTAATCGCCGTTGCCGCCGCCGCGGGTGGCCTGATAGTAATCGCCCTGGCCGGGCTGAATGGTGCCCAGGCCCGGACCGCCGCGCATGCAGTTGACGATGACGCAGGGCAGCTCGGCGCCGGCGATGTATGTAATGCCCTCCTGTTTCAGGCTGATGCCGGGGGAGGAGGAAGAGGTCATGGCCCGCATGCCGGCGCCGGCGGCGCCGTACACCATGTTGATGGCCGCAACCTCAGACTCAGACTGCAGGAACACGCCGCCCGCCTTGGGCAGATGGGCGGACATATACTCCGGGACCTCGCTCTGAGGCGTGATGGGATAGCCGAAGAAGCAGTCGCAGCCGGCGCGGATGGCGGCCTCGGCGATGGCTTCATTTCCTTTCCAAAGTTCTTTTTCCACGGTCGATGACCTCCTTCTCAGAATTTTTCCACAGTGATGATGGAGTCCGGGCAGATCTTCGCGCAGCTGGCGCATGCAATGCACTGGCTGATGTCCGTCACATGGGCGGGGTGATACCCCTTCCGGTTGATGACGGCCTGATCGATGGCGACGATGTGCTTCGGGCACACAGTGGTGCACAGCTCACAGCCCTTGCACCGGTCAGAGTTGAAGGTTACCTTTGCTGTCATGGTTGCAGGATGCCTCCTTTTTTCCTGCCGCGGAGTCAGCGCTCCCACGGCTTTTTCATATTGATGGCAATGGGGAACACGGGTTCCCCCAGGTCTGACAAGGATTCTAAGAACCGCCGCTCCGCCGTGTGGCAGAGGATCGGGATTCCGGTCTGCCGGGAAACCTCTTGTGCCAGGGCGGCGCCCTTGCGGATTTCGGCCGGCGTGGTCTCGCCGCACAGATGGGTGTTGTTCACCAGGCCCGAGCAGGTGAGGCCGGTGACGGCCTCAATGGAGCGGAGGTAGGCGGCGGCGCTCTCCGCATCCCGCACCTCCGGCCGGTTGGCGTTGAGGACGAAGATCAGCTGGTAATCCTCCTGTACGATCTTGGGCTGAAACCGGGCCAGCACCCGGGCGCCCACCGGATCGCCGCCGATATCCAGGATGCCCCGGATCTCCCGGTTCTCCAGAATGGTCAGCAGCTCCGCCGGCAGGGCGGGGACATCCGCGTCCGAACAGGCCTGGGAGGAGGAAATCACCCGCACACCGGCTTTTTCCAGGAGGGGCCGCCGCTCCCGAGAGCGGAAATAGGGGTTGACGATATCCAGATCCGCCAGCATTACCTGTTCCCCCTCAGCGGCCAGCGCCAGGGCCAGATTGACGGAGACCTCCGTCTTTCCGGTGCCGTAGTGGCCGGTGAGGATCGAGACGCGGTGGGAAAACATGTCCTTGGCCGTCACAAGCGGTTCACCTCATTTTTTCACAAAATAGTTGTATTATTTTTTCATTTGTTGTATGATGTCATTGTACTCTAAAAGAGATATGATGTCAAGGACATTTCCGTACTGGCCGGAAAATCCAGTGGAGAAATGCCTGACCTCACCACGGATGATGGAGGGATGCGCATGGGTGAGGGACGGAAAGTCAAATTGTCGGAGCGGACGGCCGACCGGCTGTGCGAGCTAATCATGGACGAACGGCAGTTCACGCCGGGGAGCAAGCTCCCGAATGAAAACGAACTCAGTGAGGCGCTGCACGTCAGCCGCACCACGCTCCGGGAGGCCATCTCCTTTCTGGTGGCCCAGGGCGTGTTGGAGATCCGCCGGGGCAAGGGCACGTTTGTCACGGAGGATCTGCCCGCCAGCGCGGTGGATCTGACGGCGCTGTCCAACCTGCGGTCCCGGGTCCGGGCCAGGGACCTGTTTGAAATGCGGCTGATCTTTGAGCCCGCCACCGTGGCGCTGGCCTGTCAGCGTGCCACAGACGAAGAACTGGCGCAGATCCGCCAGAAAGCGGAGCGGATGGAGCGCATCGCAAAGGCGGGCGGAGACTGGCCCCTGGCGGACCAGGAGTTCCACATGGCCATCATCAAGGCCTCCCACAACGAATATATGCGGCGGCTGTACCCGATCATCAACGGCGCGGTGAACGAGATCCTGCAGGTCTCCGTAAATCGGGCGCACATGCAGAGCATCGCCATCGCGGACAACTACATGATTCTGGACTTTCTGATGCAGCGGGACGAGGCTGGCGCCCGCCACGCCATGAGCATTCACATCCGGCACCTGCTGAACACCCTGAAGGGGTGAGAAGCCAGGACTTAAAAAGCCCCCCGGCAGAGGCCGGGGGGCTTTTTGCTGTAGGAGGGCGCAGAATCTTCTGTCCCATGGCCTGCCGCTGTCACGGGCGCTTCCGCCACTTCAGCAGCAGAGAGGAGTTGACAATCACCAGCACGGACCCGGCGTTGTGGACCAGGGCGCCCACCACCGGGTTCAGGATACCGGTGATAGCCAGGGCGATGGCGATGAAGTTCAAGGTCATGGAGAAGGCCAGATTGCTCTTGATGGTGCGCATCATCCGCTTGGAGAGTGCCAGCAGATGGGGCAGCTCCCGGATGTCGTCGTTTACCAGGGCGATGTCCGCGGCGTCCACAGCGATGTCGCTGCCCACGCCGCCCATGGCAATGCCCACATGGGCCCGCTTCAGGGCTGGAGCGTCGTTGATGCCGTCCCCCACCATGCAGACCAGATGGCCGCTCTGCTGGCTGCGGTCGATCCAGGTTAGCTTATCCTCCGGCAGGCACTCCGCCTGGAAGGTGCCGATGCCCAGCTCTCCGGCAATATGCCGGGCGGCCCTCTCGTGGTCGCCGGTGAGCAGCACCGGGGTCACGCCGGTGGCCCGGACATCCCGGATGGTCCCGGCGGCGTCCGGCCGCAGGGTGTCTGCCAGGGCCAGAAAGCCCGCCGGGCGGCCGTCTACCGCCACATAGATGACGGTGCAGCCCTGCTCCAGGGCAGGGACGGCAGCCTGGGACAAGGATTCCCAGGGGACATGTTCCTCTGTCAGCAGCTCCCGGTTACCGGCGACGAGGTGATGACCCGCCACAGTGGCAGAAACACCCCGGCCGGGGAGCATCTGGAAGTCCGCTGTCTCCGGCGGCGCCGCGACGGTCTCGGCTCGCCAGCCCTGAACAACGGCACGGCCCAACGGGTGCTCGGACCGGAGCTCCGCCCCCGCAGTCCAGGCGTAGAGCGCGTCCCGGGATACGTCCGGCAGCAGGCTCTCCACCAGCTTCACCTGGGGGGTGCCGAGGGTCAGAGTGCCTGTTTTGTCAAAGGTCACCTGGGAGACGGAGGCCAGCCGTTCCAGAGCGTCTCCCTCCCGCACCAGAAAGCTGTGCCTGGTGGCGTTGCCGATGGCGGCCATGATGGCAGTGGGAGTGGCCAGCACCAGGGCACAGGGGCAGAATACCACCAGAATGGTCACCGCTCGGATGGGATCCCGGGTGATGAGGCCCGTCAAGGCGGCGGCGGTCAGGGCCGCCACTACGATCCAGGTGGCCCAGCGGTCTGCCAGCCCCACGATCCTGGCCTTGCCGGCATCGGCGGACTGGACCAGCCGGATCATCCGCTGGATAGAACTGTCCTCCCCCACCTTCGTCGCCCGCATCTCGAAGGCGCCGAACTGGTTCACCGTGCCGCTGGAAACCTCGTCTCCGGGCCCCTTGTCCACAGGCAGGGGCTCGCCGGTCATCACCGCCTGGTTGATGGAGGTCTGTCCGGTGAGAATCTCTCCGTCCACTGGCACGGTCTCGCCCGGCAGCACCCGGAGCACGTCGCCCACAGCCACCTGCTCGGCGGGAATGGCCTCCTCCCGGCCGCCGGTGAGGCGGCGGGCGGTCTGGGGCGTCAGATGCACCAGCTTCTCGATGCCGGCCCGCGCCCGGGCCACCGTGAGATCCTCCAGCAGGGCGCCCAGCTGCATGATGAAGGCCACCTCGCCGGCGGCGAAGTCCTCCCCAATGATGAGGGAGGCAATCAAGGCGATGGACACCAGCACGTCCGCCTTGATGTCAAAGGCTGTCACCAGGCCGATGACTGCCTCCAAGATGATGGGGATACCGCAGAGGACGACAGCTGCCCAGGCGGCGTCAAAGGGCAGCTGCGGCAGCAGGTCGAAGATGCTGACAAGCAGGGCGATGCCGGAGAAGACCAGGCAGGTCACGGCCTTCTTCACGCCGCCCCACTCCAGAAATCGCTCCAGAGTATGGATCAAATGGCTCACATCCTCTCTTTATACCTATGGGGGTATATGTATATTATACCCATAGGGGTATGCCTGTCAAGAAAAAGTGCCGCCGTTTTCAGGCAAAATACCTTGCGGCACACAGATTCTTCCTGTAAAATGACCACAAAACAGGAAGGAGAGAACAGAAATGCGACTACGGCGCTACCGGACAGAAGACCTGCCCATTCTGGCCCGCCTGTTCGGTGAGACGGTTCGGCAGGTGAACTGCCGGGACTACACCCTGCCCCAGGTGGAAGCCTGGGCCGCCGGAGAGGCGGATCTGCTGACACGGGACAGCTGGTTTCAGCGGCTGTACACCCTGGTAGCAGAGGCGGGCGGGCGGATTGTGGGCTACGGCAATGTGGAGGATACCGGTTATCTGGACCACCTGTTCGTCCGGTGGGACTGCCAGGGACAGGGCATCGCCGCAGCCCTGTGTGACGCGCTGGAGGCCCACTGCCGGGAATTGGGGGTGGACGCCGTCACTGTCCACGCCTCCAAGACCGCCCTGCCCTTCTTCCTCGGCCGGGGCTATGCGATAGAGCGGGAACAGCAGGTGCCCTGCCGCGGACAGGTATTGACCAATTACGCTCTGGAGAAAATCCTGTAACATATACAAAGGGGATCGGCTTTTCAGCCGATCCCCTTGCCTTCAACCCATGTTGGAGAACCGCTCCACCGCCTTGGTGAAGCTCTCGATGGTCTTGTCCGCATCCCCGTGCTGGATGCCGTCCCGGACACAGTGCTGGATGTGCCCCTCCAGCACCACCTGCCCGCACTTGTGGAGGGCGGACTTGGCGGCGTTGATCTGGGACAGCACATCCTCACAGGGCACGTCCTCGTCTACCATGCGGTCAATGGCCTGCACCTGGCCGACGATCTTCTTCAGCCGCCGGTGCAGGTTGTCCGCATCCATACATTGTCTCATGCCGACACCTCCCGGATACCCAATGGGGTATGGGCATATTATCCGTCAGAGACCGCCGTTTGTCAAGCGTCCGCGCCGCAGAGAAACCGCAGGGCCTCCACATATCCCTGGAGCCCATGGCCCCGGATGGTGGCCGCGCAGGCGGCCCGGATGTAGGAGACACGGCGGAACTCCTCCCGGCTGTCCGGGTCGGAGACGTGGACCTCCACCGTGGGGATCCCCACCGCCTTCACGGCATCCAGCAGGGCCACACTGGTGTGGGTGTAGGCTGCCGGGTTGATGATGATGCCGTCCACATGGTCGAAGTATGCCTGCTGGATGGCGTCCACCAGGGCCCCCTCGTGGTTGGACTGGAAGAAGGAGACGGACGCGCCCAGCCGGTCCGCCTCCGCCCGGATCAGCGCCTTCAGGTCCTCATAGGTCTCATGGCCGTAGATCTCCGGCTGGCGGATTCCCAGCATGTTCATATTGGGGCCGTTAACTACCAGAATGTGCACAAAAATCCCTCCAGATAGCGGCGGCGGTGTCCTCCACCGTGCCGCTGTTGTCAATCTCCACGTCCCGGAATCGGGCGTACAGGGGCGCCCGCTCCCGCCACATGGCGGCCAGATCCGCCCCCTGGGACAGGGGCCGGCCCTCGGTGGGCAGCAGGCTGAGATCCCGCACCAGCTGATAGATGCGGCCGTTCTGATGGAGGGCCGCGTAGTTTTCCGCCGTCTTGATGATACCGCCGCCGGTGAGGAGGATGACACCTGTGCGCTTCCCAGCCTCCTCCGCGGCGGCCCGCTCCCGGGCCCGGAAGCCGGACTCGCCTTCACGCTGGAAGATCTCCGGGATGGAACAGCCGGCGGTGGTTTCGATCATCTGGTCCAGATCCACGGCCTCCCGGCCGGTGAGGCGGGAGAGCGCCTCCCCCACCGTGGTCTTGCCACTGCCGGGCATACCGATCAGGATGAGATTGGTCATCTCCCGCCGGAGCTGAACCAAAATCCGCTCATTCTCACCGGCGGGAATGGACCTGTTGAAGAACCGCTCCTCTGCCGCCACCGCCTGGGCCACCAACATGGGCAGTCCGTCAGAGCAGGGGATGCTCCGCGCCTCCGCCTGCAGCAGCAGGGCCGTGCGCCGGGGATTGTAGATGACGTCCAGCACCCCCTGACAGACGGGAAATACGGACAGGTCCACGGGAGACTGGCCGTTGCCGGGGTACATGCCCACCGGAGTGGCGTTCACCAGGATCTCCGCGTCAGCGTGGCGAGAGAGGTTGTCATAGTTGTCCGGACCGAAACGGGATACCACCACGACCTCGGCCGCGCCCCCCTGCCGGGCGGCGGTCTGGGCCGTCAGAGACGCCCCGCCGCTGCCCAAAATCACGACTTTTTTCCCTGACAGGGAGATACCCGCCCGGCGGGCCATATAGAGGAAGCCGTCGATGTCCGTATTATAGCCCACCAGCTTGCCGTCTGCACACCGGACGATGGTGTTGACGCTGCCGATGGCCTCCGCCGCCGGGTCGATCTCATCGCACAGGGGCATCACGTCCCGCTTGTAGGGGATGGTGACGTTCAGGCCGCCGATGTCCTTCCGGTGAAGAAAGGGAGCCAGTCCATCCGGCTCCAGCTCGAGAAGGCGGTAGGCGCCGTTGCCCAGGGCGGCATGGATGGGGACGGACCAGCTGTGGCCCAGCTTCCGGCCCAGCAGGCCGTAAATCCGCTCATCCATGGCTCAGACTTCCGCGTAGTTGCCCAAGAACTGGAACTCGGCACAGCTGCGCTCCATCTCCTCCAGCATGGCCAGGACGCTGGGATCCTGGACGGAGGCGTCCAGCTCCAGGAAGAAAACAAACTCAAAGTCACTTCCCGCCACGGGGCAGGACTCCAGCTTCGTCATGTTGATGTCCAGTGCCGCCAGCTTGGAGAGAATTTCATACAGGGCGCCGGGCCGGTTGTCAAAGGCGATAATCAGGTTGATCCGGTTGGCGCCGGCATAGATCACCGGATCCTTGGTGATGCAGATGAACCGGGTGTAGTTGTTGTCGCTGTCCTGGATGCTGTCGTTGAGGCAGGTCAGGCCGTACAACGCCGCGCAGGGGTGGGAGGAGATGGCGGCGGCGTGGCGGTCGCCCTTCTCCGCCACCATCTTGGCGGCCATGGCGGTGTTGTCGCAGGGGATGACACGGACGCCGTTGAGGCTGTTCAGGAACTTGCTGCACTGGCCGATGGCCTGCTCGTGGGAGTAGATCTCCGTGATGTCCTCCATCTTCACGCCGGGCAGCGTCAGCAGCTCGTGCCGGATGCACAGCCGGGTGGACCGGACGATGGAGAGGTTATGGTCCTGCAGCAGCTCGTACACCGCCCGGACGGAGCCGTTGGAGCTGTTCTCGATAGGCAGCACGCCGAACCTGCACAGGCCGGACTCCACAGCGGACACCACAGCCTGGAAGGTCTTCACATACACGATGTTGCCCCGGGGCAGCAGCCGGTCACAGGCCACCTGGGAGTTGGCCCCCTCCACGCCCTGACAGGCCACCAGGCCCGTCTGGGGAAAGACCGAGGTACCGGCCTCCAGAGAGGCGCGGACTTGGGCGGCCACCTTGGTGGGGGCGGAGATCAGCTCTGCCTGCCGGGACCGGGCCAGCTCGAACAGGGTGGAGAACAGGTGGTAGGCATACCGCTCCCGCTCCCCGGATTTCTCCGTCACCTTGGCCAGGATGGCCCGCTCCCGTTCTTTGTTCAAAATGGGCAGATGGTGCGCATTCTTGTAGGCAGCCACCTCGTCGGACAGGTCCATGCGCTGCAGGAACAGGTCCAGCAGCTGCTCGTCCACTGCGTCGATCTTCTCGCGAATCTCAGAAAGTTCCATGATGTCCCTCCAATAATAAATCTAACAGCACGGCGGCAGTAACCGCCTCCACCACCGGGACCGCCCGGTGGGCAATGCAGGGGTCGTGCCGCCCGTGGATCACAAGCTCCGCATTCTCTCCGGCGGACAGGCTGACCGTCCGCTGGGGCTGGGCGATAGACGGTGTGGGCTTCATGGCCGTCCGCAGGACGATGGGCATTCCGCTGGTGATGCCCCCCAGAATGCCGCCCGCGTGGTTGGTCTCTGTCTGCACCCGGCCGTCCTCCATCACAAAGGGGTCGTTGTTTTCGGACCCCCGGGACCGGGCGGCGGCGAAGCCGTCCCCAAACTCCACGCCCTTCACGGCGGGAATGCCGAAGAGGGCGGCGGCCAGCCGGTTTTCCACGCCGCCGAACATGGGCTCCCCCAGTCCGGCGGGAAGGCCCGTGGCGGCACACTCAACGACGCCTCCCACAGAATCCAGATTTTTCCGGGCCTCCAGAATCAGCGCCTGCATCCGCTCCCCCGCCTGGTCGTCCAGCACCGGGAATGGCTTGGCAGCCACGGCGTCAAACAGCTCCTTCGTGGGCTGCAGGGGGAATAATGCATCCGCCACCGTCCCCACGGACTGGAGGTGGGCCCCTACGTATACGCCCCGGCGGGAGAGAATCTGCTTGGCGATGCCGCCGGCGATACACAGGGGCGCCGTCAGCCGGCCGGAGAAGTGGCCGCCGCCCCGCATGTCCGCCTGCCCGCCCCACTTGACAAATGCAGTGTAGTCTGCGTGGCCGGGCCGGGGCTTGTCCCGCAGGGCGTCATAGTCCGATGAGTGCTGGTCTCCATTTTCGATGACCGCGCACAGAGGGGCTCCACAGGTGACGCCGTTTTCCAGGCCGGAGAGGAACACCGGCGCGTCGGCCTCCCTCCGGGCGGTGGAAAGGGGGCTCTTCCCCGGCTTCCGCCGGGCCAGGAAGGCGTTCAGCTCCTCCAGGTGGATGGCCTCCCCGGCGGGCAGGCCATCCACCACCACGCCGATGGCCCTTCCATGGGATTGGCCGAAGACAGAGATTTTCAGGAGACTGCCGAATTCAGAGGACATGGATATCACCTCCCAGGTTCTTGTACACCTCCCAGAAATCCGGGTAGGACTTCTGCACGCATTGGGCCCCCAGCACCGTGACGGGGCCGGTACAGGCAGTGGCGGCGATGGCGGCCGCCATGGCGATCCGGTGGTCGTTGGCGCAGTCCACCATGCCGCCGGTGAGCGTCCCGCCGTGGACTGTCAGAAAGTCCGGCCCCTCCTCCGCCCGTCCGCCCAGGGCGGTCAGCAGGGCGGCGGTGGTGGAAAGCCGGTCGCTCTCCTTCATCCGCAGCCGGGCAGCGTTCACGAACCGGGTGGTACCGGAGCGGGCCGCCGCCATCACCGCCAGAGGCGGCAGCAGGTCGGGGCATCCGGAGACATCGATCTCCGTGTCCCCGGGCCGGGCCAGCCGCCAGTAGAGTTCGCTGACTGCCTTGTCCCCCTGTGCAGAGTCGGGATTCAGGCCCCGGATGTCCACACGGCTGTCCAAGAAATCGGCGGCGTACCAGAACCCCGCCTGGGACCAGTCCGCCTCCGCCGTGGCCTCAAAGGGCTGGTAGGTCTGGCCGCCAGGGACGAAGAGCGTGTTTTCGTCCAGCCACCGGCTGGTGACACCGGCAGCGGCCTGAGCCTGCCGGGTCATCTCCAGGTAGTCCCGGCTCTCCAGGGGCGTGGTGGACACCAGGGTAGAGTCTCCCTCCAGCAGGGGCATGACGAACAGCAGCCCTGTGAAGAACTGGCTGGATACGTTGCCGGGCAGGCGGTATGTCCCCGGGTCCAGGGCCAGGGTACCGTATCCCCGACCGCCGTTTACGGTGAGGACGTTGTCCGCCAGCTTCCAGGCGATGCCCTTCTCCCGGAACAGGTCCTCGTAGGGCTTCAGCGGGCGCTCCATCAGCCGGCCTCGGCCGGTGAAGGACGCCTCTCCCTGTATCAGCAGGCCCACGGGGATCAGGAAGCGCAGGGTAGAGCCCGATTCCCCGCAGTCCAGCAGGGCATAGGGAGGTGCGATGACGATGCCGTTTCCCAGTCCGTGGACCCGGAGGGTGCCATCCGGCAGATCCTCCATCCCGGCACACATGGCAGACAGGCACCGGCGGGTGGCCCGGATGTCCTGGGAGTCCGCCAGGCCGTGGATGATGCTGATCCCGCCGCTGAGAGCAGCGGCGATCAGCAATCGGTGGGCCTGGGACTTGCTGGAGGGCGGCGTCACGACACCGGAGAGTTTTTTCGGGGTGATTTGAAGGTCCATTTACGCCTCCAGTCCTGCCCGGATGATGGGTAGCAGGTCCGCTACCGGGACCTTCCGCAGCTCGCAATGGCCGATCTTCCGGGGGACCACCAGGGTGATATCCCCACCGGCGCGCTTCTTGTCGGAAAGGGCTGCCTCCGCCAGGGCTTCAGCAGAGTAGTCTGTCCCGGTGGGCAGGCCATTTTTAGAAAGGCAGGCGGTGATTCGCGCCGCCAGGGACTCCTCCGTCCAGCCCAGGGCCTCCGCAGCCCGGGCGATGACGGCCAGCCCCGCCGCCACGGCGTGGCCATGGGGGATAACATAGCCGCTGCACTTCTCGATGGCGTGGCCCACAGTATGGCCCAGGTTCAAAAGCTTCCGCTCCCCCTGCTCCTTCTCGTCCCGCTCCACCACGCCGGCCTTGTAGGCGACGCACCGGGCGATGACCTCGCCGGGGTCGGCGGTGAGGGTGCCGTCCTCAAACAGGGCGAACAGGGCTTCGTCAGAGAGCACGCCGGTCTTGACGGCCTCGGCGGCCCCGTCGGCAAACACGTCGGGGGGCAGGGTCTTCAGGCAGTCCGTGTCGCAGATCACGGCGGCAGGCTGGCAGAAGGCCCCGGCCAGGTTCTTCCCGGCGGTCAGGTCCACGGCGGTCTTACCCCCCACGGAGGAGTCCACCGCCGCCAGCAGGGTGGTGGGCAGCTGGACATACCGGATGCCCCGGAGGTACACGGCGGCAGCAAAGCCCGCCATGTCCCCAGTGACGCCGCCGCCCAGGGCGGCCACGCAGTCCGTGCGGGTCAGATGCTCCGACGCCAGGAACTCCAGCAGCTCTGTCAGGGTGGAGAGATTCTTGCGCCCCTCCCCGGAGGGGAAGATATGGGAGCAGACGGCAAAGCCCGCGTCCTCCAGAGCGGCGGTGACGGTGTCCAGGTACAGGGAGGCCACGGTGTCGTCGGCCAGAACGGCGATCCTCCGCTGTCCCAGCAGCGCGGCCAGATAGTCCCCGCACCGGCCAAGCAGGCCGCTGCCAATGCGCACATCATAGGGCGGCCGGACCCGGACGGGAATGGTTCGGATGGAGTCAAACATCGAAAAACTCCTTTTATAGAATCATGTCGCGCAGCGGCGCCGGAAATAGGTCAGTTGCCGCCGGCGGTGGCCTTCAGCTCCCGGCCCTCCTTCAGCAAATCGTGCAGCCGCTGAGTATCCTTGGCCCGCAAGGCGTTGCGGTAGTCCGTCAGGTGGCCGATCAGCTCTTCCAGCTCGGCGGTGAGGAAGTCCTCATCGTCCAGAAACAGCTCTGTCCACATGTCCTCATCCAGACGGGCCACCCGGGTCATATCCTGAAAGCTGCCGGCGGAAAAGCCTCGGCGCTTCTGGGCCTCCGGCGACTTCACATAGGCGCTGGAGACGATATGGGCCAGCTGGGAAGTAAAGGCGATGATGCGGTCGTGCTCCTCCGGCGTTGAGAAGGTGAGGCCCGCAAAGCCCAGGTCCAGAAAGAAGGCCTTCAGCGTCTCCAGCAGCCGCATGTCCGTCCGCTTGTCCGGCGTCAGGATCATAGATGCTCCCACGTACAGGTCCTCTGCGGAGGCGGTGAAGCCGCCCCGCTCCTTACCGGCCATGGGGTGGCCGCCGATATAGGAGAAGCCGCGTTCCTCTGCGATGGGGGCGATGGCCGCCACCACGGTCCGCTTCACGCCGCACAGGTCCACCAGAATGGCGGACTTGGCGATCTGCGGCGCGTGCTGCCGGACCCACTCGATGGCGGCGCCGGGCCGGATCGCCACCAGGATCAGATCCGCCTGGGGCAGGTTCTCCTCCGTCAGGGGGGCGTCGATGGCGCCGCACATCCGGGCCATGGTCATGGTCTCCGCGTTCAGGTCTATGCCCCAGACGGTGTGGCTGGTGCGGTTCTTGATGCTCTTGGCCATGGACCCGCCGATGAGGCCCAGGCCGACGATGGCAACATTCATGTCTTACTCCTCCACCGTCTTCATAAAGTCATGGAGCTTCAGCAGCTTCTTCGCCAGGCCGTCGAACACCTCCGGCTTCAGGGACTGGGGGCCATCGCACAGGGCATGGGCCGGGTCGTTGTGGACCTCGATCAGCAATCCGTCGGCACCGGTAGCCACGGCGCCCATGGCCAGGGGATCTACCAGCCAGCTCTTGCCGGTGGCATGGCTGGGATCGATGATGATGGGCAGGTGGGTCAGCTTCCGCAGCACGGGGATGCAGGCCAGATCCAGGGTGTTGCGGGTGTAGCTCTCAAAGGTGCGGATACCTCGCTCGCAGAGGATCACATTCTCATTGCCGCCGGCCATGACGTACTCGGCGCTCATCAGCCACTCCTCGTAGGTGGCGGACATGCCCCGTTTGATCATGACGGGTTTGTCCTGATGGCCTACGGCCTTGAGTAGGTCGAAGTTCTGCATGTTCCGGGCGCCGATCTGGATCACGTCCACATCCTTGAAGAGGGGCAGCTGGCTCAGGTCCATCAGCTCCGTCACGATGGGGAGGCCGGTCTCCTGCCGGGCCACCTTCAGGTACTCCAAACCCGTGGCCCCCAGGCCCTGGAAGGAGTAGGGGGAGGTCCGGGGCTTGAAGGCGCCCCCCCGCAGCATGGTGGCGCCGCTGGCCTTCACCGCTTTGGCAATGGCCACCACCTGCTCCTCGCTCTCCACAGAGCAGGGACCCGCCATCAGGGTCAGATTGCCGCCGCCGATCTGGGTGTTGCCCACCTGCACCACCGTGTCCTCCGGGTGGAACTTCCGGTTGGCATTCTTGTAGGGCTCCTGGACCCGTTTCACATCCTCCACGATGTCCAGGGCGGCAATCAGGTCGATGTCCAGCTGGCTGGTATCACCCACCAGTCCTAAGATGGTGTGGGCCTCGCCGATGCTGGTGTGGATGATGATCCCCTTTTCCTGGAGCCAGGCGATCAGGCTCTCCAGCTGGTCCCGGTTGGGGTTTTGTTTCAGAACGACGATCATACTGTATTCCTCCTAAAAATGATGGGGCTGGTACAAAAAAGACCCGCAGCCGGTTCGGCTGCGGGTCGTCATGCACTGATAGCCTTTTCCTGGCGTCAGACACGATCACACACATTTTCAGCCAAACCGAAATAAGCCTTACCATAAAAATAGGTAAAGCTAAAGTAACGGTATTCGGCAGAACGGGTGATGTTGGTCATGACTGGGTTCCTTTCCGAGTCCTTTGATAGTTTCAGGATAACACCAGAAAAAGCAAATGGAAATTGACAATGATTCCAAAGAATGCGCCGAAAGGGAAACCGCTGCTGTGCGCTTTTCCCAAAACAGGGTTCAGACAGCCGCTGCGGCGCTGGCAGGCAGGCAGCCGGCCATCAGCAGGGAGGTGGCCTTCAGGATGAACTGCACATCCTTGCGCATATCGGCCACGCCGGCCATGTACTGCCGGTGCAGCTCCTGAAGGGCGTCCGCCACGTCCTGACGGAACTTCTCCCGACGAAGGGCGCGGGTGGCCAGATACTCCTCCAGATAGGCCCGCAGGTCCGTCTCATACTGGTGGTGGCAGAGCATACTGTCGGGATAATTCTCGTTATGGGGATAGGTGAACGCATCCGCCAGATAGTGGGTCAGTTTGCCCAGGGTGTAATACTGCCAGATGGTCCAGCGCTGGCGGCGCTGGAGCCGGGAGATGCGGGAGTAGATGTAGTGCTGGGAGTTGGAGTAGTTATGCCCCCGGAACTTATAGGCCCGCAGGGAGCCCTTCAAATAGGTCAGGGGGTTGCAGTCCGGCTGAAAGGAGCCGAACAGGAAGGCGAGCTCGAATCGTCTGGCCTGAAATCCCTGGGTATTCTCCAGCAGGGTGGCGGCCAGCAGTTTGTGACTGCGTTTCTGCAAGATGCACCTCCATGGAAAAAATCAAGAACAACGCCAGTATAGCACGGCGAAGCGGCCGGGCGCAAGCAGAAAAAAACAAAATTTCTATTAACTCGTCCGCGGAAAAGAGGATTGTGCGGAAGCGGAATGTGCGGTACAATAGACGGGAAAGGGAACCGGCGGCCGCGGCCCCCACGGCGGGCTGTACAAACCGCCGGAGACACCGCCCCGCAGAGGGGCGCGGCAAAGGAGAATGACGATGACAGAACTGACACCCATCCGCCGGGGACGCTGCGCGGGAGCGGGCAACTGGCAGACCCAGTATCAGGCCCTGCAGATGACCGCCCGGGAGGCGGCGGAGCTGATCCGGGACGGGGACACGGCGGCCTTCGCCGCCATGTCCAACTGGCCCTGGGAGCTGGACGGGGCGCTGGCGGAGCGCCTGCTGGAGACCGGCGGCCATATCGCCATCTACGGGCACTTCATCCCCGCCGGGACCCGGCTGCTGACGCCGGAGCTGGCCGGACAGGTGACTTATGACTCCAACTTTTACGGCGTGGAGCGGGGCCTGGAGCCCATGGGCAACGTCCATTACGCCCCCTCCAACCTGAGTCAGACGCCCGCGTGGCTCCTGGCCCGGCGCCCCCGGGTGGCGGCGCTGACCTGCTCGCTCCCGGATGAGAACGGGTGGATGAGCCGCTCCCTGTGGGGCACGGCCCTGAGCCGGAAGGTGCTGGAGCAGTGCGAGCTGGTGCTGGCGGAGGTGAACCCCCGAATGCCCAATATTCCCAGTGATGGGGAGGCCCACACCCGCATCCATGTATCAGAGGTGGACGGGATCATCGAATCCAGCCGTCCTCTGGTAGAGACGCCCATCGCGGCGGGAAACGAGACGGACAGCCGCATCGCGGGCTACATCGCGGATCTGGTGCCAGACGGCGCCTGCATCCAGCTGGGACTGGGAGGGCTGGCCAATACTGTGGGCGAGTGTCTGGCCCATGCGGGAAAGCGGGATCTGGGCGTCCACACAGAGATCCTGAGCACCGGCGTCATGGAGCTGATGCGCCGGGGCGTGGTGAACAACAGCCGCAAACAGACCTGCCCGGGGCGGAGCGTATACGCCAACATGGTGGGCGGGCCGGAGCTGTGGGCCTTCGCCCATGAGAATCCCGCCTTCTGCCAGAAGGAGATCGACTGGGTGAACGATGCCCGGAACATCGCCCGGAACGACCATGTGGTCTCCATCAACAACGCCATGGAGATCGACCTCACCGGCCAGGTGAATGCCGAGAGTATCGGCCCCCGGCAGTACTCCGGCACCGGCGGACAGCTGGAGTGGGTGGTAGGCTCCCAGTGGTCCAAGGGCGGAAAGAGCATCCTGGCCCTCCGGTCCAGCTACCGGGACAAGGCGGGGGTCCTCCACTCCAAAATCGTGCCACAGTTGGCCCCCGGCAGCGTGGTGACCACCCCCCGCACCTGCGTCCAGTATGTGGTGACGGAGTACGGCGTGGCGGATCTGAAATACAAGAGCACCGTGGAGCGGGCCCGGGCGCTGATTGCCATCGCCCACCCGGACTTCCGCCGGGAGCTGGAGCGGCAAATGCCCCTCTGAGTCCCCCGGCCTCCTGTGGATGCTTGGATGACCTGGACAAGGTCCCGCTCTTTCCCGGCGGGGCCTTGTACTGTTTTGCCGAATTTTGCGGCGGCAGCAGAAAAAGGAGCCGGAAGGATTTGACATTCCCCGGCCGTCTCCGTAGAATAAAAAAGTTGAAAAGAATCCGCGCCCTTGTGTGAATACGGCGCAGAGTAACGCGGCGGGGGACCGCCGGGAGAGGCGGTTCACTTTGAAACTTCTAACGCAGATCGGCATCATCTTCGGCATCTGCTGGATCAGCACTTGCATTGAGCAGGTGCTGCCCTTCACCCTGCCTGCCAGCATTATCGGGATGCTGCTGCTTCTGGTGCTGCTGCTTGCACGTGTCATTAAGACAGAACACATCCGGGAGAAGTCGGACTATCTGCTGGGGAATCTCCCCTTCTTCTTCATCCCGGCCAGTGTCAGCATCATCAACTATGCAGATGTGTTACGGGAGAACCTGCTTGCCCTGGTGGTCGTCTGCGCGGTCTCGCTGATTGCCACCTTTGCCGCTACAGTGGGAGCGGTGCGGCTCACCTGCCGCCTGCTGGAGAGGGGGAAGCGGAGATGAGCGCGCTGTGGGAGTCCCCCTTTTTCGGGGTGACGCTGACGATCCTGGCTTACTGGGCAGGCTGCAAAATTCAGAAGCGGACCGGGCTTGTGATCTGCAACGGCCTGGTGCTGGCGGTGATGATGATTATCGCGGTGCTGGCGGTGTTTGACATTCCCTATGCAGCGTACAACGCCGGCGGCAGCCTCATCAACCTCTTTCTGGGGCCGGCCACGGTCTGCCTGGCAGTAACCATCTACGCCCAGATTGACCTGCTGAAAAAGAACCTGCTGCCCATCCTGGCGGGATGCGCGGCCGGGGCGGTGACTTCGGTCCTCAGCATCTGGGGCCTGTGCCGCCTGTTCGGCCTGGACCGGACACTGACCGTCTCCCTCCTTCCCAAGTCCGTCACCACACCCATCGCCACCGCCATTGCGGAGGGGCAGGGCGGCATTGTCTCCATCACCGTGGCGGCGGTGATCTTCACCGGCATCCTGGGCAACCTGTGCGCCCCCGCGCTGGCACGCCTCTTCCGGGTGAAGGATCCGGTGGCGGCAGGGCTGGCCATCGGCGCCTGCAGCCACGCCATGGGCACCGCCCGCGCCCTGGAGCTGGGGGAGACGGAGGGGGCCATGAGCGGCCTTGCCATCGGCCTCTGCGGCCTCGCCACCACTATTTTGGCGCTGTTCTTCGACGTGCTGGTGTAACAAATGAATCCAAGAGGGCCCCGGCCGATGGCCGGGGCCCTCTTGCGCACTTTATACGTAGAACAGCAGGTCGCTGTATACCGGGAAAGGCCAGGACTTGGAGGCAGTCAGCGTCTCCAACTGGTCGGCGGCCTTCCGGGCCTCTGCCATGTCGGGGATCAGCACCTCATGGCAGTAGTTCATGGCCTTGATAGAGCCCACGGGGATAGCGGCCAGATCCGCCTCCAGCTTGGCGCAGTCCGCCTGCAGGGCGTCCGTCAGGGTGCCGATCTGCATGGCTGTGGAAGTCTCATACTGGTGGGGCACACCCATGGCGTCCTTGTGATAGGCCCGCTGGCACAGCTGGTCGGCGTAGTCGGACACCGCAGGCAGGATCTGGTGGCGGATCATGTCCGCCATAGTCTTGGCCTCAATGGTCAGGACCGTGGTGTAGTTCTCAATGTGGATCTCCGCCCGGGCCTCGATCTCCTCCTTGGTGTAGATGCCGTGCTTGACAAACAGATCCACGTTTTTGGGAGCGGTGTACATGGGCAGAGCGTCAGCGGTGGAGGTCAGGTTGGAGAGGCCACGCTTCCCGGCCTCCTCCAGCCATGCCTCGTCATAGCCGTTGCCGTTGAAGATGATCCGCTGATGCTCGGTGAATACCCGGCGGATCAGCTTGGGCAGGTCCGCCTGGAAGTCCCGGGATGCCTCCAGCTCGTCCGCGAACTGTTTCAGCTCCTCGGCCATGATGGTGTTCAGGGCGATATTGGGGCCGGAGATGGACTGGGATGCGCCCAGCATCCGGAACTCGAACTTGTTGCCGGTAAAGGCCATAGGGGAGGTGCGGTTCCGATCCGTGTTGTCCTGGCGGATGGCAGGCAGGGCGTCCACGCCGATCTCCAGCGTCCGCTTGCCGGTGCTCTGGAAGTCCGTGTCGTTGATGATGGAGTCCACCACAGCGGAGAGCTCGTCTCCCAGGAAGATGGAGAGCACGGCGGGCGGGGCCTCCTGGGCGCCCAGCCGGTGGTCGTTGCCGGGGAAGGCCACCGTGGCCCGCAGGAACTCCTGATAGTCGTCCACACCCTTGATGAAGGCCGCCAAAAACAGCAGGAACTGGGCGTTCTGCCGGGGGGTGGAGCCGGGCTTGAACAGATTTTTGCCCGTGTCGGTGGAGAGGGACCAGTTGTCGTGCTTGCCGGAGCCGTTGACGCCCGCGAAGGGCTTCTCATGGAGCAGGCACACCAGTCCGTGGCGGTCGGCCACCTTCTTCATCATCTCCATCACCAGCTGGTTCTGGTCGCAGGCGGCGTTGGCGTTGGTGTAGATCGGGGCCATCTCATGCTGGGAGGGGGCCACCTCGTTGTGCTTGGTTTTGCTGAGCACGCCCAGCTTCCACAGCTCCTCATCCAGATCCTTCATATAGGCGGCGACCCGGGGCCGGATGGCGCCATAGTAGTGGTCGTCCAGCTCCTGTCCCTTGGGGGGCTTTGCGCCGAACAGGGTCCGGCCGCACATCCGCAGGTCCTCCCGCTGGGCGTACTGGGCCTTGTCCACCAGGAAGTACTCCTGCTCCGGCCCCACCTGAACCACCACCCGTTTGGTCGTCGTGTCCCCGAACAGGCGCAGGATTCGCACCGCCTGGCGGCTGATCTCGTCCATGGACCGCAGAAGAGGCGTCTTCTTGTCCAGGGCCTCGCCGGAGTAGGAGCAGAAGATGGTGGGGATGCAGAGGCTACCCTCCTTGATGAAGGCAAACGAGGTGGGATCCCAGGCGGTGTAGCCCCGGGCCTCAAAGGTGGCCCGCAGACCGCCGGAGGGGAAGGAGGAGGCATCCGGCTCACCCCGGACCAGCTCTTTTCCGGAGAATTCCATGAGGATCTTGCCGCCGCCGGCAGGGGCAATGAAGCTGTCGTGCTTCTCCGCCGTGACGCCGGTCATGGGCTGGAACCAGTGGGTGTAGTGGGTGGCGCCCTTTTCCACGGCCCACTGCTTCATGGCCTGGGCGATCTCATTGGCGGTGGAGATATCCAAAGACGTTCCGTCTGTAACGCACTTCTTCCACGCCTCATAGGACGCAGAGGACAGGCGCTCCTTCATGGTGTCCTCATTGAAGACCATGCTGCCGAACAGATCGGAGAGTTTCGTGGTGGTACTCATGCGTTTCATCCTCCTGTATTTATAAAATGTATCGTATCACATCAGATATGGAAAACTCAACAGGAAATGCGGATTTTCCGCCTCATTTGCCGCTCTCGCCGTCATCGGAGGGGCCCCGGGCACAGAGGCCGTCCGCGTCGCATCCCCCAGGACCGGTTGGGCATCCGGAAGTCCCGAAGCATCCAGTTCCGGCCGGAATGGTGTTGCCCGAAGATCTCCCGGTCCAGCAGGCTCACCTTGGTAAAGGGCGGACGACGGCCGCCCTTCCTCCGCAGCGTCTCAAAGTCAAAATACGTCCGGCCGAAGAGGGGCAGCAGCTCTTCCTTGGTACAGATCTTTTGAAAAAACCATGGCCCCGCACATGGGCAGAAGCGCCTCCCGGATGAATTTGCGCATCAGCCGCCGACTGCCCAAAGGGCAGGGTACTGGCGCAGAGCACTCTTTGCTATGGAGCGTATAACAAAGAACGCAGCTTTCTCCTAAAATCTTAGGATGAATAGCTGCGATCCGCGGTACCACCTAATTTGCTCCCATGATGGGATCCCTTTCAAAGCTCCAACAAGCCCGTGTGAGATAACGATCACAACTCGTCGCACTTACTAGCGGAGATCCGCGTTCGGAATGCAGCTGCAGAGTCTTCTTCCCGCGGACTCTTTGTACGGGCTTCCCACTGCCCCCGCTCACTGAACCGGAATTTCCACGATCCTTTTCTCCATCAATGCCTTCTGATGGTTGGATTTGGCCTCGATCTCGAAAGCGATGGTAGCAGTGTATCACCGCCAGCAGCGCACTGTCAACGTCAAAACCCACAAAATCGGCATTCCATTTCCGGCAGCCTTCCCGGCTCCTCCGCTCCGGGACAGCCGAAGGGGTTCCGCCTGAAAAGCGTTCCGGCGCCCCTCCCGCCGCAGGCACGGCGGGCAGGGCGCCCGGACGGTATGAAACGGTCAGAGACTGATCTCCGGGACTTCCCGGCTGGCGCCGGAGAGCAGGGGCCTCACCTGGGCCAGGAAGGCGTCCACCTGCTCCGGACAGCGGCCGATGTACAGCTTCGGGTCCAGCACGGCCTCCATCTCCGCCTCGGTCATGCCGAAGGCAGGCTCCGCCGCCAGGCGGGAGAGCAGGTCGCAGGGCTCCCCCTCCTTCATCCGGGCGGTGGCGGCCATGGAGCAGGTGCGGATGATCTCGTGGAGCGCCTGCCGGTCGCCGCCCCGCTTGACGCCCTCCATCATCAGGTTCTCCGTAGCAATGAAGGGCAGGTACTCCCGGCAGGTCCGGTCCACGATCTTCTCGTTGACGTGGAGCCCGTCGGTGACGTTCTGACTGAGACGCAGGATGGCGTCGGCGCAGAGGAAGCCCTCTGGCATGGAGATGCGGCGGTTGGCGGAGTCGTCCAGGGTCCGCTCCAACCACTGGACGGAGGCGGTCATGGGGGCGTTCATGGCGTCCGCCATCAGGTAGCGGCTGAGAGAGCAGATCCGCTCGGACCGCATGGGATTGCGCTTGTAGGCCATGGCAGAGGAGCCGATCTGGTTCTTCTCAAAGGGCTCCTCCACCTGCCGGTCGTGCTGGAGAAGGCGGATGTCGTTGGCCATGCGGTAGCAGCTCTGGGCAATGGCGGAGAGGCAGTTCAGGATGCGGCTGTCCGCCTTTCTGGGATAGGTCTGGCCACAGACGGCATAACACTGCTCAAAACCGAATTCTGCGGCGATCTGCCGGTTCATCTCGTCAATCTTGGCGCCGTCTCCATCGAACAGGTCCATAAAGCTGGCCTCTGTGCCGGTGGTGCCCCGGCAGCCCAGGAACTTCATGTGGTCCAGGACGAAGTCCAGCTCCTCCAGGTCGGAGAGCAGGTCCTGCATCCAGAGGGTGGCCCGCTTGCCCACCGTCACCAGCTGGGCGGGCTGATAGTGGGTATAGCCCAGGGTGGGGGTGGCCTTGTATTGCTCTGCAAATTTACTGAGGTTCGCCACCACAGCCAGCAGCTCTCCCCGGAGATACCGCAGGCCCTCCCGGTAGATGATGAGATCCGCGTTGTCGGTGACATAGCAGCTGGTGGCCCCCAGGTGGATGATCCCCGCGGCGGAGGGGGCCGCCTTGCCGTAGGTGTAGACGTGGGCCATCACGTCGTGGCGGACCTCCTTCTCCCGCGCCGAAGCCGTCTCATAGTCGATGTCGGTGATGTGGGCCTCCAGCTCCGCCACCTGCTCCGCGGTGACGGGCAGGCCCAGATTGCGCTCGGCCCGGGCCAGGGCCACCCACAGCCGCCTCCAGGTCTCAAAGCGCATGTCGGGGGAGAACAGGTGCAGCATGAACGCCGAGGCGTACCGGGACGCCAGGGGGGATTCGTAACGTTCTTTGGACATAAGAGGTCCACCTTTCTTTCGCTCAAAAGTTTAGGAGGCACCGGCATGGGTGCCTCCAGAGGGTACGATCTGTTTCGCCGGAGGCGAAGCATTTATGAAGCAGGGAGTGCGGTAAAAACTGTAAACAGCCAGAGACAAAAATCCAGGCTGAGCAGTGCCAACAGGAAACACTCGACACCCGCGGAACGATCCTTCGATGCTTTTGAAATGATCCGGTAAAGGAGAAACGGCCAGCAGAGGGCACCTGCCAACGCGATCCACCCGAATACGGCAAACAGCATCGGATTTCCTCCTCACCGAATGATGATGGAATCTCTTTCCGGTCCCACAGACACATAGGTGATATGGCAGCCGATCTCCCGCTCCACGTATTCCACATAGTTCCGGGCCGCCTCCGGCAGGTTCTCCCACTTCCGGACGCCGGAGATGTCGCACTTCCAGCCGGGCATGGCAGTCATGACGGGCTTGGCGTCCGGCAGCACGGCGGGGAAGGGGAACGCGTCGGTCTCCTGCCCGTTCAGCTCATATCGGGCGCAGATGGGGATCTCATCCATGTAGCTGAGCACATCCAGCTTGGTCAGGGCGATGTCCGTGGCTCCCTGGCACTGGATGCCATAGCGGGTGGCCACGATGTCGATGGGACCCACCCGGCGGGGCCGGCCGGTCTTGGCGCCGTACTCACCGCCGGCCTCCCGCAGCTTCTCCGCCTCTTCACCGAACCACTCGCAGGTGAAGGGGCCCTCTCCCACGCAGGAGGAGTATGCCTTCACCACACCGATGATCTTGTCCAGCTTGGCGGTGGGCAGGCCGGAGCCCACAGGGGCATACGCCGCAATGGGGTTGGAGGAGGTGGTGTAGGGGTAAATGCCGTAGTCCAGATCCCGCAGGGAGCCCAGCTGGGCCTCAAACAGGATGTGCTTGCCCTCGGCCTGGGCCTGGCGCAGGAAGGCGCCGGTGTCGCAGATGAAGGGCTTGATCTTCTCGCCAAACTCCGTCACCCATGCCTTCAGGTCATCCATGGTGTAGGGCTTGGCGCCGTAGACCCGCTCCAGCGTCAGGTTCTTCCACTCCAGAATGCCCGCCAGATGGTCCCAGAGCTTTTCCGGGTACAGCAGCTCGCCGGCCATGATGGTCTTCTTCTGGTACTTGTCCGAATAGAACGGGGCGATGCCCTGCTTGGTGGAGCCGTACTTCTTGTCCGCCAGGCGGGCCTCCTCCAGGGAGTCCAGGTCCCGGTGCCAGGGCAGCAGCAGGGACGCCCGGTCGCTGATTTTCAGGTTCTCCGGCGTGATGGCCACGCCCTGGTCCATGACGTCGGACATCTCGGTCCACAGGCTCTCGCAATCCAGAGCCACGCCGTTGCCCAGGATGTTCACCACACCCTTGCGGAAGATGCCGGAGGGCAGCAGGTGCAGGGCAAACTTGCCGAACTCGTTCACCACGGTATGGCCGGCGTTGCCGCCGCCCTGATAGCGGACCACCACGTCGTAGTCCGCGGTCACCAGGTCTACCATGCGGCCCTTGCCCTCGTCTCCCCAGTTGATTCCCACGATGGCACAATTTGACATATCCAAAAACCTCCCGGTTTTGATTTACAGACACTCCGGTCAGGTCGACCTTTTCTCCAAAGATGCCCAACCTTAGTTATTATATCGGCTGATTTTCCATAAGTAAAGCCTGAACTTGTAATAATAAGCATTATTTTTTCTGATAAGGTCGACCTTTCAATTCTGGAAATGCCTCATCCCTGGGGAGCGGCGGGGATCCCCACATAGGCCACAGTCTCGTTGGGCTGAATCAGTTGCCCGCCGGAGGCGAAAGTGTCGAACAGCGCCTCCAGCGCCGCCCGAAAGGCTTCGTAATCCGCGTCTCCCTCCCGCAGGGCATAGGAGCTGGAAAAGCACCGCCGGAGGAATCGGTCCCGGTCCAGCGTCAGGGGATTGGGGAACCGCCGCTTTTCATACGCCCCGCCGAAAAAATCCCGGATGCGGGGGTCGTCCTCCCCCATCCCGCCGGTGAATCCGTGAAAGCTCGGGCAGTGCTCCCGAAAGACCTGGGCCAAGGCCTGGTTCATCGGTGCAGACCCGCGGACGTTCCAGACGAGAACGGCCCGCCCGCCGGGACGCAGGATCCGGCGGCACTCCCGCGCAAAGGCAGGACCGTCGAACCAGTGGAAGGCCTGGGCCGCTGCGACCATGTCCACGGACCGGTCCGGCAGCCCGGTATCATGGTCCGTTCCATTTGAGGAGGAGAACCGGGGATCGCCGCCCAGAAGCGCCTCCGCCGCCCCCCGCATATCCGGATTCGGCTCCACGCCGCAGACGCGGAAGCCCGCTGCCAGCAGCTGGGCGGAGAGCTTGCCGGTGCCGGATCCGATGTCCGCCGCTGTATAGCGCTCCGGCGGCGCGTACAGCTCTCCCAGCCAGTCCAGGAATTCCTGGGCATAAGAAGGTCTGGCGGCCTGATAGTCCTGGTGCCGGCCATTGAAGCGGTCAAAGGTGTTGCGCATCTGGATCCCCTCCCTGCAAATTCTCCGCTGATTGTACCATGGGAGCTGGCCGCCTGCAAGATGCAGGGCGCAGCGGAAAAGCCTTGGTTCTCCACTTCCAAAACGGGACAGGGTGTGGTATACTATCACCGAATTTTGAACAACCAGAGAGAAAAGGGGAAGATCGTATGCCGGCCATCGGTTTTGACAATCAGAAGTACCTCACCACCCAGTCCGAGCAGATCAAAAAGCGCATCGCCCAGTTCGGCGGCAAGCTGTATCTGGAGTTCGGCGGCAAGCTGTTCGACGACTACCACGCCTCCCGGGTGCTGCCGGGATTCGAGCCGGACAGCAAGATCCGGATGCTCCAGCAGCTGCAGGACGACGTGGAGATCCTCATTGCCATTAACGCCGCAGACATCGAGAAAAACAAGGTCCGGGGGGACCTGGGCATCACCTATGACGACGACGTGCTGCGGCTGATCGACATCTTCCGGGGCATGGGCTTCTATGTGGGCGGCGTGGTGATGAGCCGGTACAGCGGCCAGGGGGCGGCGGACGCCTTTTTGAAGCGGTTGACCACCCTGGGCATCCGGTGCTACCGCCACTATCCCATCGCGGGCTACCCCTCCGACGTGCAGCACATTGTCAGCGACGAGGGCCTTGGAAAGAATGAGTATGTGGAGACCACGCACCCGCTGGTGGTGGTGACGGCGCCGGGCCCCGGCAGCGGCAAGATGGCCACCTGCCTCTCCCAGCTCTACCACGACTACAAGCGGGGCATCGCTGCGGGCTACGCCAAGTTCGAGACCTTCCCCATCTGGAACCTGCCCCTCAAGCATCCGGTGAATCTGGCCTACGAGGCGGCCACGGCGGATCTGAACGACGTGAACATGATTGACCCCTTCCATCTGGAGGCCTATGGCAAGACTGCCGTCAACTACAACCGGGATGTGGAGATCTTCCCGGTGCTGAACGCCATCTTTGAGAAGATCCAGGGCACGTCCCCCTACCAGTCCCCCACGGACATGGGAGTGAACATGGTTGGCAACTGTATCTGTGACGACGCGGTGTGCTGCGCCGCCAGCCGCATGGAGATCCTGCGGCGCTACTACACCGCCTGCGTGGAGCGGCTGCGGGGCAAAGCCGGGGACGAGCCGGTGCGGAAGCTGGAGCTGGTGATGCAACAGGCGAGCGTCACACCGGACATCTGCCCGGCGGTGTCCGCTGCCCTGCTGAAGGCGGAGACCACCGGCGGCCCTGCCGGCGCCATGGTGCTGCCAGACGGCCGGGTGGTCACCGGCAAGACCTCCGACACCCTGGGGGCGGCCTCCGCCCTGCTGCTGAACGCGCTGAAGGCCGTGGGCGGCATCGGTGACCAGTTCGAGCTGATCTCCGCCCAGGTGCTGGAGCCGGTGTGCCGGCTGAAGACCCAGTACCTGGGCCACAAGAACCCCCGGCTCCACACGGATGAAGTGCTGATGGCGCTCACCATCTCCGCCCTGACCAACCCCCTGGCGGAGCTGGCCCAGCAGCAGTTGCCCAAGCTCCGGGGCTGCGACGCCCACTTCACGGTGATCCTCAGCGAGGTGGACGAAAACCTTCTGCGCCGCCTGGGCATCAACGTCAGCTGCGAGGCCCGGTACGAGACGAAGAAGCTGTATCACAAATGAAATGACCTGCGCTTTCGGATGAGGTGGAGCATGAAGAAACAGAGGATGCTGCCGGCGAAGAATCGCCGGGGCTCTGTGCAAGCAATAGGTGAGACGTTGCACAGAGCATAGCGGATGGACCAGTTTCACCGAAAACTCTCATAGAAACGGGTTCTCAAATTCTGCTCTCAATCAAAATTGAACTGACACTGTGCCGCGGCTCATCTGTAACATTTTTTGATGGAATAGAAAGGAATGTTGTCAGTATGCGAGATGACCGGCCACAGATCACAGCAGAGACCTTTCGGAATATGGAGGATATGTCCTTCTTTACGCACGCACGGATTTTTGACGATCTTCTGATTATTGCGCAGAAAGAGACAAACTGTTTCGTCCTGCGCTCTTCGGAGGGACTGATCGTGCTGGACGCGATCTGGCCCTGCCAGCAGGCGTTTGATGCGATCATTTCTGCGGTTCGGGAGACCGGATGGGACCCCGGCGCGATCCGAAAACTGGTGCTGACCCATGGACATGTGGATCACACCGGCTGCGGACGCTGGCTCCGGGAGGCGTTTCATGCAGAGACATATCTCTCACAACGGGATGACCGATTTTGGGCGGAAGAGCCCATCAAGCGAGACAGGCCGGAGACGTGGAAAGACTATGACATCGACGTCTATGTGGGAGAAGGGGATGTCATTGCTCTGGGAGACAAACGGCTCCTGGTCTATGAGACCCCCGGACACACACCGGGAGGATTGAGTTATATCTTCAATGTAACAGAGAATGGCGTATCCCATCAGGCGGCCCTTTGGGGAGGTTCCGCGCCTCCCATGAGCCGACACGGCACGATCCAATACCTGCGGTCTCTGGAACATTTTATGGAACAGGCGGAACGCCAGAACGTAGAAGTGGCGCTCAGCAATCATACGGCCTTGGACAATGGCCTTGAGCGGATCGCTTACGCGCGGAAGCGGATGCGCTATATGCCGAATATTTACCTGATCGGGCAGAAGGGATTCCGGGCCTATTGCCAGTTATTCAGGACATGGTGTTACGACTCTCTGGAGCAGCTGGATGATCGGTAAGGGCGGAACACCATACGCATAAGAAACACAACGCGATCTCTGGGGAAGCAGTCCCGTTTCCGGTGTGGAAAGCGGGACTGCTCTTCATCATAAACAGCGATTTATCAGGAAAGGAACAGGAGCATGCAGGATCTCATTCAACAACTGGCATCTGAGCTGGACAAAGACCCCCGCCATGTGGAAAACGTGGTCCGCCTTCTGGACGAGGGCAACACCATTCCCTTCATCGCCCGCTACCGCAAGGAGCTTCACGGCGCCATGGACGACACCGCCCTGCGGAATCTGGAGGAGCGCCTCCAGTACCTGCGGAACCTGGCGGAACGCCGGGAGGCGGTGAAGCGGTCTATCGAGGAACAGGGCAAGCTGACGGAGGAACTCTCCGCCGCCATCGACGCCGCCCGGACGCTGGCGGAGGTGGAGGACCTGTACCGCCCCTACAAGCAGAAGCGCCGCACCCGGGCCACCATTGCCCGGGAAAAGGGCCTGGCGCCTTTGGCGGAGCTGCTGTTTGCCCAGGGGCCGGACTGCCCGGACCCGACGGCGGAGGCCGCCCGGTATGTGGATGCCGAAAAGGGCGTGGAGACGGTGGAGGACGCCCTCTCCGGCGCCTCCGACATCATCGCCGAGACCATCAGCGACGACGCCGCCCTCCGCAAGACCCTCCGCACCCTCCTGGAGCGGGAGGGAAAGCTCTGCTCCCAGGCGGCGGTGGAGGAGGACTCTGTCTACCGGCTGTACTACGACTTCTCCCAGGCCCTCTCCCGGCTTCAGGGTCACCAGATCCTGGCCGTCAACCGGGGGGAGAAGGAGGGCTTTCTGAAGGTCCGCGTGGAGCTGGACCGGGACCGGGCCCTCCAGGCCGTCCGGCGGCATGTGATCGTCCCCGGCAGCGCCGCAATGGAATTTATCAAGTCCGCGGCGGAGGACGCATACGACCGCCTGATCTTCCCCGCCCTGGAGCGGGAGGCTCGCTCCGACCTGACGGAGCGGGCGGACGAGGGGGCCATCGGCCAGTTCGCCCTGAATCTGAAGCCCCTGCTGATGCAGCCCCCGGTGAAGGGCAGGGTCACCATGGGCCTGGACCCGGGGTACCGGATGGGCTGCAAGGTGGCGGTGGTGGACGGCACGGGCAAAGTGCTGGACACCGCCGTGGTATACCCCACCTACGGCGAGCGGCAGGAGAACGAGGCTATCGCCGCCCTGGCAAAGCTGATCCGAAAGCACGGCGTGGAGCACATCGCCATCGGCAACGGCACAGCCAGCCGGGAGACGGAGCAGATGGCGGTGAAGCTGATCCGGCAGGTGAATGAGGCCGGCGCCCATGTCAGCTACATGATCGTCAGCGAGGCCGGGGCCAGCGTGTACTCCGCCAGCCCCCTGGCGGCGGAGGAGTTCCCCCAGTACGACGTGAATCTCCGGTCTGCCGTATCCATTGCCCGGCGCCTCCAGGACCCTCTGGCGGAGCTGGTGAAGATCGACCCCAAGGCCATCGGCGTGGGACAGTACCAGCACGACATGCCCCCCAAGCGGCTGGACGAGGCTTTGAACGGTGTGGTGGAGGACTGTGTGAACGCCGTGGGCGTGGACGTGAATACCGCCTCCCCCTCCCTGCTTCAGCGTGTGGCGGGGCTGAACGCGACCACGGCGAAAAATGTGGTGGCCTACCGGGAGGAAAACGGCCCCTTCACTTCCCGGAAGCAGATTTTGAAAGTGCCCAAGCTGGGGCCCAAGGCCTTTGAGCAGTGCGCCGGCTTCCTGCGGGTGCCGGAGAGCCGCTCCGTGCTGGACAACACCGCCGTCCACCCGGAGAGCTACGCCGCGGCGGAGAAATTGCTCTCCCTCACCGGCCACACCCTCACGGACGTGCGGGATGGGAAGCTGGGAGATCTGAACGCCCAGATCAGGACCTACGGCGAGGACCGGGCGGCGGCGGACTGCGGCGTGGGCGTGCCCACATTGCGGGACGTGGCGGCGGAACTGATGAAGCCCGGCCGGGACATCCGGGACGAGCTGCCCAAGCCCATCCTCCGCACCGACGTGCTGGAGATGAAGGACCTGAAGCCCGGCATGGTGCTGACGGGCACGGTGCGGAATGTCATCGACTTCGGCGTGTTCGTGGACATCGGCGTCCACCAGGACGGGCTGGTCCACATCTCCCAGGTGTCCCAGAAGTTTATCAAACACCCCTCGGAGGTGGTGTCTGTGGGAGACATCGTCCAGGTGGTGGTGCTGGAGGTGGACGAGAAGAAAAAGCGCATCGGCCTCAGCATGAAGCAGGTGCCCAAGGCGTGAGGAGGGAAACAGCCATGATCCTGACCATCGACCGGGTGAACGACCTGCTGGACGACATGGCAGACAGTTTCCCGGCGGCGTTGTTCGACGGCCTCAACGGCGGGATCAACCTGCTGGAGGAGGCCAAGCCGGACCCGGAGTTCCCAGAGGGCGAGATGTATATCCTGGGGGAGTACTGCGACGACCTGCTGGGCCAGTATATCAACCTGTACTACGGCTCCTTTGCCGCCCTTGCAGAGCGGGAGGACTGGGGCCAGGAAACATGGGAGGACGAGCTGTACACCACCCTGTCCCATGAGCTGACCCACCACATGGAGGGCCGGGGCGGCCTTCACGCCCTGGATGACCGGGACGCGGAAGAGCTGGAGGAATACCGCCGGGAGTACGGCGGAGAGATGTGATATAAAAGGACCGCCCCGTGCCTGCGGCACGGGGCGGTTTTGATATCCGGAGGGAGATCAGCCCTTGTCCTGCCGGATGATCCGGCGCAGGGCTTCGATGGCGGAGAGGATGGGCTTCTGGATGCTGTCGGTGGGATAGACGTCGGCGCTGTTGCGCTTGGAGACGGACCCGTCGAAATTGGTGGCTGATACCAGGATGGAGGCGGTGCGGATCCCCAGGCTGGAGCCCACAGAGAAGAGGATGGACTCCTCCATGGAGGTGCAGACGGCACCGCCCCGGACATAGCTCTGCCAGCGGCGGATCAGATCATCGGACACCGGCTTCGTCTCCGGCTCCGCCTGCGTGTAAAAGGAGTCCTTGGTGATGCTGACGCCCACCGTGGTGTGAAAGCCCAGAGACACAGAGCTCTCCTCCAGAGCCTTCAGCAGCTGGTAGCTGGGGACGGCAGGGAACTCCATGGGCAGGTAGTGGAGGCTGGTGCCGTCCATGCGGACACTGCCGCTGACCACCACGATGTCCCCGCACTGGACGTCGGCGCAGGTGGAGGCGCAGGTGCCCACCCGGATGAAGGTATCCGCCCCGCACTTATGGAGCTCCTCCACGCAGATGGCGGTGGAGGGCCCCCCGATACCGGTGGAGGTAACGGTGACCCGCTCTCCATCCAGCGTGCCCTCCCAGGTGGTGAACTCCCGCTTCCGGGTCACCATGCGGGGGTTGTCCAGGTGGGCGGCGATCAGCTCGCACCGGTCCGGATCCCCGGGGACGATGGCGTAGCGGCCCGCCTCTCCGGGGGCCAGATTCACATGGAGCATTTTGGCTGTTTCAGACATGGTTCTCATTCTCCTCATCATATCATTATTGGTGTGAAATCCGGATGGAGGCCGTTCCCCGCATCCTCAGCAGTCCGCTTCCGCCTGGATCTCCTGCCGGAACATCAGAAGAAAACTGACGGCCAGCAGCAGACAGCTGGCCCAGATGGCCCCTGTTCCCCAGAGCTGGGAGGCAACGCCGCCGAATCCGGCCCCCAGGGCAAAAATGAGGATGACGGCGAAGTAGCGGCCGGCCTTCCGCAGGGCGGTCCGGTCCCGGGTGTCCCAGTAGGCACAGAAGGCGTCCACCCCGCTGCGGAGATTGCCGATGCACATGGTACTGGCGTATGCACTGCCGTTGACCTTGCGGAACGCCTGGACCTGCATGGCGCAGGTGAAGGACACCAGCGCGTTGGCCGGCGCATCCCAGGACGATGGGAGGAATCCCACGCCCAGCAGCAGGCCGATCTCAGCCAGCACCACCATCTGCCGCCAGTGGAGCCTGGAAATCTCCTGACAGCGGCGGCGGACCATCTCCGCAGCAAAGACGCCCAGCGCAAAGGCCAGCAGCGGGATCAGATACCGGAGGACGCCGGCCAGATCCCCGGCAAAGGCCCGCTGGCTCATAAGAACGATGTTTCCCGTCTGGGCATTGGCGAAAACCTGTCCCCGGATGCAGTAGGTGTAAGCGTCCTGCAGCCCGCCGGACAGGGTCAGAAAAACCATGGTGGAAAATGCCTCGGACATCTGCCCATGGCGGAGGGCGGACCTGGCTCTGTACATCCCATCAGCTCTTTTCCTGAGAATTCCGTGAACAGTATAATATAGGCGCGGGAAAAAGACAAGCCTGGAGAGAAGCACCTCTCACATTCCCGGAGCAGTATCATCTGTCATAAGTGCTTTTAATGGAAGCGGTTACATTTCTGCCGATCTATACAAGGAATGTTAGAGCTTTTCTACACCTGTGTAAAATGTACATTAAATACAAAGAATCCCTTGCTTCCACCGCAAAAAAGTGTTAAAGTTGACTTGATCCAGGAAAACACTGGAAGCTTTACAACAAAAAACTGTTATTTTCCTACGAAAAATATGAAAACGCTTACGCGAAAAGGGGCGTGACCGTGAATCCAACCATCTATGATGTCTCCAGACTGTCCGGAGTTTCCATCGCCACCGTGTCCCGCGCGTTCTCCAATCCGGAGCGGGTCCGGGAGGACACCCGCCGGAAGGTGTTTGAAGCAGCGGAAGTGCTCCACTACTCTCCAAATGCCATCGCCCGGGCCATGGCCCGCCAGCGAACGGACAAGATCGCCTTCCTGATCTGTAAGGAGGGGGCCACGATCCTGGACGAATTCTACGCCGGCATCTGCACCGGGATCATGCGGGAGACGAACCGAAGTGACTTTGAGTTGGTCATTTCCACCGCTGCGGACTGGGACACGGCCTCCAACACCTCCAAAAACAAACAGGTGGAGGGTGTGATCCTGGGCGGCAATGCCCGACCGGATATGATCGCAGAGCTCCAGAATCGGGATCTGGCCGTGGTACTGGTAAACAACCGCATCCAGGGACTGGACATTCCCTGCGTGGTGTCGGACGAATACGGCGGGGTCCGCCAGGCGCTGGAGCACCTGATCGGCCGGGGTCATCGGAACATCGCCATGCTGGCAGGGCGCTTCTCCCCCTATATACTGGGAGAGCGGTACCGGGCCTTTCTGGAAGTCACCCAGGCCCACGGCCTGCTGGCAGACACCCGGCACATCAAGCTGTGCGATCCCACGGTGGAGAGTGCCGCAGAGGCCTGCCTGGAGCTGCTGTCCCGGCAGGACCGGCCCACGGCTATCTTCGGCGGAAACGACGTGATGGCCGCCGGAGCCATGAAGGCCGCCCTCCGCCTGGGCCTGCGGGTGCCGGAGGACCTGGCGGTGACGGGACTAGACGACAGCTCCGCCTGCGGGATGCTGGAGCCGGAGCTCACCTCCGTCCACATCGACTGCCGCCGGATGGGGGAGTTGAGCGTGGCGCGGCTCCAGGCGCTGCTGGCAGGGGAGACGGACGTCCCCCAGGTCACGGTGGTGCCCACAGAGCTGCGGGTGCGCGGCTCCAGTTGACCCGTACTTTGGAAAAATACAGAATGCCGCGGGTGCGCGGCGGGAATTTTGCCATGCGCAAAAACGAGGAGGAGAGGATATGAAAGCGAGAAAAAGAGCCGGGACAGTGGGAAAAGTCCTGGGCTGCGCCCTGCTGTTGGTGATCGCCCTGTTTCCCATCTATTGGCTGGTGGCCATGGCCATCCGCCCTACATCGGAGATGCAGGGGCATATCTCCCTGATCCCGCAGTCCCTCACCATTGAGCATTTTATCAGCCTGTTTGTCAGCAAGGGCTTCGGCCAAGCCGCCATCAACAGCCTGCAGACCACGCTGAGCTCCCTGGTGCTGTCGCTGATCGTGGGAATCTGCGCCGCCTATATCCTGGCCCGGCGGAGATTCCGCTTCGGGCTGAAGCGGCCAATGACCTATTGGGTGCTGCTGGTCCGCGTGCTGCCTCCGGTGGCCTTCACCATCCCCCTGTACACCATGTTCAGCAAGATCGGCCTGTTGAACACCAAGATCCCGGTGACGCTGGCCTGCGTGCTCATCAACGTGCCGCTGATTATCTGGTTCCTCATCAGCTTTTTCCAGGACCTGCCGGAGGAGGTGGAGGAGAGCGCCAAGGTGGACGGCGCCACAGAGTGGCAGCTCTTCCGCAAGATCGTCCTGCCCCTGGTGGCGCCGGGTATCGCCGCGGTAGCCATGCTGTCCTTCATGTACGCCTGGAATGAGTACACCTACACGGTCATCTTTACCCGCAGCCCCAGCAACTACACCGTGCCCCTGGCGCTGTCGGTGCTGAACACGGAGGACAACCTGACCAACTTTGGCCTGGTGGCCGCAGGCGGCGTGGTGTCTGTCATCCCCATCACCCTGTTTGTGATCTTTGCGCAGAACTACTTGATCTCCGGATTGTCAAGCGGTGCTGTCAAAGAGTAACAAAATACATCGCACTTCCGATCCCTGACACAACATCAAGCGGAAAAGAGTAGGAGGAAACGAAATGAAAAAACTGCTTACCCTGGTCCTGGCGCTGGCCATGACGCTGTCTCTGGCGGCCTGCGGCGGCGGTGGAGAGGACACGGCCGATGAAGGCAGCGAGGGCAGCACTTCCGGCGAGCCCACCAAGATGACCCTGATCCTGCGGGGCGGCGCCTACGGCGAGTCCCTGGAGGCCAGCCTGGCCCCCTTTGAAGCGGAGCACAACGTGGACATCGAAGTGATGCTCATGTCCTTCGACGACCTGCACACCGGCATCGCCCTGGATGCCGTCAACGAAGTTGGCACCTACGACCTGTGCATGGTGGACGGCTCCTGGATGGCCGAGTTCACTGAGAACGGCGTACTGGCCAACCTCAGCGAGATGGGATACAGCTTTGATGACGACATCATTCCCGCCACCACCACCATCTGCAAGGTGGGCGAGGACATCTACCTGGCTCCCTACTACGGCAACGTGACGGTCATGATGTACAACAAGCAGCTGCTGGCGGACGCCGGCTACGCCCCCGAGGATATCGACTCCTTCGCGGATCTGATGGACATCGCCCAGAAGACCAAGGCGGCCGACTCCAACAAGAACGGTTTCCTGATCCGCGGCGGCAGCGCCGACAACATCCTGTCCGACTTCCTGCCCCACCTGGTTGTCCACGGCGGCTGGGTCGTGGATGAGAACAACAACCCCACCGTTGACACTCCCGAGTTCAAGGCCGCCATGCAGGAGTACCTGGACCTGTACGCCCTGGGCAGCACCCTGGACAAGGACGACATCGTGGCTTCCGTGACCTCCGGCGAGACCGCCCTGGCCCAGATCTGGCCCGGCTGGTACACCCCCACTGCTGACGGTCCTGCCAACTACACCACCATCCCCACCAAGCTGACCGACGACTCCGCGCCTGTGGACGCCGTGGCCCTGCAGGGCGTGTGGTGCATCGGCATCCCCGACAACGCCCCCCACAAGGACCTGGCCCTGGAGCTGCTGGAGTACGTCATGAGCCCCGAGGTGCAGCTGGCCTCCATTGAGAACAACGGCGTGCCCTGCCGGTACAGCTGCCTGACCGATTCCACCGTGCTGGAGACCTATCCCCACCTGCAGACCGTCTGCGGCGCTCTGGAGACCGGCGTGTACCGCCCTGTGATCGAGGAGTGGACGGAGTTCACCAACATCCTAGGCACCGAGATGGACAACATCATCCAGGGCACCAAGACCATGGACGAGGCGCTGGCCTACGCCCAGGAGCAGCTGGAGCAGCTGATGGCCTGAACCCAGCCTCTCTAAAACAGAAATGACACGGCCGGCCGGGGCGCCGTCTGGCGCCCCGGCCGTTGTTCCAAAAGCCCCGGAGCCGGGCCCTGGGGCCACACCTCTCGAGTTTGTGAGGCCAATGTATGAAGAGAAACGAGATTGCAAAACTGAATAGCGCCCAGGCGGCCACAAACCGGTTCGGGATCGGAATGCTCACGCCCACCCTGATAGTCCTGCTGGTCATGACGGCCTATCCCCTGATTTTCACATTTGTATACAGCTTTACCGACTACAACTACCTGAAGGGCACGGAGAACGCCTCTTTTGTGCTGTTCGATAACTACGTCTCCCTCTTTAAAAACGGATATTTTCAGCAGGCGGTGTGGAACACCATCAAGTTCACTATCCTGGCGGTGGTACTGGAGATGGCCCTCGGCCTTCTGATCGCAGTATTTGTCAACTCCCTCAAGCGAGGGCAGAAGATTATGCGGACGCTGCTGCTCCTGCCCTATCTGCTGCCCGCCGTCACGGTGGCCCTCAGCTGGCGGATGATGCTCTCCGCCAACTACGGCATCATCAACCAGTTCCTGAAGGGACTGGGCCTGCCGGTGTTCAACTGGTTCATGGACACAAAAACGGCCTTCGGCACGATCCTGCTGATCGACGTGTGGCAGAACGTCCCCTTTGTGTTTCTGCTGCTGTACGCCTCCCTCCAGTCCGTGTCGGAGAACCAGTATGAGGCCGCCCGCATCGACGGCGCCGGCTTCTTCCAGCAGTTCTGGTACATCACCCTGCCCAACATCAAGGGCAGCCTGGCCCTGTGCGCCCTGCTGCGGACCATCGACACCTTCCGCCTGTTCGAGAAGGTGAACGTCCTCACCGGCGGTGGCCCGGCGGGCACCACCACGACCATCACTCAGTTCTTGTATACATACGGTATCAAGTCTCTGGACTTCGGCTTCGGCAGCGCCGGCGCCATCGTGATGACATTGCTGGTGCTGATCCTGTCCAGCTTCTACATCAAGCGGGCCATGGGTTGAGCGCCTATGGAAGAACTGAAGCTGACATTCGTCAACGTGGGCTATGGGGAGGCCGCCCTGCTGGAATGTCCCGACCCGGCCTTCCCCGGCGGTACCTTTGTCATGGTGATCGACGGCGGCAGCGCCGAAGCAGAAGAGTACCGGGACAGCGCCACCGGCCGTATCCCCTTGGACCAGTATCTCTCCCTGCGGGGCGTGGACCACATCGACCTGATGGCAGCCACCCATGTCCATGAGGACCACCTGTGCGGCCTGCTGCCCGCGGCGGAGAAGCTGCCTCCCGCGGCCCTCTGGCAGACGCTGCCCCCGGAGTTTTGCCGCTCCATGCGGACGCTGGACATTCCGGCGGAGGGCCTGACGCCCTCCCGGAGCAAGTTTCTCCGGGCCCTGAACGACTACCGCCGCCTCTGCCTGGGGCAGAGCTGCCCGCGCCACCGGCCTCTGGCCGGAATGGAGCTCCGGCTGTGCCGGGATCTCTTGGTTCGGGTGCTGGGCCCCTCCCGTGCACAGGCGGAGAAGCTGGCGTCCTCGTGCCGGGCACTGTATGAGGAGGCGGACCCGTCCGCTTTCTGGCAGCGCCTGGACCAGCTGGACGCGGCCATGAACAATTACAGCCTGATCCTCCTGCTGGAGTACCGGGGGACCCGGATCCTACTCCCCGGCGACACCAACTACATGGGCTATGGAGGGCTGGACCCCGCCTCCCTGCGGGCCGACCTCTTCAAGGTGGGCCACCACGGCCAGCGGGACGGTATTTCTGCAGAACAGATCCAGGCCATCGCTCCCCGGGCGGTGGTGTGCTGCGCATCCAGCGACCGCCGCTACAACAGCGCCGATCCGGCCATCCTGCAGATGATGGCGGACAGCGGCGCACGGCTGTACTTTTCCGACTGCCCGCCCGGTCCGGACGGCGCAGTCCCGCCCCCCCATCAGGCCCTGACGTTCACAGTAGGCGCCGGCGGCGCAATGGAGGGCACATACCTGTCCATCCCGGATTGAGTCCCCGGTCAAATACGACATATCCGTCCGCTCCGGCACTCCACATTCTGCCGGGAGCGGGACGAAAAAAGGAGGAGAACCCCGCCTGGCTCGCGGTGCGGCAGCGTGGAGACCTGCCACAGAGGCGGACCGGCCCCGGCCGGCCGTGAGGGAACAGCTGCGGAGGCGCTGTTTCCAGAGCCTGATATCATGGCAGAAGTTATTCTGAAAAACATCAAGAAGGTCTATCCCCACCAGGAACCCGCCAAGAAGAAAAAGGGCTCTGAGGAGAAGAAGACGAACCTCCAGATTACGGATGAGGGCGTGCTGGCAGTGCAGGAGTTCAGCCTGAACATTGCGGACAAGGAGTTCATCGTGCTGGTAGGCCCCTCCGGCTGCGGCAAGTCCACTACCCTGCGGATGGTCGCCGGCCTGGAGGAGATCAGCGGCGGCGAACTGTATATCGACGGCAAGCTGATGAACGATGTGGCACCCAAGGACCGGGATATCGCCATGGTGTTCCAGAACTACGCTCTGTACCCCCACATGACTGTGCGGGAGAACATGGCCTTCCCCCTGAAGCTGAAGAAGTACCCCAAGGAGGAGATCCGCAAGCGGGTGGATCAGGCGGCGGAGGTTCTGGGCATCACGGAGTATCTGGACCGCAAGCCCAAGGCCCTCTCCGGCGGCCAGCGCCAGCGGGTGGCCATTGGCCGGGCCATCGTGCGGGAGCCCAAGGTCCTGCTGATGGACGAGCCGCTCTCCAACCTGGACGCCAAGCTGCGCAACCAGATGCGGGCGGAGATCATCAAGCTGCGCCAGCGGATCGACACCACGTTCATCTACGTGACCCACGACCAGACAGAGGCCATGACACTGGGCGACCGGATCGTCATCATGAAGGACGGCGTCATCCAGCAGATCGGCACGCCCCAGGAGGTGTTCGACCATCCCACGAACCTGTTCGTGGCGGGCTTTATCGGCACGCCCCAGATGAACTTCTTTGATGCGGAGCTGGTGAAGGAAGACGGCCGCTATGCGGTGGTTCTGGAGAACGCCCGGGTGGAACTCTCCGAAGCCAAGCAGGCGAACCTGGCCCGGAAGCAGGTCCAGCCCGGCCCCATCACGCTGGGCGTCCGGCCGGAGCACATCTCCCTGGCCGGGGATGCGTCCCAGGCGGTGCGGGGCACTGTGGACGTGGCGGAGATGATGGGCTCTGCGGTCCATCTCCACGTGGACGCCTGCGGGCGGGACACCATCGTCATCCTCCAGACCATGGATCTCCAGGGGGCGGGGCATCCGATTCCCGCCACCGGCAGCGCCCTGCCGTTCACCTTCGGCGGGAACGTGGCCCATGTCTTCGACCGGGAGACCGGCCGGAATTTGGAGGTCTGATCCGCCGCCCTGCCGTGCCGGATGCACCACGGTCAAACTCTGCTGTAAAAGGAGACGCGCTTTTCAGCGCGTCTCCTTTTTTTAGTTTCAATCAGGGCGCGGCCAGCGGCACGGCAGTGGCTGCGGGACCGTGGAAGCACAGAAGGGGACCGGCTGTTTGGAGCCGTTCTCTGGCCGCCGAACGTCAAAAACCGGCGGCCTCTGGATATCGTTCTTTTTGGGCGGGAACGGTTCGGTCAAAATCCACATTTTCAGCACCGCCCTTCCAGTCGGCACGGGCGGCGGGCAGGTGTTTTCCCGGAAAGCGGATGCCTAGCGCAATGCAAATTCATTCACCCGCGTATTTTAGAGCATCGGAGGGCGGAGCCATCCCTCCGGACAGCGAAACCCGTCAAAAGGGACATCCCAAAAAGATGCCCCTTTTGATGGCAGGGCCGGTTGGAGTCGATATTACCTCGTGAGTAAGATAAAATCGCCGCAAAGCGGCGGACCCAAACCGAAGCCCAGTGAAGTTGGTTCAGTTTGGAATCGAAAAGCAGCAGAACGAGCGCACGATAAGCTCTGCAATGAAATGAAAAAGCTCACCGCAAGCGATATGACGCTTGCGGCGAGCTGGTGCGGGTAACAGGACTTGAACCTGCACGGTTGCCCAATGGAACCTAAATCCATCGTGTCTGCCAATTCCACCATACCCGCAGAGATGATGCTGGGATAGTTGCAGTATATCACATCTCTTCCTCTTGAACAATAGGAAAATCTACGATACAATGAAATGCAGTCTGTTCAAAACCATTGAAAAGAGGAAGCGTACCATGATGACCCCACGCGTTGCTGCCATTCATGACATGTCCGGCTTCGGCCGGTGTTCTCTCACTGTGGCCATTCCTATTCTCTCCGCCATGGGGGTCCAGTGCTGCCCCCTGCCCACGGCATTTCTCTCCACCCATACCGGCGGGTTCGAGGGGTTCACCTTTCTGGACATGACCGACGAAATGTCCAAGGTGGCGGACCACTGGGCCAGCTTGGGCCTGACATTCCAGGCTGTATACAGCGGCTTCCTGGGCAGTGAGCGGCAGATCGGCGTGGTGGAGAACTTTATCTGCCGGTTCCGGGGACCGGACACCGTGGTGGTGGTGGACCCGGTGATGGGGGACTACGGCCGGGTCTACCAGACCTACACCGCCGCCATGTGCAGCGGCATGGCCCGGCTGGCGGAGCTGGCGGACGTCATCACCCCCAACCTGACGGAGGCAGCGCTGCTGCTGGGCCAGCCCTATGAGACGCTGCCCGCCGGCGAGGCGGGCCTCCGGGAGATCACGGAGCGGCTGAGCCTGGGAGGGCGGCGGTCTGTGGTGCTGACGGGCGCCTCTCTGGCCCCCGGCCGGACCGGCGCCGTCTGCTTCGACGCCCGCACCGGGAAGACGGAGGCCGTTCAGACCGCCTATGTAGCCCATGAGTTCCACGGCACCGGGGACGTGTTCTCCAGCGTCCTCACCGGGGCCCTGGTGCGGGGGGAGTCCCTCTCCTCCGCCGCCGGAGAGGCGGCGGCGTTCGTCCGTGCCTGCGCGGAGCGGACCGCGGCGGAAGACCTGCCTATGCGGGAGGGCGTGGATTTTGAACCCCTGCTGGGTCTGCTGATTCCCGGAAAGGAGACCGTATGACCGAATTCCCCTCTCTGCGGCGGCTGAACGTATCCTATACGCTGGTCCACGTGGTCTACTGGGCCATGTTTGCCATCTTCGCGGGCTACCAGACCTCTCTGCTGCTGGGGCGGGGCTTTACCAGCGGGGAGGCGGGGATCTTTGCCTCCATTCGCTGCTTTGCCGGCATTTTGGCTCAGCCGTTGCTGGGAGGCTGGGCGGACCGCCACCCGGAGGTGCCGATCAAACGCCTGCTGAACGCCTGTCTGGTGCTGGCCCTGGGGGTGAATGTGGTATTCTACACCACCCGCCCCGGCTTCTGGGGCACCGCCCTGATCTTCCTGACCCTGGGCATTCTGGAGCTGAACGCCTATCCTCTGCTGGACTCCATGGCGGTGCAGTTCATCGCCGCCGGGGTGGACATGTCGTACAGCCTCAGCCGTGGGCTGGGGTCTCTGTCCTATGCCCTGGCCTGCGTTGCGTGCGGCCAGCAGGCGGTGCGCTTCGGAACAGAAAGCCTGCTGCTGACCCACATGGCGCTGCTGGTGCTGATGATCGCGGTGGTGGCCCTGTACCCTGCCTTTCCCAAAGATGCCTTGCAGGCCCAAGGCGGGGGAGAGCGGCCCCACTCCATATTGTACATTCTGAAAAGCAGCCGCCCCTTCACCCTGACGCTGGTGAGCCTGTTCTTCACCCTGGCGGCCATTATGCCCATCGTCAGCTTCATGGTGAACCTCGTCTCAGACCGGGGCGGCGACGAGGGGCACCTGGGTCTGGCACTGTTTCTGATGGGGGCGTCGGAGCTGCCCGCGGCGCTGCTGTTCACGCCGCTGTTCCGCCGCTTCGGCGCGGCGGGGACCCTGCGGATGTCCATCTGCTTCATGGCGGTGAAGCCCCTGCTGTTCCTGCTGGCCCCCGGCCTCTCCGGACTCCTGCTGGTGCAGCCCGTCCAGCTGCTGGGGTACGGGCTGTTCACCCCCGCCTCGGTCTACTACGCCAACGCAAACGTCTCCCCGGTGGACCAGGTGAAGGGCCAGTCCATTATGATGATCGCCTCCAACGGCCTGGGGGCCATGTTCGGCAACTTCCTGGCGGGGTACGCCATCGACTGGGGCGGCGCCGACGCCATGCTGGGGATGTGCCTGGTCTTCGGCGTCATCGGCGTGCTGTTCATGCTGGCGGCAGGGCGGAGCAAGACATAAAAAGAGCGGCACGGCGGTTGCCGTGCCGTTTTCTATATGGCGAGAAACTCTGGAAAGCCCTTGATTTTCCATTCTCCATCGGTTAAACTGAATGCGGAAGCATAAACTGCGGCAGGGCATAGCGGGCGGCCACCCGCTATGTCCCTGTGATGAGTGTCATGACCACTCAACACAACAGTCATCTGACTGCACCGTATTTCCCATTATACCGGCGGGGTGCGCTTTTTTCAAGTGCGAACCCGGGGAGTGGGCGTTGTGTTGCGCTTTGATCCAGAAGATCAGGCGGTGTTGAGTCCTGCGCTCAACACCGCCTTTGTGTTTCCGGCAGACACCGGGGACGGGTATCCGTCCCCGGGAACGTCTGTTGGACCGGATCTTTCCGGATTTTTTACTTGACCTTCCCCTGGGGGGAAGGTGTATCCTGGCACTGTCATCTCGCCGGAGCGTCCGGCACAAACGCCCTGTGGGGCGGGAAAGGAACTGTTATGAACGTACTTCACACTCGCTGGAGAGCCCTGGTTCTGGCCCTCCTCCTGGCCGTGAGCCTGGCGGTCCCCGCCGCGGCGGCGGAAACCGAGACCGCCGCGGAGGACCTGCAAACCCTGGCGGACACCGCCGCCTCTTACGCCGCCCAGTACGGCGGCGCGCAAAGCCTGCAATACGCGCTGTGGCAGGATGGGGAGATCGTTCTCACCGGCCAGACCGGCACCTTCTCCCGGTCCGAAAACCGCCTGATGACCGGGGACGAGCTGTACGGCATCGGATCCGTCAGCAAGATCTACACCACCGTGGCGGTGATGCAGCTGGCGGAGGACGGCAAGGTCTCTCTGGACGCCCCGGTGACCCAGTATCTGCCGGACTTCAAAATGGCGGACGAGCGTTACAAGGACATCACCGTTCGGATGCTGCTGAACCACTCCTCCGGCATCCTGGGCACCGGCCTCTCTGACGCCATGCTGTTCGGCGAGGCCAGCACACGCGCCCATGACACCCTGCTGGAGAAGCTCTCCACCCAGCGGCTGGCGGCGGACCCCGGCGCCTTCAGCGTCTACTGCAACGACGGCTTCTCCCTGGCGGAGCTGGTGGTGGAGGCCATCACTGACATGGACTTCATGGACTATGTGGACGAACATATCCTGGCCCCTCTGGACCTGGACCGCACCTTTGCTCCCGGCGGGGACTTTGACGCCAACGATTTGGCCCCCATCTACCGGGGCACCGACCCCCGCGCCCTGCCCCAGGATGCCCTGAACGCCATCGGTGCCGGAGGCATCTATGCCACGGCTTCCGATCTGGCGTCCTTCGGCGGTGCCCTGACAGGCACGGAGCTGCTGCGCCAGTCCTCTCTGGACGCCATGGCCTATCCGGAGTACGGCCGGGGCCTGTGGCCCGAAAGCGGAGAGCCGGACTCCCTGGCCTACGGCCTGGGCTGGGACAACATGGAGTGGTATCCCTTCTGCCAAAGCGACATCCAGGCCCTGGTGAAAGGCGGTGACACCCTGTACTACCACGCCGGCCTGGTGGTCCTGCCGGAGTATGACATGGCCGCGGCTGTGGTCAGCTCCGGCGGCGTGTCCACCTATGACCAGCTGGCCGCCAATCAGATCCTCATCGCCGCTCTGGCGGAGGAGGGCGTCACCGTGGACCAGACTGTAAAGGCCCTGCCCGCGGCGGAGTCCGCCGCCATGCCCGCGGAACAGCTGGAAAACGCCGGGTACTACGGCTCCACCTCCGCCCAGTATCAGGTGGATATCCAGGCCGACGGCACTTTGACCATGTCCTACCTGAACTATCCCACCTCGATCCCCGCCCAGACCTTCACCTATTGCAGCGACGGCTCCTTCCGGGATTCCACCGGGTTGTCCTACATCTCCTTTGTGAAAGAGCGCAACGGCCAGACCTATCTGTACCAGCAGGCCGTCTCCCCTCTGCCGGGCCTGGGGGCGCTGCCCATCGCCAACTACGCCGCCGTGAAGCTGCCGGAGAACGATCTCTCTCCTGAGGTAGCCGCCGCCTGGGACAGCATCGCCACCTTGGGTATCCTGCCCATGAACGAGCCATACAACTCCCAGACCTTCCTGGCGCTGGCGGACGCCGCCGCGGTCGCGGAGGTGCCGGAAACGATCCCCGGCTATATCGGCGCCGCCCGGATCGTGGACGAGACCACCGCCCGCTCTGAGATCCAGGTGCCCGGCGTGGGCAGCCGGGACGGCGTGGACTACCAGCTGGAGGAGCGGGACGGCGTCCTCTGGATCAATGCCAAGGGCAGCCTCTACATGGATGCGGCCGCAGCGCCCACGCTGTTCACTGGCTCCGGCGCCTCCTACACCACCATTCAGGAGGATGGCTATGCCCGCTGGTACCAGGTCGGCGATGCCGCCGGCAAGACCATGACCGTGCAGGTGCCGGAGAATTCCGGCTTCTGGGTGTATGACGGAAACGGCCAGGTGACTGCCTCCTCCGTCCTGTGGGGCGACACCACCGTCACCTTGCCGGAGGATGGAACGATTGTCTTTGCCGGTGATCCCGGCGCCCGCTTCCACCTGCGCTTCCAGGGATAACGTCTCCAGGACATGAAAAACGCGCCGCTTCTGCGGCGCGTTTTTTCAGTTCAGCGGTCCGAATGAGACCAGGCCCGAGGCTGGTTGTAGGGGCGGTACGTGGATGTGAGCACATTTTCAAAGATCGGCGCGTCGGGCACCTCCACCCGTCTGAGGATCTGCTCGCCCGCAGCCTGCCCCAGGTCCTCCACCGGCTGGATGATGGAGTCCATCTGATTGGCGTACAGGGCGTACACATCGGAGTCATAGTCCACAAAGCTCACCAGGTCGATGTCCTGGGCCAGCTGGATGCCCTTCTGGTGGAGATAGATGATGGTCTCCGAGGCCATCAGCCCCTGACAGACGATGATGGCGTCGCACTTGCGCTCCAGCAGCTGGTCCAGGCAGGCGCAGGCGCTGTTCTCCAGGGAGTCGCCATATTGGATTAAATGCTCATCCTCCGGCAGGCCACAGTCCGCCACAGCCTGCCGATAGGCGGAGATCCGCTCCTGCGTGCTGGAGAGGCGGGGGAGGCCGCCGATGATGCCGATCCGCTGGTCGCCCTTTCCCGCCAGCCGGCATACACTGCGGTAGATGGGCTGGAAGTTGGACACGCAGACGGAGGAGTACTTCTTTGTCTCAAAGATCCGGTCCACCAGCACCACCGGAAATCCTGCGGGGATCAGGGCGTCGAACCGCTGGAAATCGTCCATGGTGCTGGCCACCAGCAGCCCGTCCACCAGTCCCGCCGTCAGCAGGCGGATATTGGTCTCCTCCCGGTCCATATTCTCCCGGGTATTGGCGATGATGAGCTGGTAGCCGTTGGCGGAGAGATATTTTTCCACAGACTCAATCATGGTTGCGAAGAATTTATTGGCGATATCGGGCACAATAAAGCCGATGATCTTTTTCTTTCCCGTGCGGAAACTGCGGGCGGAAGCGTCCGGTGTGTATCCCAGCTCCTCGATGGCCCGGTAGACCTTCTCCTTCGTCTCGTTGGACACATACCGGGTATTGTTGATGGTGTGGGACACGGTGGCGGTGGACACTCCCGCCAGCTTCGCCACATCGCTGATGGTCACCTTCATGGGACAGCCTCCTTGCGCAATGGTTTATTGGTTTACGCAAATAATTAGCCACTTCAGTATAGGACAGCTTTCCCTCCGCGTCAAGCCCCTTTTCCCCCTGTTTCGTGTAAAAATTGTGAAATATGCCCTTTTTCTTATGGATTATCCACAACCTGCCGCAGAAAATGTTATCTGAATTGACAGTTGCAAAAAGGTCGACCGTATGATAATATACTTGTGCGATTATTAGAAAACGTTTACGCAAACGTTTTGACGGCGCGCCGCCGGTGCGTCTGATTTTGTGAAAGGAGTCTTTCCGATATGAAAACCAAGATTGGCATCAATGGCTTCGGCCGCATTGGCCGCCTCGTCTTCCGCGCCGCCCTGACTCATGACGATGTAGAGGTCGTCGGCCTGAACGATCCCTTCATGAACCCCGAGTATATGGCCTACATGCTGAAGTATGACAGCGTGCATGGCAAGTTCCCCGGCGAGGTCTCCGCCGAGGACGGCGCCCTGGTGGTCAACGGCAAGAAGTATCCTGTCTTTACCGCTATGGAGGTCAAGGACATTCCCTGGGCTTCCGTGGGTGCGGAGTATATTTGCGAGTGCACCGGCAAGCACCTGACCAAGGAGCTGTGCCAGGGTCACATTGACGCTGGCGCCAAGCACGTGGTCATGGGCGCCCCTTCCAAGGACGATACGCCCATGTTCGTCATGGGCGTCAACAACAGCAAGTACACCTCTGATATGACGTTCGTATCCAACGCCTCCTGCACCACCAACTGCCTGGCCCCCATCGCCAAGGTGCTGAATGACAAGTTCGGCATCGTGGAGGGCCTGATGACCACCGTCCACTCCGTCACCCCCACCCAGAAGCTGCTGGACGGCGCCTCCCTGAAGGACTGGCGCGGCGGCCGTGCCGCCACCGGCAACATCATCCCCTCCTCCACCGGCGCCGCCAAGGCCGTGGGCAAGGTCATCCCCGAGCTGAACGGCAAGCTGACCGGCATGTCCATGCGCGTCCCCACTCTGGACGTCTCCGTGGTGGACCTGACCGCCAAGCTGGCGAAGCCCGCCTCCTATGAGGAGATCTGCAAGGCCATGAAGGAGGCCTCTGAGGGTGAGCTGAAGGGCGTGCTGGGCTACACCGACGAGCCCGTTGTGTCCTCCGACTTCCTGGGCGATTCCCGCACCTCTATCTTCGATGCGGATGCCGGCATCGCTCTGACCGACACCTTCGTGAAGGTCGTCTCCTGGTACGACAATGAGTGCGGCTATTCCAACAAGATGGTGGAGCTGATTCGCTATATGTCCTCTGTGGACCACAAGTAAGATCGACGCAGAAGCTCCCGGGCCATTTGGCCCGGGAGCTTTTTTCACATTCCGCAGAGGAAAGGGCCCGCAGCACGCGGCAGGGGAGGGGCCGCCCGGTGTTCTGCCGCTTTCCCAGCCCTTCAGGGCAGAAAAATTCATGCGGTGTGAACGCACATAAGAATGGGGCGCTCCGCCAGATCCCGGCAGCTTTATGCATCCGGCCCACGGGCCGGACCGGGTCACCGTACCGCCGGAGACGGCACACAGTCTGTTTCGGTGCTTCTGCGCAGCAAAAAAGCGCCCTCCGGCGCCCCAACAGGCTTTCAGCTTCCGCATCCCTGCTTTTTGCCGGATGCCCTCTATACAGCACAACCCCCCGCTCGCTCCAACGACGAACGGGGGGCCTACTTCTGGATCGGAGTTTCCAATATGCATTACCTCTTGCTTTCTTGAGATACCGTCCGGATGCTGGGGAAACAGGGGAACTCAGGGGTTTGCCAATCCATAAAACATCGGTACACGCAGACGTCTGCTCTGGTTGCTACCAAAACTCGATTCTCGTGTGGCTCATCATCGTGAGGTGTGTTTCGTCTTTGGGTTCTTCCGGAGTTTCGCGTTTTGAGGAATTCCTCGATTCCGAACGGTGCAGGGATGATTGGGAATCTCTGAGCTAACTAGCCCATGGGACTCACTCCTTTCCTGTGTCTATAATGTACAATAGATTTCTTTTGCTGTCAAGTGCTTTTGTGTATTTTTACGCTTTCCATAAATCGAAATCAATTACCGTGAGCAAAATGCACAAAGGTGCGGGCAAAGCCGCTCAACTCCGCATCTGGCACAAAAACGCCCCGGGGGAGAGAGCTGCATCCCGAAGAAACGCCAGGCGCAGCGCCTCCAGGTTCTCTTCACTGTGCTCCACTTCACAGCAAAGGCGGCGGACAGCCTCCCAAAAGCCACATACTGCCGTCAGGCGCTGTGCCGTCAGGACCATCAGCACGCAGAACTGCGCCTGCCCCAGCAGGTCGCCGTCGTTGACCGCCTTCAGGAGATACCGGAATGCAAAGTATGTGCCCAGCCGCTCCAGCAGCGTCTCCGGCACGGCGGCGGGCGGCGCCTCCTCCGCCCTGCGCAGGAGCTCCCGCCAGTCCCCGTCCAGGGCCTCCAGCTTGGACAGCACCCGCAGGGCGTGTGGAAACAGGCCAGGCCCGGGCGGTACCGCCGTCTCCCGCTTCTTCCAGTCCGCTGCCAGAGCCGCAAGGTCCTCTGTCCGGTCCTCATCCAGCAGGATTTGCGCCTCCGCAGCCAGGAGCAAAAATGCCTCCAGCCGCTCCTGCAGGGGACGAGGCCGATCCGCCAGCTCCCGAAGCATCCGCTCCCGCAGGGGCAGGAGGCCGCAGAGCCACGGGTCTCCCGGTTCCTCCGGCTCCGCCGTCTCCCGTTCCAGGAAGGACAGCGGGGCGGTGGAGCCAAGCAGCAGGTCACAGGCTGCCGGGCAGGAGGCACAGAGGCTGACCTCCCGAAAGGGGCCGTACTCCTCAATGAACCGGGGGTGGGTCCGGCAGGTCAGGGACGTGGCCTCTGCTCCCAATATCCGGTGGATCTCGCACAGATTCTCTCGGTTCAGAAAGGGGCACCGGCCGCCCCGGAGGGGGAAGCAGAAATCCCCCTCCTCGTCCGTCTGGAGCGCCTCCCGCAGCCGCTCCCCCAGGGAGCCAGGGGTCTCCTGATAGCGGCGGGCGGTCTCCTCGTCCACCACCACCTCCCACTTTTCGCAGCAGGTGTGGGGGCAGGCCCCCGCCAGACAGTGAAACGCCTCATAATAATCCGGCACTCGGGTCAGCATGGCGCTCTCCTCCTCAGTCAGTCTGCTCCATCTGCTGAAGCAGGTGGAAATGGTTTTTTTGAAACGTCAGCACACCCTCGTCCCGGAGCTTTCCAAGTGCGGTAGACATGGCGCTGCGGTCCACCGCCAGATAGTCTGCCAGCTGTTGGCGGTCCAACGGGATATCAAACTCCGGCCCTCCGGCCTGCATGGCCTGGGCGGACAGATAACTGAGCAGCTTGTCCCGGGTGGTGCGGCGGGCCATGTGGCCAATCTTCCGGGTGAGGGTCAGATTCCGCCCCGCCAGAATGGTCAGCAGGTTCCGGGTGAATTCCGCGGCGCCCGGCCGGGCACAGGACAGCGCCTGTACGCTGTTGAGAAACAGCACCTCCGCATCCGCTGCCGCCAGCACGGCCACCTCCAGCGGCTCACCGCCCAGACAGGCATAGGCCTCCGCAAACACCTCTCCGGACCGGGCGAGGCCCACAATGGTGCGGCTCCCCCAGAAATCCTCCTTGACGATATGCAGCGTCCCGGAGAGGACCAGCCCCAGCCGGTCCGCCCGCTCTCCCCGCCGCAGGACCACTTCACCCCGGCCACAGCGGCGCTTCCGTGCGCCCAGGCCCTCCAGCAGCGCAGGCAGCGCCTCCTGCGGAATCCCGCGGAACAACGGCGTCCGGAGAAGAAGCGCGGTAGAAACTTCCATACCATTTTCTCCATTCCGTTGTAAAAACAACATACTTTTTTATCCCATTGTACGATACTAGGTCTCAGAAAGCAAGCAAAACGTTTGAAACCCCAAAAAGGAGACACACTATGGTAAGAAGGATCATCGAGATCGATCAGGAGAAATGCAACGGCTGCGGCGCCTGTGCCGCAGCCTGTCACGAGGGTGCCATCGGCATGGTGGACGGCAAGGCGGTCCTGCTGCGGGACGACTACTGCGACGGTCTGGGAGACTGCCTGCCCACCTGCCCCACCGGAGCCATCACGTTTGTGGAGCGGGAGGCCGCAGCCTATGATGAAGCAGCTGTCCTGGCAAAGAAGGCGGAGGCCCTGAAAGGCACCGCGCCGCGGCAGACGCCGCCCTCCGGCGGCTGTCCCGGCAGTATGGCCCAGGCCCTCCGTCCGGCGGTGGCTCAGGCCGTTTCCGCGCCGCAGGACGGCGCGGTGTCCCACCTGGCCCAGTGGCCGGTGCAGATCAAGCTGGTGCCTGTGGAGGCCCCCTGGTTCAACGGTGCCCGGCTGCTGATCGCGGCGGACTGCACGGCTTATGCCCGGGCGGACTTCCACCAGCGGTTCATGCGGGGCCGCATCACGCTGATCGGCTGCCCCAAGCTGGATGAGGGAGACTATGCCGAAAAGCTGACGGAGATCCTTCGCCGCAACGATATCCGGGAGCTGACCATCGTGCGGATGGATGTCCCCTGCTGCGGCGGTATGCAGCGGGCAGCGGAGACGGCCCTGCGGCAGAGCGGCAAGTTCATTCCCTGGCAGGTGGTGACACTGGGCCGGGATGGAAATATTCTGGAATAATAGGAGTGACCAATATGAACGCAACAGTAAATGAGAACTGCATCGGCTGCGGCCTGTGCGCCGGCACCTGCCCGGAGGTATTCCACATGGGCGACGACGGTCTGGCCCACGGCAGCGGCATCCCGGAGGGCCAGCTGGAGGCGGCCCAGGAGGCCCGGGACGGCTGCCCGGTCAGCGCCATCAGCATCGAAGCATGAAAGCAGGCCCTGTCCACATGGACAGGGCCTGCTTTCATGCCGGTCTTGCGGTGCGGGTCCCAGTATACCGTTAAAACAGCCCGGTCTAGGAATGCGCCCGCGGTGAAGTCGCACAGCCTGTAATTCCCGGCCGGGTCTTCCAGCTGAATTTCCCCTTCTTGTGAAAAGGCGAATCGAAAACCGACGGTTTTCTGAAACCGGCCTCCGGGAGCTGTGCGTTTCCCTTGCAGCCCCAATCCCTGTGCCCCGTTGTGATAGGACGGCACCAAGCGGAAGCCCGAATTGCCGCACCAGCGAATGGGCTGCGGGCAGCCCTGCGGCGGGGCTGCCCCTGCTGGCCGCAGAAGGAAAGGGGGGCGCACCGGAAGGCAAGTTCCCCACCCCCGCGGGGACTGGGCCGCCGCGCCCAGGCAGAAGCAGGCCGGGCCTCAAGAGGCCCGGCCTGCTTTAACGGATTTCCCGCCTTTGGACTGTGCGCACCGCCCGGGGCAGCTCACAGGTTGGTGTCCAGCACGCCGCTAAACGCCTGGGGCGGCATCACGCCCACCTTCCGGTCAAATTCCTGGCCGTTCTTCAGGAACACCACCGTGGGGATGCTCATGACTCCGAACCGCCGGGCCAGATCCGGCTCCTCATCCACGTTCACCTTGCCCACCAGGACCTTACCCTCGTACTGGTCTGCCAGGGACTCGATCACCGGAGAGAGCATCTTACAGGGGCCGCACCAGTCGGCCCAGAAGTCCACCATCGCCAAGGGGGCCGCCGCCACGGCGGCGTCAAATTCCGCAGTCTTGAAATGCTTGATTCCCATACGTCATGTCTCCTTTATACACTCAAATTTGATGTTGTACGTTCAGCTCTGTTTTTCCCGGCGCTCCTGAGCCGCCGCCCAGGCCGCCGCACTCTGCCCGGCGATCAGCCCATCTCCCGCGGCCTTGGAGACCTGAAGGGGACCGCCGGTGCAGTCTCCCGCGGCAAACAGGCCGGGGAGGTTGGTGGCCATACGCCGGTCCACCGTCACATAGCCCTGTTCCACCGCCAGCCCCGGGAACAGCTCCGTGGGGGCCATGGTGGGCCGCAGGATGAACACGCCCTCCGCCGGAATGGTCCGGCCGTCGCAGGTGACGGACTCCACCCGGCCGTCGCCCCGGATCTCGCACTGCTTGGGGCGGTCGAAATAGGTCACGGAGCAGCCGATTTTCTGGAGAAACTCCGCCTCCTGCCGGGCGGTGTCGGTGTATCCCACCACCGCCACCGGCTTGCCCCGGTAGAGCATCCCGTCGCAGGTGGCGCAGTAGCTGACGCCCCGGCCCAGAAGCTCCGCCTCGCCGGCAAACTTCTTCCCGCGGGCCACGCCCGCCGCCAGCACCACAGCCCTGGCGTTGTACATATCCGGCCCCACGCTGACATACCAGGCGTCCGGCATCTGCACGGCGTTCAGCACCTTGCCCGCCAGAAACTCCACCCCCGCCTGCTCCGCGTGCCGGCGCATGGCGGCCAGCATCTCCGCGCCGGACAGGCCGGGCAGGCCCAGGTAGTTGTCCACCTTCTCCGCCCGCCAGAGAGGATTTTCCTCCAGGGGATTAGAGACCACCAGGGCGCTGCGCCCCCGTGCCCGGACGTTGATGGACGCGGACAGCCCCGCGGGGCCGCCGCCGATCACCAGCACATCATAGGACATAGGAGTCCGCCTCCTCTCCCAGCAGGTCGGCCACCAGGGAGGCCACCTCCCGGGACGCCACCTGATAGTATACCTCATTTCCGGACCGTTCCGCCGTCACCACATTGGCCGCCCGCAGCTTCTGCAGATGCTGGGAGATGCAGGACTGGGACATGCCGGTGGACGCCTCCATGCAGCCCACATTGTGGCACCCGGAAATCAGCAGGCCGTGGACGATCTGCAGCCGGATGGGGTTGGACAGGGCCTTCAGCAGCGATGCCCGCTCCTCATAGTCGATCTGCTCTTCCACGATTCCACCGCCTCTCTCTTGGATTCTGGTATTAGATTATCAGAATATTCTCATTTTAGAAGTGGTTTATGCAACACTTTTGGAATTTTTTGCAGGGCCGGCCTCCCGGCTCGTCCGGGCAAGAGACCGTTGCTTTTGCACCGGAAGTCTGCTACACTGAATACGGTATATACGCAAGCTGAGAGCCGGCAGAGCGTACGCTCCACCGGCTCCCTATTCAAAAAAGCGGCGGCGCCCCGCCCAGGGGCGGACGCTGCGCGGAAGTGCAGACTGGGGGGCGGCCTGCCGCTCGGGGTATCCTATGCGCCGGGTTCTTCCCGCGCCACAGGGCCCGGCAGCCCGATTCCGTCCGGTCTGCCGCCGGAATGAAAGAAAAGAGGGGCTTTCCATGATAAAAATCGCACCGTCCATCCTCTCCGCGGATTTTGCCAATCTGGAGCGGGATATCCAGCGCATCTCCACCGCCGATTACGTCCATGTGGATGTGATGGACGGCATGTTCGTCCCCAACATTACCATCGGTATCCCGGTGGTGAAATCCATCCGCCCCACCACGGCGCTGCCCCTGGATGTTCACCTGATGATCGTGGAGCCGGGCCGGTATGTGGAGCAGTTCTGCGACGCCGGCGCCGACCTGGTGACGGTCCATGTGGAGTCCGACACGGAGGAAAAGCTCCACGACGCCATTGCCAGGATCCACGCCAAGGGCAAGCGGGCCGGTGTGGTGCTGAAGCCGAAAACGCCTGCGGAGACGGTCCTACCCTTCCTGAATGAGGTGGAACTGGTGCTGGTGATGACGGTGGAGCCGGGCTTCGGCGGCCAGAAGTTCATGGCGGATATGATGCCCAAGGTCTCCGCCATCCGCCGCTGGATCGATGAGAAGAACCCCGGCTGCGAGCTGGAGGTGGACGGCGGCGTGGATCCCGTCACCTGCAAGACCTGCATCGCCGCCGGCGCCAATGTGCTGGTGGCCGGCAGCGCCGTCTACAAGGCTGACGATATCCCCGCCCGCATCGCGGAGCTGCGGGGCTGAGGGCGCGCGCCATGCGGAATCTGCACGATCTGCCCAGGGTCCGGCTGGGCGTGTTTCCCACCCCGTTTTACCGGCTGGACCGGCTGAGCGAGCAGTACGGCCGGGGCATTTGGATCAAGCGGGATGACCTGTGCGGCGTGGCCCTGGGCGGCAGCAAGGTCCGCAAGCTGGAATTCGTTCTGGCGGAGGCCCTGGACCAGGGGTGCGACACGGTATTCACCACCGGCGGCGCCCAGTCCAACCACGCGGCCCTCACCGCCGCCTGCGCCGCGCGGCTCGGGATGAAGTGCATCCTGCTGCTGAAGCGCCGGGGCGTCACGGAGCACCGGGGCAATCTGGTGCTGGACGAGCTCTTCGGCGCCGAGGTGCGTCTGCTGGACATGGATTCCTATGACGAGATCTATGCAGAGATGCACCGGATCGGCGGCACGCTGGAGCAGGCGGGGCACAAGTGCTGCTATATTCCCGTGGGCGCCTCCACGGCCCTCGGCGCCGTGGGCTACGTGAGCGGCGCCCGGGAGATCGCCGTCCAGGCTATGGCTGCGGGCGTGCGGCTGGGACACATCGTCTCCGCCACCGGCTCCGGCGGCACGGCCGCTGGGCTGCTGCTGGGAGCCGGGCTGTTTCTGCCCGGTGTGAAGGTCACCGGCATCGCCGTGGACAGCGGCCCCTTCGACAAGATCGTCCCCCGCCTGGCAGGGGAGGCCGCAGCACTGCTGGAGTGCCCCTTCCAGCCGGAAGAGAATGCATTTCAGATGGTGGAGCACATGGGCCCCGGCTATGCCCTGCCGAATCCGGAGGATACCCCCTATATCGAGGAGCTGGCCCGGACGGAGGGCATCCTGCTGGATCCGGTCTACACCGGGAAGGCCTTTGCCGGCATGATGCAGCTGCTGCGCCAGGGAGCTTTTGACGGGCAGGACGACCTGCTGTTTGTCCACACCGGCGGCACGGCGGCCCTGTTCGCCATCGATCTGCCCCGGTGATCGCCTCTTTTTCCCATACCCGGCCGGAGACCGGATACGAACCCTTTGAAGGAGCATCAGACCATGGAATATTTCCCCGCACCTCTTGAAAAACTGGTGGAGCAGTTTGCCCGCCTGCCGGGCATCGGCGGCAAGTCTGCCCAGCGGCTGGCCTTTTACGTGCTGGGCCTGCCGGAGGCGGAGGCCAAGGAGTTCGCCGACGCCATCCTGGACGCCAAGAAAAGCGTCACCTGCTGCCCGGTGTGCCAAAACTTCACCGCCGGGGGGCTGTGTCCCATCTGCGCCTCCCCCAAGCGGGATGGCTCCGTTATCTGCGTGGTGGCGGATCCCCGGGACGTGGCCGCCATAGAGCGGGCCAGGGAGTACAACGGCCGGTATCACGTGCTCCACGGCGTCATCTCTCCCATGAACCACGTGGGGCCGGACGACCTGGCCATCAAATCCCTGGTGGAGCGGGTGGCCAGCGGCGAGGTGAAGGAAGTCATCATGGCCACCAATCCGGATACGGAGGGGGAGGCCACAGCCATGTATATCGCCAGGCTCTTAAAGCCCTTTGACGTGCGGGTGACCCGCCTGGCCTACGGCATTCCCGTGGGCGGACATCTGGAGTTCGCCGACGACGCCACGCTGATGCGGGCCCTAGAGGGCCGCCGGGAGATCTGAGCGCCCCGCCCCCTAAATAAAAACGCCGGATGGAAACCCATCCGGCGTTCGTTTTTTCATTTCTCCTTGGGCAAAATCAGGTTCAGCAGCACCGCCATGATAGTTGCGATCACCACGGGAGACTGTCCGAACACCATGGTGAACGCCTCCGGGAACTGGCTGAGGGCCTCGGAGGCCTGGGAAATCCCCACGCCCAGAGCAGCAGAGAGACCCACAATGGTGGTGTTCCGGGCCGTCAGGTCCTGGGAGGCGATGAGCTTCATGCCCGTCATGGCAATGGTGGAAAACACCGTCACTGTGGCGCCCCCCAGCACGCACTGGGGAATGGTGGTCAGCAGCGCCGCAAATTTGGGGGAGATGCCCGCCAGCAGCAGGAATCCCCCGGCAATGGCGAACACCGTCCGGTTCACCACCTTGTTGGTGGTGACGATGCCCACATTTTGGGAGTAGGTAGCCGTGGGCAGGCCGCCCATCAGCGCCGTCAGGATATTGCTGGTGCCATAGGCGATGATACCGCCCTGGAGCTCCTGGTCCGTGGGATCCCGGTCCAGGCCGCCCACGGTGGTGGCGGTGAAGTCGCCGATGGCCTGGATGGAGTTGATGGCAAACAACAGCCCGATGGCCACACAGGAGGCTGGATCGAACTTCAGACCGAAGTGTAGGGGCTCCGGCAGGGCGAACCAGGCAGCATTTCCCACGTCGGCAAAGCTGACCATGCCGAAGCAGAGCGCCACCGCATAGCCGAACAGCATCCCGATCAGGATAGAAGCCAGCTTGCAGATGCCCTTGGCCTTGTGGTTCAGCACCAGCACGACAGTCAGCGTCAGGGCCGCGATCAGCCAGTTCTGCCAGGAGCCATATACCAGCGCCTCCGTCAGCCCCTGTTGCGCCACCACGGATTCATAGGTGTTGCCGGTGCCGCCGGCCATGTAGTTGATGGCGGTAGGGTAGAGGGAGAGGCCAATGGTGAACACCACCGTGCCGGTAATGACCGGCGGGAACAGCCGGCGGATCTTCTTGACGAACACGCCCACCAGCACAGCCACGATGCCGCCCACGATCATGGCGCCGGCAATGGCCGCCACTCCGCCGCCGGAGGCGGCGATGGCCTGCATACTGGGAACATAGGCAAAGCTGACACCCAGGATCACCGGCAGGCCAGAGCCGAACCGCCCGCCGATGGGATACAGCTGGAGGAATGTGCACACGGCGGACATCACCAGGGATGCCTGGATCAGCAGCACCTGCTCCTCCTGGCTGAGGCCGATGGCTCCGGCGATGATGATAGGCGGGGTGACACACCCCACGATCATGGCCACCAGATGCTGCAGGGCCAGGGAGAGCGAGGTGCCGAGGGGCGGAATTCCCCGGGGCTGAAACAGCAGCTCCCGGCGGTCAAAGCGAGACTCCATGGGCAGGACTCCTTTCGGGCGGAAACTCCGCGCGTTCTGTGGTGCGGAAGTCGGGGCTTGAGGCTTCTGCTCTTATGATACCATGGATTTCCCCAAAAGCAAACAAAATTTTTGGTAACCTGAAAAAATAATTGGTTGTTTCGACAAAAGGGCGCCCCGGCTTTGACCGGGGCGCCCTTTTAATCAGTCTGCGATGGTGGGTACCGCGTCCGCGGGGATAGGGCAGGTGTAGCCTGCCGCCGTCCGGCGCTGAAACTCCGTCTTTGCCTCCTCCAGCAGGGCCGGGTCCGTCAGCAGGTCAATGGCGGCCGCCGCCAGGACCTTGCCGGCATGGAGGGCCGCCTTGTGGCCGATGTCTGTCCGGCCGCAGGAGACATTCTGCCAGCTATGGCCGGGGCAGCCGTTGGGCCAGGCGGCCACGTGGATCTGTGCAGTAGGGCACTGCCAGCTGACGTCGCCCACATCCGTGGAGCCGGGCTGGAAGGCGTCCCCTTGGTACAGGGGCAGCAGAAAGCGGTTCATGGCGTGGCCAGCCTGGGCCCGCCTGGCCTGGGCATCCGCTGCGTAGTCCAGATCATACTGGCTGCCCACGCCCGGCGCCCGGTCACTGCCGGAATAGGTCCCGGCCAGGCTGTCGGCAAAGGCCAGCTCCTCCGGCGTGTAACTGGGGACCCCCAGGGCCTCAAAATTTCGGTAGAGGACCCGCTCCAGGGCGTGGTTCGTGACGGTGTCCGCCAGGCCGTCGATGAATTTCTTCTCCACCGTAGTCTCAGTCATCAGAGCTGCGCCCTGGGCGATCTTGTCCACCCGGGCCTGCAGCTCCACGGCCTCCGCCACATGATTGGACCGGACCATGTACAGCACGCTGGCCCTGGGCTGGACCACGTTGGGACTCCGGCCGCCGGCATCGGTGATGGCGTAGTGGACCCGAGCCTTGTCACTCATGTGCTCCCGCAGGAACTGGACGCCCACGTTCATCAGCTCCACCGCGTCCAGGGCGCTGCGGCCACGGTCCGGGTCTCCGGCGGCATGGGCCGCCACGCCGGTGAAGTGGTACTGGGTTTGGATGCAGGAGTTGGAGGAGCCGGTAAGCACCTCGTTGGCGTCGTCCGGGTGCCAGGTGAGGGCCGCATCCAGACCGTACCATAGCCCATCCCGGGCCATAAATGCCTTGGCGGCGCCGCCCTCCTCGCCGGGGCAGCCATACAGTACCACGGTGCCGGGGATCTTGGCGGCCTCGAGATACGCCTTCACTCCCAGAGCGGCGGCCATGGCCCCGGCGCCCAGCAGGTTATGCCCGCACCCGTGGCCGCAGCCGCCGGAGACCAGCTCCTCCCGCGTCAGGCTGCCGCCCTTCTGGGAAAGGCCGGAGAGCGCGTCATATTCCGCCAGCAGGCCGATGATGGGCCGCCCGCTGCCGTAGAAGGCGGAGAAGGCGGTGGGGATGTTGCAGATGCCCCGCTCCACCTTGAAGCCCTCCTGCTCCAGCACTCGGCAGTACAGGTCGGCAGACTGCTCCTCCTGGAGAGACAACTCCGCAAAGGACCAGATCTCATCTGCCACCTGGGCTACCAGATCTGCTTTTTTTTCGATGGCGGCGACGGCCGCCTGCTTTTCTGCTGTCATGGGGATGCTCCTTTCTGCGCCGGATGCCCCGGCCCGTTAAAAAGGGCGCGCACAGATGTGCGCGCCCCGCAGTTGCCCGGTCCCGCCGCCCAGCGGGCGGCACTGGGCTCAGGCTGCCTTACAGTACCTTGCTGAGGAAGTCCTGGAGCCGGGGGTGCTGGGGATTTCCGAAAATGTCGGCGGGGGAGCCCTCCTCCAGCAGCTTGCCGTCTGCCATGAAGAGGACCCGGCTGCCCACCTCCCGGGCAAAGCCCATCTCGTGGGTGACCACCACCATAGTCATGCCCTCCTGGGCCAGCTCCTTCATGACCTCCAGCACCTCGCCCACCATCTCCGGGTCCAGGGCGGAGGTGGGCTCGTCAAAGAGCATAACCTCCGGCTCCATCATCAATGCCCGGACAATGGCAATCCGCTGCTTCTGGCCGCCGGAGAGCTGGATGGGATAGGCGCGGGCACGGTCCTGCAGGCCTACTCGGTCCAACAGGGCCAGGGCCTTTTTCTCCGCCTCGCCCCGGTCCATGTGCTTCACCTGGATGGGGGCTAGAGTCATGTTGTCCATGATGGTCATGTGAGGGAACAGGTTGAAGTGCTGGAACACCATGCCCATCTTCTGGCGGTGCTGGTCGATGTCCACCTTTACCGTTTTGCCCTCCGCATTTTTTATCTTCTTTTTTGTGATATCCACCCCATTGAAGATGATGGAGCCGCCGGTGGGCTCCTCCAGCAGGTTCAGGCTGCGGAGGAACGTGGACTTGCCGGACCCAGAGGGGCCGATGACCACCATCACGTCGCCCCGGTCAATGTCCACCGTGACGCCGTCCAGGGCCTTGATGGCGCCCCGGTTGTAGTATTTCTTCAGGTCCTTGACTTGGATCAGCTTATCTCCGGTCGCCACGGCTCATTCTCCTTTCGAAGTAAGCGATGATCTTGCTGGTGGGGAACGTCAGGCAGAAGTAGACACAGGCGGCCACCACAAGCGGTTCCGCAATGCGGTAGGTCGCACCTTTGATGGAGGAAACCGCGTACATGATCTCCTGAACGCCGATGGTATAGCAGATAGAAGACTCCTTGATAATGGTGACGAACTCGTTGGCGATGGCAGGCAGGATATTCTTGATAGCCTGCGGCAGAATCACGAATCGCATGTTCTGCACCTGGCTGAGTCCCAGGGACCGTGCCGCCTCCGTCTGACCGCCGTCGATGGACTGGATACCGGAGCGGATGATCTCGGAAAGATAGGCCCCGGAGTTCAGGGACAGGGCAATCACGCCCGGGAGGAACCGTTCAAAGCGAATGGTTCCAAAGATCTTGAAAGAGGGCAGATCAATATCTCCGAACACCACATAATAGATCATGAAAAGCTGAACTAGCATAGGGGTGGCACGGAAGACTTCCACGTAAACCGTGGCGATGAAGCTGAGGGGGTTAAATCTGCTGAGGACCATCAGCACGCCCTGTTCCCGGAGATGGCCGTCCTTGGTCAGACCCAGAAAGCGAAACGGCCGCACATTGGACAGCCGCATGATGGCCAGGAGCAGTGCCAGGACAAAACCGAAAATCACGGTCAGCAGGGAGAGGGAGACGGTACAAATCAGGCCCTCTTTGAAAAGGTCTATGTACTCCCAAGTTCTTTCGAAACCGGCGGCTGTAAACACGGGCGGTTCCTCCTTCTATCTTTACCAAAATATATGAGAAAGCGGCCAATTCCTCCCTGCGCAGCCGCAGGGAGGAATTGAAAGTTTTACAAGCTTACTGAACGGCCTCGCCGTTTTCGTCCACCAGGCCCTCGATGATGTCGCCAGAAGCCAGCTCGTTGGCCGTAAGCACATACTGATCGAAGGAGCCATCCTCCTTGGCGGCGGCGATGGCACGGTTCACACCCTCCAGCAGGGCGGCGTTGCCCTTGGTGACGCCCACCACAGAGCCTTCGGCGTCATAGGGGACCTCCAGCACCAGACACAGCTCGGGATACTGGGTGGCATAGCTCTCGGCCACCATGGTCTCGATAAAGGCGCCGTCCAGCTTGCCGGTCACCAGCTCGGCGATGATATCGGGCACCTTAGCGAGCTCGATGATATCAGCGTCCGGGGTGTTCTCATGCGCCAGATCCGCCTGGATAGAACCCACCTGAGCGCCGATCTGATAGTCGGCATTGTTGGCATCCTCCAAAGAGGTGAACAGGTCTTTGTTGGACTCCACGCACACGAAAGACTGGCCGCCGGTGATGTAAATGTCAGAGAAGTCCATGCTGTCGGCACGCTTGGGATCGGGGGAGTACCCGGCCATGCCCAAGTCCACATTGCCGTTCTGCAGCTCCATGATGGTGCCGTCAAAGTCCATGGGAACGATCTCCAGGGACAGGCCCAGGTAGTCGGCGATATACTGGGCCAGGTCCATATCAAAGCCAGCCAGCTGGGGATCGCCGTTCTCATCAATGGCGTAGAACTCATAGGGGGCGAAGTCCGGGCTGGTGGCGACGGTGAGCTTCCCGCCCTCCACAGTGGTGATGGCGGCCTTCAGCTCGTCGTCAGTCATGGAGGCGTAATCCGCAGTCTCCTCCGTGCCGGAGCCCTCGCCGTCGGCGGTGTCATCCGCAGTGTCGTCGCTGCCGCCGCAGGCCGTGACGGACAGCGCCATGGCCAGCGTCAGAATCAATGCAAGAAACTTCTTCATGGTATCGCAATCTCCCTTTTTCATGCTCCCGCGGTCGCGGGGCGGTTTTCTCTGAATTTCCAAGGGAGGAAGCACCTCCCGCCGGAACATGCCTTACCTTATCACGTTCCCTCCCTCTTGTCAATAGATTTTCGTGCAAAAATGAATATTTATTTGCCCCTGTTGGTGGAGTGCTCTATTTTATCCGGTTCAATCCCGGAAAAACAGCCGAAAATTTGTGAATATTTCCAGCATCGATGTATATTGCAGATGAATAAAAGAGTGAATATTCAGATCCGACTGCAAGAGGGCGGGGAGGCCGCTTTTCCGGCCTCCCCGCCTTGGGAGCCTGATTCACTTTTTCAGCACCGCGTCCCCGAAGGGTGCCATCTCCAGCCGCACGAAAAAGCCCTGGTCGTGCTGGCACACAGGGCAGACCTTGGGGGCTGCCGCCCCCTCAAAGATATAACCGCAGTTCAGGCACATCCAGGCGCACTGGACATCGGAGACAAACAGCTTTCCCTGTTCCAGCAGATCCGCCAGCCTGCCGAAGCGGTTGCCATGGGCCTGCTCGATCTCTGCGATCTTGTGGAAGGAAGCCGCCACAGCGGAAAAGCCCTCCTGCTGGGCCACGTCGCCGAAGGTCTTGTATACCGGGTCGTGCTCCTCATACTCGTTGTGCTGCGCCTTGCGGAGCAGCTCCTTCACATCGTTCGTCAGGTCCACGGGATAGGTGCCGTCGATGGCCACGGTCTGGCCCGCCAGCTCTTTCATGTGGTTGTAAAAAATCTCCGCGTGCTCCTTCTCCTGGTCCGCAGTGAAGCGGAACACCGCCTCCACCACATGCAGCTTCTGCTGGCGGCAGACGGAGGCGGCAAAGGTGTAGCGGTTCCGGGCCTGGCTTTCGCCCGCAAAGGCCCGCATGAGGTTTTTCAGGGTCTCGCTGTTCTTCAGATCCACAGACATACGGATTCCTCCTGTTTTCGGTGAGATAGGGGTATTTTCCCTCCGACAGGGGACGGCTATACCTGAATGATAAAAAACAGGCCCTGCGTCTGGTAGACACAGAGCCTGTCCGCTTTCCGTCATGCCTCGGGGAGATGGTATTTCTTCCGGTCGCGCCGCAGGTCCTCGCCGAAGGCGCCGCCGGCCTTCACCTCCTGCAGATAGGCGTGGCGGCCGGGGCCGCCGGAGCACTCCTCAATGACGCTGACGGCGATGTTGGAGCAGTGATCGGACGCCCGCTCGATGTTGGTCAGCAGGTCGCTGAGCACAAAGCCCAGCTGGATGGTGCACTGGCCCGCCTGGAGCCGCTGGATATGGCGGCTTCGGATCTCCTCAATCAGCTGGTCGATGGTCTCCTCCAGGGGTTCCACCCGGCGGGCGGTCTCCATGTCCGCTGCCTGGAAGCTGCGGATGGTCAGGTCCAGGATGTCATCCAGCGCGGAGAGCAGCACCTGCAGCTCTTCCCGGGCGCTGTCAGAGAACCGGAGCTCCTTGTCGTGGAGCTCCTGGGCGGACTCCTGGATGTTCACGGCATGGTCGCCGATCCGCTCGAAGTCCCCGATGGCGTGGAGCAAGCGGGAAACCGTGCGCATATCCTGCATGGACAGCCCGTGCTGGGAGATCTCCACCAGGTAGCTGCTGAGCCGGTCCTCGTAAATGTCCAGCTTGTCCTCGTTCTGCAGGATCTGGGTCTCCCGCTCCCGGCTGTACTGGGAGAGCTGGTCCGTCGCCAGGCAGATGTTCTCCCGGGCGGCTTGTCCCATGCGGCCTGCCATGGCGACGCTTTCGCTGACTGCCGCGCCGGGGGTCCGCAGCAGCAGGGGATCCAGGAAGGCGAAGCTCTCGCGGGTGTCCTCGGTCCGCACCAGTCTCCGCGCCAGCTTTTCCAGCTGGCGGGAGAAGGGCAGGAGTAGGATCGTGGTGAACACGTTAAAGGCGGTGTGGCAGAAGGCGATGCCCACGGCCCCCACGGCCTGATTCAGGAAGGTGAAGTGGAGGATCATGTCGCCGCCGTAGAAGAGGATCAGGCACACGGCGGTGCCGATGACGTTGAAGGAGATGTGGACCACCGCCACTCGCTTGGCGTTGCGGTTGACGCCGATGGAGCTGATGAGGGCGGTGACGCAGGTGCCGATGTTCTGCCCCATAATGATGGGGATGGCCATGCCGTAGGTGATGGAGCCGGTCATGGCCAGGGCCTGCAGAATGGCGACAGAGGCAGCGGATGACTGGATAATCCCGGTGAACACCGCGCCCACCAACACACCCAGCAGGGGATTTTCAAAGGCGGTGAGCAGCCCGGCAAACTGGGGCATCTCCGCCAGAGGGCTGACGGCGCCGCTCATCAGCTCCATGCCGTACATCAAAATGGCAAAGCCCATCATGATGCGCCCCACGTCCCGGCGCCGCTGGCGCTTGGAGCCCATGATCAGCAGGATACCCGCCAGAGCGATCAGGGGAGAGAAGTTCTCCGGCTTCAGCAGGTTCACAAAGACGTTCTCACTCTCGATGCCGGTGAGAGACAGAATCCACGCCGTCAGGGTGGTGCCGATGTTGGAGCCCATGATGATGCCGATGGTCTGTCTCAACTCCATGACGCCGGAGTTCACCAGGCCCACCAGCATCACCGTCATGGCGGAGGAGGACTGGATGGCGATGGTGATGCCCGCCCCCAGCAGCAAGCTCTTGAAGGGGCTGGAGGTCATGCGCTTGAGCATCCGCTCCAGCTTGCCGCCGGCCATCTTTTCCAGGCTCTTGGACATGACGGTCATGCCGTACAAGAAGAACGCCAGGCCGCCGCAGAGGGTAAAGACGGAGAAAATGTCCATAACTGCGCTTTCCTTTCCCAGTATTCCAGACCGTCTGGCACGGCCGGTCCGATTCTGTCATGTATACTGCGCTCCAACATTATATATGCAAAGCGGCACGCTGGAAAGAGGATTTCTAAGATTTTGTAAAATTTGCGTAAAAATATGGTAAAACGCAAAAAGCAGTACGGATTTCTTGTGCAAAACCACTTCCGCCAAGAGGAAACCGCCGCCCACTGAAAGATGGGCGGCGGTCTGCTGCTATTCCGGTGTCCCAGCGGAAGGTGTCTCCCGCGTCCAGAAGTCCCGCACCGCCTCCGCAGCCCGGCGGCCGGCGAAGAAGCCGTCCTGCCACAGGGCCAGGATCTTCTGCCGGTCCCGCTCCGTGCGGGAGAAGCCCCGGGTGTTCGCCGGCGCGATCACCAACACCCGGCCCTCCTGCTCCAGAGCAAACAGCTCCTCCCGGCATTGGTTATAGCGCTCCGCCCGGGTCCGCAGTCCTTCCAGAAAGACGGGGTATTTGCGGTACACCCGCCGGAACAGGGGCATCAGCTGCTCCGGCTCCTTCCGATAGCTCCGCTCCCGGGTCAGGACAACCACCACCCGGTCGCAGCCCACCGCCAGCGCCCGCTTCCAGGGAATGGCGTCGGAGCAGCCCCCGTCCAGATAGGGGGCGCCGTCATCCAGCCGGATGGGCTGGAACAGCACGGGCATGGCGCATGTGGCCTGGAGCAGGAGGAAGCTGGCGTCCCGCCGGGGGACCTCCCGGTACTCGGCCCGGCCGGTCTGCAGGTTGGTGACCACCGCCTCCACCTGACCGGGATACGCCTCGAAGGTGTCGTAATCAAAGGGCACCAGCTCGTTGGGGATGGTGTCGTAGGCGAACTTCAGCCCGAAGTAGCTGCGATTCCGGGGATCAAAGAAATTCCCCCAGCCCATGTACCGCCGGTCATTGGCGTAGTGCATCAGCAGCTGGAGATTCCGCCGCTTCTGCCGGGAGAGGTAGCTGACGCCGTAGGCAATCCCGGCCGAGACGCCGATGGTGTAGTCCGGCATGGGCAGTTTCTCGTTCAAAAAAGCGTCGCACACGCCGGAGGAGAAGATCGTCCGCAGCGCGCCGCCCTCCAGCACCAGACCTGTTTTCATGGAGCAGTCCTTCCTTTCTGTGTATTCATGATCTTCCAGCAGTTTTTCATCCGGGGCCGTCGCGCCGCCCCGGTTTTCCGTGCGGCCACGCCGTCCGCTTCCGGGCGGAGACCAGCAGCATCATGGGGCGGCGGAGCTCGTCCCGCATTCCCGGCTGGCCCAGCATCCGCGCCGGCGGCTGAGGCTCCACCACCCGCAGCAGCTGGAATCCGCCGGTAAGCAGGCCGTCCAGATAGGTGGTGAGGGTGCGGTGGTACTTGGTCACATCCTCCCCCAGAAAGCGGGCGGTGCGCCGTCCCTCCTCGAAATACCGGTCCACAGGGAAGTGGAGGGGGGTGCCGTCCGGGCCGTAGTACCACTCCTGGGGACCGGCAGCAGTGAAAATGGGGTGCTCCACAGAGAAGACAAAGTCGCCGCCGGGTGACAGGCACTGCCGCACCCGCTCCAAAAAGTCTGTAAAGGAAGGCAGATAGTGGATGGCCAGGGAACTGAGGACCACGTCAAAGCTCTCCGGCGGGAATGGGGTCTCCGCCATATCCCCCCGGATATAGGTCACCTGCGGAGCCGTGGTCTTTTCCCGGGCCACGGCCAGCATTTTCTCCGACAGGTCCACGCCGGTGACAGCCGCCGCGCCGTGTTCCGCCGCATAGATGCAGTGCCAGCCGTAGCCGCAGCCCAGATCCAGCACCCGCTTCCCGGCGAAGTCCGGCAGCAGGGGCTCCAAGGACTCCCACTCCCCGGCGCCCGCCAGTCCCAGGCGGGAGCGGTCCATCTGGCTGTATTTTTCAAAAAACCGCTCTCTGTCGTAAGGACTCTTCTTCATCCTGCGCACTCCTGTGAAGGTGATATGGTACAGCATAGCACAGTTCGGGAAAAAAGGGAATCACCGCTCCGCTTATAAAGATTTTGTAAATTTCTGCTTTTTCGTCACTGTGGGCGGCCTATTTATGTTATTATAATCATATCTATATAAATTGTATGAATTTTGGAGAGGTGATGAGATTGCCGTGGAAGAGACGAGAGCAATGGCAGGAACGATTGGGGCGGAATAAAACCATCCTCTGGGAAAAGCTCCGGGAAGCCTTGGCCTCCGTGGTCCCCATTACGGTGATCGTGCTGATCCTCAGCTTTACTGTTGCGCCCATCCCCACCGAGACGCTGCTGGCCTTTCTGATCGGCGCGGTGATGGTGATTCTGGGCATCGGCCTGTTTTCCCTGGGCGCTGACACCGCCATGACCCCCATCGGAGAACGGGTGGGCGCCGCCATGACCCGCTCCAGAAAGCTCTGGGTTGTGGCGGCTGTCGGCTTTCTGATCGGCGTCATCGTCACCGTGTCGGAGCCGGATCTCCAGGTGCTGGCCCAGCAGGTGCCCGGTGTGCCCAACGCCACGCTGGTGGGCGCTGTGGCCGTGGGCGTGGGCGTTTTTCTGGTGATCGCCATGCTGCGCATCCTGTTCCGCATTCCCCTGAACCGGATGCTGATCGTGTTCTACATCCTCGTGTTTGCGCTGGCCCTCTTTGTACCGGAGGACTTCCTGGCCATCGCCTTCGACTCCGGCGGCGTCACCACGGGTCCCATGACCGTGCCCTTTATCATGGCCCTGGGCGTGGGCGTGGCCTCCATCCGCAGCGACGAGAATGCCGCCCAGGACAGCTTCGGCTTGGTGGCTCTCTGTTCTGTCGGCCCCATCCTGGCGGTGATGGTGCTGGCCCTGATCTACCCGGGCGCGGGCGTCTACACCCCGGTGGAAATCCCCTCCGTGACAGACAGCCGGGCTCTGTGGCACCTGTTTCAGGTGGAACTTCCGGCGTATCTCAGCGAAGTGGCGGTGTGTCTGGCCCCCATCGCACTGTTCTTCGCCGTTTTTCAGGCGGTTTCCCTGAAATTAAAGAAGAAAAAAGTATTGAAAATTGTCATCGGCATCCTGTATACTTATGTGGGTTTGGTCCTGTTTCTTACGGGCGCCAACGTGGGCTTCATGCCGGCGGCCAGCTACCTCAGCCGCCAGATCGCCGGCCTGTCCTTCAACTGGATCCTGATTCCCATCGGAATGCTGATGGGCTGGTTCATCGTCCAGGCGGAGCCTGCGGTCCATGTTCTGAACAAGCAGGTGGAGGAGATCACCTCCGGCGCCATTCCCGGCAAGGCCATGAGCACCAGCCTCTCCATCGGCGTGGCGGTTTCCATCGGTCTGGCCATGATGCGGGTGATGACCGGGATTTCCATTTTCTGGCTGGTGGTGCCGGGGTATCTGGCCGCCATTGTCATGTCCTTTTTCGTCCCCAAGATCTTTACTGCCATTGCCTTTGACTCCGGCGGCGTGGCCTCCGGGCCTATGACGGCCACCTTCCTGCTGCCCTTTGCTCAGGGCGCCTGCGAGGCCTTGGGCGGCAATGTGGTGACGGACGCCTTCGGCGTGGTGGCTATGGTGGCTATGACGCCGCTGCTGACCATCCAGATGCTGGGCCTTTTGTATCAGCTCAAGATGAAGAGAGCCGCTCAGGAGACGCCTCCCGCCCCGGTGGACGAGGAGATCATCGAGCTGTGAGCAGTCCGTCCGACATCGTAAAGAGAGGAGAGACCGCCATGCAGGGCGTCGATTTGTTCATCACCATCACTGACCGCAGCCGGGCAGAGCAGTTCGCCGCCTGGTTCCGGACCCACGGGATCTCGCTGGTGCTGACAGCTCTGGGTCAGGGCACCGCCACCACGGAGGTGCTGGACTTTCTGGGCCTGGAGGCCACGGAGAAGGCCGTGCTGTTCTGCGTGTCCCCCCGGTCCCCCCGGCTGGTGCGCCAGGCGGCCCGTGACCTGTGGCTGGATGTGCCCGGCCAGGGCGTTTTGATGACTGTGCCGGTGAACAGCATCGGCGGATCCACCGCCAAGGAATATCTGCTGCATGAACAGGAGGGAGAAACTGCTATGGAACGGGAGATTGCCCACGATCTGATCGTGGTCATTGCCAACCAGGGGTCCACCGACCTGGTGATGGACGCCGCCCGGGAGGCAGGCGCCACCGGCGGCACGGTGATCCACGCCAAGGGCACCGGCACAGACCTGGTGCGGAAGTTTTTCGGCGTGTCCATCGCGTCGGAGCAGGAGATGGTCTTCATCCTGGCCCGGAGCGAGGCGAAGAAGCCCATTATGAAGGCCATCATGGCCAAGGCGGGCATCCAGAGCGCCGCTCAGTCCCTGGTGTTCTCCCTGCCGGTGGGTGACATCGCCGGCCTGCGGGAGCTGGAGCAGCCCGAAACCTGACTTGAATTCCGGAGCGGTCCGCGCCTGACGCGGACCGCTTTTTTTTGCCATTTCCATTTTTTCCGGCAAAAGGCCCTGGATTTTTTTCGTTTTTTCGGAAATTCCTGCTATTTTGTGTTGGTTTTTGAATTTTTTGCAAAACCTTGGGTATCTCGACAGATTCAGACAGAATTTCGCCCGGCCTTTGTGTATGATAAGGGCAGTCCCCAGATCTTGTGGCGGTTTAGAAAGGATGAATACCAAATGCAGAAGGTCTCCAAGGAATATCTGTTGCTCTTCAACGCCATCACCGATGCGGAGGAATCCCTGCGCCGGCTCCAGGCCCGGCTGATCGATGCGCAGCAGAAGGCGGAGGAACTTTTCATCACAGACGATGAAGCCGATCCGCTCTCCCGAAACATATAAGGCCCCCGCCGGACGGGGCCGCCGCTTTACCAGCGTCCGGCAGTGTCTCAGCGGGGTCACCGGTTTCGGCCGGCAGACCCCGCTTTTTGTTGCTTTTGCCCGTGCATAGGCAGTGTCCATGTGGTATGATAAAATATAATCTCCTTCCGCCTTCCGGCGGATGCAGAGCAGTACAGACCGAGAGAAGGAGGCGCGGCCATGCTGTATATCGGCTGCCATCTGTCCTCCTCCAAGGGCTTTGCGGCCATGGGCCGCCAGGCGCTGGAGCTGGGGGCCAACACCTTTCAATTTTTCACCCGCAATCCCAGGGGCAGCCGGGCCAAGGACCTGGACCCGGCGGACGCTGCAGCCCTGCGGGACCTGCTGGCCCGGCACGGCTTTGGCCCCATTGTCGCCCACGCTCCCTATACTTTGAACCTCTGCGGCGCGGAGGAGAAGAACCGGATATTCGCCCGGGAGACCATGGCGGACGACCTGGCTAGGCTGGAGCATGTGCCAGGACAGTATTACAACTTCCATCCCGGCAGCCATGTGGGGCAGGGAAGCGAGACCGGCATCGCTCTCATTGCCGACGGACTCAACGCCATCCTGCGGCCCGATCAGGCCACCACCGTTCTGCTGGAGACCATGGCAGGCAAGGGCAGCGAAGTAGGCGGCCGTTTTGAGGAGCTGCGGGCCATTCTGGACCGGGTGGAGCTCTCCGGCAAGGTGGGCGTCTGCCTGGACACCTGCCACGTGTCCGACGGAGGATACGACATCGTCCACGACCTGGACGGCGTGCTGACAGAATTTGACAGCATCATCGGCCTCCGGCGGCTGAAGGCGATTCATTTGAACGACAGCAAGAATCCCCCCGGCAGCCGCAAGGACCGCCACGCCTGTCTGGGGGAGGGGACCATCGGTCTGGAGGCGCTGGGGCGGATCGTCCGCCACCCGGCGCTGAAGGATCTTCCCTTCTGTCTGGAGACCCCCAACGACCTGCCCGGCTATGCCCGGGAGATCGCCCTGATGCGGGAGATGGCGGAGGCGTGACGGGATTGGAGGATGCTGCCATGGAGTATCGTGTGGACGACCGGAGCCTTTCCGGAGAGACCTTCCTCGACTTTGTCCAGCAGGTCTGGCCGGGAGCGTACAATCTGGAGCAGACCCGCGCCGCGCTGTCAAAAACGATGAACTTCACTGCCTGGGACGGCGGCCAGCTGGCGGGCTGCCTGCGAGTCCTCACAGACGGCTGCTTTTTCGGCACCATCACGGAGCTGCTGGTGTTGCCGGCATATCAGCGGCAGGGCATCGGAAGCCGGCTGCTGCGGCTGGCTGCGGCCCATACCCCCACGCTGCTGTATTTCGGCGCCCAGCCGGGGGCGGAAGCGTTTTATGAGAAAAACGGCTGCCAGCGGAGCCTGCCGTCTTATCTGATCGAGCCCAAGAAAGACGGCGCTTCATAAAAAAGCAGAAGTCCCGGCCCTAAAAAGGGCCGGGACTTTTTTGCATACAGCCACTCACTCCGCCATTCCCAGGCGACGGCGCAGGTCCGTCCGCACCGCGTCCAGATCCGGGTCGCACAGCAGCGGCACGGCCTCCGCCAACTCCGCCGGGGGCAGGTCCCACCACCGCCATGCCAGGAGCAACTGGACCAGATCCTCTGGGAACCGCTGCTTCAGCACGCGGACCGGATTGCCGCCCGCCACGGTATAGGCGGGCACATCCTTCGCCACTACGGAGCGGGCCGCAATGATGGCGCCGTCGCCGATGTGGACCCCCGGCAGGATCACGCTCTCCCGGCCGATCCACACGTCGTTGCCCACCATGATGTCCCCCTTTCGGGGCAACTGGCCCAGGTGAGGCGGCGCTTGGTCAGCCCATGCCCCGCCGAACACCTGGAAGGGGTAGGTGCTGACGCTGCTGGTCCGGTGGTTGGCCGGGCCCATGATGAACTGGGTCCCGGCGGCGATGGAGCAGAACTTGCCGATAATGAGCCGGTCCCCGAACTCCGGATAGTTGAACAGGACGTTGTTCTGTTCAAACCCCGCAGGGTCCACCGGATCGTCGTAGTAGGTGTAATCCCCGATCTGGATGTTCGGGGCCGTCACCACATTTTTGATATAGCAGGATGTGCCGTATTCGTTTGGAAAAACCGCGTCGGGGTCCGGAAGCCCCATGCCGCGGATGGTCTGATTCATGATGTCTCCTCC
>NZ_JAOQKG010000006.1:164438-234742 GCF_025567605.1 Oscillibacter acetigenes | reverse complement strand
GAAGGCCACCAGGATCGCCGCAATGCTGGGGCTGACGGTGATGGGGGTGTCCGGCATGACATTGGCGATGACCACCGTGGCCGCCGCGGATAGGCCGAAGCCCAGGGCGATCCCCAGTACGCCGCCCAGAGAGGAGGTGGTAGCCGCCTCGATGACGAACTGGCGCATGATGGCGCCCTCCCGGGCCCCAAGCGCCTTGCGGATGCCGATCTCTCTGGTCCGCTCCGTAACCGACACCAGCATGATGTTCATGATGCCGATGCCGCCCACCACCAGAGAGATGGCAGCGATGCCCGCCAGAATGTAGATCACCATGTTCACCATGGAGTTCATCTCCTCCACCATCTCCGCCATGCTGCCCACGGTATAGGCATCGTCGTCCTCAAAAATCTCATAGAGGGCGTTCTCCAGGGTGGTTTTGGCCTGGGAGATCTGGTCCGTGTCCTGGACAGTGATGGTGTAACTGGAGATGGTGCCGGTGAAGCTGAGGCGGGCGGCGGTGGAGTAGGGGAGGAACACGCAGTCGTCCGTGCCGCCCTCTTCCAGCTCTGTGCCCTCCATTCCCATAACACCTACGATGGTAAACGAGTTGCCATTGATCCGCAGCGTCTGACCCACGGCATTCCCGCCGTAATAGACCTGATTCAGATACTGCCCGACGACGCAGACCTTTTTCCGGCCGGTCATGTCCGTGTACTGAAGCCCCCGGCCCTGGGCAACCTCATACCCCTTCATGGAGAAGTAATCCTCGCTGACGCCGGTGACGGAGGTGGCGGAAAGAGTGCTGCTGCCGATCTTCACCGAGCCGCTCATGGTGACCGTGGGGGAGATCTGCTTGAACACATCGCTGTTGTCCGCCACCAGCTGGTACATCTCGCCCTCCGACACGCTGCGGGAGGAGCCGCGGCCCATCACCATCACTGTCAGAGAGTCGGTGCCCATGTCGGCAAAGCTGTCCTCAATATAGCCCTGCATCCCGTTGCCCAGGCCCACGATGACGATGACCGCGCACACGCCGATGATGATGCCCAGCATAGTGAGGAAGGTCCGCATCTTGCTGCTGAGAATATTCTGCACCGCCATCTGGAAGGTCTCGATCAGGCTCATCCCGCCATCCCCCTTCCGGCAAGATTGGGCGTCACTACCGCCTCAGGCGCACCGGCATCGCCGTCGTAGATCACGTGGCCGTCCTCCAGCCGGATGATCCGCTGGGCCTGGACAGCGATGGAGTTGTCGTGGGTGATGAGCACCACCGTGTTGCCCGCGGCATGGAGCTGCTGCAGCATGGTCAGCACCTCCCGCCCGGTGTGGGAGTCCAGGGCGCCGGTGGGCTCGTCGGCCAGGATCACCGCCGGGTCCCCTGCCAGAGCCCGGGCAATGGACGCCCGCTGCTGCTGGCCGCCGGAGAGCTGGCTGGGCTTATTGCGCAGCTTGTCGCCAAGACCCACCATCTCCAGCGCGATCCGGGATCGCTCGTGCCGCTCCGGCTTGGGGATGCCGGCGTACATCAGCGGCACCTCCACGTTCTCCTGGAGCGTCAGCTTGGGCAGCAGGTTGTACTGCTGGAAGATGAAGCCCAGCATCTTGTTCCGGATGGCGGCCAGCTGGTCCTTATCCATCTGACCCACATCCCTGCCGTCCAGCAGGTACGTGCCGGAGGTGGGCACGTCCAGGCAGCCGATGATGTTCATACAGGTGGACTTGCCGGAGCCGGACTGGCCCACGATGGCCACGAACTCCCCCTTCCGGATCTGGAAGGAGATGTGGTCCGCCGCCTTCACAGTGGTGTCGCCCATCTGGTAATACTTGCAGACCTCCCGAAATTCGATCAAAGTGCCCATCAGAAGCCTCCCGGCCCGCCGCTGGGCATTCCGCCGCCGGAGGGCATCCCGCTGGGCATGTCGCCCATCGGCATGGAGGACATGGCCCCGCTCGGCATGACGAACGTCATATCGCCGGAGCTGGCGGAGCCAGCCGCCTGGAGATAGGCCACTGTGTCCCCCTCCTGGAGGCCGGAGAGGACCTCAATGTAGCTGTTGTCGCTGACGCCGGTTTCCACCGGCACGTAGACGTAGCCCTCCGGGGCCTCCTGGTCCAGGGCATTCACAGCACTGGGAGAATTCGCGGTGACCAGCACCATGTCCCCGCGGCTCACGGCGGCGCTTGGGATGGCCAGCACGTCATCCGCCGAGGAGATCACGATCTCCGCGTCCACATTCATCCCAGGCAGCAGGCCGTCGGTCTCGTCGATGCGGACGGTGACGGGGTACGTGGTGATGCCGCCGGAGGTGGTGCCCGCCACGGACACCTCCGTCACCACGCCGGTGTAGGTCTTCCCCTCCACGGCATCGGCGGTGATCCGGACCTCCTGGCCCACCTCCACAGAGCTGATGTCCAACTCGTCGATGGACATGGTCATCTCCAGATAACTCAGGTCATAGATGACGCAGAGGGTGCTGCCGGAGCCGCCCTCAATGTTGTCCCCCGCCTTGGCGTTCTTGGTGACCACGGTGCCGGAGATGGGCGCGGTGACGGAGTAGTCCTCCAGATTGTCCCGGGCATTTTCCAGGCTGGTGGAGGCGTTGCTGACACTGATGCGGGCGCTTTCAATCTGGTTGTCCACGCTGTCACCGGTGATGGTGCAGATCCGGTCGCCGCTGGAGATGGTATCGCCCACCAGCCAGTTGAAACCTGCAACTTTGCCGGACGCCTCTGCCGTGATGACGCTGCTGGCCCCCACCTTGATGGACGCCTGGCCGTAGCTGGAGTAGCTGCCGATGACGGCGCTGGCGGTGTAGTCGGATGTCACAAGGCCCGGGTTGGCGAGCCGTACCCGGACGGTAGTCAGGGGTACGCCGGTGGAGACCGCCGCGGAGGAACTGGACACCGCGGCAACCGTTCCGGTGAGGGTCCCGGCAAAGCCGTCGATAAAGACCGTGGCGGTCTGGCCGATGTAGAAGTCGCCGCTGTCCGCGTAGGTGAAGTAGAAGTCGATGTAGATGTTCTCATCCGCCACGATCTTCAGAAGCTGTGTGCCTGCGCTGACGCTGTCCCCCTCGTTCACATACACCTCGCTGACGGTGCCGCTCAGGTCCGCCTGGGGATACTTGGCCTTCACCGCCTGCTCATAGGAGGTCTGGGCCTGGGAGTAGCTGTTCTGCGCCTGGGTCTGGCTGCTGGCCGCGTTGGAGGAATCAATGGTATAGAGCAGTTGGCCCTCCTCCACCTGGTCGCCCTTTTCAAAGGTATCGCTGAGGATCTCGCCGGAGACCAGCGTATTGACGGTGTAGGAGTCCGCTGGCTCCAGCGTGCCGCTGGAGGAGAGGGAATTGGTGATAGAGCGGCGCTCCACCGCCGCCTCCTGATACGTCGTCGCAGCGGAGGCCGTCTGTCCGCGGCCCCTCCAGATCACCACGCCGCCTGCAATGGCCACCACCAGAAGCAGCGCCAGCGCCTTTCGTTTCCGCCCCTTCCACAGCTTTTTCCAGCTGCTGCGGAGACGGCCCCCTTTGGGAGAGGAATCTGCTACGACGGGCTCCCGCTCCCCCACGGAGATTCCTTCCGTCTCCCGCTCCAGTCCTTTTTCGCTCATACCGTGCCAATCCTTTCCGTACCTCCCCCTCCGGGAAGGGTTCTGGTCCAAAGGTATCATGGAAAGCTAAAATCAACCTGAAAAAATACTTTAAAAAATTTTGTTTTTATTATTTTTGCAGTATATTTAGCTCGTTTTAAACCTTAAAAATACCTGAAATCATTTTGTTCAGTCTGGTGATTCCAAATAGATCCCGCCATCGGAACCGCCGTTTTTCTGCGCAAAAACAACAGGAGGACAGCGGATAAAACCGCTGTCCCCCTGTTGTCTGCAAACTGGTCAATCTGCCTTTTCCGTACAGTAGATGCTCTTCAGGTCGAACATGTGATTCATGGGGCCGGAACCGCGTCCCAAGTCCAGCATGGCCCCCAGAGCGCCGGAGATGTAAGCCTTGGCCCGCTCCACCGCCGTGTCCAGGTCAAAGCCCTTCGCCAGATTGGAGGCGATGGCGCTAGACAGGGTGCAGCCGGTGCCGTGGGTGTTGGGGTTGTTGATCCGCTTTCCGTGGAACCACTTGCCGCTGCCGCAGCGCCACAGCAGGTCATCGGCGTCGTTGATCTGGTGGCCGCCCTTGCACAGCACGGCGCAGCCGTACTGCTCGCTGATGGCCCGGGCCGCCGCCTCCATGTCTGCGGCGCTGCGGATCGTCATGCCGGAGAGGATCTCCGCCTCAGGGATGTTGGGGGTCAGTACCGTGGCCAGGGGCAGCAGGAGCTCCTTCAGGGCGGAGACCGCGTCCTCCGTGATGAGCCGGTCCCCGGAGGTGGCCACCATCACCGGGTCCACCACCAGATTTTTGGCCCCATACTCCTTCAGCTTGGCCGCGATCACCCGGATCAGCGGAATGCTGGAGACCATGCCGGTCTTCACCGCGTCGGGGAAGATATCTGTGAACACGCAGTCCAGCTCCTCCGCCAGAAAGTCCGGCGTACACTCCACGATGCTCTTGACGCCGGTAGTGTTCTGGGCCACCAGAGCCGTCACCGCACAGGTGGCGAACACGCCGTTGGCGGTCATGGTCTTGATATCTGCCTGGATACCGGCGCCTCCGCTGGGATCGGTCCCAGCGATCGTCAATGCTGTCTTCATATCGATGCTTCCTTTCCTGATGCTTCTTTGCATTGAAGTTTTATCAAGCGGCGGAAGGTGGTGCCCCCGATCCGCCGCTGGAAGCGGCCCGCTGGCCGCGGTTCCCCGTCCCTTACGGGACCCAGTCGCCCAGGTCCCGCACGTACCAATCCGCCAGGGCTTTCAGCGCGGCCTGATCCTCTTCGGCAGAGGCGTCCCAGACGCCGCAGACCCGGAAGCCTGCCTCGTGGGCGGTCCTGGCAGCGTGAAGGGCATCCTCAAACACCACCGTCTCCGCCGGAGCGGTCCCCAGACGGCGGGCGGCCTCCAGATAGATGTCCGGCCGGGTCTTGCCGCCGTACTGGACACAGCTGACGGCGAAGCGGAAGTGCGGCCACAGTCCCAGCCGTTCCATGGCGGAGCGGGCCTGGAACGCCTCGCTGGCGGTGGCGATGCAGCAGGAGATGCCGGAATCCGCCAGCCGGGCCAGCAGCCGGTCCGCCCCGGGCTTCAAGGGCACCCGGGACCGGTACTCCTCCGTCACCAGATCGTTGAGGGTGTCCATCAGCTCCTCCGGCGTGGTGGAGAGGGAGAAGCGGCTTCGCAGGTACTCCGCCGCCTCCCGGCGGCCCATCTCCTTCAGGTCCCGGGCCAGATCCTCCGGCGGGTCACCGCCGTACCGGCGCATCAGATCCACCGGGGCCTTCTGCCAGATGTACATGGAGTCCGTCAGGGTCCCGTCCAGGTCAAAGATGGCGCCCCGGATGTTCATCGGGCGATCTCCTCCGAGAGCCGCAGCAGCTCCTCCGCCGCCGCCTTCACGTCGGCTTGGGCGAACAGGGCGGAGACCACCGCCACGCCGTCCAGGCCGCAGTTCTTCAACTCCAGAATATTGTCATGGCTGATGCCGCCGATGGCCACCACCGGGATGTCCACCGCCGCCGTGATGGCCCGGATGGTCTCCCGGGAGATGGGCTTGGCGTCCGTCTTGGTGCCGGTGACGAAAGCCGCGCCCACGCCCAGGTAGTCCGCCCCCGCCGCCTGGGCGGCCAGGGCCTCTTCCACGGAGTGGGCGGAAACGCCGATCAGCTTGTCCGGCCCCAGCAGCTCCCTAGTCCGGCCCGCCTCCAGATCCTCCTGGCCCACATGAACGCCGTCCGCCCCGGTCTGGGCGGCGATCTCCACATTGTCGTTGATGATGCTGACAGCGCCCTTTTCCCGGCACAGGGCCACGAACCGCTCCGCCTCCGCCAGGAAATCCGCCTGTCCCATGTGCTTTTCCCGCAGCTGGACGATGCCCGCCCCGCCGTCGACGGCTGCCGCCACCTGACGGAGCAGGCCCTCCGCGTCATGAGTCCAGGCCCGGTCCGTCACGGCATACAGCCGCAGCCGCTTGGGGTCGATCTTCATATCACTCCATCCTCTCTGTCAAAAAAACCGCGGACATACCAAGAACGGTCGTCCGCGGCTGTGCGCCTCATGATTTCCCTACGTTGGCATGATCCACATCAGGTAAAGGGTCAAGACCTGGCTGGCCTCCTCTCAGCCCGCGCCAGCGGGCTCCCCATTTTCTCGCCTCTTATCATACGCCTTTTTCCCGGGAAATGCAAGCAAAACCGCCTGCTGGGCTCCGGCTCTAGATAGTGGAATGATAGCGCACAACCCCGGCGAATTCACCTGCTGCCTTGCGCAAAACTTTTTTCTATTCTATAATGGTAAAAATGAGACATAGGCAATATAAAAGCAGCAGATTTATATTTGGGAGGCAGATAATACTGATGGCTATGAATAAAGAAAAAGCGTCGGGTATTATTGTTCTTGTTATAATATGTTGTGTTTTTATGGCACTCATTGAAACAATCATTGAACCGGCATATATTGTCAAATCCGCGCTTAAAGTCGCGGTATTTTTATTATTGCCATTGGTATATGCAAAAATAACCCATACAAAATTACTGGATGAATTCTTTAAAATCGACAAGAGGGGCATGATGAAATTATTTGTGCTGGGCTCTTTTATCTATGCGGTGATTCTGGGTGCGTATACTTTGACAAAAAACTTCTTCGACTATGCGTCGTTGGTTCAGTCGCTTTCAGCGGATCAAAAAGTCAACAGCGGCAGCTTTATTGGGGTGGCTCTCTATATTTCCTTTTGCAATTCCTTTCTGGAGGAATTTTTCTTTCGTTTCGTTGCATTTATCAGATTATCCAAATACACAGCCCGAAAAATAGCATATATATTCAGTTCAGGCATGTTTGCAGTTTATCATATTGCAATGATTGGAATGTCATTTCCGCCGTTGATGTTGCTTTTGGCTTTAATAGGATTGGCGATTGGCGGGCTGCTTTTTGACTATGTAGATAGCAAAAATGAAAATATCTATCATTCATGGGTTATCCATATGTTTGCGGATTTTGCAATCATGACGATATGGTATCTTTATATTTAAATCTGCACTTATTGGAATTCCCCGGCAAATCGTTTATCGATTTGCCGGGGATGCCTCTACCGACACAAACCTGGAACAGGGAGTCCATTTTTTCCGCCGGAGGCAGAATGCCGTTTCCTTTCCGCTGAAAATGTGGTATATAATGAGGGGTGAAAATCTGGGAGGGAACATACAATGACGCTTTCAACCGCACTGTTTATCTTTGCCGCGCAGCTGCTGGCCTATCTGGTCAAAGGGCTGATCGGCTTCGGCAACCCCCTGATCTCCGCGCCGATTTTGTCCATGGGCCTGGACAATGTGGTCATCACCCCGGGTACGCTGCTGCTGGACTGCCCGGTGAACGCCTGGATCACCTGGAAAAACCGGCACAGCTTCCAGTGGCGGAAGATCCTGCCGTTGCTGGCGGCCAACTTCTGCGGCGTGATCCCCGGCACGCTGCTGCTGCGCTTTTCCATGCCCTGGGTCATCAAAACCGTGCTGGGCGTCGTCGTGGTGCTTTTAGGGCTGGAGATGGCCACCCGCTCCCTGCGGCCGGTGAAGCCGGACCGGAAGGACCGGCCCTGGCTGCGGCTGGCGGTGTCCGCGTTCTCCGGCGTGTGCGCGGGCCTCTTCGGCATCAACATGTTCATCGTGGCCTACCTCCAGCGAACAGCCAGAGATTACAGCGAGTTCAAGGGGAGCATGTGCTTTCTCTTCTTTGGGGAGAATGCGGTGCGGGTAGTGACTTATCTAGTCACCGACCTGTTCACCGGCCCGGTGCTGCTGTTCGCCCTGGCGTCTGTTCCCGCGGCGGTGCTGGCCATGGGCCTGGCGGCGTGGCTGGGGCCCCGGCTGGAAGAGGAAAAGCTCCAAAAGGGCGCCATCGTCCTCTTCCTCCTGGGCGGCGTCAGCATCATCGTGAAGTCCGTGGTATTCCATACATAAGCTCAGGAAAAAGAGACGCCCCTGCGGGCGTCTCTTCATATCTGCATTTGTCAGTCCGCAATGTACTCCCGCACCCGGTAGGTGGCGCCGATCTCCTCCTCGCAGATCTTCCGGCAGTTCTCGATCTCCTCTTTCGGGATGGTGTCCACCACGGTCATCATCACGGTGGGCACATACTTGAGGACCTCTCTCGTGAAGTCCTTCATGGCCTGGTAGGCGTTTTCCTGCTGGGGGTGGCACAGGGCGTTGTACTTCTCCGCCGTGTCGGTGTTCAGGGAGACAGACACCATATCGAACCGGCCCGCGAACTCCGGGGCGATGTCCCGGCCGTTGATGAGGGAACCGGTGCCGTTGGTGTCCATCCGGGTGAAGATCTTGGTGCCGTGGGCCTTCATCTGGTCGATGACCCAGCAGATGTCATCGAACCGGTAGGTAGGCTCACCGAAGCCCACGAACACCAGCTGCTTGTATTGGGAGAGGTCGTGGCTCTCGATGGAGGAAAGGATCTCCTCCTTCGTGGGCTCCCGCTTTAGCCACAGGTTATGGGTGTAGATGCTGCCGCCGGAACCCTGGTTGTGCCGCAGGCAGAACGCGCAGTTGAAGTTGCACCGGTTGGTGGGGTTCACATACAGGTTGTCCCCGTATTCATAGGTGATGGTAAAGCCCTTTTCCATAAATATCGCTCCTTGCGTAATCAGGATAAGCTGTTCAGATGAAAGTCCGACAGCGTGAAGATGCCGTTTTCATAGGAGATGGCAGCGGTAATCTCCGCCGCATACCAGTCATAGGGGATTTCCCTCCCCTCCAACATCGCAGAACCCGTAAAGAAAAGATCGCTGCCGTTCCCATCCGTACCGGATTGCACGGAAAAATTGGCCCATCTTCCGGTAGAGGTGTCCTCGATCATGGCCGGATTGAGGTCCGGAAACTGTGTCTGGATCTCGTCTGTGAGGTCCACCAGATCCGCGCCCAAGACGGTGTAGGTCCGGTCCCCGTCCGACACCACCGACAGCAGGCCGGAGAGGTCCTCCTGCCACAGTGACTCCGGAAAGCAGTAGTCCGTCAAGGTGCCGTCCCCGTCTTTTTTGACCACGTGAAGCTCCTCAATAGAAGTCCCGGTGCCGCTGTCCACATGATTGATGACAACGACCTCCTCCTGCCCGTCGGAGTCCACATCCCAGCACCAAAGCTGCGGCTCCACAATCAACGGGCCGCCGAAGGACCAGGAAAACTCCGCCAGACTGTCACCCCAGCGCAGCAGGGCTGAGCTGTCAAGCCACTTTGTCACGCCGTAGAGGGAGAGCTCCCGCTCCGGCAGTTCTGCCAAAAGGCCCACCGGGTCATGGTTCCAGCGGCTTTCACCGATCCAGTCCTTCAGCCCGATCACCTCCGTGGGCAAATCATAGGGTTCCTCCGGCGCCTGCCCCGCCGTTACCACGGCGGGGGCGGAGAGGGGTTCCGCCGGGGCGGTTGCCGGCGGGGATTCAGCAGCCGCTTCATTGGTTTCCGCCAGAGCGGAATCCGGCCAGGAGTCCGTTGGCGTCACTGTCTCTGACGGCGCGCCGCAGCCCGCCAGCAACAGGCAGGCCAGGACCATCAGAAACGCTTTTTTCATACCTTCCCCTCCAGCCCAAACAGCCGCAGGCCATTGTTCCAGGTGTGCGCCGCCATCTCCTCCGGGGAGATGCCCTTCCACTCCGCCAGTTTTTCCACAATGTAGGGGAGATTCCGGCTGTCGTTCCGCCTGCCCCGGTTGGGCACCGGGCTCATGTAGGGCGCGTCCGTCTCCACCACGATCCGGTCCAGGGGCGTGACGGCCACGACCTCCGGCGCCCGGCGAGCGTTTTTGTAGGTCACCGGACCGTCAAAGCCCAGATACCAGCCCCGCTTCAGCAGCTCCTCCGCCATTTCGGGACTGCCGGAGAAGCAGTGGAATACGCCCCGCACCCCGGGGAACTCCTTTACGATCTCCAGGCTGTCTCCGTGGGCCTCCCGGTCGTGGACGATCACCGGCAGCTCCAGCTCCAGCGCCAGCTCCAGCTGGCGGCGGAACACCATCTGCTGGAATTCCTTTGGCGGATTCTCCGCCCAGTAGTAGTCCAAGCCGATCTCTCCGATGGCGACCACTTTTTTCTCCCGGCACAGGTCCCGGATGGCGGAAAAATCCGCGGCCGTGCAGCCGGCGCAGTCCTCCGGATGGATGCCTGCGGCGGCGAACAGCCAGGGGCGGCTCTCCGCCAGGGCCAGGGCGGAGCGGGAGCTCTCCACGTCCACCCCGGGGATCACCACAGCCCCCACTCCGGCGTCCGGCAGGGCGTCCAGCAGCCCCTTCCGGTTCTGGTCAAAGGCGTCGTCGTTGTAGTGGGCGTGGGTGTCGAACAGCGGCATGGCAGTCACCTCTTCAGCGGAATTCTGATCCTACGGACGATTATAACACGCCCTGCGGAAAAGAAAAGGGCCAGAATCGGGAAAAGCCCCCTGGCCAGAAAACAAAAAAGGACATCCGAACGGATGTCCTTTTGGCCCGATATGATCAGCCGATCTTGTTGAGCTTCAGGGTCATGGCGCTCTTGCGATGAGCGGCCGTATTCTTGTGCAGAATGCCCTTGGCAACAGCCTGATCGACTTTCTTCACTGCAACCTTGTACGCGCCATCGGCCTCGGTGCGATTGCCTTCTGCGGCAGCAGCCTCGAACTTCTTGATGGCGGTCTTCAGTTCGGACTTCGCGGCCTTGTTGCGGGCGTTGCGCACTTCGGCGATCAGAACGCGCTTCTTGGCAGACTTGATATTCGGCAAACCAAACACCTCCTTAGGCAGAAAATTTGACTGTGGGAACCAGTTCCCACCATGCAGAATGATATTTTAACAGGGAACGGCGCAAAAAGCAAGCCTTTTTTTATATTTTTCGGGCTAAAATTGTATATCGTGCCGCCTACCGCAAAACCTAGTGAGCAGACCACTAGATTTTGTGTTTGGGAGGCGGTTCGCATTGTTCATAAAACGTACCGACCTGGCCCTGGAGGCCCGGGAGCTCTGGCAGGAGTCCGCGGAGCGGACCACCCGCCTCATGGGGGTGAAGGCGACCAAGAGCAAGCTGGAGGGATACCCAGTCACCCGGGTGGACATCCTGGACCACCGGGGCGAGGAGGCCCTGGGCAAGCCCCAGGGCAGCTATTTCACCATTGACCTCACCACCTTCTGGCAGCGGAAGGCGGACTTTTTCGAGCGGGCGGTCCGGGCCGTGGGCACGGAGCTGAAGGCCCTGCTGCCGGTGGAGGGCTCCGCCCTGGTGGTGGGCCTGGGCAACGCAGCCATGACGCCGGACGCCGTTGGCCCCCTGGCATTGGACAGCGTGCTGATCACCCGGCACCTGCTCTCCGCCATGCCGAAGCAGTTTGCCGGGTTCCGGCCGGTGTCGGCCTTCCGCACCGGCGTGCTGGGCACCACCGGCGTGGAGTCCGCGGAGGCGGTGCGGGGCCTGGTGGCGGAAGTCCAGCCCGCCATGGTCCTGGCCATCGACGCCCTGGCCTCCCGCCGGTGCGGGCGGGTGTGCGCCACGGTGCAGCTCAGCGACACGGGGATCATCCCCGGCTCCGGCGTGGGCAACCACCGGGCGGCGCTGAACCGGGAGACGCTGGGGGTGCCGGTGTTCGCCATCGGCGTGCCCACGGTGGTGGACTCCGCCACCCTGGCGGCGGACATTCTGGAGGAGTCCGGCGTGGAAAAGGTGGATGAGGAACGGCTGCGCGGGGAGCATGATGCCTTCATGGTCACTACCCGGGACATCGACCAGCAGGTGCGGGATCTGAGCAAGGTGGTGGGCTACGGCATCAACTGGGCCCTCCAGGATCTGGAGATCGAGGAGATGAACGCCCTGTTGAGCTGAAACAGGACCGGACCCAGCAGGTCCGGTCCTGTTTTCCGATGCAAAGCATCACAAACCTTTGAAATGTGCCGTTTCCCCGCACTCTTCAGGGCAGCCGGAAATGATGCAAAAAGACTTCATGTGCAGGATTTGCCGATGTTCGTGGCGCATCGAACGCGCGTGAAGTTTATACATCCAGATCCAGTACCACCGGGCAGTGGTCGCTGCCCAGCACCTCGCTCCAAATATCGGCGTTCCGGATTTTGTCCTTCAGCCGCTCCGACACGATGAAGTAGTCGATCCGCCACCCGGCGTTGTTCTTCCGGGCATTGAAGCGGTAGCTCCACCAGGAGTAGGCCCCGGTCTTGTCCGGGTACAGATACCGGAACGTGTCCACAAAGCCGCTGGAGAGGAGCTTCGTCATCTTCTCCCGCTCCTCGTCGGTAAAGCCGGGGTTGCGGCGGTTGGGACCGGGATTTTTGATATCGATCTCCTGGTGGGCCACGTTCAGGTCCCCGCAGTACACCACAGGCTTTTTGGCGTCCAGATCCAGCAGGTAGTCCCGGATGTCGTCCTCCCAGGCCATGCGGTAGTCCAGCCGGGCCAACTGATCCTTGGAGTTTGGAGTGTAGCAGCACACCAGGTAGAAGTCCGGGTACTCCGCCGTGATGACCCGCCCCTCGTGGCGGTGCTCATCGATACCGAAGTCATAGGTCACGGAGAGCGGCTGGCGCCGGGTGAACACCGCGGTGCCGGAATAGCCCGCCTTGTCGGCGCTGTTCCAGTAGCGGTGATAGCCGGGCAGATCAAATTCTGCCTGCTCCGGGCGCATCTTCGTCTCCTGCAGGCAGATGATGTCCGCGTCGGCCACGGCACAGAAGTCCAGAAATCCCTTGCCCAGGCAGGCCCGCAGGCCGTTGACGTTCCAGGATACCAGTTTCATGGGCGCATCCTCCCTTGTGAAAATCATACAGCGTTCCTATTGTATCGGAATTTTGCGAAAAATACAATCCCCACGAGGAGAGGCGGCTTGTGTGACGGCCCGTTTTTCGCATCTTCCCTTGTATTTTTTGGATTTTCAAACTATAATAATAATTCAGGCAAATACCGGCGCTCTTCCATTCGGAGCTGCCGTTTTAAAGGAGAGAATCCCATGGAAAAGAAAAAATTCTATATCACAACGCCCATCTACTATCCCTCGGACAAGCTCCACATCGGCCACACCTACTGTACGGTGGCCACGGACACGCTGGCCCGGTATCACCGCCTGCGGGGCGAGGACGTCATGTTCCTCACCGGCACGGACGAGCACGGCCAGAAGATCGAGACCAAGGCCAGGGAGGCCGGCGTCACTCCCAAGGAGTTCGTGGACAACATCGTAGAGGGAGACCGGGGCGTGAAGGACCTGTGGAAGCTGATGAACATCTCCAACGACCGGTTCATCCGCACCACCGACGACTACCATGTGGAGAGCGTCCAGAAGATTTTCAAGAAGATGTACGACAAGGGCGACATCTACAAGGGCACCTACAAGGGCAAATACTGCACCCCCTGCGAGTCCTTCTGGACCGAGAGCCAGCTGGTGGACGGCAAGTGCCCCGACTGCGGCCGGGAGGTGCAGGACGCGGAGGAGGAGGCCTACTTTTTCCGCCTGAGCAAGTACGCCGACCAGGTCCGGGATCTGCTGGAGAACACCGACTTCCTCCAGCCCCGTAGCCGCGTCCACGAGATGGTGAAGAACTTCCTGGACCCCGGCCTGGAGGATCTGTGCGTCTCCCGCACCAGCTTCTCCTGGGGCATTCCGGTGGACTTCGATCCCAAGCACGTAGTCTATGTGTGGGTGGACGCCCTCAGCAACTATATCACCGCCCTGGGCTATGACAACGACCGCTACCACGACTACGACAAGGGCTGGTGGCCCGGCGTCAACATCGTGGGCAAGGAGATCGTCCGGTTCCACTCCATCATCTGGCCCGCCATGCTGATGAGCCTGGGCGAGCCGGTGCCCAAGCACGTGTTCGGCCACGGCTGGCTGCTGCTGGACGGCGGCAAGATGTCCAAGTCCAAGGGCAACGTGGTGGACCCGTATATCCTGGCGGAGAAGTTCGGCGTGGACGCCCTGCGGTTCTTCCTGATGCGGACGTTCCCCTTCGGCTCCGACGGCAACTTCTCCAACGAACTGCTGATCCAGACCATCAACACCGACCTGGCCAACGACCTGGGCAACCTGGTCTCCCGCACCACCGCCATGGTGGGCAAGTACTTTGGCGGAGCGCTGCCTGCCGGGTGCGGCGCCACGGAGATGGAGAAAGAGACCGCCAGGTCTGCCGCAAGCCGGGCATCCACGATGTGCTTCGGATCTGACGATCCCAACGATCCGGTCCTCTTTGACCTGGACCTAGTGAGCAAGGCCGCGGGGCTCCGGTTCGACTATGAGGAGGACATGGAGACCTTCGCCCCCCACAAGGCTCTGGACGAGATCTTCAAGGTCATCCAGCGGGCCAACAAGTATATCGACGAGAACGCCCCCTGGGCCCTGGCAAAGGATATGGAGACCAACGGCAAGCGGCTGGCCCATGTGCTGTACAACCTGCTGGAGGCCACCCGCATCTGCGGCATCCTACTGACGCCCTTCATGCCGGAGAGCTGTGAAAAGCTCTTTGCCCAGATCGGCGCCCCTGCGGAGAGTCGGACCTGGGACGCCGCGGCGGAGTGGGGCGCTCTGCCTGAGACCGCTGCCGTCACCAAGGGCGAGAACCTGTTCCCCCGGCTGGACATGGACAAGGCCCTGGAGGAGCTGGAGGCCGCGGAGGCTGCGGCCAAAAAGGCCGCCCTGCCCGCCGTCGAGGTGGAGCCCCAGCTGACGGAGAAGGTGGATTTTGACACCTTCTGCAAGTCCGATTTCCGGGCGGTGAAGGTGAAGGCCTGCGATGCCGTGAAGAAGAGTGAGAAGCTGCTGAGATTCACTCTGGATGACGGCACCGGTGTGGACCGGCAGATCCTCTCCGGCATCCACAAGTGGTATGAGCCGGAGGATCTGGTGGGCAAGACCCTGATCGCCATTGTGAACCTGCCGCCCCGGAAGATGATGGGCCTGGAGAGCAACGGCATGCTGATCTCCGCCGTCCACACCGAGCACGGTGAGGAGTGCCTGCACCTCATCATGGTGGATGATTCCATCCCGGCGGGCGCGAAGCTGTGCTGAGGGCTTCGAGGGGGAGCAGGCTGACACCGTTGCGGCATTGCAATTCCCGGCCCTGTTCGGGCCGCCAATCGCGCCGCTGCCTCGAAACAGACTCACTTTTTCCGCCGCTGGCGGCATTTCGGCTGTTTCCCCTCGACCTCCCCCACCACCAGTCTGCGGACTGGTGTGTGCGCCCAGGGCGCACGGGTCAAGGGATTTTTGCCACGTACACGCCGCGGCGAAAATGATTGAAATTTCTTCGTTCGCCAACGGCGAACGAACTGGGGAAAACCTTAGGTTTTCCCCTAGACCCCCTTTCCGCTGCAAAAACAGCCGGCACCTAACGGTGCCGGCTGTTTTTTAACGCAGGGATTTGTGGGAGAGTTCTGTGTAGATCCGTTTGCCGTCAATCTGGTCTGACCGCAGGAGGGAGATCTGCCGGACCACCATGCTCGCGTGGGGGACGGTCACCTGCGGGACCTCGCCCCGCCAGCGGCGGACCAGGGTGATGTGGGGCAGCCAGGGGCGGTCCTCCTGGCAGAAGCCCCGGGAGCGGAGGTCCGCCTGCAGGGACACGGCCAGCTCCTCCAGGGCCGGATCTGCTCGAACACCGGCCCACCACAGGTCGCCGAAATGCCCCGGCGGGCCGCCCACCGCCAAGGAGAAAGGTCGGCAGGATACCTCCGACAGGGCGGCCCGGGCCCTGGCCGGGTCCTCTGCCTCCCCCAGGAAGGCCAGGGTCAGGTGCAGGTTCTCCGGCGGCGGGAAAGAGCCCCTGCCCTGGCGGCGCAGGGCGTCCTGAGCGGTCAGCAGTGCTTCCCGCACCGCGGGGGACAGCTGGATGGCCAGAAAGAGACGCATGAATTTTTCCTCCTTTTCACGGGGTTTTCATTGCGCTTTTGCCTGCTCCGGTGGTACAATAGGGACCATCGGCAACAGACGAAAGGAGTTCCCATGAGACTGCAAAGCGCGATTTTTGATATGGACGGCACCCTGCTGGACTCCATGCCTATCTGGCGGGACCTGGGTACCAGCGTCCTGCGGGGCCTTGGCATCGAGCCCGAGCCGGAGACCGACGAGATGCTGAAGACCCTCTCCCTCCGGCACGGGATCGCCTACTGCAAGGAGCACTACCACCTCCCCCAGACGGAGGAGGAGCTGATCGGCCGGGTAGTGGACCGGGTCGCGGATTTCTATCAGCATGAGGTCCAGGCAAAGCCCGGCGTGGACAAGTTTCTGTCCCTTCTGAAGATGGAGGGCGTGTGGATGTATGTGGCCACTGCCACGGACCGCCCTCTGGCGGAAGCAGCCCTCCGCCATGCAGGGATCGACCACTACTTCCGGGGACTTATCACTGTGGCGGAGGTGGGGGTCGGCAAAAAGGAGAGCGCCGAGATCTACGAGCGGGCTATGCGCCGCCTTCAGTCCAACAAGAAGGACACGGTGGTGTTTGAGGACGCCTTCCACGCCATCCAGACCGCCAAGGCCGCCGGGTTCCGGGTGGCGGCGGTGTACGACGCGTCCGAGGAGGCACACCAGGAGGAGATCCGCGGGCTGGCGGACTACTATATCCGTTCCTTTGAGGAGATGTTTGAGACCCGGGAGCTGGAGTGATCGCCTGCCTCGCAAAACAGAAGGCCCGTCCGGTCCGTCAGGACCGGGCGGGCTTCTTTGTCAGAGAGTCAGGATCTCCGCCTCGCGGGCGGCGTCAGATGCCGTCAGCGTATTGGCGGCGTCCAGCAGCGCCGTGCGGAAACTGCCGCTGCCCCGGTCTGCGGCCAGGTGCTCCGCCCGGCGGGCGCAGATCTTCCAGAAGGCGGAGGCCAGGGCAGCCGCCGCGGCGGCGTCCGGCTCCACGGCGGCGAACACACCGCACAGCACCGACAGCATACAGCCCGTGCCGGTGACGAGAGACATCCGGCCGCTGCCGCCGGTGACGCACCAGACCCGCGCCCCATCGGTGATGAGATCCTCCGGACCGGAGAGCAGCACCGCCGTTCCGCGGCGCCGGGCCAGGTCCATGGCGGTGTCCCTCCGGGCTTCCCGGCTGGCGGGCAGCGGGCTGTCCACCCCTTGTTCCTGCCCATCCGACCCCAGCAGGGCCCGGGCCTCCCCCAGATTCACTCGCAGGATGGACGGGGTGAACAGGTCCAGCAGCGCCCGGACCTGTCCCAGCCGCCAGGGACTTGCGCCCACCCCTACCGGGTCTAGCACCACCGGATGACGGGCGGAGACGGCGCAGATCCGGCAGGCCCGGAATTTCTCCGCATCCGGGGTGCCGGTGTTCAGCACCGTGGCGTCGCTGACGGCGGAGATGGCTTCCATCTCTTCCGGTGCCTGGGCCATCATGGGACTGGCGCCAACGGCCAGGGCCAGATTGGCGCAGTCGTTGGCGGTGACGATATTGCTGACGCAGTGGATCAGGGGCCGCTGGCGGCGGACTTTGTCCAGACGGGTGAAATCAAGCATGGAAGGACCCTTTCTCAGTTGGGATCAATGCTCCAATGCGGCCCGCATGGATTTGAGGGCGCCGCTCTTCTGGAGGGTGAATACCAGGATGCCGGCCAGAATGGAGCCGCCCACGGTGGAGACCAGGAAGGGCACCACATAGGCGTAAAAGGCGATGGAGCCGGCCACTACGCCCATAAAGGCCACCGCCACAGGATAGGACAGCAGGCCGCCGATGATGCCGGTGCCGAACACCTCGCCCGCCAGGGTCGCGGGCAGATTCCTGGTCTTCCAGTAGACCAGGCCGCACAGCAGGGCGCCGCACATACTGCCTGGGAAGGCCAGGAGGCTGCCTAAGCCGAAGATGTTGCGCAGCAGGCTGGCCAGGAAGGCCACGGCCACGCCGTAGCCCGGGCCCAGGAACACGGCGCAGATGACATTGACCATGTGCTGCACTGGCGCGCACTGGCTGCCGAATACGGGAAACTGAAGCATACTGCCCACCACGGCCACGGCGCACAGCACGCCTGCCAGGGCCAGCTTCTTGGAATTGGTTTTCATAGAGATCGCTCCTTTGATCCATCAGAATTTGCAGGGAGAAAACAGCGTGCGAAACAGCGTTTTCCCCTTGCCATGCAAGGTCGGCAGGCGGGCATCCGCCTGCTGTGGAAAATCGGTCGAGGCTTTCTGGCCTCCTCTCACGCCGGAACACGGCTTCCCATCGCTGTTTTGCCGGCCCAGGCCCAGGGCGCTCCCCCTCAGCCCGCTCCCGGTGGTCCCCGGGGCGCCGGATGTTGTTTTCGCCGATGCACATCCCTTCCGTCTCAAAGTAAAAAACAGCGGGCGCCTGAGAGGGTGCCCGCCGTGCCGGATGCTCATACATAACTTCCTACGGTGGCATTACCCACATCAGGTAAAGGGTCGAAGCGGTCCGCTTCCTCTCAGCCCGTGAGGGCTCCCCTGTTTTTGTCGCATTTATTATGACACCGCCCGCGGGAATTTGTCAAGCAGTATCTTGTGTAAAGATTTGCCCCCCTATAGAGCCGGGAGAAAAATTCCTTGACATTTCCAGAAATTCCGATATAATAATATGGCTTGCAGTCTGCAGGCATATCCTTGCTCCCATCCCGAATGGGGGCCATTTGTCCAGAAGGAGGTGCAAATATGGCAAAGGTTTCTGCCAATTATGAGGTCGTGTATATCATCGACCCTGCACAGGGTGAGGAGAACACCGCCGCGCTGGTGGCCAAGTTCAAGACCCTGGCTGAGCAGAATGGTTCCGCTGTGGAAGTGGAAGAGTGGGGCAGCCGCAAGCTGGCTTATCCCATCAACTACAAGACCGAGGGTTATTACGTCCTGATGACCTTCACCAGCGAGCCTTCTTTCCCGAAGGAGCTGGACCGTGTTCTGCGGATCACGGACGGCATCATGCGTTCCCTGATCGTCTGCAAGGGCGAGTAAGGGGGCATTGATATGCTCAACAAGATCATCATCATGGGTCGTCTGACCCGGGACCCCGAGCTGCGCCGCACCGGAAGCGGCACCGCCGTCACGTCCTTCTCCCTGGCTGTGGACCGGGACTTTAAGTCCCAGAGCGGCGAAAAGGAGACCGATTTTATCGACGTGGTGGCCTGGCGCAGCACCGCGGAGTTTGTCAGCAAATACTTCACCAAGGGCCGCATGGCCGTGGTGGAGGGTCGGCTGCAGATCCGCGATTGGACGGACAAGGACGGCGGCAAGCGCAGAAGCGCCGAGATCGTCGCCGACAATGTCTACTTCGGGGATTCCAAACGGGACGGCGCCGGCGATTTCGGCGGCGCACCCGCTTCTTACAGCGCCCCCATGGGCGGCCGCAACGCCGCACCGATGGGCGGACAATCCGATTTCGCCGAGATCGGCGAAGAGGACGGCGAACTGCCGTTCTGACTTTTGATAAAGGAGGAACCATTTCATGGCTTTTGATCGTGAAGCGAGACCCGCTCGCCCCAACCGCGGCAAGCGCCGCAAGGTCTGCCAGTTCTGCGCGGACAAATGCGAGTATATCGATTACAAAGACGCCGCCAAGCTGCGCCGCTTTGTCTCTGAGCGTTCCAAGATCCTGCCCCGCCGGACCACCGGCACCTGCGCCATGCATCAGCGTCAGCTGACCGAGGCCATCAAGCGCGCCCGGCAGATCGCCCTGCTGCCCTACGTCACCGACTGAGGCAGTCCGTGACTGAACAAAGGCTCCCCCATCCGCTGGATGGGGGAGCCTTTTTACTGCAGTCCCAGTTTTTTTACGCTATATAAACTTTCTGGTTGTTTTTCCTCTTTTGGCGTGGTACGATTAAACTCGCACCTGTGTGTGGATGGAGGAACGTTTTCATGGTATTGATGCTGCTTGAACAGATCGTACAGCTTTTTCTGTGTATCGTCCTGGGCTGGCTCCTGGTCCGCCTGCATCTGCTGAAGCCGGAGGACAGCCGGGTTCTGTCCAAAGTCTGTCTGTATCTGGTCACTCCCTGCGTCATCATCAACGCCTTCCAGCTCCAGCGTACGCCGGAGCTGCTTCAGGGTCTGGCCCTCTCCCTCGGGGCCGCCATTGGCATCCACGCTCTGTTTTTCATTGCCACGGCCTTACTGCACCGCCCCCTGCGTCTGACGCCGGTGGAACAGGCCTCCCTGATTTACACCAATTCCGGTAACCTCATCATCCCCCTGGTGACTGCGGTCCTGGGGCCGGAGTGGGTCATCTATTGCAGCATGTTTCAGTTGGTGCAGCAGTTTCCCATGTGGAGTCACTGCCGGATTATTCTGAGTGGTGACCGGAATGTCTCGCTGAAAAAAATTCTCCTGAATGTCAACATCATTTCCGTGTTTGTGGGTGTGCTGCTGTTTCTGCTGAACCTGCCCCTGCCTACGGTAATCGCCGGTACCATGAAGTCCATTGCCTCCACCATCGGCCCCCTCAGCATGTTTGTCGCCGGCATGCTCATGGGAGAGCAGAACCTGCTGGCGGTCCTGCGCATCCGCAGCATCTGGAAGGTGGCCTTCCTGCGGCTGATCGCCCTGCCGCTGGTGGTCCTGTGTATTTTCAAATACTCTGGCCTTGCGGCCCTGGTGCCGGACGGCCAGTCCATCCTGATGATCAGCCTGCTGGCAGCAAGTGCCCCTGCGGCGGCTAACGTCACTCAGATCGCTCAAGTCTACGGTCATGAAGGAGACTACGCCGGCGCCATTAATGTAATCACCACGCTTCTCTGTATCGGGACCATGCCGCTGATGGTTCTTCTGTACCAAATGTAAGCAGAACCACAGCTTTTCCGGAAAACGCACAAAGCGGGCCACCCTTTTGGGTGGCCCGCTTTCTTGCTTTAGCGGTTATTCCTCCACGTCTTTCAGACGGTCCACATAGGGGCTGGCGGTGCTGCTGATCTCCGCGGCCTCCTTCTTGAACTTCTCAACATTCAGGGTGCTCTCCCGCACGGGGGTGATGGTGCCGGCGCCGGCCACGCAGCCGCCGGGGCAGCCCATGCCCTCCAGCAGATAGCCGTTGCGCTTTCCGGCCTTGGCCATCATCAGCATCTTCTTGCACTCCCGCAGGCCGTCGCCGTACTCGATCTGTACCTCCCGGGTGGGGTCGATGTGCTTGATGGCCTCTACCACGGCCGCGGCCACGCCGCCGCCCACCGCGAAGCCGCGGCCCATGGAGGTGCCCTCGTTCAGGCCGTCCTCCGGGTCCGCCTCCAGGGTGGTGAAGTCGATGTTCTTGGCATCGAACATGCCCTGCAGCTCCTCAAAGGTCAGCACGTAGTCCACATCCGACCGGACAGATTTCCGGTTGGCCTCCAGCTTCTTGGCTGCGCAGGGCCCAATGAAGCAGATCCGGGCATCCGGATGGTCCTTCTTCACCATGCGGGCGGTGATCACCATGGGGGTGAGGGCCATGGAGATGCAGTCCTTGAACTCCGGGAACAGCTTCTTGGCCATGACGGACCAGGCGGGGCAGCAGCTGGTGCCCATGAAGGGCAGCTTCTCCGGCACCTCCGCCAGGAAATCCTTGGCCTCCTCCACGGTGCACAGGTCCGCGCCGATGGCCACCTCCACCACATCGTCAAAGCCCAGGATCCGCATGGCGGCCTTCAGCTTGGCAGGCGTGGCGGCCTTGCCGAACTGGCCCACAAAGGCGGGGGCCACGCAGGCGATGACCTTGGATCCGCGGTTCATGGCGTTGATGACCTGGAAGATCTGGCTCTTGTCCGCGATGGCGGCAAAGGGGCAGTTCACCAGGCACATGCCGCAGGAGACGCACTTGTCGTAGTTGATCTTGGCCCGGCCCAGCTCGTCGGATTCGATGGCGTCCATGCCGCAGGCTGCGGCGCAGGGGCGCTCAATCTTGCTGATGGCGTGGTAGGGGCACTGGTTGAAGCACCGGCCGCATTTGATGCACTTGTCCTGGTCAATGTGGCAATGCTTGTCCTTGTCCAGATAAATGGCATCCTTGGGGCACACATTCATGCAGGGATGGGACAGGCAGCCCTGGCAGCTGTCCGTAATCCGGATCTGCTTGGGGGGGCAGGCATTGCAGGCAAAGGAGATGATATTGACCAGGGGCTCCTCAAAATATTTGTCGTCGGCCGCGGCCGCCTCCTGGATACCGGCGCTGACGGGCGTCTGCTCGCCAGCGGGCTGCAGGCTCATGCCAAGGGCCAGCCGCACCCGCTCCTGGACAATGGCCCGCTCCAGAAACACGTCGTGGCGGTGGCGGGCCACCTCTCCGGGAACGATGGTGTAGGGGATCATGTCCACCCGCTTCAAATCCCCGCCCTCATAGGCCAGGCGGGCCACTTCGGTGAAGACATTGCGGCGGATCTCATCCACCGCGCTGTGTACGCCTCTCATTCTTTTTTCCTCCATTGTTCACCGGGCAGTCGCATTCTGAACCCGGCTACTTAGAATTGCGGAATCATTATATCGGAAACACCGGCTGTTTGCAAGAACAAGTCGGCGGAAAGTCCTGGACCGGCCGGATCTTTCCATCTTTTTCGCCCTTTTCGCGCAAGACAGCGTGCGGCGGAGGACGCCTGGTCATGGACGCCCTCCGCCGCACGCAGAGAGAAAGGAAATGAAAAATGAAAAAAGAGAGGGGGGATCAGTTATCCTTTTTGGAGGATGTCTGTATCATACCCCCAAAATCTAAAAACAACCTTTAAAAAGTTTGAACAGTTTATGAAGTTCTGTTCATTCTTTCAGATAGTTTTCAGTTTCTTTTTTTATACTGTGAAAGCTGACTGGGGCGGGCCCTGCCCGTCTCCATTCCTGAAGGAGGTTATTTGTGTGATCGAGGTCAAAAACCTTGTGAAGCGTTATGGCGACCACTATGCGGTGAACCATCTGAGCTTCACGGTGGAGGACGGCCAGATCTTCGGCTTCTTGGGGCCGAACGGCGCCGGAAAATCCACCACAATGAATATCATGACCGGCTATCTGGCGGCCACGGAGGGACAGGTCCTGGTGGAGGGCCACGATATTCTGGAGGAGCCGGAGGCCGCCCGTGCCTGCATCGGCTATCTCCCCGAGATCCCGCCGCTGTATCCTGATATGACGGTGGAGGAGTACCTGCGCTTCTGCGCGGAGCTGAAGAAGATCCCCAAGGAGCAGCGGACGGACCAGCTGACGAAGGTCCTGGCCCTGACCCATCTGGAGGATATGAGCGCCCGGCTGATCCGGAACCTGTCCAAGGGCTACCGCCAGCGGGTCGGCCTGGCCCAGGCCATCCTGGGCTTCCCCAAGATCATCATTCTGGACGAGCCCACCGTGGGCCTGGATCCCAAGCAGGTGGTGGAGATCCGGGATCTCATTCGGCATCTGGCAAAGGACCACACCGTGATCCTCAGCTCCCATATCCTCTCTGAGATCCGGGCGGTATGCGACCGGGTCCTCATCATCCGCAAGGGCCGGTTTGTGGTGTGCGACACCCCGGAGGACCTGGAGGAGAAGCTCTCCGCCGGAGGCTCCCTGGAACTGACGGCAAAGGCCGCGCCGGAGGCGGCGGAGGCCGTGCTGGACCGGGTGGCGGGCATCACCGGCCGGACCCTGCTGGGGCGGACGGAGGACACAGCCCGATTTGCCATCCACATGGAGAGGGACATCCGGGAGGCGCTGTTCTTCGCCTTTGCAGAGGCGGGGCTGCCCCTGCTGGAGCTGCGGCCCCGGACGGCCTCTCTGGAGGAGGTCTTCCTGGATCTGACGGACGATAACGATACGGTGGCCGCCCGGGCGGCGGCGCTGTTCCAGACCTCTGTGGAAACTGCGGAAAAGGAGGCGGTCGGCGATGAAAGCGATTTATAAGCGGGAGGTCAGCTCCTATTTCAACTCCATGATCGGCTGGATCTTCGTGGCGGTTCTGACGGTCTTCATCGGCATCTATTTCTTTGCCTACAACCTGTTTCAGGGATACCCCTATTTCTCCCTCTCTCTGGGCTCCTCTCTCTTCATTTTCATGGTGGTGGTCCCCATTCTCACCATGCGCTCCATGGCGGATGAGCGCCACACCAAGACGGACCAGCTGCTGCTGACGGCGCCGGTATCCGTCACCGCCGTAGTGCTGGGGAAGTACTTCGCCATGCTGACGGTGTTCGCCGTGCCGGTGGCCATTGCCTGCCTGTGCCCCCTCATCATCGCGCTGAACGGCACGGCCTTCCTGTTGGCGGACTACGGCGCCATTCTGGCCTTCTTCCTGCTGGGCGCGGTGGAGATCGCCGTGGGCATGCTGATCTCCTCTCTGACGGAGAGCCAGATCATCGCCGCAGTGGGCACCTTCGGCCTGCTGCTCCTGCTGTATCTGTGGGATGGCCTGGTGGGCTTTCTGCCCTCCACCGCCGTCGGGTCTCTGCTGGGCTTCTTCGTGGTGCTGATCCTGGTGTGCTTCCTCATCAACGCCCTGTCCAACAACTGGAAGGTCACAGCCGGCGTGCTGGTGGCCGGCGCCGCGGTGCTGATCGCCTTCTACCTGCGGGACTCCTCCGTCTTCGCCAACCTGCTGCCGGATGTGCTGGGCAAGTTCTCCCTGCTCTCCGCCTTCGACAGCTTTTCCACGGACCACGTCTTCGACGTGCCCGGGATCCTGCTGTACCTGTCCATCAGCGCGCTGCTGGTCTTTCTGACCGTCCAGGTCATCCAGAAGCGCCGGTGGAACTGAGAGGAGGCGTGTGAATATGGAACATCGTGATTGGAAAAACAGCCTGCAGGAGACCGCGGGGCGCCACGCCTCCCGCAGGGGCGCCTTCTCCGCCGGACTGACGGCCCTGGCCGTGGCGGCAGTGCTGGTGTTCAACCTGCTGGCGGCACAGCTGCCGGAGCAGTGGGCCCAGATCGACCTGACGGGCAGCGGGATCTACAACATCAGCGAGACCTCTCAGGACTACCTGGCGGGGCTGGAGGATGACGTGGTGATCCACGTGCTCACCGACAAGGACACACTGGATACCCGGATCGTCCGCTTTCTGGACATCTACGCAGATCTCAGCGACCACCTGACCCTGGAATACACCGACCCCACGGTCTATCCCTCCGCCCTGTCCCAGTACGGTGTGGGGGCGGATACCATCGTGGTCACCTGCGAGGCCACCGGCCGGCAGGAGTCCTTTGACATCAGCGACATAATCGGGTATGATATGATGTCGTATTACTATTACGGCACCTATACGGAGACGGACTTCGACGGGGAGAGCCTGCTGACCTCCGCCATCGACAGCGTGCTCACCGGCGTGACCCGGATGGTGTACGAGACCACAGGCCACAACGAGACCGCCGTCCCCATCAGCGTGAAGGAGCGGTTCACGCGGCTCCACATGTCCGTGGAGCGGGTGAACCTGCTCACCGACGGCGGCATCCCTGAGGACTGCTCCCTGCTGATCCTCAACGAGCCGGACCAGGATCTGGCGGACGATGAGCTGGATATGATCCTGAACTATCTGGCGGAGGGCGGCCAGGTGATCTACAACATGGCCGGTGAGCTGGTGGACCTGCCCAACTTCAACGCCCTGTGCGCCGCCTATGGAATGCAGGTGGCGGACGGCATGATCGCGGACACCTCCCAGGGCTATCAGAACAACCCCTATCTGTTCTTCGCGCAGGCGGACACCTCTGTGGATGCGGCCAGCAGCCTCACAAGTGATTCCATGGTCCTGTTCTATGCCTCCCGGGGCTTCACCCTGGCGGATCCCACCCGGGACACCATCACCGTCCAGCCCTTCCTGACCACCACGGAGAACGGCTATGCCGTGCTGGACGCGGACAACATGACCCAGGGGACCTATGTGGTGGGTGCCGTGGCCACGGAGGAGATCAGCGAGGACACCACCGCCCGGCTGACGGTCTACGGCGCGGACACGCTGATCAACACCGATGTGACCAACAGCTTTACCAATGTTGACAACGTGGATCTCTTCATCCACTCCGCCACTGTGGGCTTTGACGATGTATCCGCCATCTCTGTGGAGCCGGTGAGCCTGTTGACGCCCACCAATACCATCACGACCGGCGGCATCTGGGGCCTGCTGTTTATCCTGGTGATCCCCGCGGCGCTGCTGATCTACGGCTTTGTCCGCTGGATGCACCGCCGGAAACTGTGACGAAGGAGCATACAAGCATGAATCGAACACAGAAGAAGACGCTGGTTCTCCTGCTGGGGATCCTGGTGGGCCTGGGCATCCTGCTGGCGGTGGTCTCCGCCGTCAAGCGGTCCAGCGCCCAGCGGGAAGCTGAGGAGGCCGCCGCCCAGGACGCCGCCAGCGTCATCACGGAGACGGAGGCCGCCTATTCGTCCCTCACCTATGACAACGGCAGCGCCACGCTGTCCTTCCATCTGGACGAGGCGGGCAAGTGGGTCTGGTCCGACGACCCGGAGTTTCCCCTGGACGACTCCACCATCCAGTCGATCCTGACCCTTCTCACCAACCTCAAACCCCAGCAGACCATTACAGAGGGCGATACGCTGGAGGCCTATGGCCTGGACCAGCCCTTCGCCACCCTGACCGCAGCCAAGCCGGACGGCGGGACGCTGACCATCTCCCTGGGCAACACCACTACGGACGGCAACAGCTACTATATGCTGATGAACGAACAGGAGAGTCCGGTGTATATCATCTCCAACTCCCTGTACACCGAGATGTCCAAGACCATCTATGACATGTGCGACCTGCCGGAGCTGCCCCAGCTGACGGAGGAAAACCTCCAGTCCGTCACCGTTGAGGGCGCCGCCAGCACCCTGTTGCGGCCCATCGACAAGGAGACCTCCACCGACGAGGAGACCGGGGAGGAAACGGTTACCGTCACCTGGGCTGCCAGCGGCGAGGACGTCACCGGCAACGCGGACACCGCCTCTCTGCTGGCGGAGCTGGGGGCGCTGACCTTCACCAAATGCGTGGACTACAAGCCCACAGACGAGGCCGCTGCCCTGTGCGGCTTTGACGCACCCCAGGCCACGGTTACCATTCTCTACCTGAACGACACCGGTACCGAGGGGACGCTGACCCTGACCTTCGGCAGCGAGAACCTGGACCAGACCGGCTACTACGTCCGCATGGAGGGGGATTCCACCATCTACCAGATGGACACCGCTTCGGTGGACACCATTCTCTCTGTGGCGGAGAATGGCCTGACTGCGGCGGACGCCACGGGCGAATAAACTCGATCTCGTTTCCCATCCGTCTCATCTGACCAGGGGGGAGCCCCCGGGCTCCCCCCTGTGTGGCGCTGCCGGCAGAAACGGCGCGCGATCCTGCAAACGGAGGTGATTTCATGCGCGTACTGGTGGTGGAGGATGAGGTCCGCCTGGCCGCCACCCTCCAGGACCTGTTGGAGCTGAACGGCTATACGGTGGACGTCTGCCACGACGGCGAGGCGGGGCTGGACAACGCCCTGACCTCCATTTATGACGTGATCCTGCTGGACGTGATGCTGCCCAAGCTGGACGGCTTCACCGTGCTGCGCCGCCTGCGGGCGGAGGGCAGCACCACGCCGGTGCTGATGCTCACGGCCCGGTCCGAGCTGACGGACCGGGTGAACGGGCTGGACTCCGGTGCGGACTACTATCTCACCAAGCCCTTTGAGCCCAAGGAGCTGCTGGCCTGCATCCGGGCCCTGACCCGCCGCCAGCCGGAGCTGCGGCAGACTGATGCCCTGAAATACGGAGACCTGCGGCTGGAGAAGACCTCCTTCACCCTCTCCTGCGGCGAGCGCTCCGTGCGGCTCAGCCGGAAGGAGTTCGACATGATGGAGATGCTGATGCTGAACCAGAAGCTGGTCATCACCAAGGAGAAGCTGCTGCTGAAGGTCTGGGGCTATGAGTCCGACGCAGAGGACAACAATGTGGAGGTCTACATCTCCTTCCTGCGGAAGAAGCTGGACCATCTCCACTCCCAGGTGAAGATCCGTACGATCCGCATGGTGGGCTACTGCCTGGAAGCGCCTGAGGAGGCGTAGTTTTCCACAAAGTCCACATTTTTCCACTTTTCCACAGAGTTTTCGACAGGAAGGGGGCGATCCTCCCATGATCCGAAAATTGCAGATCAAATTCGTGGCCATGTGCATGATTCTGGTGACCGCGGTACTGGGCGTGGTATTCACGGCTGTGTTTTTCTCCGCCAAGCAGAACATCGAGGTCATCAGCCATCAGGTGCTCCAGCGGGTCATGGAGGACGACACTCCCAGCGGCCGGCCGGATCTGGGGCTCAACCGGGGCGGGGAAGACGTTCTGCTGCCCTATTTCACGGTGAATCTCTGGGACCGCAGCGGAATCTACGAGGCCTTTGTCACAGGCGGGACCTATTCCAATCTGCAGGACACACAGGAGCTGCAGACCATTCTTACCGACTGTCTCCAGCAGAACCGGCCCGAGGGCACTATCCACAGCTACGGCCTGCGGTATCTGCGCCGGGACTATGGACTATACGAGCGCATCGCCTTTGTGGACATGTCCATGGAGCAGGCCACATTGCAGGAGATCATGGGCTCCTATCTGCAAATCGGTCTGGCGGCGCTGCTGCTGCTTCTGGGCGTCTCCATCCTGCTGGCCCGGTGGGCCACCCGCCCGGTGGCAAAAGCCTGGCAGCAGCAGCGGCAGTTCCTTTCCGACGCCTCTCACGAGCTGAAGACGCCGCTGACCGTGATCCTCTCCAATGCGGAACTGCTGGAGGCGGCGCCGCTGGAGGACCGCCCGGCCCGGTGGGCGGACAACATCCGCTCCGAGGCCGGACAGATGAAGTCCCTGGTGGAGGAGATGCTGACCCTGGCCCGGGCGGACAATGCGGTTCCCACGGCGGTGATGGGGGAGGTCTCGCTCTCCGACCTGGCCACGGACTGCGTACTGGCCTTTGAGCCGGTGGCCTTTGAGGCGGGAAAGCCCCTGGAGAGCGACATCACCCCCGACGTGACCGTCACCGGCGACGCCGACAAACTGCGCCAGCTGATCGGCGTCCTGCTGGACAACGCCATCAAGTATGGGCAGGCGGGGGGTACCATCAGCCTGACCCTGCGGCGCACAGACCGGCAGGCCCGTCTGCTGGTATCCAACCCCGGCGATCCCATCCCACCGGACCAGCTGGGCCGCCTGTTCGAGCGATTCTACCGGGCGGACGCCTCCCGGGGGGAGCAGTCCGGCTTCGGCCTGGGGCTGCCCATCGCCGCCTCCATTGCGACGGAGCACAAGGGAACTCTGAAGGCCGAGAGCGACCAGGCCTCCACCCGGTTCCTCTTCTCCATGCCGCTGAAAAAGTGAGCCATTGAAAAGAAGGGCTTTCCTTCCCGGGAGGGCCCTTTTTTTGTGCCGCTTGAAACCGTAAGAAATCTGTAAGAAATTTCTCCGGGTGTTTGTAAGAATTCCCTGGTATGCTACAATCAGCTCAAGGAGGGATCGAGATGAACGCGTGCATTCTGGTGGTAGACGACGATCCGGAGATCGTGGGGGCCATCGCCATCACCCTGGAGCGGGAGGGCTACCGGGTCCTGCGGGCCTATGACGGCATGGAGGCTCTGGATCTGGCCCTGGACCCGGCGGTGCGGCTGATCCTCATCGACGTGATGATGCCCAAGCTGGACGGGCTGTCCGCTCTGCTGCGGATCCGGGAAAAGCGGAACCTGCCGGTGATCGTCCTCTCCGCCAAAAGTGAGGACACGGACAAGATCCTGGGCCTCTCCATGGGGGCGGACGACTATGTGACCAAGCCCTTCAACCCCCAGGAGCTGGCGGCCAGAGTCCGGAGCCAGCTGCGGCGGTACACCCTGCTGGGGGACGTCCACGCGGAGGAGCGGCAGGGCCTCATCGTCAACGGGCGCCTCACCTACGACCCGGACCGCCGGGAACTGCGGGCGGATGGGGAAGCGGTGAAGCTCACCGCCACGGAGACAAAGATCGTGGACCTGCTGATGCGTAACCCCGGCCGCATCTTCCCGGCGGAGGAGATCTACCGCCGGGTGTGGGACGGGGAGGCGGCCTACGCCTGCGAAAACACGGTGATGGTCCACATCCGGCGCATTCGGGAAAAAATCGAGCTCAATCCCAAGGAGCCAGATTACATCAAGGTGGTGTGGGGCATTGGATACAAAATGGAACAGCACGGGACCTGACGAAGGTCTGGAACAACTTGTGGCCGGGGAGGTCCGGGAGGCTCTGAAGGGGGTGGAGGACGCCCCGGGCGTGGCGAAGGTCCGCGTCTCCGGAAAGACCTGCGGCAGGCTGCGGGCGGCGGCCGGACTGGCGGCCCTGGTACTGGGCGTGAGCCTGGTGCTGGGGAGCCTGGGACAGACGGCGGGCCGCCTGGCCAGCGGGGTCGACAGCGGCTCCTTCGGCAGCGGATGGTGGAGTACAGACTGGCAGGAGACCCCAGCCTTCCGGCAGGAGGTGGCCCAACGGCTGCGGGCCTTTCTGGCTATGGCCACTGGCAGCGACCTGGAGTGGTGGGATACTGCTTCCGGGGATACCTACGTCGTGTCCAGTGCTGGCATCACCTGGTACGAGTGGGGATCCACGGACACTGCCACAGAAGATATAGCAACCCCGAAAGAGGAGGCGCCAGACGCCTCCTATGTAGAGGACAAGAATCTCCTCTACCGGGTCCAGGGATCGGGGGAGGACTCCTATTACAGCAATGCTCCAGCGAATATGATCCTCTCCTCCAGCTGGGCCGTGCCGGAGGGCTACAACTTTCTGCTGACCTTCCAGAACGGTACAGTCACCATCACCAAGGATGGAGAGCCAGTGGACGTTTACGGCGATGGATTTTTTACAGAGGATTCCCTGTGGGACGTCCCCGGCTATGAGAATTTCACGGCCGGGGAGGACGCGGCGGATGTGACCGTCTACATGGCCGTCCGGGAGGAGCCGGTGCCTTATCTCCAGCCGAACAGCGGCGGGGCGTCCCGCCCCGCTAACGATCTCTACAGCCTGTATCAGCGCATCCAGGGGATGCAGAAGTTCTACCTGCTGCGGGCAGTGCTGTGTGTGCTCGGCATTGCGTATCTGGTGAGTACCCGTCTCCTGCGGGCGGAACGGCGGAAGGCGGAGAAAAAGCTGGCCGCTCTCACTCGCCGCGTGCCCGGGGAGATCTGGTGGCTGGCGGCTGCCCTGGCAGTCCTCTCCATGGTGTTCTCCACAGGATTCGGCGGCTACTCTCCCTTTGAATTCTGGTATTACGGCTGGGTGGGTCCGACCGTGACGGACGCCCTGCGGCTGGCGGCGCTGCTGCCCGCCAATGCCCCGGCGCTGCTGGCGCTGGTGTGGGCGCTGTGGCTGCGGCACATCACCCGGAAAAACACGGAAAGGGAGCAGCGGCGGAGTCTGTTGAGGGGGCTGAAAAACGCATTCTTGGCAAGAGACTTGAAGCTGCCGGTGCAGAAGCGGCTCCGGCGGCGGTCTCTGGTGCGGAACCTTGCACTATGGGCCATTATGCTTACAGCTGTTCTCTGCTGTGTCCCTGTGTATGAAATGCTTTGGAACTCTTCTCTGACTGTGATCTGCGTTTTTGTTCCCGCCTTTGCGCTGATAGGGGTCCTGGAAATCTTCTGGATCCGGCGGGACTGGACCCTGGTCCGGGATATCGGCCTGCTGGCGGACCAAGTGACGGCCATCCGGGACGGGGATCTGGAAACGCCCCTGGACCTGCCGGCGGACGCAGACCTGCATCAGACCGCGGAGCAGCTGAACGACATCCAGGCGGGCCTGCACCGGGCCCTGGCAGAGCAGACCCGCAGCGAACGGATGAAGGTAGAGCTGATCTCCAACGTGTCCCACGACCTGAAAACGCCCCTGACCTCTGTGCTCTCCTATGCGGAACTGCTGCGGCAGGAGCCCCTGGAGGGGGCCGCAGCGGACTACGCCCGGATCATCGACGAGAAGGCCCGACGGCTGGCAGTGATGGTCCAGGATGTGTTCGAGGTCAGCAAGGCCGCCTCCGGCCAGCTGCCGGTCCACTTGGAGCGGCTGGATTTTGCCAAGCTCCTGCGGCAGACCCTGGCGGACCTGGAGGGGCCTATCTCCCAAAGCGGGCTGACCTTCCGGATGGAGCTGCCGGAGATACCGGTGATGATCACGGCTGACGGCCGGCGGCTGTACCGGGTGTTCCAGAACCTCATCGACAACGCCCTGAAATATGCCCTGGCGGGAAGCCGGGTCTACCTCTCCTTAAAGACCGAGGTGGGCAGGGCGGAGGCCAGCCTGCGCAACACCTCCCGGGAGGAGCTGCCCACAGGCGTGGACCTGACGGCCCGGTTCGTCCGGGGCGACGCCAGCCGTACCGATGGCGGCAGCGGCTTGGGCCTTTCCATCGCCAGCTCCTTTACCGAGGCCTGCGGCGGAGATTTCCACGTGGAGACGCTGGCGGACTTGTTCACCGCTGTGGTGTCCTTCCCCCTGGCGGAGGAGCCCTGAGCCTTCAAAGCAAAAAGCCCCGTCCGTTCGGACGGGGCTTTTGCCGTCGGACCGGGGCCGGATGGCCTGCTCTCCGCAGGACCGCCTCTGTCACTTGCCCAGATCAATGAGATAGTCCGCCATCTGCTGGGCGAACAGGCGGCCCGCCAGGGCGGCCTCCTCCGGAGAGTTGCCGGCGGCCCCTACCTCTACCAGCAAGGAGCCGGTGGTGGCGTGCTGGTTATAGCGGGAATTCCGCAGCAGGATCGGCCGCATCAGGGTGGGATAGCTTTGCAAGATATTGTCCTGAAGGGCCACCGCCAGTTTCAGATTCTCCATCCAGTGCTCATGAGCCAGGCCGCTGCCGTCGCTGCCCATCACCAGAGTCATCTGGGCGGAGGTGCCCACCCCGTCGATCTCCGAGATCACCTTGTACTGATTGCCCTCCGCGTCGCCGATGGCGTCCCGGTGGACATCCAGGATGAAGCGGATGGAGGGGTATTCCGCCAGATAGGTCTCAATGGCCGCCAGGGCGTTGTTATAGGCGTCGTTGTACGACGAGTAGTCGTACAGTGTCCGGTCATGGAGGACGGAGATCCCGGCGGCGGTAAACACCTCCGCCATCTCGTCTCCCACCCCCACCACGTTGTAGCGGGAGTCCGTAGTGCGGTAGTTGCCGGACCAGACGATGTCCGTGCCCGGGGGTGGGGTGTAGGCCTCGCTGCCGTGGGTGTGGAGGATCAGAATCTGAGGCTCCCCATCGGCGAGCCGGGCGTCAAAGGGCTCCGACAGCTCCGTGACGGTGAGGGCGTGGTCCGTGCTGTTGGAGATGTAGGACCGGCCGCAGACCGTATAGCCGCTGGGGTCCGTAGGCACCAGTGTTCTGGCCGGAACGCCGTTGTCCGTCTCTCCCGTGGTCTCCAGCGGCGTCTCCTCCACCGGCTCCGTGACAGTCTCCTCCCGGCCGTCCGCACCGGATTCCTCCGTCCGCTCGGTGGACCACAGCTCCGCCACAGCCGCCCGGGCGGACAACAGCAGGGGAGACTCTCCCAACGTCATCACCGCGGCGGGGGAGAGGTCATCGTTCGCCCACAGGTCCCCCAGCTCCCATTTCAGCGCCGCCAGCGGAGACGCCGCCCGCAGGGCCGCCCAGGCTGCAGACGCGCTGTCGCTTCCGGCGGTGACCACAACCGCCCAAAGGGTCCCGGCCGCCAGCCCGGCTGCGCCCAGCCGCCGGAGCCCTCTTCTGAACGGGCCTGGAAAAACCGGCCTCTTCATATCGCCTCACCTCTGGGACAACCTTATGCGGCGGCGGGCGGAGATATGACAGCCCGGTTTTCCACAGTGTTTGGGAAAAAGGGGAGAGGGGTTCGCCCTCTCCCGCATCTCTCTTATTTCTGCTCAGCGGCCGCCTTCTGGTCCATCAGCGCCTTGTCTACACAGAAGAAGGTGAACTCCCCCGTGGCCAGCAGCCTGCCGCCCTCTCCGGTGATGTCCACAGCGGTGAGCACCGTGGACTTTCCACGGTGCCGGACCCAAGCAGAGGCCCGCACCGTCCCTGTGGCCTGGTTGCGCAGGAAGTGGAGCGCGCTGGTCTGTGTGACGTAATACCGCCCGTCGCTGTGGGCCGCCGCGCCGGTGGCGTTGTCCGCCAGGGTGTAGATGGCGCCGCCATGAATCAGCCCATAGGGGTTGCAGCTCTCCGGGCGGATGTCCAGCTTGAAGACCGCCCGGTCTTTTTCCACGCGTTCCAGCTCGATATAATTATGGAGCATGAAGGCATTCTTCCTCATTCGTGTCTCCGCGCTCTCCCGGATATGTTCTAGAGATTCTTCCATCGTGTGCTTCCTTTCCGTTTTCAAACAATTTTTCTTCTATTTTAATGGGAGGGGGGAGAATCTGTCAAGAACTGCGAAAGTTCATGCTGCCTGTCCGTGTTTATCTGTATACGCATAGAAAGACCAGAGCGCCGGCTGTATAGCCGTCGCCCTGGTCCGCTTTCCACATACTGTTAAAAATGCACTGACTCCAGTGTCTCCAGTTCTGCCTGCCACAGTGCCGCGGAAGCATCGCTCGGCATCCGCCGCGTCGTCGCAAAGTCCGCTCCCCTCCGATTCTGCCCACGGCAAAAGCTCCGGACGCTCCCTTGCTCCTTCTTTCCCCAAAAAATCTTTGATTTTTTTGGGCCCCCCATGTTCGGCAACTGGCTCCTCTCTTCCGTTTACTCCAGTGTCTCCAGTTCTGCCTGCCACAGTGCCGCGGAAGCATCGCTCGGCATCCGCCAGTCGCCGCGGGGGGAGAGTGCCGCAGAACCTACCTTGGGGCCGTCCGGCAGACAGCTGCGCTTGAACTGCTGAGAGAAGAAGCGGCGGTAGAAGGTCTTCAGCCACTTCAGGATCACATCCGGGGTGTAGGTCTTCCCCAGGGCATACAGCGCCAGACGGTAGATCTTCCGGGGCGGGAAGCCCCAGCGGAGCATGTAGTACAGGAAGAAGTCGTGTAGCTCATAGGGCCCCACCAGATCCTCGGTCCGCTGGCTGATCTCCCCTTGGACAGCGGGCAGCAGCTCCGGGGAGACAGGGGTGTCCAGAATATCCTCCAGCACGTCATGGAGGGCCTCGTCCTTCTCCGCGTTGTCCCGGGCCAGATAGGCCACCAGATGCCGCACCAGGGTCTTGGGGATGGAGCAGTTGACGGCGTAGTTGCTCATGTGGTCGCCATTGTAGGTGCACCAGCCCAGGGCCAACTCACTGAGATCTCCCGTGCCGATCACCAGGCCGCCGGTCTGGTTTGCAATGTCCATCAGGACCTGGGTCCGCTCCCGGGCCTGGCCGTTTTCAAAGGTGACGTCATGGTTCTCCATGTTCTGTCCGATGTCGGTAAAATGTCGCCGCACCGCCTGGGAGATGTCAATGATCTTCAGCGTGGCACCCATCCGCTCCGCCAGCAGCTCCGCGTTGGACTTCGTCCGGGCAGTGGTGCCGAAGCAGGGCATGGTGACGGCCACGATGTCGCTGGCGGGCCGATTCAGCATCCCCATGGCCAGGGCCGTGATCAGCAGGGCCAGGGTGGAGTCCAGCCCGCCGGAGAGGCCCACCACCGCCGTCTTGGCGCCGGTGTGCTCCAGCCGCTTCTTCAGACCCAGGGAGGCGATCCGCAGGATCTCCTCACACCGCTCCGCCCGGCCCGCGGCATCCTCCGGCACGAAAGGAGATGGGGAGACGTACCGGGTGAGCCGGGTCTCCTCCACCGGCAGCGTGAAGCCGCACCGCCAGATCTCCGGCGGCTCCTTGCCGAAGGTGAAGGTGTTGGTCCGGCGGCGGTCATGGATCAGCCGGTCCACATCGATCTCGCTGACGGTGAGTCCGGTGGCGAACCGCCGCTCCGCCAGCAGGGTACCGTTTTCCGCGATCATATTGTGGCCGGTGAACACCACATCGGTGGTGGACTCTCCCTCTCCGGCATCCGCGTACACATAACCGCACATCAGCCGGGCGGACTGGCCTGTCACTAGGGAGCGGCGGTAGTCCGCCTTGCCCACCAGCTCATTGGATGCGGAGAGGTTCAGAATCACGGTGGCGCCCTTCCGGGCCAGCTCCACGGAGGGCGGCGCCGGGGCCCACAGATCCTCGCAGATCTCCACGCCGATCACCAAGTTGGGCATGGTGTCGCAGGCAAAGGTCTGGTTCGTACAGAGACTCACATGCTGCCCGCACAGCTCAATCCCGTGCTCCACGCCGCTGCCGGATGCAAACCACCGCTGCTCATAAAACTCCCCATAATTGGGCAGATAGACCTTGGGAATCAGCCCCAAAATCTCTCCTTTTTGTATAATAGCCGCACAGTTATACAATTTGTTGTCCCATTTGTCCCACACGGGCAGGCCAAGGGCCGTCACGATCTCCAGATTTCTTGTAGCCTCCAGGATGGTCTGAAGGCCCTCCTCGGCGCCCCGGAGCAGCGTGTCCTGCAGGAACAGATCTCCGCAGGTGTAGCCGGTGAGGCACAGTTCCGGAAGAGCCAGCACCTTCACCCCCTGCTTGTCCGCCTCCCGCATCAGGGTAAAAATTTGTTCCGCGTTATAGCGGCAGTCCGCCACCCGGATTTTGGGGGTGCCTGCGGCCACGGAGATAAAACCGTCTCTCATGTTGAAAAGCCTCCTTGAAGGAAAAACCTGTATGTTGGATATTCTACACCCGACGGCCCGGATTTACAAGAAAGGGCCTTGTTTTTTTGGCGGCATTCTGATATTCTGAATGCAATCAAACCTCCCGCGCCCTTTTGCCGGATGGGAATGCCGATGGGCCTGGAGACTGCTCCGCAGGTATTGCGAGGAGCGGTCCCCGGGCTTTTCTTCTCTGCATCCGGGTGGAACAGCGGCACCATCTTTCAAAGGAGGAACGCCATTATGCCGTTTCAGCTGCGCCCCTATTTTCCGCCGGTCTTTTCCACACCCGCACTGGAAAACGCACCGGACGCCGTCTTTCGCCCGGCGCCCCGGGACGGCGTGGCGCCGGAGAATTTCCACGCCATGAGCATCTTTCCGGAATACTTCAAAATCGCAGGGCAGTGGCATCTGGCCCGGGAGAGCCGGATGGACTGCGTGGCCGTGTGGGATCGGGGCCGCATCGACGTCCGGGAATTCCGCCGCCTGCGGCAGGGAGATCTGGTGGCCGTCGGCCGCACAGAACAGGGAGAGGAGGGGATCCTCGTCCACCCGGACGGCTTCCGGGAGCGCCGGGTTGCCAGAGATGTGTTTGCCTTCCGGCAGGGCCGCTCCCGGGAGACCGCCTTTTCCCGGGACTATGACGAGCTCTATGAACTGCTGCGCCACGAACGGGACCACGGCAAGGTAGTCTGGGTGATGGGGCCCGCCTTCGCCTTTGACCACGACGCACGCAACGCCTTCTCCCGGCTCATCGCAGGCGGCTTTGTCCATGCCGTGCTGGCGGGCAACGCGCTGGCCACCCATGATCTGGAGGCAGCCTACCTCAACACTGCTCTGGGGCAGAACATCTACACGCAGGAAAGTCAGCCCAACGGGCACTACAACCATCTGGACACCATCAACCGGGTGCGGCTCCACGGATCGATTCCCGCCTTTCTGAAAGCGGAGCAGATCGAAAACGGCATTCTGCACACCTGCGAACGGCACGGCGTCCCGTACATACTGGCGGGCTCCATCCGGGACGACGGGCCTCTGCCGCCGGTGCTGGCAGACGTCTATGCCGCTCAGGACGCCATGCGGGCAGAGATCCGCTCCGCCACCACGGTGATCTGCATGGCCACTGCCCTTCACACCATCGCCGCCGGAAACATGACCCCCTCCTACCGGGTGCTGGCAGACGGAACCGTGCGGCAGGTGTATTTCTACTGCGTGGATATCTCAGAATTTGCCGTGAACAAACTCAGTGACCGGGGAAGCCTCTCCGCCCGGGGCATCGTCACCAATGTGCAGGACTTCATCGTCCATCTCAGCAAGGAGCTGATCCAGCCGTAAACACACAAAGGACCGCCATGTGGCGGTCCTTTGTGCTGTGTGTGTTTTTAGGAGGGAGAAAACGCATCGGGTTTGGGAGGACCCTTTGCTTGATTATAAAGATATCCGAAAATTTTTTCTAAATTATGTTTTTCTTATGAACAGATTGTGAATGTTTTTTTCTGTTTTCGTAAACAGCGGAAAAATTTAGAAAAACTTGTCTTTTTTTGGAAGATAGGTCTGTTTCTCTCACTTTTTCTCCCCATGAGAAGGAAGCGGGGGCTATCAGGATCTCCGGCCGCCACCAGCTCATCACAGTGGTTGCTGTATGCGCTCTCCGCATGGTCCCTCGCCCGGCAGAGCCGGTGGGGGACCTATTTTTTTGATTTGCCCGGCGAGAGGAAATTCCGACTCCGCCGTGGCTTTGCCGTCGTCGAACCGCTTGTACGGCGCCTGCCCCGTTCTGCGGGGTACAGAAGACATACTACTTGTATTTCTGGCTCTCCGCCACCGCCAGCTCATCACAGCGGTTGTTGTACGCATTCTCCGCGTGGCCCTTGACCCAATGGTAACGGATGGAATGAACCTCTGTCAGGGACAGCAGCCTGTCCCAGAGATCCGGATTCAGGGCGGGCTTCTTGTCAGCTTTTTTCCAGCCCCTAGCCTTCCAGCCTTTGGCCCAGCCCTTCTCCAGCCCATCGATCACATATTTGGAATCGGACCAGAGGTCCACGATGCAGGGCTCCTTCAGCAGGGACAGTGCTTGGATCACGGCGGTGAGCTCCATGCGGTTGTTGGTGGTGGCGGCCTCTCCGCCGGAGAGCTCCCGGCTGTGGGGGCCGTACATCAAAATCGCGCCCCAGCCGCCGGGGCCCGGATTGCCGGAGCAGGCGCCGTCGGTGTAGATGGTGACTGTTTTCATCATGAAATCCTTTTGGAAGATGGTTTTGAATGGGGGAGCCGTCTCCTCGGGAACAGCTCCCCCTGTGTTCTGATAAACATTCCGGCAGAAGCGTTTTCGCCCCGGCTCCGGACGGCCTTATTCCTCGGCCTCGGCGCTGCCCTCCTCATGGTCTGTGAGCGCCAGGGAGATCACGTGATCCCCCTCCTCCTTGAACCGCATGACGATGACGCCCTGAGTGGCCCGGCCCGCGGTGCGGATGCTGTCCACCGGGGTGCGGATCAGGATGCCTGCCTGGGTCACCAACAACAGGTCCTCCGTGCCGTCCACCACCTTGATGCCCACCACGGGGCCGGTCTTGTCCGTCACCATGTAGTTCTTGATGCCGAGGCCGCCCCGGTTGGTGATCCGATAGTCCTCCACCGGCGTCTGCTTGCCGTAGCCGTTTTCCGTGATGGCCAGCACCGCATGATTGACCTTGGCACGGGCGGCGCCCACCACGTAATCGCCCTGGCGCAGGCGGATACCCCGCACACCCACGGCGTCCCGGCCCATGGGCCGCACATCGTTCTCGTCAAAGCAGACTGCCATACCGTCATGGGTGGCGATGAGGATCTTCTGGCTGCCGTCAGTCTCCCGGACAGCGATCAGCTGGTCACCCTCCTCCATCCGCAGGGCACGGATGCCGTTATTCCGCAGATTCTTCAGAGTATTGGCCGGCAGGCGCTTCACCGTGCCGTTCCGGGTAACCATGAAGAGGAAGCGGCCGTCGTCCTCAATGGACCGGGTATGGATCATGGCTTGGATCCGCTCGCCCTGCTCCACCTGAAGGATGTTGACGATGTTGGTCCCCTTGGCAGCCTTGCCGGACTCGGGGATTTGATACCCCTTCTTCCGGTAGACCTTGCCGGTGTCGGTGAAGAAGAGGATATAGTCGTGGGTGGAGGCAGTAAACACATCCACCACGTAGTCCTCCTCCCGGGTGGTGATGCCCTTCTTGCCCATGCCGCCCTTGGACTGGGCGGTGTACTCGCTGGCAGGTGTCCGCTTGATGTAGCCCGCCTGGGTCAGGGTGAAGACACACTGCTCCTCCTCGATCAGGTCCTCGATGTCGATCTCATCCTCCACATCCTGGATCTCCGTGACCCGGTCATCGCCGAATTTGTCGGAGATGGCCTGGAGCTCCTCCTTCAGCACCTTGCGCAGCAGCTCGTCGGAGGAGAGCAGCTGGTTGAAGTAGGCGATCTTTTCCTCCAGCTCCTTGTACTCCGCCTCCAGCTTCTCCCGGTCCAGGCCCTGAAGGGCTTTCAGCCGCATATCCAGAATGGCCTGGGCCTGGACATCGTCCAGACCGAAGCGGGACATCAGGTTCTCCTTGGCGTTGTCGTAGCTGCTGCGGATGATTTTGATAACCTCGTCGATGTTGTCCTGAGCCACCAGCAGACCCTCCAGCAGGTGGGCCCGCTCCTGGGCCTTGCGCAGGTCGTACTTGGTGCGGCGGATAATGACCTCCTCCTGGAAGGCCAGATACTCGTCAATGATGTGGCGCAGGGAGAGGATCTTGGGCTGAGACTGGTTATTCACCAGGGCCAGCATGTTGATGGCAAAGCTGGTCTGCAGCTGGGTCTGGGCGAACAGGCGGTTCAGCACCACCTGGGGATTGGCGTCCCGCTTCAGCTCGATGACGATGCGCATTCCGTCCCGGTCGGACTCGTCCCGGATGTCGGAGATGCCGTCCAGACGCTTGTCTTCCACCTGGTCGGCCATGCTCTTGATGAGCATACGCTTGTTGACCTGGTAGGGGATCTCGGTGATGACAATGCGCGTGCGGTCCTTGCCGAACTCCTCAAACTCATGCCGGGCCCGGATCACCACCCGGCCCCGGCCGGTGGCATAGGCCTGCCGGATGCCGCTGCGACCCATGATGATGCCCCGGGTGGGGAAGTCCGGCCCCTTGACGTACTGCATCAGATCACTGAGCTGAGCCTCCGGATTGTCCAGCACGCAGATGCAGGCGCCGATCACCTCCCGCAGGTTGTGGGGCGGGATATTGGTGGCCATGCCCACCGCGATGCCGCTGGAGCCGTTCACCAGCAGATTGGGAAACCGGGAGGGCAGGACACGGGGCTCCTTGCGGGTCTCGTCGAAGTTGGGGTCCCAGTCCACAGTGTCCTTTTCAATATCCCGCAGCATCTCGTCGGAGAGCCGGGACATCCGGGCCTCCGTGTACCGGTAGGCCGCCGGGGGATCGCCATCCACGGACCCGAAGTTGCCGTGGCCGTCCACCAGGGGATAGCGCATGGAGAAATCCTGAGCCAGGCGGACCAGAGCGTCATAGACGCTGGCGTCGCCGTGGGGATGGTACCGGCCCAGCACGTCGCCCACGCAGGTGGCGGACTTTTTGAAGGGTTTGTCCACCGTGAGGCCATCCTCGTACATGGCGTAGAGGATCCGGCGATGGACGGGCTTCAGGCCATCCCGCACGTCAGGGAGAGCCCGGCCCACGATGACGCTCATGGCGTACTCAATGTAGGATTTCTCCATCTCGGGGACCAGCGGTGACTCCACGATCTTCTGTTCGGGGTACCGGATCTCCTCAGGATCGTATTGGGGCTTTTTGCTCATGTATCGTATCTCCTTTTTGTAGGGGCCGGCGCCCTCGCCGGCCCGCAAAGGCATATCTGATCGGACGGGCGGCCGAGGGCAGCCGCCCTACGGATCAATAGTCAAGATTGACCGCGTATTGGGCGTTGCGCTCGATAAATTCCTTCCGGGGCTCCACCTTCTCGCCCATCAGGATGGTAAAGGTCTCGTCCGCGGCCACGGCGTCATCCAGCGTGATACGCCGGAGCGTCCGGGTGGTGGGGTCCATGGTGGTCTCCCACAGCTCATGGGGGTTCATCTCACCCAGCCCCTTGAACCGGGAGATGTCGATCTTGGCGTTGGGGTTGTCGCCCCGCATCTCGGCGGCGATCTTCTCCCGCTGGATGTCGTCAAAGGCCACTCGGGTGGTCTTGCCACGGGTCAGCTTATACAGGGGCGGAACGGCGGAGTAGACATAGCCCTCCTCGATCAGGGGCCGCATGAAGCGGAAGAAGAAGGTCAGCAGCAGAGTACGGATATGGGCGCCGTCCACATCGGCATCGGCCATGATGATGACCTTGTGATACCGGAGCCTGTTCAGATCGAACTCATCCCCGATGCCCGCGCCCAGGGCCGTGATGACGGGCTGGAGCTTGTCGTTGCCGTAGACCTTGTCTGCCCGGGCCTTCTCCACGTTCAGCATCTTGCCCCACAGGGGGAGAATGGCCTGGAACCGGGAATCCCGCCCCTGGGTGGCGGAGCCGCCTGCGGAGTCTCCCTCGACGATATAGAGCTCCGTCAGCTCCGGATTGTTCTCATTGCAGTCCCGCAGCTTATCCGGCATGGCGGCGCCGCCGAGAGCCGTCTTGCGGCGGATGGATTCCCGGGCCTTTTTGGCGGCCTCTCTCGCCCGATTGGCAGTGAGAGCCTTATCCAGGATCATCCGGCCCACCTGGGGGTTCTCCTCCAGGAAGATCTCCAGCTTTTCGGAGACGATGTTATTCACCAGGGTCCGGATCTCACTGTTGCCCAACTTCGACTTGGTCTGGCCCTCAAACTGGGCCTCTGTCAGCTTGACGGAAATGACGCAGGTGAGGCCCTCCCGGCAGTCCTCGCCGGAGACCTTCTCGTCATCCTTCAGCAGCTTGATCTTCCGGCCGTAGGCGTTCAGCACATTGGTGAGAGCCCGCTTGAAGCCCTCCTCGTGCATGCCGCCCTCCGGCGTGTGGACGTTGTTGGCGAAGGAGAGGATCGTCTCGTTATAGCCGTCGTTATACTGCATGGCCACTTCCGCCACGGAGTCCTCTCGGGCTCCGGACATGTAAATCACGTCGTTGTGAAGCACATCCTTGCTCTTGTTCAGCCAGGTAACAAACTCCCGGATGCCGCCCTCGAAGCACATGTTGTCCTCCTGCTCCCGTCCGGGGCGGGCGTCCACAGTGCGGATGCACAGGCCAGCGTTCAGGAACGCCTCCTCCCGCATCCGGGTGTGGAGGGTATCGTAATTGTACTCCGTATCCTCGAACATCTCCGGGTCCGGCTTGAAGGTGACAGTGGTGCCGGTGTGGTCTGTATCTCCCACAATGGTCATGGGCTGGGTCACATTGCCCCTGGAGAACTTCATCTCATAGATATGTCCGTCCCGGTGGACCTGGACCGTCAGCCATTCGGAAAGGGCGTTCACCACACTGGCGCCCACGCCGTGGAGACCGCCGGAGACCTTGTAGCCCCCACCGCCGAACTTGCCGCCGGCGTGGAGGACGGTGTACACTACCTCCAGGGCGGGCTTGCCGGTCTGGGCCTGGATGTCCACGGGGATGCCACGGCCATTGTCCACCACGGTGATGGTGTCCCCCTCGTTGATTCGCACCAGGATGTCGGTGCAGTAGCCGGCCAGTGCCTCGTCGATGGCGTTGTCCACGATCTCATAGACCAGATGGTGCAGGCCGGAGGTGGACGTGGAGCCGATATACATGCCGGGCCGCTTCCGGACGGCTTCCAGGCCTTCCAGCACCTGAATTTCCGATGCGTCGTACTCGTTGGCCGTGTCCACCGCAGTGGAGTTCAACAGTTCATTTTCTGCCATGCAGGTTCTCCTTTCAGGATATTCATATCCGTTCCAAGGCAAGAAGAGCCGGGCCGGAGCCGCCTCCGGCCCGTTTCTCCTTGCCCTGAACCATGTAAGTTGGAATCAAGTGCGTAATTTCTTCAAAATCAGATATGTCAGCAGAGCCAGGAGGGCGGTGAACAGCGCCATCCAGGCAAAATACAGCAGCAGAAGGAACGCACTGTACACCAGAAGCAGCGGGCTGGACCAGCCGTCTCCGGCGCCTGCTGTAATTTTGCAGCAGGACCAGCTGCACCGTGAACACTGCCGCCAGAAAGAGCACCAGAGTTCCTGTCTCCAGGGATGTGAACGAGGATAAAAAGTGGGGAAGGTTTACCAGTGTCGTATATGCCGCCATGGGATCTCCCCCTGGCTCATTCCAGGTTTCCGCTCTCCGCCCGCTTCTGGAGGGTGGTGGAATTCAGCTGGCTGAGGTACACGATCTGCCGGTGATAGGGGTGATCGCACACCACGAAGGACTTGGGGATCTCGCCGGACACGTCCAGCACCACGCCCTCTTTCTCCGCGGCCGCCAGATACTCCCGGGTCCGCTTGCCGTAACTGCATTTGTCCAGATCAAAGATGCCGATGACCCGGCGGTCGGGAAGAATTTCGTTTTGGCCGATGTGGAGGTACATGGTGGTCTCCTTTCGGTATCTGTTGGCGACTTTGCCGCTTACGGATGCGGAACTGCCCTTGTAGAGGGAGCGATCCGTGCCTCATTCTAACTCTGTTTCATAGAAGTCATAAAACCACATCCGCTGCTTCTTCATTTTGCGGAGGGCGCCGTTGTCATTTTCATAGATCACCATGGACAATTCCTCTTCCGGATCTCCATCGTAGACAGTGATCACCTTGTTAAGATTTCCGGTGTCCAGGCCCATGACGATGATCCGAACATTCCTCTCCTGATCGAAAATATCGTAATACAGGGAGGTGACCTCCCCGGACTGGGCGGTGACGCCCGCGTCGGAAAACTGGTAGCGCTCTTCATCCAGAAATTCCGACAGGATCGCGTGGATGTCCTCGTGTTCTGACGGTGGCAGATCGATGAACTGTTCCCCTCCGGCGACGGCCGCCTGGACGGAGGGACTCTCCTCCAGGGCGGAGAGGATTTCCCGGTCCGTCTCTGTAATGGCCAGCTCCGGGATCTCTGCCAGAACGCGCTCCTCGCTGGTGTCTTCTTCCACCATGGTATAGGTGGCGCTGCGCATCTCGTGGGAGATCAGAACACCGAAGCCGATGGCCAGCGCCGCACCGGAGCAGAGGGCAACGGCACGGACGGCATACCGCTGAAAGTGGTCCTCCCCGCCACGGAGCAGGTTGGACAGACTCCATCCAAACAGAAGTCCGCCACCGTACAGCCCCCAGCACAGCAGTAGGAAGGAGAACGGGAGGGTATGGAAAGGAGACACCACACACAGCGCCAGTCCCAGCGCCCCCGCTAGAACAGGCACCCACAGCAGATAGCGCCTTGTCCGGCAGACCAATCCCACGATCAGCTCCCAGAGAAAGCCAGCAGCTGGTCCGCCGAAAACCAGAATGGGAAGCACTGCGTACTAATTCATCACGGTTACCTCCATTTTGTCATGTTGGGGGCCTGTAATTGGATCTGTTGTGTTTGATTGAACAGGCTACCGCCTGGCCGCAGGGATCATCCACTGATGGCGCCCTGTTTCACATGGAACACCTTCCCGCCCAGCATTTGGGGCAGCCGGTCATCCTCACAGCAGGTGATGAACACCTGTCCCCCCGCGATGCGGTTGAGAACGAACTCCTGCCGGCGGGGATCCAGCTCACTGAGAACGTCATCCAGCAGCAGCACCGGGTATTCGCCGGTGGCGTTCTGGTAGATTTCCCGCTCCGCCAGCTTCAGCGCCAGAGCCGCGGTGCGGGTCTGACCCTGGGAAGAGTAGGATTTGGCCTCCCGGCCGTCGATGGTGATGACCAGATCGTCCTTGTGGGGGCCGGAGAGGCACATCCGGGAGGCCCGCTCCGCCCCCTGGTGGGATTCCATGTGGGCCCGGAGCTGCTCCGTGAGGACCTCCACCTCCGCCGCCGGGTCCGTGACGGAGGAAACAGTCTGATAGGTGACCTCCAGGCGCTCCCTTCCGCCGGAGCACTCCCGATGGTGGCGGGCGGCATAGCGGTTCAGCGCCTCCGCGAACTGCCGGCGGTAGTGGACCAGCACAGCGCCGAAACGAACCATCCGCTCGTTGAAGTCCGGCAGCAGCTCCAGGAGATCCGGCCGCTCCTCACTGTCCCGCAGAATGCGGGTCTTGTGGTCATAGAGCCGGTGGTACTCCGCCAGAGCGGCCGCGTATCTCGGCCGCAACTGGCAGAGTGCGGTGTCCATGAAGCGCCGCCGGGCGGCGGCCCCCTCCCGGATCAGATACAGGTCATCCGGGCAGAAGAATACGGTGTGGTACACCTGACTCAGGGCGGCGCTGTTTTTGGCAGGCACCTGATTCACCCACATCTTCCGCCGCCGGTCCCGGTACAGCTCCACCCGGGTGCGGAACTCCCGGTCTCGGGCGGAGATCCCGGCTTCCAGCACAGCGGCGGGCGCATCGAAGGCAATCATCTCCCGGTCCGTCCTGGCCCGGGGGGATTTCCCGCAGGAGAGGTAGACGATGGCCTCCAGCAGATTGGTCTTGCCCTGGGCGTTCTCCCCAAAGATCACATTGCAGTCCGGGTCAAAGGATACCCGCTGGCCGGAGTAGTTGCGGAAATGCTGCAGCTCCAGCTCAAGAATCCGCATAGGCCACCGTGTAATGGGCGCCCTGGAAGGCCACATCGTCTCCGGGGCGGATCTTTTTGCCCCGCATGGTGCAGATCTCGCCGTTGACGGTGACCTCGCCGCCCTGGATCCGCTCCTTTGCCTCGCCGCCGGAGGACACCAGATTGGCGAATTTCAGCAGGTCCTGGAGCTTGATGAACTCCGTGTGAATCGTGATCGTCTCCATCTGCTCACTCCGCGCTCTTCAGCCGCACCGGCAGGACCATATAGAGGAAGTTTTCCTCCCCCTCCGTGGGGACGATGATGGCGGGGGAGACGCCGGTATTCAGCTCGATCTTCACCGTGTCCGCCGGCGCGTACCGGAGAGCCTCCATCAGATAGCGGTTGTTGAACCCGATCTCCAGCCCGCCGCCGTCACCGGACAAGCGGCAGATATCCTTGGCCTCGCCGTTTCCGGTCTTGGCGGAGAGCAGCACCTTGTCGTGGTCAAACAGGCACCGGACCGGACTCTTCTGCTTTTCGGAGATCACCACACTGACGCGGTCAATGCTCTCGATCAGGGCCTTGGTGTCCGCGATGACGGAGATGGGATTCTTCCGTGGGATGGCATTCTTATAATCCAGGAACTCTCCCTCCAACCGGCGGCAGATCAACTCCGTGTCTCCTACCTCAAATAGAATATGACTTTTGCCCAGGGTCACGGCAGCCAGATCCTCCACGTCGGAACAGATATTTTTCACCTCGCCCAGGGCGCTGCCCGGCGCCACAAAGGAAAAGGCGCCGCCGTCGATCTTTTCCAGCGGCTCCCGCCGGATGGCCAGACGGAATCCGTCCACCGCCACCATAGTCAGGCCCTGGTCCGTGATCTCGAACAGGGCACCGGTATGGATGGGGCGGCTCTCATTGGTGGAGACAGCGAAGGCCGTCTCCTCGATCATGGCACGCAGCAGCTTCTGTTGGATGGAGACGGAAAAATCATCCTCCACCATGGGCAGCTCCGGGTAATCCGCCGCGGAGAGGCCCAGGATATCAAAGTCCGCATCGCCGCAGGAGAGATGAACCAGCTGTTTGTCATCCGCGGTGAAAACCACCACATCGTCGGGCATCCGGCGGATGATGTCGCCGAAGAGGCGGGCGTTTAAAACAATCTCGCCAGGTTCCGTTACATCGGCGGAGACCTTCGTACGGATGCCGGTCTGCAGGTTGTAGCCGGAAATGGTCAGCTGGCTGTCCGCGTGGAGCAGCAGCCCTTCCAGCGCGGGAATGGAGCTCTTCTGGGCCACGGCGCGGCTGGTGACGGCGATGGCGCTTTGCAGAAGGGCTTTTTCACAGGAGAATTTCATGCATGCACTTCCTCTCTAGTCGGGGTTTGAAGATATGGGTCGGAATCGCTCTTTTGAAAAAGAAAGAAATGTATTTTTTAGAAAAAGCAGCCGTAGGGAAAAAAGCTGTGGAAAAGGCGGGGAAAGGCTTGCGCTGTCGGATTTTGAGGCTCCACAGGGGATGTGGAAGGATCCGGGGATTTTTCCACGGACTTTTTTGAAAGACCATTTTCAACAGGGAAGTTTTTCTTTTCCACGGAAGATGTGGAGAAATCTGGTCACCGCTTGGAGTTGATATTCGTCTTGATCTCCTTCACCATTTCGGCAAACGCAGCGTCCTTCTTCATCTTCTTTTCGATTTGCTGGATGGAGTAGAGGACGGTGGAGTGGTCCCGGTTGTCAAAGACCTTGCCGATCTCATCCAGACTGAGGTTCGTCATGGAGCGGATCAGGTACATGGCAATCTGCCGGGCGGAGACCGCGTCCCGCACCCGCTGCTGGCCCCGGATCACGGACTCGTCCAGACTGTAATATTTGGAGATATACTCAAGGATGGCCTCCGGCGTGGGGACATACTCGTTGCTGCGGCGCAGCATGTCCTGGATGGCCCGGGTGACGGTTTCTTCGTCGGTGTCGTTGCCCAGCAGATCCTTGTAGGCCAGGATCTTGTTGATGGTGCCCTCCAGCTGGCGGACGTTGGCGGTGACGTTTTCGGCGATGTAGGCGGAGATTTTGTCCGGCAGCTCCATGCCCAGCAGGGCGGCCTTGTTTTTCACGATGGCAAGACGCGTCTCAAAATCCGGCGGCGCTACGTCCACCAGCAGTCCCCACTCAAATCGGGTGCGGAGGCGGTCCTCCAGCTGGGTCATCTCAGAGGGGGGGCGGTCGGAGGTCAGGACGATCTGCCGGCCGGACTCGTACAGGGTGTTGAAGGTGTGGAAGAACTCCTCCTGCGTCTGCTTTTTGCCGGCGATGAACTGCACGTCGTCCACCAGCAGCAGGTCCGCCTGACGGTACTTCTCCCGCATCTCCGCAGTCTTACCCTCCCGGATAGCATCCACCAGCTCGTTGGTCAGGTCGTCGCCCTTGACGTAAGCGATCTTGGACCGGGGGTCGTTCCGGCGGATGACGTTGGCGATGGCATAGATCAGATGGGTCTTGCCCAGGCCGGAGTCCCCGTAGATCAGCAGGGGGTTGTAGTTCTGAGCAGGATGCTCCGCCACGGAGACGGAGGCGGCATAAGCCAGCTTGTTGGAAGGGCCCACCACGAAGGTCTCGAATGTGAACTCCGCGGAAGTGAACCGCTCACTCTGGCGGTGCGGGCGGTTATCCTTGAGCTCTGCGTAATCCAGGTCGTCCAGAATCTTCACTTCAAAATCCGTGGAGAAAATGTCGTGAAGGGAGGCCTTGATGTTTTTCATGAACAGGGACTCGATATAGCCTTTTTTAAAGTCGTTGGAACAGTGGAGGATAAACGTATTGCCCTGGATGTCCACAGCCTCCAATTCGTCGAACCAGGTGGCGATGGTGGTCTCCGAGAGCTCGCCCTTCAGCTGGGATAGTACATTGTCCCACACGTCGGCGACGGAATTCAAAAGGAAACACCTCTCTCTAGTAAAAAATAGACATGGCAGTACGCTTTATTATACCAAAGACAGCCGGAAATTACAACACTTATTCTAATAATAAGAACCAAGGAGATCCGCCTGCACAGGCAACAAGATATAGCGGCTTGGGACAGCATGGGACACCAGATTTTGAAATTTTCGAGAATCGCAACTGAAAAAAGAAAAAAATACGGAAATTTCGCAAAACTTTTAAGTTTTAGTTGACATATTTTCAAACAGTCTGTATAATATCGGTTGCGCCGCGATCATGCGGTCTTGATCTGTTTACTGCGCCGCCCTTTAGGCGGTGTCGAGTAAGTGCCGCCCTCAAAAGGGCCGCAATTCTGACAGGAGGTGTCTCAACATGGCAACGAAACGTACCTATCAGCCCAAGAAGCTGCACGGCCAGAAGGTCCACGGTTTCCGCAAGAGAATGGCAACCGCCAACGGCCGCAAGGTCCTGGCCCGTCGCCGCGCCAAGGGCCGCGCCCGTCTGTCCTACTGAGAAACGGACCGTGCGGGAGACACTTGAACAACGTCTTCAGGGACGGCGGGAATTCTGTGATTCCTCCGTCCCTCGTTGAGTTTGTGTCAGATGTGTCAAATGGGAGAAGGCAGGTGGCAGCATGAAGCGGGCAGTGACCCTGAAAGAGAATTATGAGTTCCGCCGGCTGTACCAGAAGGGCGCCTCCGCCGTGGGCGGAGGGATGGTGCTTTACTGCCGGAAAAACCGGCTGGGGCACAACCGCCTGGGCGTGACGGTATCCGTCAAGCTGGGTCATGCGGTGGTCCGCAACCGGGCCCGCCGCCGCCTGCGGGAGGTCTACCGGCTCAATTCCGGACGGCTCCGCCAGGGGTACGACATGATTCTGGTAGCCAGGGGACGGACCCTGACTGCCTCCTGGAAGGAGCTGAACGATACCTTCCTGCGTCTTTGCAGGAAGCTGGAGCTGCTGGAGGACCGGTCATGATGAAAAAGGTCCTGCTGGCCCTGGTGAAATTTTACCGGGTGGCCATCTCCCCGTACCGGCCGCCTTGCTGCCGGTATATTCCCACCTGTTCCCAATATGCGCTGGAGGCGATTGAGAAGTACGGCGCCCTCAAGGGCGGCTGGCTGGCGTTCCGGCGTATCCTGCGCTGTAATCCGTTTCACAAGGGAGGATATGATCCGGTCCCATGAGAGGAGGGGACAAGCCCCTCTGCCGGACCCTGTGCTGCTGTCCGGCCGTCTGTCAGCCGGTACTGCGGAATGCGGACAGGCCGAAAGCGGAAATGCTCCGCTCTGCGGGCGCTGAAAGCCCGGGTCCCATTACAATTTGGAGGAAGCATCTATGTTTTCAACCATCGGATACGCAATTTGTATCCCGTTTGCGGCCCTGCTGCGGCTGTTTTACAACCTGACAGGGTCCTACGGCGTGTCCCTGATCCTGTTCACGCTGGTCATCAAGCTGATCCTGCTGCCCTTCCAGATGAAGTCCAAGAAGAGCATGGTGCGGATGAGCCGCATGTCCGGCAAGATGCAGGAGATCCAGAAGAAATACGCCAACAACCAGCTGAAGATGCAGGAGGAGATGCAGAAGTTCTACCAGGAAGAGGGCTTCAATCCCATGAGCGGCTGCCTGTGGAGCTTTCTGCCCCTGCCCATTCTGATGGCCCTGTACTATATCATCCGGGAGCCCATTGTCTACTTCATGAACTTCGGCGGCAAGGACGCCGGTCTGGCGGTAGTGAATGCGGCCAGAAGTCTGATTGAAGGCGCCGGCATTGAGATCGTGGCCAGCCCCGGCTATGAGCAGATCGCCATTTCCAACATCATTAACAGCCAGTTCCCCGACTTCATTGCAGAGCATCCCGGCTGGGTGAACATCGACTACCACTTCCTGGGGATTGACCTGATCCAGACGCCCTGGAGCGCTGTCAGCAGCCTCTCCACGGGCATCACGCTGGCCGCGGTGGGACTGATTCTGATTCCCATCATTTCCGGTGTGTTCAGCTTCCTGCTGAGCAAGGTCAGCATGAGCCAGTCCGCCCAGACTGCGGCTGCCAACGGCTCCACCAAGATGATGATGTGGATGATGCCTCTGATGTCTATCTACATCGCCTTCATCGTGCCCGCCGCCCTGGGCGTGTATTGGGCTGCCCAGAGCGCGTTCTCCATTATCCAGGAGATGGTCCTGGGCAAGTTCTACACCAAGAAGCTGCAGGAAGAGGAGGACGCCCGGCAGGAGATGATCCAGGCGGACCGCCAGAAGCGGATGGAGGAGGCCAAGCTGCTTCAGGAGCAGCAGCGTCAGCATGCCGCACAGAAGAAGAGCCTGAAGGAAAAGCGGCAGGCGGCGCAGGAGGCCAAGGCCCTGAAGGCCAAAAAGGCGGCCACCAGCACCACGGAAGCGGGCCGTGTGGGAGACCGGCCCTATGCCCGCGGCCGGTCCTACAAGGAGGACCGCTATGATGATCAGTAAGGAGCTTGTTACGCCATGAGACAGTTTATTGATGTAACGGGCAAGACCGAGGATGAGGCCATCCAGAATGCCCTGCGGCAGCTTGGCCTGGACCGGGACGATGTGTCCGTTGAGATTTTGGAGCGAGCAAAGTCCGGTTTCCTGGGTCTGGGCAGCTGCCCGGCCAAGGTCCGGGTGAGCTACGGCCCGGAGGAGGAAGAGGAGATTCTCGCCCCCGCGCCTGCCCCCAAGGAGAAGCCGCAGGAAGAGCGGCCTAAGCCCCCCAAAGCGGAAAAGCCGCCCAGACAGGAGCGCAAGCCGGCGGAGGCGCCGGCGCCCGCCCCGGAGGAGAAGACCCGGCAGTCCGCTCCCGTGCAGACACTGGGCGAAGAAGTGGATGACGAGAAGGCCCAGGCCATCCGTAAGTTCCTCTCCGGCCTGCTGGAGCAGATGGAGAGTGCTGCGGAGATCCACATCTATCTGCTGGAGAAGGGCCGCTACAAGGTGATCCTGGAGGGCAAGAATCTGGGCGCACTGATCGGCCGCCGGGGCGAGACTCTGGACGCCATCCAGCAGCTGACCAGCTATGCGGTGAACCGCAGCGGCAGCGGCCGGGTGCGGGTGCAGCTGGACGCGGAGAATTACCGGGAAAAGCGGGAGCAGAGTCTTCAGCATCTGGCCCGGAAGGTGGCCGCCAAGGTCACCAAGTACCGCCGCAGCGTGACACTGGAACCTATGAATGCCTATGAGCGGCATGTGATCCATACGGCGCTGCAGGATGTGCCCAATGTGACGACCTACTCCACCGGAACGGAGCCCAACCGCCGGGTGATCGTGGCCTACGATCGGGAGAAAAAGTAAATTGGGAAAGGCCGCCCTATAGGGCGGCCTTTTTCTGCGCTTCGGATAAGGGATCAGACCAGGGTCCGGGTGAGAGAGTGCCCTGCCTGGTGCGGCTTCTGTGGGACTCGGCCTTGACATTCTGATGAAAACGTGATACAGTTCTCACGATATCCAAAAGGCAGTGACAGGGAGAAGTATCCCCCATACCCCGGCAAAGAGAGAGGGCGGCTGGTGTGAGCCCTTGCGGGGAGGCGGAAGAACAGGCACCCTGGAGCCGCGGGGCGGAAATGCCCTGCCGGTCCCCGCCGTTACCGGGTGAAGAGTGCGCGTCAGCCAGGCGCGAATTCAGGTGGAACCACGGACTGATTGTTCGCCCTGAGCCGAAAACCGGCTCGGGGCGTTTTTTCTGTCCGGGCCGCCGTAAAGGAGAATGGAACATGAAAAACACCGAGAAGACCATGGAGAAGATCGTGGCCCTGTGTAAGAACCGGGGATTCGTATTCCCCGGCAGTGAGATCTATGGCGGCCTTGCCAACAGCTGGGACTACGGTCCCCTGGGCGTGGAGATGAAGAACAATGTCAAGCGGGCTTGGTGGAAGAAATTCGTCCAGGAGAATCCCTACAACGTGGGACTGGACTCCGCCATTTTGATGAATCCCCAGGTGTGGGTGGCCAGCGGCCACGTATCCACCTTCAACGATCCTCTGATTGACTGCAAGGCCTGCAAGATGCGCCACCGGGCGGACAAGCTGGTGGAGAGCTATGTGCAGGAGCACGGCATGGACGTGAACGTGGAGGCCATGACCCAGGAGGAGCTGGTGGCATTCATCCGGGACAACCAGGTGCCCTGCCCCGGTTGCGGCAAGAGTGACTTCACCGACATCCGCAAATTCAACCTGATGTTCAAGACCCACCAGGGCGCCACGGAGGACACCGCCAACGAGGTGTACCTGCGGCCGGAGACCGCCCAGGGCATTTTTGTCAACTTTCCCGCCATCCAGCGGACCACCCGCCGGAAGTTGCCCTTCGGCGTGTGCCAGATCGGCAAGTCCTTCCGCAACGAGATCACCCCGGGTAACTTCATTTTCCGCATCCGGGAGTTCGAGCAGATGGAGCTGGAGTTCTTCTGCAAGCCGGACACGGATCTGGAGTGGTTCCAGTATTGGCGGACGTACTGCCACGACTGGCTGAAGGGCCTGAACATCAAGGAGGAGAATCTGCGGCTGCGGGATCACGAGCCCGAGGAGCTGAGTTTCTACTCCAAGGCCACTACGGACTTTGAGTATCTGTTCCCCTTCGGCTGGGGGGAACTGTGGGGTGTGGCGGACCGGACCAACTACGACCTGACCCAGCATCAGGAGCACTCCGGCCAGGATCTGACCTATTTCGATCAGGGGAAGAACGAGCACTATATCCCCTATGTGGTGGAGCCCTCCCTGGGCGCGGACCGGATGACCCTGGCCCTGCTGGTGGAAGCCTACGATGAAGAGGTGGTGGATGCAGAAAAGAACGACGTCCGCACCGTCATGCGGTTCCATCCGGCCATCGCGCCTTTTAAGTGCGCGGTGCTGCCCCTTTCTAAGAAGCTCTCCGAAAAGGCCCGTGAGATCCAGGCGGAGCTCAGCAAGGACTGGATGGTGGACTTTGACGACACCGGTTCCATCGGCAAGCGGTACCGCCGGGAGGACGAGATCGGCACGCCCTACTGCATCACGGTGGATTTCGACACCGTGGGCGACGCGGATAAGGCTGGCGACAACTGCGTTACCGTCCGGGACCGGGACACCATGGAGCAGGTGCGGCTGCCTATCGACCAGCTGAAGAGCTATCTGGCGGAGAAACTGGCATATTGATGCCTGTGTCGATCCTGCTCCAGAACGCCGCGGCGCGGCGTCCGAGCATTTTGCCGGAGGCAAAATCTCGCCGGAGGGCGGATTCATTCCGCCCGAGGAATGAGATGGGACAGGGGTCCCGCAAAAGCACTGCTTTTGCGGGAGGGCAGGTGCGGCTGCCTATCGACCAGCTGAAGAGCTATCTGGCGGAGAAACTGGCATACTGATCGGAGATCATCGGGGCCGCGGGAAATCCCCGCGGCCCTTTTTATAACCTGGGAAATGAGGTAGAAGTGTTGAAGAGACAGAAGCGGCCCCGGGCGTTGGGGCCGGTGTGGCTGCGCTGGGTCATGTTTCTGGGCGGCAGCCTTTGCATGGGGCTGGCTGTGGCGGTGGCCGTCCAGTGGGTGGTTACCGGTTCCCTCTCCATCGTGTGGGAGTGGTTCGTGAAATGGCCCACCTATCTGCTGCTGACCGGCGTCCTTTACGGCGCTGTGGTGTTCACCCTGGGGGCGCTGCTGGGTAGATTGTGGCTTTCCGCTATACTGGTGGGGGTTGCCGGACTGGTGCTGTCCCTGGTGGACTATTTCAAGACAGCTATCAACGGCACGCCACTGGTGCTGGCGGACTTCGGCCTGGCGGCACAGGTGGGAGAGGTGGCCGGTGTGGCGGGAGAGCTGCGCCCGCCGGTGGATTTCTGGATGGCGATGATCGCCCTGGGGATGTGTGTGGGGATTCTGATTCTGGTGCGGCGGCTGACGCTGCTCACCGGGCGGTGCCGCTTTGTCACTTTTTCCGTTGCCCTGGCCCTGACCATTGGGCTGTTTTCCACACAGGGAGCCCAGGCGGCGGGGGCGGTTTTTCAGGTGGATGTGAACACCCGCCTGGCTGCGGCCAACAGCCACGACACCTACGGTTTGACGCTGAGTCTCTGGCGGGACTGCTTTCTTCAGGCCAAGAAGAGCCCGGAGGGATACAGCGAAGCCTACATGGAGCAGGTCCTGGCCCGGATCGACGAGATCCTGACAGAGGACAGCGCCGACGCCCCCGCAGCGGCGGTGCAGCCCAACATCATCGTGGCCCAGTCGGAGTCCTTCTACGATCTGACCCGGCTGCCGGGCCTTCAGTATGAACGGGATCCCCTGGAGAACTTCCATGCCCTGGAGAGCGAGGGCATCAGCGGCACATTCCACAGCCACTATCTGGGCTACGGCACCGGCTATCTGGAGATGTCCATGCTGTACGGCATTACGGAGCTGGACTTCGGTGCTGGGACGAACATCTGCTTCCTGGAGGATGACGCCTATGAGAAATTTGACGCCCTGCCGGAGCAGTATACCAAGAGCGGCTACCGGGCGGAGATGCTCCATGGGTATAACGACAGCCTGTATAATCGAACGGTGACCTATCCCAGGCTGGGCTTTTCCGACCTTCTGTTCTCCGCAGATATCCAGGCTCTGGACTTTCCCTGGGAGGGGGGCATCTACGGCGGGTATTACATGCGGGACAGTTACTTCTTCCAGGCCATGCTGGACCGGATGGAGGACATCAACAGCAGCGGGGAGCGGGCGTTTCTCTACGGCATCACCATGGAGAACCACCAGCCCTTTGACCCGGAGAAATTCAACTATGAGTGTCAGATCGGCGTCACCAGCGAAAGCCTCGGCGAGGAGGATATGGCCATCGTCCGGGTCATGCTGGAGGGCATCACCCGGGCGGATCAGGCCCTGGGAGATCTGACAGACGCCCTGCGGGAGAGCGAGGAGCCTACCATCGTGGTGTTCTTCGGGGATCACAGGCCCAATCTGTTCATGACGGACGGGGACACAGTGTACACAAAGTTGGGCCTCTGCCCGGATAACGACACGGTGGGCTGGACCCCGGAGGAGATCAGCGACCTGTATTCCACGGACTATCTGATCTGGGCCAATGATGCGGCCTTGCTCCAGGGGCAGGCAGGCACCCGGCGGGATAGCAGCATCACCGCCATCGGCCCCCAGCTGCTGGAGCTGACCGGTCAGCCGGTCACCCGGTACTGGGCGCTGCTGGAGAAGGTGAGCCAGGTGTGTCTCACCAACACGGAGCTGTACTTTGTGGATGGCACGGGGACGCCCAGCGCCGGCGTGGAGGAGGCGGCTCTCTCCGACGAGGCCCGGGAGCTGCTGCAGCTGCGGGAGGATGTGCTGTACGACGCCATGTACGGCCAACAGTATATCACTGCAGAGATGAACGAGCCCGTCCAGTGACGGAAGCTGAATCAAAGAGAGCGCCGCAGGCATCCGCCTGCGGCGCTTTTATTTACACAAATATGGTCAGCCTGTGGAAAACAGAGTTTCCCCCGCCCGTCAGAAAGACACTTCTCCGGCTTCTTTCCAGGTCTGCAGCAGCTCTTTTGCGGGACGGGTATAGGTCTTTGTGGAAAAGGGGAAGTCCGGCAGGGCGGCCAGTTTCCAGGGGGCCACGTGGCAGTAGCCCCGTGGGTGCTTTTCCAGATACCGCTGATGGAATTCTTCCGCTGGATAGAAACACGCCAGGGCCTTCAGCTCCACGGCGAAGAAGGGAACGGCCGCGGCCTCCAGGACAGCGATGGAGCGGATGATGCCCTCGTCCGCCGGGTCCATCCAGTATACGCCGGTCTGGTACTGGCTGCCCACGTCCGGTCCCTGACGGTTGGGAGTCTCCGGGTCGATGGCGGCAAAAAAGACAAAGAGCAGGTGGGGCAGGGAGACAGTCCCGTCTTCATACGCCACTTGCACCGCCTCCCGGAAGCCGGTGCGGCCGGTGCAGACATCGTCATAGTTGGCGTGATCTGCCGTGTCTCCGTTGGCATAGCCGGCGGTGACATCCAGTACGCCGGGCAGGCGGCGATACAGGGCCTCCATGCCCCAGAAGCAGCCCCCGGCAAAACAAATGCTTCTTCTCATCAGGCAAACATCCCCATAAAGCCGTCCGGCCGCTCCTGGGCCTGTCCCCAGATCTCCCAAAACGCGGCCGGAGTGATGGCGCGGGCGGTGACCTCCCCGGGGCGGTTCAGCGTCCGCAGGTCCTCCGGGTAGGGGGCAGGGGAGAGAGCCTCCTCCCGGCCGTAGTCGCCGCCGTAGGCAAAGCAGAGGCCATTGGGGTAGAATTCCACCCGCCGGACCTCCCGGCGCCCGCTGTCCAGTTCCGCGTAGATGAACCGGGGCTCGTCCTCTTCCTCAAGATTCTGTTCGATCAGCACGTAGGACATTCAATCCCCTCCTTGCGGAAAAAGTCACAGATGGCGGTCCGGTCCGCCTGCACGCTGCCTTGGGCAAAGCCGTTCCGCCCGCCACCCCGGCCGGAAAGAGCGGCGTTCAGCCGCTTCACCAGGGGAGAGATGTCCGCCCCATCGGCCTGGACAAGGGCATAGACGTAGGAGGACTCCGCTCCCGCGAACACCGCCGCCAGACCGCCGGAGGCCTTTGCGGCTGCGTCTGCCAGCTTTCTGGCTCCGTCCGGCCGCGTGGGGGGCTCCAAAAGCAGCAGATCTCCCCGGTCTGTCAGGGCCTGGGCCCGGAGGGAGAAGAGCTGATCCTCCAGCTCCGTCATCCGCTGCTTGGCGGCGGCCAGCTCCTCCGCCTGCCGCTCTGCGGCGGCCAGGGTGTCCTGGGGTTTTACAGACAGCAGCTGGGCCACGGCGCGGTCCTGGTCGTATACCTGGGAGAGATACCGGTAGGCCCGCGATCCGCAGAGAATCTCCAGCCGCACCCCCTCCCGAAACTTTTGGCAGGAGAGGATCTTGATAATCCCCACCTCACCGGCCCGGCGCACGTGGGTGCCGCAGCAGGCGCAGCAGTCCGCCCCGGGGAAGGCCACGATCCGCACCTGGCCGGTAAGCGCTTTCTTGCTGCGGTAGTTCAGACGGGCCAGCGCATCCGGCGCGGGGAAGGTGATGTCCACCGGAGTGTCCTGCCAGATCACCTCATTGGCGGCCTTTTCCGCGGCCATGACCTGTTCCCAGGTCAGCTCGGCATTGTAGTCGATGGTCACCGTGTCGGCCCCCAGGTGGAAACCCACGTTGTCACAGTGGTACAGCGAGCACAGCAGGCCGGAGAGAATGTGCTCCCCGGAGTGCTGCTGCATGTGGTCGAACCGGCGGGGCCAGTCAACGGCCCCCGCCACTTGGGTGCCGATCTCCACAGGGCCGTCACAGGTGTGGAAAATCACGCCCTTTGTTTCATGGACATCCGTGACCTGGACTGCGCCCAGAGTGCCGTGGTCCGCCGGCTGTCCGCCCCCCTCCGGGTAGAAGGCGGTGCGGTCCAGCACTACGGCCCAGCCAGATTTGGATTTTTCACAGGAGAGCACCCGGGCGGTGAAGGCGGTGAGGTAGGGATCTTGGTAATAGAGTTTTTCCGTTTCCATGTGGAAAACTTCCTTTCGTCAGGGGATGGGACCGGGAGGTATGTTACAGCAGCCCCAGATTCTGCTTCCAGGTCAGCACCCGGCGGCAGGCGGTGTCGATGGTCTCCTCGGACAGGGCGCCGCTTTCCAGCGCCTCCAGGACCTTGGGGATCTGGGTGCGGTAGTCGGTGGTGATGACGAGATCGTTTCCCGCCTCCAGGGCCATCACCGCCACGGCCCCGTCGGCGCTGTACGCTGCAACTGCCTCCATGGCCAGATCATCGGTCATCACCACGCCGTCAAAGCCCAGGTCCGTCCGCAGCAGGCCGTGGACCTTCGGGGACAGGGAGGCGGGGAGATCTCCATCCACAGCAGTCATGATATTGTGGGAGACCAGCACAGCGGTCTTTCCGCCGCCGCTCTCCATACCCGCCTGGAAGGGGAGGAAGTCGGAGGACGTGAAGGACTCCAGCGGCCGCTGGTCCACGGCGATACCGGTGTGGGTATCCACATTGTTCCCATAGCCGGGGAAGTGCTTGAGGACGCTGCCCATACCGTCCTCCGCCATCTGCGAGACCACCTGGGCCACATAGTCCGCTGTGGCGGCCGCATCCTGGCCGAAGGTGCGGTCATACATAAAGTCGGCGGGGTTGGTGGACACATCTGCCACCGGGGACAGGTTCACGTTGAAGCCCAGGGCGGAGAGAAGGAGGTCCTTCTCTCGGGTATCTGCCAGCACGGCCTCCATGCCGCCGGAGGCATAAGCTTTCTGAGGAGAGGGGAACTTGGAGGCCCGCAGATGGGGATTGGAGCTGACCCGCACCACCGTGCCGCCCTCCTCGTCCACGCCGATCAGCAGCGGGATTCCGGTGTCCACAGCCGCGGCGTCCTGATAGCTCTGAATGGTCTGGATCAAAGCATCGGCAGTTTTGTCCGCCGTATCCCGGCCGAAGAGGATGTAGCCGCCCAGATGATAGGTGCTCACGTCGGAGACCGCGTCTGTGTCGGGTACCCGGACAAAGAACAGCTGGCCGACCTTTTCCTCCAGGGTCAGGGAGGCAAGCAGGTCCTCCACCTCCTGGGCGGCCAGTTCCTCCGGCGTGGGTTCCGGGGGCGCCTCCGGCTCCTGGGGCTGAATGTCCACTAAGGGTTCCTGGGAAGTCTCCTCTGTGGGGGAGCCGCCGCAGGCAGTCAGGCTCAACAGGGAGAGGACAGCCAGCAGAATTGTAAAAAGTCGTTTCATAAGAGCTCCTTTCTGCTGTGGAGTGATGATATGAAGTGTATCACATCCAGGCCCGAAAGAAAAGACTGTTACTGATTTGTGGTGGAATCCAAACGGACCCCGTGGTATGCTGGCAAAAATAGAAGGGAGCGTGTGACAACATGCGGATGGCGGCTCTACTGATGGCAATGATCGCCCTGCTGGGGAGTCCCCAGGGGGAGGGGACGGTCTCGGAGACCACCTGGGAGATGGTGGCTGTACAAGTGCTGGAGGAGACACCGGAGACGGCGGCACGGACCCTGCTGGACTGGGCGGGCTCTGGACAGACGATCCCGGAGGAGGACGTGGTCCTGGCCCTTTTGGAGGAGATGGAGGCGGAACCGGCAGCCTCCGCAGTGGCATTTGCAGCGGTTCTGGACAGGGCGGACAGCCTGCGGAAAGCAGGTGAGGCGCCGGAGCTGGGAGAAGAGACCTACCGGGCGGCGGTCCGGTCCCTGTCCCCCTTTTTCACCAGGCTTCTGGGGACGGAGACCACGCTCTGGCAGGAGGAGCCCTCTGCCTGGCCTGCGGATTTGGCTGCGTTTGACGGCATCTGGTGTGACAGCACCTTGCAGGAGCTGCTGATCTTCCAGAGCGGCACCTGTCGGGTGGTAATCCCCTACCTGGACTACTATGGGGAAACGGCCTTTTCTGCCCGGCTGCGGGACCGCGGCGGCATGGGCTGGTGTCCGTCGTTGGAGATAGATATCCACGAATCCGGCGATTTCTCCGGGCCGCTGACCTATTACGTCTCCGGTCTGGCGGAGGACCATTTCTGGTGCAATACCCAGGGCCAGCGGTTTGACAGGCTTTGACCTCCGGAGTCATGAAGGTGGTATGCGTGGGATGATGCCGGAAAGTGGAAAAAAAAGAGGCGGAACGCAGAAATGCGGTCCGTCTCTTTTTTATTCCGGATTTACAGGTCAGTCCTGGGGCTTGACGATGGCGATGTGCAGCTCGTCCAATTGTTTCTGCGTGACCTCGCTGGGGGCGCTCATCATCACGTCCTGGGCGTTTTTGTTCATGGGGAAGGGGATGATCTCCCGAATGGAGTCCTCCCCGGCCAGCAGCATCACCATGCGATCCACGCCGGGGGCAATGCCCGCATGGGGCGGCGCGCCGTAGGTGAAGGCGTTGTACATGGCGGGGAACTTGGCCTTTACGTCCTCCTCGCCCAGCCGGACCATCTCAAAGGCCTTAATCATGATCTCCGGGTCGTGATTCCGGACCGCGCCGGAGCTGAGCTCCACGCCGTTGCACACCAGGTCATACTGGTCGGCGGTGATGCTGAGGGGATCGATCTCGCCCCGCTCCGCCTTCAGCAGGACCTCCAGCCCGCCGGAGGGCATGGAGAAGGGGTTGTGGCAGAACTCCAGCTCGCCGGATTCCTCGCCGATCTCGTACATGGGGAAGTCCACAATCCAGCAGAAGGCGTACTGCTCCTTGTCCATGTGACCGGGGACGGCGGCGCCCAGAGTCTTTACCAGCGTGCCGGCGGTCTTTTGGGCAGCGCCCAGCTTGCCGGCGGACAGGGCCACGAAGTCGTTGGGCTTCAGACCCAGGGCAGAGACCACAGACTCCTTGATGGGCTGGACAAACTTGGCGATGCCGCCCACGATTTCGCCGTTTTCGTCCAGGCGGAACCAGTAGGGCTTGCCGCCGGAGACCACCTCCACATCCGCCAGGGTCTTGTCGATGAATTTCCGGGTCTCGTGGAAGTCGCTGACCACCACGGCCTTCACCACGTTGCCCTCGAAGGGGCCGAAGCCGCAGGCGCCCAGCAGGCCGGTGACGTCCTGCACCGTCAGGTCGATGCGCAGGTCCGGCTTGTCGGAGCCATACTTCTCCATGGCCTCGGTGTAAGGGATACGCATGAAGGGCGCGGAGCTGGCCCGGTCGTATTTGCCGTACTTGGCAAAGATGGGGGGCAGCACGTCCTCCAGTACGGCAAATACGTCATCCTGAGAGGCAAAAGCCATCTCCATGTCCAGCTGGTAAAACTCACCGGGGGAGCGGTCCGCCCGGGCGTCCTCGTCCCGGAAGCAGGGGGCGATCTGGAAGTACCGGTCAAAGCCGGAGGTCATCAGCAGCTGCTTGAACTGCTGGGGCGCCTGAGGCAGGGCATAGAACTTTCCGGGGTGGTTCCGGGCGGGCACCAGATAGTCCCGGGCACCCTCCGGGGAGGAGGCGGTCAGGATGGGGGTGGTGATCTCCAGGAAGCCATGCTCTGTCATGGCCTGCCGCAGGGCGGCCACTACCTGGCACCGGAGGATGATGTTGTTCTTCACCGCCGGGTTCCGCAGGTCCAGATAGCGGTACTTCAGGCGGGTGGCCTCGTCGGCCTCCCGGCTGCGGTTGATGGGGAAGGGCAGCTCGTTGTGCTGGCAGCGGCCCAGCACCTCAATTTTGCCGGGTACCACCTCGATCTCGCCGGTGGGCAGCTTGGCGTTCTTGCTGTCCCGCTCTCGGACGGTGCCCTCCACGGAGATGGTGGACTCCTTGTTGATGGACTTCAGCAGGGCCACCATGTCGGCGGTCTCCGCCACCACCTGAGTGGTGCCGTAGAAGTCCCGGACCACGGCGAAGGCCAGCTCACTGCCTACCTCCCGGAGGTTTTCCAGCCAGCCGCAGATCTTTATGGCCTTGCCGGCGTCGGAGAGCCGCAGCTCTCCGCAGGTATGGGTGCGATTCTGTGTCATGATTGTGGATTCCTTTCTGTGTGGAAATGTGATTACAAATAGAAATTTATATAAAAAATATTACGAATTGAGATCATATTTCGCTGCCAGAGCCCAGAGCTGTTCCCCAAGGCCCCTGCCAACGGCCTCTCCGTCCGGGACGGTGCAGCCGTAGAAGTCCGCCTGTCCCGGAGCAGCATAGGACCACTCCCGGACGGTAAAGTTCAGCACAGCAAAATCGCCATCTGTACCGGCGAGGGAGAGGGAGAACATCCAGTCTCCCGCCTCATAGAAGACGGACCCATGGCTGGCATTCACCGCCTGAGCAAGGGGCTTGATTAGCGGGTCTGTCAGAGAACGGCAGAAGGAGAGGTCTTGGAGCTGTTTCAGCAGGGCCGCCCCCTCTGGGGAAGTGAGGGGTACCGACACCGTGGCGGTCTCTGGCTCCTGGGCCCAGTCCCCCAGGGAGCGGATCAGGACGTTGATCTCTTGGAGTTCCTGGCCCTTCATCAGGTCCGGCAATGTTACCGGACGGCTGTACCAGATCGCGGCGACCAGCAGCAGGACCAACAAAGGCACCCAGACACGCTTCCGGTTCTTCATAGAAACACCTCTAGTAAATACTGCTTGTATTTTTTATAGAAAATATTTCTGCTTGGACTGCTTGAGATGCGATTTGGTTGTCTCCGCAGGTGAAATTCGGCGTTAAAGTATCTCTGTGGGGCAGGGAATTACTCCTGGATGACGGTGCCCTTTTCCCGTTCCGCGAGACCCGCCTTAATGCGGTAGACGGTGGCGGCGGGTTCCAGCTTTGTCTGCTCGCCGGTGGCCATGTCCTTGCAGGCCACCACGCCGGAGCTGATCTCGTCCTCCCCCAGAAAGATCACATAGGGGATGCCCAGCTTGTCGGCATAGGCGATTTTCTGCTTGAATTTCTTTTCCTCGCAGTGGAGCTGGGAGCGGATGCCGTTTTCCCGCAGCAGGGTGGCCAGGGAGATGGCAGCGGACAGGTCCTCCGTCATGGGCAGGATCAGCACATCCGCCGGAGCGGTGGGCAGGTCCGGATTCAGCATACCCTGTTCTCCCAGCACATAGAACAGCCGGGTCAGGCCGATGGAGATGCCCGCGCCGGGAAGCTGGCGGTCCGTGTAATACTCCGCCAGATTGTCGTACCGGCCGCCGGAACAGACGGAGCCGATCTCGGGGTGATCCAGCAAGGTGGTCTCGTAGACGGTGCCGGTGTAGTAGTCCAGGCCCCGGGCGATGGTCAGGTCCACGGCGAAATTCTCCGCCGGGACGCCGAAGTCCGCCAGATACCGGACCACCGTGTTCAGTTCCTCAAGACCCTGGTCGAAGATTTCGTTCCGGCCCCGGTAGCCCTCCAAAGCGGAGAGAACGGCGTCGTTTCCGCCGGAGATGGCGATAAACTTCAGGATCTCGTCGGCGTCGGACGGAGTCACGGCGAGGTCGCCGGTGAGGATGGCCTTCACCTTCTCCGGCCCGATCTTGTCCAGCTTGTCTACGGTGCGCATGATGTCACCGGACTTCTCCGTCAGACCCAGCATGGCGTAGAAGCCGTTGAGGATCTTCCGGTTGTTCACCCGGATCTGGAACCGCTTCAGTCCCAGGGTGGAGAAGGTCTTGTAGATGATGGCGGGGATCTCCGCCTCATTGATGATGGAGAGCCTGCCATCTCCGATGATGTCGATGTCCGCCTGATAGAACTCCCGGAAGCGGCCCCGTTGGGCCCGCTCACCCCGGTACACCTTGCCGATCTGATACCGGCGGAAAGGGAAGGTCAGGTCGTTGTAGTGGAGGGCCACATACTTTGCCAGGGGGACCGTCAGGTCGAACCGGAGTGCCAGATCCGCGTCGCCCTTCTGGAAGCGGTAGATCTGCTTCTCCGTCTCGCCGCCGCCCTTGGCCAGCAGTACCTCGCTGGACTCGATCACCGGGGTGTCCAGGGGGGTAAAGCCATAGAGGGAATAGGTACGGCGGAGGATCTCCATGATCCGCTCCATCTGCTGCTGTGGTCCGGGCAGCAGTTCCATAAAGCCGGACAGTGTCCGTGGGGTCATTTTAGCCATCGTCAAAACTCCTTTTTCGTGGGATGCGGGTCGCTGCCCGGGATGCACCGCGGGCGCAAAATGATAAAACGCTCCCGTCCCGCGGCTTTGGGACGAGAGCGATTCCGCTTCGTGGTGCCACCCAAATTCAAGGCCTATAGAGCCTCCTTTTTGCCTCCTGTGCTACGGGGAGGGTGCCGTGGGCGTCTCCGCCCCCGCTCCGCCGCTGTCCTTCGTCCAGGCCGGCCGGGCCGCTCTCAGCGGTGCGCCCCTCTCTGTGGGGCCGGCGATTGGAGTACTGCTGCGGCATCCGCGCGGTGCAAATGAATCAACAGGGTGATTGTATGCGCTTTGGGGAAAAATGTCAAGCGATGGGACGGTTGGAGGGATTGACGATGCAGCGCCAGTCCAAATCGCCCCGGGCCAGACCCAGTACCAGCGCCTCCGCCGTGGCCAGATTGCTGGCAAAGGGGATGTTGTTCTGGTCGCACAGCCGGGAGATATAGGAAACATCTCCCACCATAGCCTCGTTGTTGGGGTCGTTGAAGAAGAGTACCAGGTCGAATTCGTTGTATGCGATCCGGGCGCCGATCTGCTGGCTGCCGCCGTGGGCGTAGGACAGGAAGCAGTGGACATTCAGGCCCGTGGCGTCGGCCACCATGTGGCCAGTGGTGTTGGTGGCGTAAATGTTGTGGTGGGACAGGATGCCGGCGTAGGCGGTGCAGAACTGCACCATCAGCTCCTTCTTGTTGTCGTGGGACATGAGGGCGATGTTCATGAAAGACTCCTTTCTCTATCTGATCCGCAGCAGGGGGACCCGTTCCCCCTGGAGGCGTTTCGCAATGTTGCGGTAGGCAGTCGCGGCGCTCTGGCCGTCCGCCAGCAGGATGGGCACACCCCGGTTCATACACAGCGGCAGGGCGTCATCCTCGGGGACCACTCCCAGCAGCGGCAGGCCGGCCTTGTCGATGGCATCGTCAATGGTGGCGTGGAGCTGGCGCAGCAGCTTTTTGCGCACCCGATTCACCACCAGGTGCAGGGCGCCTGATGGGAAGCGATCCAGCTCCATGACGGTGTGCTGGGCGTCCCGCAGGGAGGAGGCGTCCGCAGTGGTCACCACCACGCAGCGGTCCGCGGCGCAGGTGGCCAGCTGAAAGCCCCGCCCCAGGCCCGCAGGTGCGTCCAGCAGACAGAAGTCAAACCGCCTGCGTACCTCCCGCAGCAGATCTGCCATCTGGATCTCCGTCACCGGGCGACCATGGGGACGCGCCGGCGCGGTCAGCAGGAAAAGGCCGGGGATCTTGGGGTGTTCCACAGCGGCCAGTTCCAGGGAACAGCGGTTCTGCGCCACGTCTGAGAAGTCCATCAGCGTCCGGTCCGACAGGCCCAGGGCCAGATCCAGATTCCGCAGACCGATGTCGCAGTCCAGGCACAGCACCCGCCGGCCAGATAGGGCGAGAGCCGCGCCTACACCCGCCGTAAAGGAGGTCTTTCCGGTGCCGCCCTTTCCGGATGCGACGGCAATGCACTGTCCTGGAGACGTCATCAGGCGGCACTTCCTTTCAACTGCTCACAAATGTATTATAAGGGATTCTTCTTGATTTTTGCAAACATTCTCGGATATTTTTCCGGAGTTTTTTTCACTTTTTCCACCACGATCAGCCGGTGGCGCACATCTGTACCGGGGATGGCATAGTCCCGGACCGCCTCCACGGCGCCGCCCAGGATCGCAATGGCGTGCTGTGAGGCGGCCAGCTCCGCGTCTGACTCCACGGATTTCATGGCCAGGAACTTCCCGCCGGGCTTTACCAGCGGCAGGCACAGCTCACACAGCACCGGCAGGGCCGCCACTGCCCGGGAGACCGCTAAATCAAAGGTTTCCCGGTGCTCCGCGGCAAATTCCTCCGCCCGGGCGTGGACGCAGGCCACATCGGGGAGGTCCAGCTCCCGGCACACCGTCTCCAGGAACTGGATGCGCTTGTTCAGGGAGTCCAGCAGCGTCAGGCGGATGGAGGGCTCCAGCACCCGCAGGGGCAGACCGGGAAAACCGGCACCGGTGCCGACGTCCACCACGGACTTTCCGGAAAAGGACTCCAGGGTCAGCAGGGCGGCGCTGTCCAAAAAGTGGAGAGTGGCCACATCCTCCGGGTCCGTAATGGCGGTGAGGTTCATCACCTTGTTGGTCTCGATCAGCAGATCCCCATACCGGACCAGAGCAGGGATTCCCTCCACAGGGAGGTTCAGGGCGGCAAGACCCGATTGCAGGCGCTGTTCCATCATGTCCTCTCCTTCAGCAGGTCTCGGATCTCCGCCAGCAGCACTTCCTCCTGCGAGGGCTGGGGCGGGGGAGGAGGAGCGGCCTCCTTCTTTCGGTGGAAGCGGTTGATAGCTTTGATGAGGCAGAAGACCGCAAAGGCGATGATGAGGAAGTCCAGAATAGTGGAGAGAAAAGAGCCGTAATTGATGGCAACAGCGGCGCGCACTTCGCTGCCGCCGGCGTCATACACCGCCTCCCGCAGGACCCATTGCCATTGGGAGAAGTCCGCGCCGCCGGTGAGCAGGGAGAGCAGGGGCATCAGGATATCGTTGACCAGGGAGGTGGAAATTTTGCCGAAGGCGCCGCCGATGATGACGCCCACCGCCATATCCAGCACATTTCCTCTGGCAATGAATTGGCGAAACTCCGCCAGGAAGCCGGTGGTCTTTTTGGTAAGTTCAGTCATGGGACTCTCCTGTGTGAAATGAATGGGCGCCTGTGTACGTATGCTGTAACCATTGGAGCCCAAGGCTTTCAGAGATTTGACCCGAATGGAGCCGCTGGAGGGGCACCGAATGATCCGGAGCAGGGCTGCGCGCCGCTCCAACGGCTGGAAACGGGTTCAACGATTTGTATAAATAAAACAAAAAATTACAAATTGGATTTTTCCGCGGGGACCAGCAATTCCTTGCCGCCCATATAGGGCCGCAGGACCTGGGGGATGCGGACAGTGCCGTCGGCCTGGAGGTTGTTCTCCAGGAAGGCGATCAGCATCCGGGGCGGGGCCACGCAGGTGTTATTCAGGGTGTGGCACAGCTGCATTTTGCCATTTTCATCCTTATAGCGGATGCGCAGACGGCGGGCCTGGGCGTCCCCCAGATTGGAGCAGGAGCACACCTCAAAGAACTTCTGCTGGCGGGGAGACCAGGCCTCGATATCGCAGGACTTGACCTTTAGATCTGCCAGGTCGCCGGAGCAGCACTCCAGCTGCCGCACCGGAATATCCAGAGAGCGGAACAGCTCCACGGACATCCGCCACAGCTTCTCATACCAGTCCTTGGACTCCTCGGGCTTACAGACTACGATCATCTCCTGCTTTTCAAACTGGTGGATGCGGTAGATGCCACGCTCCTCGATGCCGTGGGCACCTTTCTCCTTGCGGAAACAGGGGGAGTAGGAGGTAAGGGTCTGGGGCAGGCTCTCAGCCGGCAGGATCTGGTCAATGAACCGGCCGATCATGGAGTGCTCGCTGGTGCCGATCAGGTACAGGTCCTCCCCTTCGATCTTGTACATCATGCCGTCCATGTCTGTCTGGCTCATAACGCCTTCCACCACGTTGCCGTGGATCATGAAGGGGGGGATGCAGTAGGTGAAGCCCTTGTCGATCATGAAGTCCCGGCCGTAGGCCAGCACCGCCTCATGGAGCCGGGCAATGTCGCCCAGCAGGTAGTAAAAGCCGCTGCCGGAGACCCGCCCGGCGGCATCCAGGTCGATGCCGTTGAAGGACTCCATGATATCCACGTGGTAGGGAATGGGGAAGTCGGGGACTTCACATGCTCCGAACCGCTGGACCTCTACATTTTCGCTGTCATCCTTGCCGATGGGCACGGAGGAATCGATCATCTGGGGGATCAGCAGCATATTGTGATGGAGCTTTTCCTCCAGCTCCGTCTCCTGTTTCTCCAGCTCTGCCAAGCGGTCCGCCTGTTCCTTCACCTGCTGCTTGACAGCCTCGGCCTCCGCCAGCTTGGCGGGGTCCTTTTTGGCCTGGCCCATCAGCATGCCGATCTGCTTGCTGAGTGTGTTTCGGTTGGAGCGGAGCTGATCCGCCTCCGCAATGGCGGCCCGGCGCTTGGAGTCCAGGTCCAGGACTTCGTCTACCAGGGGAAGCTTGGCATCCTGAAACTTCTTTTTGATATTTTCACGGACGGCATCCGGATTCTCCCGGATAAATTTGATATCCAGCATGATGATTCTCTCCTCAATTTATTGATGTTGCATGTTTCACGTGAAACAATGGCCAGCCGTTGACTGCTCAACGGGCCTCTGCTGCTTCCTTTAGCTGCGCATACCGCTGGGAGGGAGGGGTGACACCCTCCTCAGCAGTCTCAGGCAGTGCGTCCCGGTATTCAGACGCCTCGAAGGCGTCGATGCTGGCTTGACAGCCCGCCAGATCTCCCGCAGAATACTGCTGCTGAATGGTGTACAGAGCCAGCAGTGCCTGGTTCTCCCGCTGGGCCTCCGCCAAGGCGGCGTCAGTTTCCTCTGCGGAGGACTCCAGCGCGTCGATGGTGGTCTGGGCTTCATCCAGCTGGTTTTGCAGGTCCAGCAGGGCGTCCTGCGTGGCCTGTACCTCCTGCATGGCAGTGACGGAGTCCTGAAGCTCCCCAAGCACCTCGGAGTTGCTCCGCTGGTGCATTAGAAAGGACAGCGCCATCAGCAGAAAGGCCACGATGAACAGGATCATGATATAGATGACAACGGGCTTTTTCCCGGTGGAGGGCGTTTCCTCCGGAGCAGAGGAGGGTGTCTCCGCTTCGTCTCCGCTGCGCTTTTCAAATTTCATGGCAGATCATCCTTTCCCAATCAGGGGGTTTTCGTTTGCTTTGCCCGGAGCATCGCCAGGGCCTCCAGCAGGTCGTTGAGGTCGTCAATGCCGTAGTATTCCAGCTCAATCCGGCCCTTTTTGCGGCCGGTGACGATCCGCACCCCCCGGCCCAGCTTGGAGCTCAACTCCTTCTGCGCCTCCGCAGCATAGTCGATTCCCTTCGGTGCGGGGGCTTTTTCCGGCTTTTCCAGACTCAGCCGCTTGGCCAGGGCCTCCGTCTGGCGGACAGAGAGGCCGCCGGAGATCACGGCGCCAGCGGCGTTTTCCTGCAGGGCGGGGGAGAGGGGCAGCAGCGCCCGAGCGTGACCGGCGGAGAGCTTTCCCTCCTCCACCAGCTTGGCCACCGGCGGCGTCAGGGACAGCAGCCGCAGCGCGTTGGCCACGGCGCTGCGGGATTTGCCCACTCGGGACGCGGCCTCCGCCTGGGTCATGTGATACGTTTCCATCAGGGACTGGAAGCCAGCGGCTTCCTCTATGGGGTTCAGATCCTCCCGCTGGAGGTTTTCGATCATGGCCAGCTCGGCGGCCTTGCGGTCATCGGCCTCCATGACAATGACGGGCACTTCCTGAAGGCCCGCCAGCCGCGCAGCCCGCCAGCGCCGCTCTCCGGCGATGATCTGATAGTAGCCGGAGGCCAGCTTCCGGACGGTAAGAGGCTGGATGATACCGTGCTCTCGGATGGAGTCGGCCAGCTCTGCCAGGGATGCCTCGTCAAAGTGCTTGCGGGGCTGGGAGGAACAGCTTTCCACCTGGGAAATGGGCAGGTACAGGCTGCCGGTGCTCTCCGCCTTCAAT
>NZ_JAOQKG010000006.1:112678-164152 GCF_025567605.1 Oscillibacter acetigenes | reverse complement strand
CGTCAAACATGGTCAGCAGCACGCCGTCCAGCTCCAGCCGGGGATTCAGGGACCTGCGGACGATCCGCACCGTATTCATCAGATCGCTGAGGCCCTCCAGAGCGTAGTATTCGCCCTGCACCGGCACCAGGATGGCGTCCGCGGCGCAGAGGGCGTTCAGCGTCAGCAGTTCCAGAGAGGGGGGGCAGTCGATGAACAGGAAGTCGTAGCGATCTTTTACCTTGTCCAGCGCGTCCCGCAGAAGGAATTCCCGGCGCTCCATGCCGATCAGTTCGATCCCGGCGCCGGCCAGCGCCTTGTTGGAGGGGAGAACATCGCCGTATTTGGTGTGCACCAGGGCGTCCTCCACCGGCACTTCGCCGATCAGGGCATCGTAGATTCCCTTGGAGACCGTCTTGTCCACGCCCATTCCAGAAGTGGAATTGGCCTGAGGATCAAAATCACACAGGAGGATGCGCTGCCCGGCCTCCGTCAAGGCCGCGGCGAGATTCACACAGGTGGTTGTTTTCCCCACGCCGCCTTTTTGATTCACAATCGCAATGGTTTTTGCCACGTGGGCACCTACTTTCTGAAAATACCCAATAAGGTAGAAATGCTTATGCTCATTTATTATAGCAAGCGTGGACGGCCGTTGCAAGGAGAAAAGCGGAAAAGCAGAGAAAAGGAAGAGAAAATGTTTCACGTGAAACAAACGGCAGAAAAAGAGCCGCGGATGTTTCACGTGAAACATCCGCAGCCGGTCACAGCAAAAGACGGCAGCCCCAGGGCGGCAGCTGCAAGTGCAGAACACCGCCGGAACAGGGGAGAGTATCTCCGGTGAGGAGATCAGTGGGGCCAGCGCCTTCCCACAGCAGTGTGACAGTGTGGGAGTCCGGTGAGGCGTTGACGGCTGTGGTCAGCCGCTGGTCACCGTCCTGCCGGGCAAAAATCAACAAAGGACCTGCGGTGTAGAGCCAGGAGATGGTGCCGGACTGCAGGGCTGGATACGCATTCCGCAGGGCACCCAGCCGGGTGAACCACGCCAGCAGGTCCCGGTCTTCCCGGCCCCAGGGGTAGGTTCCCCGATTCAGAGGGTCCTCAAAGCCCTCCATCCCGGCCTCATCCCCGTAATAGATCATGGGAGAGCCGGGGAAGGTGAACAGCACCAGCGCCGCCAGCCGCAGCTTGGCGATGCCCGCTGCCCGCTCCCGGGGCAAAAGCCGGTAGGAGGCCCGCTCCGCCTTGGTGTCCGGCGTTCGGTCCGCACCCAGCAGCGTCAGGATGCGGGGGGTATCGTGGGTGCCCAAAAAGTTCATGGCGGAGTAAAAGGCCGCCGGAGGATAGTTCTCCCGCAGGGTCTCCATGGCCTCCCGAAAGTCATCGGCATCCCCGCCGGAGACATAGGCCAGCAGCGCCGTGCGGAAGGGGTAGTTCATCAGCCCGTGGGTCTCACTGCCCAGCAGATACCGCCGCCGCTGGGAGTAGGCGATCTTATTGGAGCCGTCCTCCCACACCTCGCCGATCAGGATGCTGTCAGGGGCCGTCTCCTCCATGGCGGCGCGGATCTTCTCCAGAAACCAGTCCGGCAGCTCATCCGCCACATCCAGTCGCCAGCCGGAAGCTCCGGCACGCAGCCACCGGCGGATAATGGAGTCCTTGCCGTCAATGATGAAATCCACATAAGAGGGAGAGGACTCCTCCACCGCTGGCAGAGTGCGGATGCCCCACCAGGAGTCGTAGGAATCCGGCCAGTGGTGGAACCGGTACCAGCTGTACCAGGGAGAGTCCTGGCTCTGGGCTGCGCCCAGGGTGGGGTAATAGCCGTCGGCATTGAAGTACATGCTCTGGGATCCGGTGTGGTTGAACACGCCGTCCAAAATCACCCGCATCCCCCGCTGTCGGGCCTGGGCGCAGAGAGCGCGGAAATCGGCCTCCGTGCCCAGCATGGGGTCGATGCGGGTATAGTCCGCTGTGTTATAACGGTGGTTGGAGGCGGACTCGAAAATGGGGCAGAGGTACAGTGTGGTGACACCAAGGGCTTTCAAATCGTCCAGTTTCGACGTGATCCCCGCCAGAGTGCCACCAAAGAAGTCCCGGTTGCGGATCTCCCCATCCGGATCCGGCCGCCACTCCGGCGTGTCATCCCAGTCCTCGTGGACCCAGCGCCGTCCAACCAGACCCGCAGAGTCCACGAGTGCCAGACGGCAGAAACGATCTGGAAAAATTTGGTATGCCACACCTGCCCCAAACCAGCCGGGCGTACGGCTTTCCTGGTAGACCGTCAGCTGCCAGGACACGGCCTGTCCGTCACTGCGGTAGCCGGTCTTGTCCAGCAGACAGCCGGTGCCGTCCTCCCGCCAGAAGCGGAAGTGATACCAGAGAAGATCGGGCAGCTCCGGCGCGGTCAGTGTGCCGGAAAAGCAAAGCCGCTCGCCTGCGGGGCCCTCCAGGGGTAGTTCCTGCTCCCGCTGCGTGCCGGAAAACTCACAGGAGAGGACCAGTGCGCAGTGGGAAAAGCCCTCCGTGGCCAGGGGGCGGCAGTGAAAGGTGACCGCCGTTCCGCAGGGGACGGCGCCGAAGGGCTCCTTGCACAGGTCGCAGCGGGGATCAAAGACAAAGGGTTCGCTCATGGGGATGCGTCTCCTTACGGAAGCAGTTGGTTTTCGCCGGTGACGGCACTGCCGGTCTCGTCGGCGGTAAAGTAAGCGTTGAGAATATCCACGCCCGTGGTGGCCAGATTGGAGCCCCAGGTGGCGTGCTCAATGACGATGGCCACGGCGATCTCCGGATCGTCATAAGGGGCGAAGCAAACGAAGACGCCGTTTTCGGTCTGGTTGCCGCCCAGCTCGGAGGTGCCGGTCTTGGCGCCGGCAGTGACCACGCAGTTCCGGAAGGCATTGTAAACAGAGCCGCCGGGCTGGGTGTAGCCCAGCATGCCCTTTTTCACCGCCTCTAGCGTGGAATCCTGCATGGAGACCACGTTGGTGGGCGCCGTGTCGCCCACAGCCAGGACCTCCGTATTGTCATAGGACTTCACGGCCTTCAGCAGGTGGGCCTTGCAGTGCTGTCCGCCGGAGGCCAGTGTGGCGATGTAGTTGGCAAGCTGGAGGGGCGAGTAGAGCTGGTTGGCCTGGCCGAAGGTGGCCCAGGGGGTCTGGTCGTGGCCCGCCTCATTGCTGGGCAAGGTACCGGCGTAATCACCAATCTCAATGCCGGTGTGCTCTCCCAGGCCGAAGGCCTGCAGATACTCCCGGAAGGTGTCCATGCCCATTCGGTATCCCATCTCCGCGAAGAAGTAGTTGCAGGACTTGGTGATGGCCTCCGTCACATTAATGAGACCGTGGTTGCCGCCGGCGCAGTTGGCGCCGCTGTGGGTGGGGTCGTTGGGATAGACCCACCGGCTGGGAGAGTAGATCTCCCGGGTGGGAGTGGTGATCCCCTCCTCCAGCGCGGCCACGGCCGTCAGGGGCTTGATGGTGGAGCCGGGGACGTACGTCCCGTTGGTGGCGCGGTTTGTGAAGGGGCGGGCAGGGTCATTGTAGAGAGCCGCGTAAATGCTGCTCTGTCGAAATGTGGAGAGATCATAGGTGGGATAAGAGGCCAGGGCCAGAACTTCCCCCGTGCCCACCTGTACCACCGCCACGGCGCCGCCCCGGGTCTCATCCCCATCCTCCCCGGTCATCCGGGTGATGGTGGCGGCCAGGGCGTCCTCCGCCGCCTGCTGGAGGTCCAGGTCGATGGTCAGCTCCACAGTGTTGCCGGGCACCGGCTCCTTGGAGTAATACTCGCCGGTGATCTTGCCGTCCTCGTTCAGGGAGACCACCCGGGTGCCGTCGGTGCCCTTGAGATGGGATTCAAAGGCCGCCTCCACGCCGTCCTTGCCCACATAGTCGTTCCAGTTATATCCCTCGCCCAGGGCCTCCTTTTCCGCACTGTCGTTGATTTTTCCGAGATACCCCAGGATATGCGCCCCGTAGGTCGTCTCGTACTCCCGTACGGAGGAGGGGGTGATCTTGGCTCCGGCGTAGTCGCCGTCGTTCAGCAGGGAGATCAGCTCCGCATCGATATCCTCCGCCAGCACATAGGGGTCCGTCCTGGCGAGATTTCGGCTGCGGATCTCGTACTGGACGCCCAGCACCAGCTGGGCCTCCTCCACGGAAAAAGAGGCGGAGAGGCCGAAATCCTTCCGCATCAGGGCGATCAGCCGCGTGGCGGAGAGACCGGACCCTTCCAGCATGGCGCCGGTCAGCTGACTGGAGGTCAGCTCCTCCAGCAGGGCCTGGGCCTTGCCGGCCTGATCCAGCTCCTCATCCGCCAGGATGTCGTCGGCGGGGTTTTCCCTGTTGCCCTCCTCGTCCGTGGTCTCCAGCAGGGCAGGATGCTCCAGCAGATAGGCGGCCAGGGCGTTCGCGGCCTCGTCCAGATCCTTCAGATAGGTGAGAAAGCGGCTCCTGGCGGCGCTGTCCAGGGAGTCGATGGTGTAGGCGAAGGGGGCGGAGCGGGAGATGGGCAGAGAATCCACCCAGTTGATCCCCCGGCTCTGACACAGCTGCAGCAGCCGCAGGAGGGACTCGTTGGCATCTTCGTCCTTCTCCAGCAGGGAGGCGTCAAAGGTCAGGTTGTAGGAGGAGCGGCTGGACACCAGCACCTTGCCGTTTCGGTCGGTGATATTGCCCCGGGCGGCCTCCACGGTCTCCGACCGGGCGATGCTGCGGACGGAGCTGGCGTAGTAATAGTCGTAATTGTTCACCTGCGTGTCGTACAGGACCCCGATGTAGACCGCAGCCACAATGAAAAACAGGGCTGCCAGAACATACAGGCGCAGATGATGGGCTTCCTTATGGTCCATAGACAGCCTCCTTCTCAGTCGTCCAGGTGGGTGCGGCGGAACACGGCAGAGAACAGCAGCACCACCGGGACCACCAGCAGGATGGAGACGCAGACCTCCCGCAGGAAGACCTGGGCCCCCGCAGCCCAGGCGGCTTTCCCCCCAGCCCACAGCACGATACAGTGAAAGGCGTCTGTAAGGAGGAAGGAGAGCACGGAGGTGACCACCCCACAGAGAAAGCCTGCCGGCAGCAGGCTCTGGGAGATCAGCGCCGCGCATAGCCCCGCCGCGGGAAAGATCAGGGTGTAAAAGCAGGGGATGGACGCCGGCAGCAGCAGGTCGCACAGCACTCCCACCGTCAGGGCGTAGACGGAGGCGGGGAGGGGACCCTCATACATACCCAGGACCGCCACCAGGATGGGGAACACAAAGGGAATGACGCCCCAGAGGGTGATCCGCTGGAGCACCGCCCCCTGGAGCAGGAAGAACACTGCCGTGGCCCCGGCATACAGGGCCCATTTGAAAATGGTCTCATTCCGCGCCAGCAATGCCGGAGCCTCCTTTCCGAACAGGTGGGGACATCCGTCCCATCAGGTCTGGATGTCAAAGGATTTGATGACGAAGACCTCCACCAGACTGTCAAAGTCGGCGGCGGGTTCCAGCACCGCGTAGGAGGCGGCGCCGGAGTCGCTGAGCTGCACCTCCTCCACTGTGCCGACAGAGAGGCCGGAGGGATAATACCCGCCCAGGCCGGAGGTGACCACCAGATCGCCGCCCAGCAGCTGACAGTCCGCGGGCAGATAGTCCAGCCGCAGGCGGTTCTCCCGCATCAGGGAGAAGTCGCCCACCGCCAGCCCCAGGTCCTTGGTGCGGAACACCTGGGCGCCCAGGGAGGTGTCCGTGTCCACGATGGTGAGGACCGTGCACCAGTTGAGTCCCACTTCGCTGACCACACCCACCAGGGCATACGTCTCGTCGATGACGCAGTCGTTCACTTCGACACCGTGATCCGTGCCGATGTTCAGTGTCAGGGAGGAGGTCCAGTTGGTGACCGTGCGCTCCGTGACGGAGGCCGTCTCCAGCTCCAGGTCATAGTTCTGGGGCCGCAGGTTCAGCAGATCCCGCAGGCGGGCGTTTTCCTCATTGTTGGTCTGAGCCAGGCGGTTCTGGGCCTTGAGGATGGCGTTTTCCCGCCGCAGGGCGGCGTTCTCCTCCTCCAGGGCGGTGACGTCCTGATAGTAGTTCTGCTTGTCTGTGATCCAGCCTGTTACAGCGGTGTAGGCCGACCGGAAGGGGGAGGCGATGATCCCCGCCAGATTGGACAGGGGAGAGGAGGTGTTGGAGAAAAAGGACATGAGGGACAGGCTCACGGCGATCACCGCCGTGGCGAACAGGACCCAGATGCCGTGTTCCCGAAAAAATTTCTTCAAAGGAAACCCTCCTGATCGTTGGTCAGCAGAAGAAATGGACGCCGAACCGCTCCAGCATCCGGCTCAAGCGCAGGACCGGCAGACCCATCACGTTGAAAAAGTCACCGTCCAGCCGCTCCACCAGAAGGGCACCCAGCCCCTGGACGCCGTAGGCCCCGGCCTTGTCCATGGGCTCGCCGGTGCGGATGTAGCCCCGGAGCTCCGCCTCCGCGGCAGGGCGGAAATACACGTCGGTGGACGCGCTTTCCGTCAGGATCTCGCCGCCCCGGCGGACGGTGACGCCGGTGCATACCGTGTGGCGGCGGCCCTGGAGGGCCGTCAGCATCCGCAGGGCGTCCGCCTCGTCCACAGGCTTGCCGAGACGCTGGTCGTCCAGAAACACCATGGTGTCGGCAGTGATGATGATTTCCTCCGGTGTGCAGAGAGCGGCGGCCGCGTCGGACTTCTCCCGGGAGATGTACTCCACCGTCTCCCGGGGGGAGAGGCCGGCGGGATAGGTTTCCTCCGTCCGGGGGACCCGGATGTCGAAGTCCGTGATGCCGATGCGCTGGAGCAGCTCCTGCCGCCGGGGAGAGCCGGAGGCCAGTACGATCTTTGCCATGGCCGCGCCCTCACTTTCCGGTGGAGCCGAAGCCGCCCCGGTCGGGGCCGTCCAGATGCTCCACTTTGGTGAAGGTCAGCCGGGGCTGGTTTTTCATGATGCGGAACTGGCAGATCCGGGCGTTTTTCTCAATGGTCACATCCCGGGTGGCGTAGGCGGGCATCCGCCACTGGTCACCGTCGCCCCGGTAGGTGTAGTCTACCACGCCCATGGAGTTGGTCTGCAGAATGCCGTAATTCTTAAAGGTGGAGCTGCGGGGGACGATGTGGGCTTCATACCCCTCCGGCAGGGCGATGGCCACCCCCAAGGGGATCAGCCGGAACTCCCCGGCCTTCATAGTCACGGTTTCCGCCGCATGTAGGTCGATCCAGTCGGACTTGCCCTCCACGTAGCACAGCTCGTCGATGTCATCTGTGAAATATTTTACCTTGATCTCTTCCATGTCAAACTCCAAAATAAATACGGTTTGTATAATATAGAATAAAATTTATGAATTGTATAGGAAATATGATGCTTTCAGGCGGTTAACCCCATTGGATGCAGGAGACAAGTCCCGCTGATGGGCGGACAGATGCATCCCTGCTTTTATCAGTGTAAGGTTCCGTGCGGAGGGCTGTACAGCTCAGGGGGCGGAAATCAGGTGGACGATTGCATCCAGCAACAAGGGAACATACATGGCCGCCAGGCAGAGCTGTTCCCAAAGACCCTCACGGGCCACAGCCGTGCCCTGGAAGCGGTCTTTGTCCGAGAGGACAAACAGCGTGAAGAATACCAGCGCCAGCCCCAGGGCGGCAAAGCAGGCCCACGCCATAACCGGGGAGTCTGTCTCCAGCGCCAGCAGCGCCCGCCAGAGGGGTAGGAACAGCAGGGCGAAAAAGCCCAGGGCAGAGGCAATGCCGTGGATCAGGGCAGAGCGATCCGACAGATCTTTGGTGAGCCCGGTGGGAAACAGGGCAGCCAGGATACCGGCGCCCAGGGCGAAGCCGCCCAGGGACACGGCCAATCCCGCCGCCAGCCACCGGGAGGCCGGCGCCGCGCCGACGGCGTAGACGGCGGCAGTGGTCAAAAGCCATATCCCCAGCCACGCCAGCCACAGGCGGTAGACACGGGCCACGGGACCGCCCCTTCTGCCCAGAACGCTGACCGCCATGGTTCCAGGCCGATAGGCTGGATCCTTCCGGGCCAGCAGGCAGGGAAGCAGAAACTCTCCGCAGAGGGTAAGGATCAAAAGGGTCCAAAACCAGCGGGTATCTATACAGGCTGCCATTTGATTATTCAACTCCCCGTTCGTAAAGCCCCCGGGTGAAATCCCCCGCGGCGGGCGCGGCATCCAGATAGTTTTGCACGACGGACACGCACTCCTCCGCTGTCTCCGTGGTGAAGCGGAGACGGGCATAGGCCAGTCCCAGCCTGCGGTGCTCCGGCCGGTCCGCCAGATACAGCGGCTTGCTGTTCTGGATTTCCGTCCGGTGGCCGTAGGCGGGTAGCAGGGGAAAAGCGGCGCCGGTGCGGTCGACCAGAACATTGGGCTGGCCGCAGCGGCAGGGGCCGTCCTCCGGGACACAAAGGCCCTGCCGGTCCAGGCGGCAGCCGGTCTCGTTCTGCACCAGGCAGTTCTCCGTAATCATCAGGGGCAGGCGGCCGTAGACAATGGCCTCCGCCCGCAGCACCTTTTTCAGATCCCGGATCTGGGCGAACCGCAGCTCAAAGGACACGCAGGCGCTCTCCAGCTCCTTGTCCTTCAGATAGGCCAGGGACCGGGAATTGAACACATTCAGGCCGTAATCGCCGTAGAGATGGAAGTCCAGGCCCCGCACCAGGGGCAGATGGCCCAGATTTCCGATCAGAACACCGGTAAAGCCCAGAGCCCGGGCCCGCTCCAGCAAGGTGCGGAGCGCAGGCTCGTCCCGGTCCCGCCAGACCCGGGGCAGAACGGCGCACCACTCCGGGCCTTCTCCCGGGAGAGATTCCAGCCGGGAGACCTCTTCCAGCGGGATATAGACCCGGGCCGGGCAGCCCAGCTCCAGCAGGGCGGGGGAGAGCTGCTCCAGCCGGGTCACGGAAATGGTGAGCCGGGGCGCCTCCGCTGTGCAGTCGGCCTCCGGCAGGGGCGGCACCGGCAGCTCCCGGCGCTTGGGCGGCGCAGTGCGGGCGGCGGTGAGAGCCGCCAGCGCATCCCGCCGCAGGGCATTGACGGCACTGGCGGAGAGGGACAGCCCCTCATCTACCAGGGTGACCACGGTGTCGCAGCGGTAGGCGGTGCCGCCGGTCTTGCGGAGGCGGGCTTCCAGCTCCAGTCCATCCAGGGCCCGGGTCCGGGCGGCCTCCGGCACCGGGCCGGTGACCGTGACGCTGTGGCCGTCCCGGTCCGACACAGTCAGGGTGCAGGGCACCCCCGCGGAAACGGAGCAGGAGAGATCCACCGGCACCGTCCGCAGGCTGTCCCGTTCATAGGCCCGGCGGGCCTCCTCAAAGAGGTCCTTGGGGTCCGGAGCGTTCTCCGGACGGGTCCCGAACATGGCAGCGCCGTGTTTGCCCTGCCAGTACCAGTCGGTGAAGCCGGACCGGGAGAAGGCCTGCTCCAGCTCCGCCCGCTCGTCGGCGGTGGGACCACGGCCCTCCTCCAGCAGGCGGGCGTAGATGCGGGTGATGACGGCCACATACTCCGGCCGCTTCATGCGGCCCTCCAGCTTCACGCAGGATACGCCCATGGCCCCCATCTCCTCCAGCCGTCCGGCCAGACAGCTGTCTTTCAGGCTCAGGGGATATGCCTTTTTGGCGGGGGCGTTAACCCCGTAGGGCAGGCGGCAGGGCTGGGCGCAGCGGCCCCGGTTTCCGGAGCGGCCCCCGATCAGGGCGCTCATCCCGCACTGGCCGGAGTAGCACATGCACAGCGCCCCGTGGGCAAAGACCTCCACTTCCACAGGGCAGTTTTCACAGATCGTACGGGTGTCCTCCGCCGAACACTCCCGGGCAATGACCACCCGCTCGCAGCCGTCGGCGGCGATCTCCCGGGCACCGCCGGAGGTGAACAGGCTCATCTGGGTGCTGGCGTGGAGGGGCAGATCCGGCAGCGTCCGGCGCAGCAGGCCGAACAGCCCCCAGTCCTGCACCAGCACCGCGTCCACCCCCAGGCGGCCGGCCTGAACGGCTGTCTCCAGCGCCTGGGGCAGCTCCCGGTCCGTCACCAGGGTGTTCAGCGTCAGAAAGACCCGGACCCCCCGCTCGTGGCAGTAGGCCAGGGCGGCGGCGAACTCCTCATCAGAAAAATTTTTCGCGCCCCTACGGGCGTTGAAGGCGCCCCAGCCCAGGTACACCGCGTCCGCGCCGTTCTGGACCGCCGCCCGCAGAGCCTCCGGCGAACCGGCGGGGGCCAGCAGCTCCGGCCTCATCCCCGGTCCTTCCGGGCCTGGGCGTCCAGCTTCTGCTGGAGGCGGAAGACCTCCCGCTTCAGCTCGCTGGCCTCGCTCTGGGCCCTGCCGGCCTCGTCCAGATACCCCTTGATCTGGCCCCGGAGCTGCTCCGCCGCGGCCTGGGCCTTGAAGAGCTCGTCGGCAATGTTGACGGCGGTGAGGACGGCGGCATCCGTGCGGCCCACTTTGGAGCTGTCCAGGACCTCCGCCATTTTATCATTGACGTAGGCGCCCACCCGCTGCATGTAAGAAGAGGACTCCTCCGCAATGAAGGTGAGCTCCTCCCCGCAGATGTTGATGACCACGCGATTTGCCATAAACAACTTCCCCCTCGTCGGTAGATTGATCAGCGGCAGGGCAGATGCCGCCCATTATCATAAATTATAGTATATCATAGGAAAAAAGACAGCGCCACAGAAAAACGGGAGGTTTTAAAAAAATTCACATTTCCGCCAGAAGCTGGGGCAGGTGCGGACTTTTTCCGCCGGGGCTTGTCCTGCCGGGGAAAATCGTGTAGAATAGGGGAAGTTCAAAAAGAGGGGAGGAGCGGAGGATGCCCAGCTGTCTGGTACATACCGGGGATGAGAGCGTCACCCTGTCCGCGGCCACGGTGAAGCGGCTGCTGGACCGGGGCGACGGGGATGCGGCGCTGCTGTATCTGGCGCTGCTGCGGCGGCAGGGCACGGTACCGCCCCGGTCCCTGGCCGGGGAGCTGCGGTGGGACCGCGGCCGCATCGAGGCGGCGGAGACCGCCCTGCGGGAGCTGGGCCTGGTGGCCCCCGCGGAGACGCCGCCCGCCCCGGCGGAGGAGCGGCCCGTCTATCAGCGCGCCGACGTGGCGGAGCGGCTGGAGCACAGCAAGGCGTTCCAGGCCCTCACCCGGCAGGTGGAGGTGAAGCTGGGCAAAAAGCTGACCACCCCGGACGTGGGGATCCTGCTGGGACTGACGGACTATCTGGGCCTGCCGGAAGGCGTGGTCTATCTGCTGGTGTGCCACTGTGTAGAGCGGGTGCAGCGCCGATTCGGCGAGGGCCGCCGCCCCGGCATGAAGCAGATCGAAAAGGAGGGCTACGCCTGGGCCCGCATGGGGATCGACACCCAGGCGGCGGCGGATGCCTATCTCCGGACCTATGCCCAGCGCCAGGGGGTCCTGCCCCAGTATATGAAGGCGCTGCAGCTGGGGGACCGGCCCCCCGCGCCTTCGGAGGAGAAGTACATCCTCGCCTGGCAGGAGATGGGCTTTGGCCCGGAGGCCGTGGCCCTGGCCTATGACAAAACGGTGCTGAAGTGCCATGAGCTGAAGTGGGCCTATTGCAACGGCATTTTGAAGAAGTGGAACGAGGCGGGCCTCCACACGGTGGAGGAGATTCAGGCGGGGGACCGCCCGGCGGCCCGCAGGGGGGACCAGCAGTCCCCCAGGGACACGGAGACGGAGATGCGCAGATATATGCAGGAGCTGCATCGGAACAGGAGGTGATGAGCGGTGGCGTATGACGGAAAGGTGATGCGCTTGGCCCTCCAGCGGTTCGAGGAGGACCGCCAGAGGCGGCAGGCCCAGTATCAGGAGCGGCGGGAACGGATTTTTGCCCGCCAGCCCCGCCTGCGGGAGATCGACGGGGAGCTTCGCTCCACCATGAGCCGCATCATCACCAGTGCGCTCCGCCACGGCACGGACCCCCGGTCCGCGGTGGCAGTGCTGCGGGATGAAAATCTGAGCCTCCAGGCAGAGAAGCGGGAGCTTCTGCAGAAGATGGGCCTGCCGGAGGATGCTCTGGAGGAGACGCCCGCCTGCGCCCTCTGCGGGGACACGGGCTACCGCAACGGCCGGGTGTGCCGCTGCCTGCGGGGCTATTACGCCCGGGAGCAGCAGAAGGAGCTGTCCCGGATGCTGGACCTGGGGCACCAGAGCTTTGACACCTTCTCCACAGACTGGTACCCGGACCGCTATGGCCCGAACATCGGCATCACCGTCCGGCAGCACATGGAGATGATCTACGACATCTGCGCGGATTTTGCCCACCAGTTCGGCAAGCGCCCGGCGAACCTCCTGCTCTTCGGCGCACCCGGACTGGGAAAGACCCACCTCTCCGCCGCCATTGCCCGGGAGGTCAGCGAGAAGGGGCATTCGGTGGTTTATGACACCGCGGGCCACATCTTTGCACAATTCGAGCAGCAGAAGTTCACCCGGGAAGAGGAGGCCGACGACCACGTGGAGCGGGTGCTGAACTGCGATCTGCTGATTCTGGACGATCTGGGATCCGAGATGACCACATCCTTCGTTCAGAGCGCCCTGTACCAGATTGTCAACACCCGCCAGATGGAGCGCCGCTCCACCATCATCAGCACAAACCTGACGCCGGGAGAGCTGGCCCGGCGGTACACGCCCCAGATCGCCTCCCGGATTGAAGGGGAATATACCCTGCTGCCCTTTGCGGGAGAGGATATCCGGAAGCTGAAAAAGGAACGTGCCCGGGGGAATTGAATCGACATGGAAAAAGGTCCCGGCCAATGGCCGGGACCTTTTTGACTGCTGTTTTCGGATGGTCAGAACTGGGGGAGTTTCCGCACCACGGCGGCGCAGCGGGCGCAGAGGGTGGGGTGATCCGCGTCGGCGCCCACAGTGGGGCTGTGCATCCAGCACCGCTCGCACTTGTCGCCTCTGGCCTCGCTGACTTCCACGGTGAGGCCGGGGAAGTTGGCACCCTGGCCCACAGTGGAGGCGGCATCGGGCTCCGCACTGGAGACCTGGCAGTCGGAGACGATGAAGAGCTCTGCCAGGTTCAGGCCCATCACCTGCACCAGGGCGGCAGACGCCGCGTCGTCCCCAGCGTGGAGGGCCACGTGGGCCTCCAGGGCCTTGCCGATTTTCTTCTCGGCCCGGGCGGCCTCCAGCACGGCGTTCACGTCGTCGCGCAGCTTTTCCACGGCGGACCACTTCTCCATGGCGGTCTCATCCAGGGCGTAGTCGGTGAAGGGCTTGTTCATGTCGTTGAACACCACGTTCCGACCATCGTCGCCGCTGCGGTGGGGCATAGAGAGCCAGATCTCATCGCAGGTGAAGCACAGGATGGGGGCCATCAGCTTGGTCATGGTGTCCAGAATCAGGAACAGGGCGGTCTGGGCGCTGCGGCGCTTGGCGCCGTCCTTTTCCTCGCAGTACAGACGGTCCTTGATGATGTCCAGATAGAAGTTGGACATGTCCACCACGCAGAAGTCGTTCACCGCGTGGGTGACCACCAGGAACTCATAGTCGTTGTACGCCTTGGCGCACTTCTCCATCAGGGCGTTCAGGCGGGTGACGGCCCAGCGGTCCAGTTCCTCCATCTCCGCGGGCGCCGTCAGCTGGTCGGCGTCAAAGCCGTCCAGATTGCCCAGGCAGTACCGGGCGGTGTTGCGGAACTTGAGGTAGTTCTGGCTGAGCTGCTTGAAGATCTCGTGAGAGCAGCGGACGTCGGCGTGGTAGTCGGCGCTGGCGGCCCACAGGCGCAGCAGGTCCGCGCCATACTGGTTGATGATCTCTGCCGGGTCCATGCCATTGCCCAGGGACTTGTGCATGGCTCTGCCCTCGCCGTCCACGGTCCAGCCGTGGGTGACGCACTCCTTGAAGGGCGCGCCCTGGCCGAAGGCGCCCACGGCGGTCAGCAGCGCCGACTGGAACCAGCCGCGGTACTGGTCCAGGCCCTCCAGATACATGGTGGCGGGCCAGAAGCCCTGGTCCTTCTTCATGGCGGCGAAGTGGGAGGAACCGGAGTCGAACCAGCCGTCCAGGGTATCGGTCTCCTTGGTGAAGCCGGCTTTGGCACCGCAGTGGGGGCAGGCGAAGCCCTCCGGCAGGATCTCCTCCGCCTCCTTGGCGAACCAGGCGTTGGAGCCTTCGGCGGCGAAGAGCTTGGAGATGGCGTCGATGGTCTCATCGGTGCAGATGGGCTTGCCGCAGTCCTTGCAGTAGAACACGGGAATGGGCAGGCCCCACTTGCGCTGGCGGGAGATGCACCAATCGTTGCGCTCTCGGATCATGGACTTCATCCGGTCAATGCCCCAGCCGGGCACCCAGCGCACATCGTCGCACGCGGCGACGGCCTGTTCCTTGAAGGACTCCACGGAGCAGAACCACTGGGGCGTGGCCCGGAAGATGATGGGGCCCTTGCAGCGCCAGCAGTGGGGATAGCTGTGGATGATGTCCTCGCTGGCGAAGAGCATGCCGCTCTCCTTCATGTCCGCCAGGATGACGGGGTTGGACTCATCGGTCTTCATACCGGCGTACTTGCCGGCGTACTCCGTGTGGCGGCCCTGGTCGTCCACGGGAACTACCATCTCCACGCCGTAGCGCTTGCAGGTCTCGTAGTCATCCGCGCCGAAGCCGGGGGCCGTGTGGACGCAGCCGGTGCCGGAGTCCATGGTGACGTAATCCGCCAGCAGCAGGCGGGAGGTCTTGGGCAGGAAGGGGTGGTCCGCCAGCATGTTCTCAAAGAAGGCGCCGGGATGGGTCTCCGCCACCTCCCAGGTGTCGAAGCCGCCCAAGTGCATGACCTTCTCCACCAAAGCCTCGGCCATGATATAGGCCTCGCCGTTGGGGGCCTTCACCACAGCGTAGGACTCGTCGGGATGCAGGGCGATGGCCAGGTTGCCCGGCAGGGTCCAGATGGTGGTGGTCCAGATCACGAAGAACAGCTTGTCATAACCGGAAAGCTTTCCGCAATCGTCGTGCATGGGGAACTTCACATACACAGTGGTGCAAGGGTCGTCCTGATACTCGATCTCCGCCTCCGCCAGGGCGGTCTCGTCGTGGGGGCACCAGTAGACGGGCTTGAAATCCTTGTAGATATAGCCCTTCTTGTACATGGCACCGAACACCTTCACCTCCTCAGCCTCAAAGCCGGGGTTCATGGTGAGGTAGGGGTGCTCCCAGTCGCCGATGACGCCCATGCGCTTGAAGGCGTCCATCTGCACGCCCACATAATGCTGGGCAAAGTCATGGCAGGCGGAGCGGAAGTCCGGAATGCTCATAGCCTTGTGGTTCAGCTTGTTCTGCTTGATAATGGCGGACTCGATGGGCATACCGTGGTTGTCCCAGCCGGGGATATAGGGGGTGTAGTAGCCCCGCATGGCGTAGGATCGGGTGATGATATCCTTGAGGGCCTTGTTCATGGCGGTGCCCATGTGGATGCCGCCGTTGGAAAAGGGCGGGCCGTCGTGGAGATTGAAGAGGGGCTTGCCCTCGTTCTTCTTCAGCAGCTCGTTGTACACGTCCTGCTCCTGCCAGCGCTTGAGCATCTCCGGCTCCCGCTTGGGCAGGCCCGCCCGCATGGGGAAGTCGGTCTTGGGCAGATTGATGGTCTTGTTGTAGTCCATATCTTTCCTCCTATTTCCATTCTGTTTGCTGAATTTTTATTGATATTGGGTAATGACGGTTTTACAGCTCCGGCAGAGGTAAGCCCGGGGGCGGACAACCAGCCCCAGCTTTCCACCCAGAAGCAAATCTCCCTTCCTGGCGGGAAGGGGAAGGCCTGACACCTCCTCTGACCAGAAAACGGGGGAGCGGCTGCTGAGAAAGCCCTCCTGCATTTGCTGCTGACAATACGGACACTTCATAAAGCTCCTCCTGTTCCAGCTCCTATTTGCTATCTTTTTTGGAGGTTTCAATCAAGCTGCACGGGAAGGTGACAAGGCCGCATTCCCGGCAGAGCATGGCATGGGGAAATTCCGGGAACGGATCCCGTGTAAACACGCTGGTGGTGTCATCGCCAATGGGGCCCAGCTCCACGGTGTCTGTGGGGGCCCGAAAGAATCGGAGCTCCTGCTGCGTCCAGAAAGGGTAATTCCGGGTGTGCAGAGTTCCCTCTTCCATTTCCTTTCCGCAGTTTGGGCATTTCACCAGAATACACATCCCTTCAGAAAACAAAAACGCCTTGCCTCTTTTTCAAGAGACAAAGCGTTTGCAAACACTCTGCGGTACCACTCTCGCTGCTGCGCCCTTGCGGGAAACAGCCCCTCACAGCCCGCTGCCACGGGCCGATGCTGTAACGGGCATCAATCGTCCACGCTTACTCGCGTCGTCTTTCAGCAGGAGGCTCCAAGGTGATTTTCGCCGCAGCTCCCGTCCGCCTTGCACCAAACGGCGGCTCTCTTTGCAGGAGGGATGCCGGTTACTCGTCCTTTTCCACGCCGGAATGTTCCATTTACCGGACTATCGTATCACATTTTCGCCGTTTGTCAAGGCGGTTTTTGCAAAAGATACCCGTTTTAGCCCGGGGCGACCGTATCCGGGACCAAATCCCATCCCAGCCATCGGCCCTGCGCGTCATAGTTCCGGGCGGTGCGGCTGGCCCGGCAGTAGAGCTCCAGCACATCGTGACAGTATGCGGGCAGGGAGCCGACACCGGTGGACACCATCCGGCAGTTGCCCTCTATGCCGTCCAGGCGGCAGATGCCCTCGGCGTCCAGGGACCAGGAAAAGGAGTTCCCGGCCTGCGGATCGGAGAAGGTGACGGTATAGGTGGTCTCCGCATCCAGCGGCGCATCGGTGGGGACGATCACCGCCCCCTTCGAGGAGGGATATGGGCTGTTCCAGAGAAGGGACCAGAGATCCAGATAGGCCGCCTCCCCGGCACCGTCCATGGTCCAGCCGTCGGGGCCGGTAATGGACACATGGGGCAGGGCGGCCCCGCCAGCTGTGGGATCTGAAAGGGGGACTGTGTCTTCCAGCGAGGCCGGGACATAGACAAGGTCCATCTCAATCTCCAGGGCACCGTCCCGAAACGTCACGGCGCAGAACTGTTCCTGATCCTCGTCCGTGCCGTGATAGCGGTAGATCAGCCGGACCGGGCCGGGCCCCTCCTGCTCCACCGCAGCCAGGAACAGGCCCGATGCGTCGATGTATTCGGACGGCGTCACACAACAGATGGCGCCGTCTGTCCGCCGGAAGTAAAAGGAAAACGCGCCCTGCCACTCGGCGATCTCCCAGACCAGTTCCGCCGTTCCGTCCCCGTCCAGGTCCAGGGCCACCGGGTCCATCCTGGCGGTGAGGACCTGCAAGTCCCCGGCAGTGTCGAACCAGTAGTAATCATAGGAGTAAACGCCGGAGCAGTGCCCGTCGGTCCGCAGCAGAAAGCCATCGTGCCCCAGAATACCGGAGCAGGCGGTAAGGGCGGCGGTTTCCGCGTAATTGGGGCCCTGGTCCGCGCCGCGGTACAGGCGGGCAAATCGGATCCACCCGGCGCCAGGGCGCAAAAAAGCGCCATCGATCAGGCCCTCCGCTGTAACGTAGAGCCTGACGATGGTGTTGTCTTTTAATGTACATTCCGCCAGAACGGATGCCATCTCCGCCTGGTCCACAGGGTCCAGGGTGCCGCCCCCCACCCGGACGGGATTGGCAGACGCCCGGGTATCCACCGGCTCCAGGTCCAACAGGGAGATAATCTGGACCGGCGTCTCTTCATAGAGCAGGGATTCCTCCTCCAGCGTCTGCGGAGGAGGGACTTCGCCGGGCGGAGCGGCGGGGGAGCGGGCGGCGGCAAAGACCGTCAGTGCGGTGGCCAGCAGGAGACACAGCAGTGCTGGCCCGCGTTTTTGCCACATGGATCAAAAAGCCTCCTTAGGCGGCTGAAGCCGCCGGGATATGGACGAAAAGGCCCCGCAGGGTCATTGATAACGGTATTGCTTGCAGGCGTATTGGTCCACGCAGCTCAAAAACATCTCGTGGCTGCGGAACTCCAGCAGCTGGCAGTCCTTCTCCTCGTGGAAGGAGACAATGCGCCGCTTGGTATCCACCCACATGCGCCAGAGCGTGGCGGCAGCCGGATTTTGCTCCATGGAAAAAGGCCCCCTTTGATGTAAAATCTCCCTCTGCTTTATAAGACGATCAAGAATGCCGTTTTGTTTCACGGAGGACCAAAAAATTTTTGAAGCTCCGTGTCAGGAGACTTCGGTCTGGCGCTCCATCTCTGCTGCAACGTCTGCCCGGAAGGCATCCCAGGCATCCGGATGCTCCACATAATAGAGGGGACACAGCTTCTCCGTCACGTCGTAGTGGCGGATCACATCAGTGTCCGGATCCAGATCGAAGGTCCGGCACAGCCAGGCCGTCAGCTCCACCACCTGCTGGTAGGCGGCCGGGGAGAATGCCCCGGTCTCGTCCGGGTGGCAGACCTCGATGGCCACGGTGTCCTCGTTGCGGATATTGGAGGCGTAGGCGATCTCCGTCAGGGGAATGCACTGGATGACCTCACCCTCCAGCCCCACGATGAAGTGGCTGGAGGCGTATGTCTCCGTCTCCCCAGAGGACAGGGATTCAAAGTAGTTCCGGTTGGCCTTCGCCGTGGTGCCGGGGTTGCCCACGTAGTGGATCACAATCCCATCGATCTTCTCCAGGGGCGTGCCGGGCCGGGACCAGGGGTTCACGGTGAGGAGGTCCGCCTGCACATAGTCCGGCACCTCCACGCCCTCTCCCGGAAGGCCCCGGCCGGCCCACAGCCAGACGGCGGCGCCCACAGCGGCAAAGATCAGCAGCAGGCATAAAGCGGCAAAACGGGGATTCCGGCGCCGCCGCGTTCTTGCCCCCCTCATGCCGGGGAGACCATGGCGGAAGTGGTGTCCTCCGTGTAGACCACCGCATTCTCACCCGTGTGCGGAACCTCCTGCCAGATGGAGGAGCCGTCCGCCCCATAGTCCTCCGGATACAGCTGCCGGTAGGTGACGAGATCTGCCCTCGTCACCAGGCCGAGGCGCTCCAGGCAGTCCACCGTCTCCGTCATGGCAGGGGTCACATGGACAGAGATCCAGTCGTAACGCTCCTTGTCTGCACTTTCAAAGTCCAGCCCCAGGTCCATGGCATAGCTGCTGCCGCTGTCGCCGGAGAACCAGTCGTAATCCCCCCAGTTCCCGGCGGTCAGATCCCGGCCCACTGCCTTGAGAATGGCGTCACCCTCCCGGCTGCCCAGTTCGTAGCCCTCGCCACGAGTGTCAATGTACAGGCTGCCGCCGCTCACCGTCCAGAAATCGTCATCCAGATGGAGGCGCCGGGCTTTTACAGTATCGCTGTTCACGAACTGGTCCAGCAGATAATCATAGGTCTCTGGCTGGGCCAGTCGGTCCCGGGTAATGAGCAGGGAGTACCAGCGGTCTATCCGGGTGCCGCTTTTCAGAGTATAGGTGAGATTCAGGCCGGTGTATGCCGTGTTGGGGGTCTCATCCTCAGACCAGGTGGAAGATCTGCGGGCCTCCATCTCCCGAACATAGGATTCGTCGGCAACCACCGTTTGATGGAGGGCCCTGACCTGCTCCAGCAGGTCCGCGTCCTTCTCCGGCGTGAGCGTGTAGGTGTTGTCGGCAATCCGGATCTCCAGGGTCTGGATCTGGGAGGCCTCCGGCACCCGGTCCGCCACACCCAGCAGGTCGAAATGCAGCACACAGCAGACCAGGGCACAGCCCGCCAGCACAATGCCCAGGCCCTTCCAGCTGCCCCGGAACACCTTGAAGGCCTTGGCCAGCAGCATGGAGGCGCCGTAATACCCGATGGCCCCTGCCGCCAGCAGGCAGACCACCATGGGCAGCGTGTCGTAGTATTCCCCCTGCTGGAAGCCATACCAGAACAGGGAGTAGAGGAACTGGCCGCCCAGCAGGGCACAGAGCCCTGCCACACCGTACCGGAACACCGGCCGCAGCCAGCCCACGGCCACCACGTCGCCGGCGGTCTCACTGCGGCGCCTGCGGTAGAGGATGAGGGCCAGGGCAGCCAGCGCCAGTCCTACCAGGGCGTAGACGCCGATCAGCCAGAAGCTCTCCAGGTCTGCGGAGGTCAAAAGGCGGGAGGTGTAAGGCGTTCCATCGGGGAACGTCTGCTGGACCTCCACATACTGCCGGGCGCACCGGACGTTGTTGACCAGATACACGGTGGGGGAGAGCCATTCCACCACCCCGGTGTAATAAGTGGAAAAGCCGAAGATGAACCCTTGGGCGAAGGAGGAGATCAGCCAGTCCAGCAGCACCGCCAGGAAGTGGAGCAGGGCGTACAGCGGCGGCATGGTAAAGGCGTTGCCGGTGATGAAGGCCACGAAGGTGGCGCTGGAGAAGTAGAAGAAGCTCTCACCCAGCACTGCCAGGACGGTGACGGCCAGCCCCTTGGCGTCAAAGGCCCCGCCGCACAGGGAGACCACGACGCACAGGACCCCGGTGACCGCGTAGGGAATCAGGGTCATGGAGAGGCCGGAGAGGAAGTTGGTGAGGAACAGCCCTTCCCGCCGGATAGGCAGGGTGTGCATCAGCCCCACGCTGCGGGCGTTGTATAGATAGCTCCACACCGCCATGGCACAGAGGGCGGCGTAGACCAGATTGATGACGGGCACGGCGCTCACCGCATCATAGTACATACCGGTGAAGTCCGGTGCGGAGAGGACGTTCCAGCCCCGGTGCACCATATCCAGCAGCACCGCCAGAGGGAACAGAGCGCCGATAAAGGACGCCAGGCCCCACAGCGGCCAGAACCGGGTCAGGTTCTTGCGGAACAGCGTGGCGTTAAAGTACGATGTCTTTGACTGCATAGTCCGCACCTCCCAGCTCATAAATAAAGATCTCCTCCAGGGTCAGGGGCACTGCGTCCACCAGCAGGGGACTGTACGCCGCCAGACGGTCCTCTGCCTCCTGGGCGCTCATCCGCATGATGAAGGTATGGATGCGGCCGATTTGGCTGGCGTGGAGCACCGGCAGGTCCGACGGCACCTCCGTCATCCCGTCGGGGAACACCACCTGCAGCTTTACCATGTTGTCCTGCAGCTGGGCCAGGGACCGCTCCAGCAGCACGCGGCCGTGGTCCATGATGCCCACGTGGTCGCAGACGTCCTCCAGCTCCCGCAGGTTGTGGGAAGAAACCAGCACCGTGGTGCCTCGCTGGGCCACATCCGCCAGCACCAGAGACCACACCTGCCGGCGCATCACCGGGTCCAGACCGTCCACCGGCTCATCCAGGATCAGGTAGTCCGGCATGCAGCACAGGGCCAGCCAGAAGGCCGCCTGCTTCTGCATACCCTTGCTGAGGCGGCGGATAGGCCGTTTTTCATCCAGCTGAAAGACCTCCTTCAGCTTTTCATACCGCTCCATGGAAAAAGCGGGATAAAATCCGCGGTAAAAGCGCATCATATCCCGAATGGAGGACTGAAGGAAGTAGTACCAGTCGTCAGGGATGGCGGCGATCCGCGCCTTCAGGGCGGCGTTCTCCCACACATCCTCGCCGCCGATGCGCACCGTGCCCGCGTCCTGGCGGAAGATGCCCGTCAGGTGGCGGATCAGGGTGGACTTACCGGCGCCGTTGGGACCCACCAGGCCGTAGACGCTGCCCGCCGGCACCGACAGCGCGGCGCCGTCCAGGGCTGCGAAGCCGTCGAACCGCTTCACCAGGCCATTCACTTCGATCATGACGGACTCGCCTCCTTCACCAGATTCAGCAGCTCCTGCTGGCTTACCCCTAGATACCGCAGCTCGGAGAGGAGCTCCCGCACCTGGGTCAGCAGCTCCGCCCGCCGGGCGGAGTCCGCCGCCGCGTTCGCGGCGGCGAAGCTTCCCTTGCCGGGGACCGAGTAGATGTATCCCTCGCCCTCCAGCTCGTTATAAGCTCGCTGGATGGTATTGGGATTGATGGCCAGCTGGGCGGCCAGCGCCCGCACTGAGGGCAACTTTTCGTCCGCGCTCAGCGCACCGGTGACGATCAGCTTCCGCAGTCCGTCCCGGATCTGCTCGTAAATGGGCCGGGAGTCCCGATAATTCAGGCTGATCATCCGCTCACCTTCCCTTCCGCGGGGCCGCGGTGCAGCCCCTGCAACTGTATTAACCGTATTAGTACGGTTAGATTATCATGAGAAGAAGCGGTTTGTCAAGCCCATTCGGGGGACAAAAACGGGGAATTTTCCGCCGATCCGGGGAAAACTCCACATTTTTATCTTTACAACTGGGAATTTCTGTGGTATCATGCAACAGCACGTGTATGTGCGGCCCCAGCCCTTCGCTCCGTGGACTTTCACCGATCCCGGGGCGCAGCCCTGCGGGTATATATGAAGAAAGGTGGAAATTTTCATGCTGCGCAAAGAACAGAAGACCGCGATCATCGACGCCAACCGCACCCACGAGGGGGACACCGGCTCTCCCGAGGTCCAGGTGGCCATCCTCACCGAGCGGATCAACGTGCTGACCGAGCACATGCGGAACAACCCCCAGGACAAGCATTCCAACCGCGGCCTGCTGCAGATGGTCGGCAAGCGCCGCCGTCTGCTGGACTACCTCCAGAAGAAGGACATCGAGCGCTATCGTGCCCTCATCGCCAAGCTGGGCATCCGGAAGTGAGTCAATGTGGAGGGTGGTGCGCCTTTGCCGCACCACCCTCTTCCCGCATTCTTTCAACGCCCGCGGGCAGGCCGATCTTTTAGCAGTTGAAGGAGGGACCGGGGATCCGGCCGTTGCTTCAAGTGCTAAATGGTTTGGCTCCCGCGGAGATCATACGAAAAAGGAGACCAGACATGTCAACCATTATCACCAAGAGACAATTCCCCAACTACCACAAGTACGAGATGGAGCTGGCGGGCCGCCCCCTGACCATGGAGGTGGGCAAGCTGGCGGAGCTGGCCAACGCCGCCGTCATGGTGGGCTACGGCGACACCCGGGTGCTCTGCTGCGTCACTGCGGCGCCCCGCCCCCGGGACGGCATCGACTTCTTCCCCCTGAGCGTAGATTTTGAGGAGAAGCTGTACTCCGTGGGCCGCATCCCCGGTTCCTTCAACCGGCGGGAGGGCCGCCCCGGCGAGAAGGGCATCCTAACCAGCCGTGTCATCGACCGGCCCATCCGGCCCCTGTTCCCCTCCGACTTCCGCAATGACGTGTCCGTCATGTGCACGGTCATGAGCGTGGACCACGACTGCACGCCAGAGATCGCCGCCCTGATCGGCACCTCCGCCGCCCTGGCCATCTCCGACATCCCCTGGAACGGCCCCGTGGGCGCCCTGAAGGTGGGCCTTGTGGACGGCAAGCTGGTGTTCAACCCCGACAGCGAGCAGCGCAAGGTCAGCGACCTGGACGTCACCGTGGTCTCCACCCGCAAAAAGGTGGTCATGATCGAGGCCGGCGCCAACGAGGTCCCCAACGACAAGATGTTCGAGGCCATCAAGATGGCCCATGAGGAGAACCAGAAGATCATCGCCCTGATCGATCAGATGGTCTCCGAGGTGGGCAAGCCCAAGTTTGAGTATCCTCACGCGGATTTCAACCAGGAGCTGTTCGACAAGATCGTGGCGGACTTCATGGACGAGGCCAAGGCCGCCATGGACACCGACGACAAGAACATCCGGGAGGCCCGCTGGAACGCCATGATCGAGAAGTGGCACGAGAAGTATCTGGAGGAATATCCGGATATGGACCAGTACCTGGAGGAGTTCACCTACAAGTTCCAGAAGAAGATCGTCAAGCAGTGGCTTCTGGAGGGCCACCGCGTGGACGGCCGCCAGAAGAACGAGATCCGGCCCCTGGCCGCCGAGGTGGGCGTGCTGCCCCGGACCCACGGCTCCGGCCTCTTCACCCGTGGCCAGACCCAGGTGCTTTCCGTCTGCACCCTGGACACCCTCTCCGCCAACCAGAAGCTGGACACCATCTGGGAGGAGACGGAGAAGCGGTATATGCACCACTACAACTTCCCCGGCTACTCCGTAGGCGAGGCCAAGCCCGCCCGTTCCCCCGGCCGCCGGGAGATCGGCCACGGTGCTCTGGCGGAGCGGGCTCTGGTGCCCGTGCTCCCCTCTGTGGAGGAGTTCCCCTACGCCATCCGCGTGGTGTCTGAGGTGTTGAGCTCCAACGGCTCCACCTCCCAGGGCTCCATCTGCGGCTCCACCCTGGCCCTGATGGACGCCGGCGTGCCCATCAAGGCCCCTGTGGCCGGCATCTCCTGCGGCCTGATCCAGGACGACGACGGCTCCTTCACCACCTTCATCGACATCCAGGGCGTGGAGGATTTCCACGGCGAGATGGACTTCAAGGTGGGCGGTACCAAGAAGGGCATCACCGCCATCCAGATGGACCTGAAGAACGACGGCCTCACCATGGAGATCATCAAGGAGGCCCTGGACATCACCTATGACGCCCGGTGCGAGATCCTGGATCAGATCATGCTGCCCGCCATCTCCGAGCCCCGCAAGGAGGTCAGCAAGTACGCGCCCAAGATGCTGACCATGCACATCGACCCCTCCAAGATCCGGGAGGTCATCGGCTCCGGCGGCAAGGTCATCCAGAAGATCGTGGCCGACACCGGCGCCAAGATCGACATCAACGACGACGGCTCCATCTTCATCGCCGGCGTGGACGCCGCCAGCTGCGACGCCGCCAAGAAGTGCATTGACGACATTGTGTTCGTCCCGGAGGTGGGCGCGCTGTACTACGGCCGCGTGGTGCGGCTGATGACCTTTGGCGCCTTCGTGGAGCTGGCCCCCGGCAAGGACGGACTGGTCCACATCTCCAAGCTGGCGGACCACCGGATCGAGAAGGTGGAGGACGCCTGCAAGGTGGGCGACATGATGTGGGTGAAGGTCACCGACATTGACGAGAAGGGCCGTGTCAACCTCTCTCACAAGGATGCTGTGAAGGAGATCAAGGCCAAGGAAGCCGCCGGCGAGCGGATCAAATAACGAGGTCTCCATCCTGTTCCATTCCCTGTCAACTGGAAGCGTCCGGGCGCATCGTGTACCCGGACGCTTTGGACGAAAGACGGCGGCTGCCTCTGGCAGCCGCCGCCTTTTTTTCGTTGCCTGCAGTTCATCGTTCCCTACTTCGCGGAAGTCTCTGCCTGAGCGGCCCGATACAGGAATGTGGCGATCTGACCCCGGGTACAGGGAGTGTCCGGGGAGAATGTGGTCTCCGTGGTACCGCTGGCGACACCGTTCTCCACCGCCCACAACACCGCCTGGTCAGCGTACCAGTAGAGGGGCTGTCCGTGTCCGTCTCCGTCCCCGAAGGGGACGTCGGCAAAGGGAAATTCTCCTTCCATATCCGGGCTGCCGGCGGCGCGCCACAGGAAGAATACCGCGTCCAGCCGGGTACACACCGCATGGGGCGCAAAGGTCCCGAATCCCCACATATCCTTCTCTGCAGCCCACTGGACGGCTCCGTAGTAGTAGGCGCTGGGATCCGTCACATCCATGAACTGCTGTTCTGCCAGCGCGGGTTTCGGCTCGCCGGCCGCCCGCCATAGGAACACGGCCAGCTGGGCCCGGGTACAGGGCGCATCGGGGGAGAAGGTGGACGCTGTGGTGCCGTTGGTGACGCCGGTTTCTGCGGCCCATAAAATGGCATCATAGTAGGGGGAGGTCTCCTGCACATCAGTGAAGGGGCTGGCAAAGGCCAACGCGGGCAGGGGCAACCCTAGGCACAGGGACAGCGACAGACAGAGCGCAAAAACGTGCGCTTTCATGCTGTATTCCTCCTTTTCTGTATCTTTGCGGCTCGTTCGGCGCGGCTGTCAGTCGTGAAAGCAGAACCGGCGGGCGGCATCATGATTTCCAACGGCATTTGGTTTTGATGGCTGCATTATATCACCGCGTACCCGAAAACACAAGGAGGCCCCAGCGCCCGTCCTCGTTCTCGTCAGGACAACTGCGGGGCGGTTACAGCGCCGCGCCCAGCTGCCGGGCGGCCTCCAGCTGCTCCGGATGGGCCTGGATATCCCCGACGGCCATGTTTCCGCCGGCGTATACAATGCCCGCATCCTTCCAGCCCAGGCAGTCCAGCAGCGCCTTGTAATAGGCCCGCACCGGGGCGAAATTCTCCTCCGTGTCGCCTTCCGCCGCCATCAGAAGCACCGCGTCCTTGACCGGATTTGCCAGATCGGGGCCCAGTTCCGCCACCGCGAACAGCCGGTCAAAGGCGCATTTCAGTTGTCCGGAGATGCTCCAGTAATACATGGGCGAGGCCAGCACCACCACATCCGCGGCCATGTAGGCCGGATACACGGCGTCCATGCCGTCCCGCTGGACACAGGGGTGCCGGGGATCCCTTCCGCCGCCCAGGCAGCCCCGGCAGCCGTGGATGTCCAGAGCGGCCAGATCGAACCGGGCGATGGTGTGGCCCGCCGCCTCCGCTCCGGCAGTAAACGCGTCGATCAGCGCCGCAGTGTTTCCGTGGATGCGGGGGCTGCCGTTGAGAATCAGAATCTGCTTTGACATCAGAATCGCTCCTTTTTTCTTGATGTCCCCAGTATCCTATGATATTCTCTGTTTGTAAAGTACGCACATCGGTGTAAGATACTAACCAAAAGGAGAGCATAAAATGGAGCCATGCATCACGGCGGGCACCGGGATTGAAGAGACGGGCTTCGGCTACACCATGTCCCTGGTGAGCGGTAAGTACAAGATGATTATTCTCTACTGGCTGGCGGAGTACAGCGTTCTGCGGTACAATGAGCTGAAGCGGCGCCTGGGGACCATCTCCCACAAGACGCTGAGTCTCTCCCTGAAGGAGCTGGAGGCGGCCGGCCTGGTGCAGCGGGAGGAGTATCCCCAGATTCCGCCCAAGGTGGAGTACAGCCTTTCGGAGCGGGGGCGGTCCCTCATCCCCATTTTGGACGCTATGTGCATCTGGGGCGAGGAGAACCGTCCCGGCGGGAAGGGAGCGTGAGGCAGATGGATGTGATCGCGGCAATCGCCACTGGAAGCGCCGCCACCGCCATCGGAATCGTCCGGGTGTCGGGAGACGGGTGCTTCGCCCTGTGCGGGCGGGTGTTCCGGGCGGCTGGCGGCCGTCCCTTTGCCGCCCAGGAGCCCCGGAAAATGGTGTTCGGAGAGATGCTGGACCGGGCGGGCCGGGTCATTGACCGGGGCCTTGCGGTGCGGTTCCCGGGGCCGGGCAGCTACACCGGGGAGGACTGCGCAGAGTTCCACTGCCACGGCTCCCCCGTGGTGCTGCGGGAGCTGCTGTCTGCCCTCTTCGCTGCCGGGGCCCGGCAGGCCCAGGCGGGGGAGTTCACCAAGCGGGCGTTTTTGAACGGCCGGATGGACCTGACCCAGGCGGAGGCGGTGGTGGACCTGATCGACGCGGAGACCGCCGCCGCGGCCAGAAACGCCGCCGCCCAGCTGGACGGCGGCCTGCGCCGGGTGCTGGAGCCGGTCCAGGAGGAGCTGCTGGAAGTCACCTCCCGGTTTTACGCGGTGGTGGACTACCCGGACGAGGACATTCAGGATGTGCGGCCGGAGGAGATCGCCGCTGCCCTCCGGTCCGCCGCTGGGCGGCTGGAGCGGCTGCTGGACACCTGCCGCCGGGGACAGGTACTGAAATCCGGCGTCCGCACGGCTATTGTGGGCCGGCCCAACGCGGGCAAGTCTTCGCTGCTCAACGCCCTGGCGGGGTATGAGCGGGCCATCGTCACCGACATCCCCGGCACCACCCGGGACACGGTGGAGGAGTCCGTACTCTGCGGCGGGGTCCTGCTGCGGCTCATCGATACCGCCGGCATCCGGGCCACGGAGGACCCGGTGGAACAGCTGGGGGTGGAGCGGAGCCGGAGAGCCATCGCCTCCGCGGAGCTGGTGCTGGCGGTGGTGGATGGTGCGGTGCCGGAGGACCCGGAAGAGGGATCTCTGCTGGCGGATGTGGCCCGGTGCGGAGTTCCTTGGCTCCTGGTGTTCACTAAGCGGGATATGGCGGGGGGGCTGCGGACGGCTGGGGCGGTCTTTCCCGCCGGAGAGGGCCCTCTGGCCCCGCCTGCCGCCGTGGTGTCCCTGTCCTCCGTCACTGGCGAGGGACTGGAGGACCTGGGAAACGCCGTAGCAGCCCTGTTTCCCGCCGGGGACCCGGGGGAGGCGGGCAGCCTGCTGACCGACCGGCGGCAGGAGGACGCCGCCCGCCGGGCCCTGGACGCAGTCCGCCGGGCTTTGGAGGCCCTGGAGACCGGAATGACCCCGGATGCGGTGCTCACAGACGCGGAGGAGGCCCTGGACGCGCTGGGAGAGCTGACAGGCCGCACGGCGAAGGAGGAGATTGTCTCCCGCATTTTTTCCCGATTCTGTGTGGGAAAATAACTGCTAACAGAAAATGCAATACCGGACCCTGGAAAACGTGATTTACAAAATCAGATTTGCGTGGTATACTACCTCTGAATAAAAGCCGTGCCGCACGGCGGAAGGAGTGTATCCGCATGTATGATCTGACGGCCCTGCGGGAGAGGCTGCGGACCCAGCGCCCGGTGCCCTGGGACCAGCTGCCGGACTTCTCCCTATATATGGACCAGGTGCTCAGCTATATGGACCGGCAGGTGATCCGGTTCGACGAGGATGACGGCCTCACCGCCGCCATGGTGAACAACTACACGAAGAGCGGCCTGGTGCCCCGGGCGGAGGGGAAGAAATACAACCGGGACCACCTGGCCTATCTCACCGCTATCTGTGTGTTGAAGCGGGTGATGTCCACCCGGGATATGGATCTGCTGATCCGGGAGGAGCTGCAGGGGGACCGGCCCATCTCCGACGGGTACGCCGCCTTCTGCGGGAGCCTCAACAAGGCGCTGAACGCCGTGGCCGATGAGATGGAGGACCGCACCGGGGAGGAGGAGCTGGCGGATGCGGCCATCCACTTTGCTCTGATGAGCTACGCCGCCGGCGTGGCCAGCAGCCGGTATGTGACGCTGCTGCGCCAGCGGCAGGAGGCCCGGGAGGAGGCAGCAAGCGCCGCCCACGCCAAAAGCAAAGAACGGGCCAAAAAGGAAAAGGAGAAGGACTGAGCATGGATGATTTTGTGATCCTGACAGACAGCTGCTGCGACATGACCGCCCGGATGGCGGCGGATCTGGAGCTGGAGGTGCTGCCCCTGAGCCTGAATATGGAGGACCGGGTGTACCACAACTACCTGGACGGCCGGGAGATCGGCTTCCAGGACTTCTATGCCCGGCTCCGCGCCGGCGCCCTGGCGACCACCTCCGCCATCAGCGTGGGCGTGTTTGATGAGGCTATGCGGAAGATTCTGGATAGCGGCAGGGACGTGCTGTACCTGGCCTTTTCCTCCGCGCTCTCCACCACCTACCAGTCGGCGGTGATCGCCGCCGATGACCTGCGGGAGGCATACCCCGGACGGAAGATCTTTGTGGTGGACACGCTCAGCGCCTCTTTGGGCCAGGGGCTGCTGGTATACCTCTGCGTCCAGGAAAAGCGGAAGGGGAAGACCATCGACCAGGTCCACGTCTTTGCGGAGGAGACCAAGGCGAAGGTGTGCCACTGGTTCACCGTGGATGACCTGAACCATCTGAAGCGTGGCGGCCGGGTCAGCGCTGCGGCGGCCCTGCTCGGCACCATGCTGTCCATCAAGCCGGTGCTGCATGTGGATGACACGGGCCATCTGGTGCCCGTCAGCAAGACCCGGGGGCGGAAGGCGTCCCTGCTGGCCCTGGTGGACCGCATGGCGGAGAGCGCCATCGACCCGGCGGGGCAGACCATCTTCATCAGCCACGGGGACTGCGAGGCAGACGCTGAGTTTGTGGCGGACGAGGTGCGGCGCCGCTTCGGCGTACAGGACATCTATATCAACTACGTGGGGCCGGTCATCGGCAACCACTCTGGCCCTGGCACGCTGGCCCTGTTCTTCCTGGGCAGCCGCCGGTGAGGACGGACGGAAAAGCGTCCCTTCAGAGGGGCGCTTTTCCCTGGAGATCAAATATAATTCCGCTCCGGCGGAGAGATGAGGTGACGGCTGTGAAATGGCTGGAGGTACATATCGACACAAACCACACCGGACTGGAGCCGGTGGAGACGATGCTCTCCGCCCTGGGCATCGACGGTGTGGTGATCGATGACGAGACGGAGTTCGAGGACTTCCTGGAGAACAACGGGCAGTACTGGGACTATGTGGACGAGGATTTGCGGCAGGAGATGCAGGGCCGGTCCCGGATCACCTTCTATCTGGAGGCGGGGGACGAGGGCTTCGCCAAGCTGGGGGAGGTCCGCATCGCCCTGGAGGAGCTGAAAAAGACCCGGGACGACTGCGGCACCCTGCTGATGACCCTGGATGACCTGGAGGACGCCGACTGGGAGAACAACTGGAAGCAGTATTACAAGCCCATGGAGATTGGAGACCGGCTGCTGGTGGTGCCGGAGTGGCTGCGGGAGGACCCCAAGGTCCGGGCGGGCCTTGCCGCCGGGCGGGTGGCCCTGGTGTTGGATCCGGGCCTCACCTTCGGCACCGGCAGTCATGCCACCACCCGCCTGTGCCTGACGGCGCTGGAGAAGACCATCCGCGGCGGCGAGCGGGTACTGGACCTGGGCTGCGGCAGCGGTATCCTCTCCATCGCGGCGCTGAAGCTGGGGGCGGCCTCCGCCGCGGCGGTGGATATCGACGACAAGTGCCGGGACGTAGCCTATGAGAACGCCGCCCTCAACGGCATCGGGCAGGACACCTACACCGTCCGGATCGGAGATGTACTGGGGGACGCGGTTCTGCGGGCGGATCTGGGCGGCGGCTGGCAGATGGTGGTGGCTAATATCGTGGCGGACGTCATCATCGGCCTTTCTCCGCTGGTGCGGCCCATGCTGGCTCCGGGCGGACTGTTCCTCTGCTCCGGCATCATCGACGACCGGGCGCAGGAGGTGGCGGACCGCCTGCGGGAAAACGGCTGGGAGATCCTGGAGACACGGAGCGCTGAGGGCTGGTTTTCCTATCTCTGCCGCTGAACAGGAACTAGAAAAGAGGGGATCGGATTTGAAAACGCTCGGCCGCCTGGATGGCTTCCTGGGCGGACACATGGCGCCGGTGGTGCTCTGCTGTGTGGCGCTGGGTATTGCCTTTCCGGAGGTGCTCTCCCACCTGAACGGGGTGACGGTAGGGCTGTTCGCCTTCATGACTTTTTCCAACAGCCTGGGCGGCGGCTTCCGGGAGCTGGCGCAGGTGGTCCGCCACCCTCTGCCGGTGGCGGTGATTTTCGGCCTGCTCCACGTGGTGATGCCCCTCATTACCCTGGGCCTGGGGACGCTGTGCTTTCCGGACGCGCCGCTGTTTACCATCGGGCTGGTGCTGGAGTATGCAGTGCCCACCGGTGTGGCGTCCCTCATGTGGGTGGGCATGAGTCGGGGCAATACCGCCCTGTGCCTCTCGGTGGTGCTGCTGGATACACTCCTCTCCCCGGTGGTGATCCCCCTGACCATGAAGCTGCTGGTGGGCTCGGTGGTGGAGCTGGACACCTGGGGCATGATGCGGGACCTGCTGCTGATGGTGGCGCTTCCGGCTCTGGTAGCCATGGTGCTGTACCAGCTGACAAAGGGTGCCGTGGCGGTCACGCTGAAGCCGAAGCTGTCCCTGCCCGCCAAGGCGGCCCTGCTGCTCATCATCACGGCCAATGCCACCGGCTGCGCGCCCTTCCTCCGGAACCTGACACCGACCCTGGTGCGGGTGATGATCGTGGTGTTCTTCCTGTGCCTGTTGGGCTTTTTCCTGGGGTATTGGGCGGGGCGGCTGTTGAAGCTGGACTTCCCCACAGTGCAGACTGTCGCCCTCAACGCCGGGATGCGGAACATCAGCGCTGGGGCGGTGCTGGCCGAGGCCTATTTCCCCGGAGACGTGCTGTTTCCGGTGGCCTTTTCTCCGGTGTTCCTCCAGGCCACCACGGCCCTGATCGTGAAGGCCCTGCGGGCCACCAGGCCCGGCCGGGCGGATCAGGCGGCCTACGAAGCGCGCCTGGCGGAGGAACCGTCCCGGTAATGGAATATGCAGTGTTCGCATGGCGGCCGCCCATTGGGCGGCCGCTTTTCCTGCGGAGTGGGGGACGCCTCGACAGATTCCCCCTGCCTTTTTGGAACAGGACCTGTAAAATAAAGGAAATGAAACGGAGGTGGTCCCATGGACAGGCCGGAACGGAAGGTGCTGTGGCTCCCGGCGGCGGAAATCCGCCCCAATCCCATGCAGCCCCGGCGGACCTTTGAGGAGACGGGGCTCCGGGAGTTGGCGGAATCCATCCGCCGCCACGGTATCCTCCAGCCCCTGACGGTGCGGCGGACCGCGGCGGGCTGGGAGCTGGTGGCGGGGGAGCGGCGGCTGCGGGCAGCCGTGCTGGCGGGTCTGGAGACCGTCCCCTGCCTGGAGGCGGAGGTGGACGGGCGGGCCTCCGCCCTGCTGGCCCTTGTGGAGAATTTGCAGCGCAAGGATCTGCATTACCTGGAGGAGGCGGAGGCCATCGCCGCCTTTCTCCACCAGACGGGCATGACCCAGGAGGCGGTGGCGGCCCAGCTGGGCATGTCCCCCTCGGCTCTGGCCAACAAGCTGCGGCTGCTGCGGCTGTCCCCGGCCTGCCGGGCGCTGCTGGTGGAACACGGATTGACGGAGCGTCACGCCCGCTGCCTGCTGCGGCTGGAGGACGAGGGCGAGCGGCTGACCGCCCTGCGCCAGGCGGCGGCGAAGCACTGGAATGTGGCCCAGACGGAGCAGTATGTAGAGCGGCGGCTGGCAGCCCTCCAGACCGCGCCGCCCGCAGGACGGCGGACGTACATCATCAAGGACGTGCGATTGTTTTTGAACAGTGTGGACCGGGGGCTGCGGCTGATTCGGGACGCAGGTGTGGACGCCCGGACGGAGCGGGAGGAGACAGAGGACGAAATCGTTCTGACGCTCCGCATTCCGAAACAGCGTCGGAAAGAGGCCTGAAACTTCTGATTGTTACGGGATTGTAATCCATTTTCCAGAAAAAACGTGCTAAAATAAAATCCTGAATGCATAAGCTAGGACAGCACGGCTTGTCTGGGCGATCCGACAGAACAACAGGAGGGGCTTCATGGAACCGAATACGAACGAAGCCACCGCGCCGAAGCGGCTGAAAACCGGCGGCAAAAAGCCGATAATTATCATAGGAGTTATTGTGGCGGTATTGCTTGCCGCCTATGTGGGCCTGTGCGCCTATGCCAATTCCCTGGATATATTTTACCCTAACACCACCATCAATGGTGTGGACGTGGCAGGCCTCACAGCGGAGCAGGCCGCGGAGCGGCTGCGGCAGGAGATTCCGGAGGAAACCGTAGAGTTTTATTTACCGCTGGCCGATGAGACCGGGGATGGGGAATCCGCGCCGGAGGGAGATATGCTGTACGGCGCAGACCCCGACGCCGTATGCACCTATCGGGAGCTGGGCATCACAGAGGAACTGGACTATGAGGTCAGTGCCCAATCCGCATTTGATGCCGTGCAGGGCCGGAGCAGCTTTTTTGTCAAGGGCTGGGAGTATCTTGCCTGCCTGGTCGGAGCAGATGGACAACTGGGCGTCGTGCTGGAGCCGGAGGAGGATATCTTCCAGGTAAAAATGGAACAGCTCAGTGAGCAGTTCTCCCGGGAGGCCCAGGACGCCTCCTACGAGGTGACGGAGGATGCCGTCGAAATCACAAAAGCCCTGAACGGACTGTCCGTGTCCGCCGCAGATCTTGCGCGGACTGCACAGGAAAGATGGACTGGCAGCGGCAATGGCGCGGCGGCCAGCGTGTTTGTGAACAACGCTCGGATCCTTCCCGCCAAGACCCTCACCGCCCAGGAGATCTACGACGATTGCTCCGGCGTGGTGAAGAACGCCTCCTATGACAAGGAGACGGGCGCCATCGTACCGGAGGAGGCCGGAGCGGACTTCGATGTGGACGAGGCCCAGCGGCTGCTGGACGCAGCCGCGCCCGGCGAGACCGTCACCGTCCCCGCCCAGGTGGAGCTGCCCGCCGTCACGGCGGAGGAGCTGGAGCAGGTGCTGTTCCGGGACGTGCTGGGCGAGGCCCGCACCCATGTGGGCGGCACCTCCGCCCGCCGGTCCAATGTGAAGCTGTCCGCCGCATCCATCAACGAGTATGTGATGAACAGCGGCGACGTGTTCTCCTACAATGACGTGGTGGGCCAGCGGACCGCCGCCCGGGGCTATCAGGCGGCTCCCGCCTATGTCCAGGGGGAGACGGTGGACGAGATCGGCGGCGGCATCTGCCAGACTTCCTCCACGCTGTACCTGGCCTGCCTGCGGTCCAACCTGGAGATCACGGAGCGGTACGCCCACCGCTACGTCCCCGCCTATATCACCGCGGGCATGGACGCCACGGTGTCCTGGGGCGGGCCGGACTACAAGTTCACCAACAACTCCCTGTACCCCATCAAGATCGTCACCATCTATGAAAACAATTACCTGACGGTCCGGATCCTGGGCACCAATGTGGACGGCACCAGCGTGAAGATGACCAACGAGCACCTCTCCACCACGCCCTATGAGACGGTGTATGAGGACGACCCCACCCTGGCGCCGGGCACGGAGAAGGTCAAGACCACGCCCTACACCGGGTACAAGTACCGGACATACCGCAATGTCTACGACGCCAACGGCAAGCTGATCTCCTCCACTTACGAGGCCACCAGCGACTACAAGTCCCGCAATAAGGTGATCCTCCGGGGCCCGGCGGTAGAGCCCGCCGACGGCGGCGCCCAGATCCCAACGGACACCACCGAGCCCACCACGCCGGTGGAGCCCACGGAGCCCCAGGACCCTGATGTCCCCGCAGAGCCTACAGAACCCACGACGCCGGATAATGGCTGGACCATCCAGACGCCGGAGCAGGACGGCCAGCAGACAGCGGAAGGGCAGACCGGCACCGGGACCACTGGGGAGTCCGAACTTTCCACGGACGTCCTGCCCCAGGACGAACCCTTTGTATGACCGCCAGGGGAATTCTGTCACTATTTGCAGAAAGAGGCAGCCGGATTTCCGGCTGCCTCTTCGTCTTTTTCCGCCCGCCGCATATACTAGCCCTATCTGACGCGGGCGGGAGGACGGCTATGGAAAAACATGCCTTTCATGTCTGGCGGTACGGGGCGCCGCTGCTGGTGCTGGCAGCGGGCGCCGCCGCCCTCTGGCCGTTCCGCCATCAGTTGACGGCGGAGGCCATCGCCGCCTTTTCCCCCCGGCAGACGGTTCTGGCGGCGTCGTTCCTGGTGGGGCTGTACGCCCTCAAGAGCCTCTCCGTCTGCTTTCCCATGTCCGCCCTCACGGCGGCGGGGGGACTGCTGTTTCCCTTCCCCCTGGCGCTGGCGGTGAACCTCTGCGGCACCGGGGTGGCCCAGACCATCCCCTTTTTCCTGGGGCGGCGGGAGCAGGGGGGACTGGAGGCCCTGGCGGAGCGGATTCCCCGGGTGGCGGGCGTCTGCCGGGCCCAGGCGGAGAACCCGTGGCTGTCCGTCTTTCTGCTGCGGCTGGCGGGGGCATCGCCGGGGGACGTGGTGAGCCTCTATCTGGGGGCCTCCGGCACGCCCTACGGCACGTATCTCTCCGCCGGGCTGCTGGGCGGCCTGCCCCGGATTGCCTGCGCCACCGTGCTGGGCGGCGCGCTGTGGCAGCCGGGGAGCGGGCGCTTCTGGCTGTCCCTGGCGGCGGGCGGGGCGCTGACGGCCCTCTCCGGCGTTATCTGGCTCCTGTGGCGGCGCCGCAGGAGGGCGTGAAGCGGCGGTTGCTTTTTTCTGCCAAACCGTGTACACTGTTGTCGGCAAGCTCGATCTGTCCAATGAGGGAGATGGTCGGATGCAGACGCTGACACAGCGCCGCAGCGTGCCGGTGGACGCGGCCAAGACCGCTGCCATCTTCGGCACGCTGCTGATCCATGCCTCCGCCGCCGGGGGCTTTGCGGGAGCGCCGGGGTCCTTTGGGTGGACCTCCGCCCTGTTCTGGAACTGCCTGCTGCGCAGCGCGGTGCCGGTGTTCTTCCTGTGCAGCGGCGCGCTGCTGCTGCCGCCGGAAAAGGAGGTCACCGTCCGGCGGGTGTGGACGAAGTACATCCCCCGCATCCTGGCGGCCCTGCTTTTCTGGGCCGCAGCCTATGAGGGTGTGGAGCTGCTGCGGGGCTGGCGCGCTGCGGGCGTGCTGGAGCGGACGGCCCTCCGGCAGGCGGCGCTGAATCTGGTGCTGTTCCATCACAAGAACCATCTCTATTACCTCCACATCATTCTGCTGGTGTACGCGGTGCTGCCCCTGACCCGCCGCCTTGTGGCGGCGGCGGACCGGCGGCTGCTGAACTACGCTCTGGGGATCTGGTTCGTGCTGGGGTGTCTGGCCCCCACGCTGAAATTCTTCCCGCCCCTGTCCCTCGTCGGCGGCATCCCTGCCCAGTACCCCATCAACCTGACCTGGTGCGCCGTGGGCTATGGTGTGCTGGGCTATGTCCTGACTCAGGAGGCGCCCCGCCACAGGCCCCGGACCTTTGTTTGGCTGTATTTGGCGGGCACGGCGCTGACCTTCGGCCTGACGCTGGCGGCCTCCGTCAAAACCGGGGCGCTGTATCAGGTGTTCCTCCAGGGGAGCGCCCCCGGCGTCTGTTTGCAGGCGGCGGGGCTGTACGGCTTCTGCGCCGCCCGGTGGCAGAACCGGGACCGCTGGCCCATGGCGGAGACCGTCTCCAAGGCGTCCTTCTGCATCTACTTGACGCACCTGTTCTTCCTGGACTTCCTGGCGGGCAGGGGCCTCTCCGCCGGGACGCTGCCGCCCGTCTGGGGCGTGCCGGTGCTGGCGGCCGCGGCCTTCGGGGGCGGCTTTCTGGTGTGGCTGGTCCTCCGGCGGGTGCCGGTGGTGAAAACCTATCTGATTTGAGGAGAAAACTATGCTGTATGCCCTTTGCGCCGCGCTGTCCCTGGCCCTGCTGGGCCTGGACCAGTGGGTGAAGCACTATGTCACCGTCAACATCCCCCTGGGGGAGGCCCAGCCCTTTCTGCCCGGGCTGGTAGAGCTGCGGACCGTCCACAACTACGGGGCGGCCTGGTCCAGCTTCTCCGGTATGCGCTGGCTGCTGGTGGCGGTCACCTCCGTCATTGTGATCGCGGTGGCGGTGGTCCTGCTCCGCCGGATCGTCCGGCACCCCCTGGGGGTGGCGGCGGGATTCCTGATCCTGTCCGGCGGCGTGGGGAACATCATCGACCGGGTGCGGCTGGGGTACGTGGTGGACATGTTCCACCTGGAGTTCTGGCCCTCCTACCCGGTGTTCAACGTGGCGGACATCTGCGTGGTGTGCGGCGCCGTGCTGGCGGTAATCTATTACCTATGGTTCTACGAGAAATACGACAAGAGAGGCAAGGCCCATGGAGACGCGGACGCTCCAAGTGAATCCTGAGGACACCGGCACCCGGCTGGACGCCTGGCTGGCCGGGCAGCTGCCGGATGTGACCCGCTCCGCCGCCGCCCGGCTGTGCGAGGAGGGGCGGGTCACCGCTGCCGGAAAGCCCCTGGCGAAAAACTACCGCCTGGGCGGGGGAGAGGCCGTGTTCGTTACCCTGCCGGACCCGGAACCGGTGGACGTGGCGCCCCAGGACATCCCCCTGGATGTGGTGTACGAGGACAGCGACGTGATCGTGGTGAACAAGCCCAAGGGGCTGGTGGTCCACCCGGCCCCCGGCCACCCGGACGGCACGCTGGTCAATGCCCTGCTGCACCACTGCGGGGACTCCCTCTCCGGCATCGGAGGGGAGCTGCGGCCCGGCATCGTCCACCGGATCGACCGGGACACCTCCGGCCTCATCATCGCAGCGAAAAACGATGCTGCCCACCAGAAGCTCTCCGCCCAGCTTCAGGACCACACCCTGGCCCGGATTTACCGCTGCATCGTGATTGGGAATCTCCGGGAGGACAGCGGAACGGTGGACGCCCCCATCGGCCGCCACCCGGCGGACCGGAAGAAGATGGCGGTGGTGGCGGGCGGCCGGAGCGCGGTGACCCACTGGTCCGTGCTGGAGCGGTTCCCCGGCTATACCTATGTGGAGTGCCGACTGGAGACCGGGCGCACCCACCAGATCCGGGTCCACATGGCGCACATCGGCCACCCCATTCTGGGGGACACGGTGTACGGGGCAAAAAAGCCCGTGCCGGGCCTCCAGGGCCAGTGCCTTCATGCGGTGGGGCTGCGGTTTCTCCACCCCCGGACCGGGGAGCTGGTGGAGCTGTGGTGCGACCTGCCGGAGGCGTTCCAGACCCAGCTGCGGAGGCTGGAGAACCGAGGATAGAACAACGCCGGGCCGCTCTCAGCGGTCCGGCGCGTTTGCACCCGGCAGCCGGGTGTCCGGCGGGTCCTGGTCCGGGGTGCGGGGGATCCACAGGGGGCAGGACTGATCCTCCCGCCGGTCCTTCATGCGGGGATGGGCGCAGTGGCCCAGGCTCAGGGGCAGAAAGCACCCGTTGGGGGCGTTCCGGGCCTGCCGCCCGTCCCGCCAGATGTAGTGCCGGGTAAAGTGGCCGCAGGAGCCGCAGTACACGTCATCCCGCCGTTCATAAACGGACATATTCATCACCTCGCGGGCATTGTAACATATCTCATCTCACAAGATGCGATTTTATCGGTAACACCGATAAAAAATTTTGTATGCGTGTTATGACTAAAGTTTTTGCCCGCTGCCCGGCTTGGTGTATACTTGCCATGAGGGGATGAGCATGAGACTGGAGAGGCTTCAAATGCTCCGAGAAGAACGGGGTTGGAAACAGAGCGACATGGCCCGGCGGCTCTGGGTGAGCCAGAGCACCTACTCCGGGTATGAGACCGGCAAGATCCAAGTGCCGGTAGATACGCTGTTGAAGCTGGCCGATATTTATGATGTCAGCATGGATTATTTAATGGGCCGCACGGACGAGCGGTAGAAAGGAGAAATTTCCATGTTCACAGCCATTCTCTGGGACTACGATGGCACCCTGGCCAACACGCCGGTGAAGAACCTCGCCGTCACCAGGGCCGTCCTTGGCCGCCTGGACCCGGCCCTGCTGGACCCGCTGCCGGAGGCGCTTTCCTCCCTGGACGCCTATCAGGCCGCCAACTACCGCTGGCGCAACTGGCGGGAGCTGTACCAGCACGCCCTCCGCGTCCCGGCGGACCGGCTGGACGAGGCGGGGGCCCTGTGGGGCCCCTGCCAGCTGGCGGACCGGACCCTGCCGCCCCTCTTCGGCGGGCTTTTGGAGGTTCTGCCCCGTCTGGCCGCCCTGGCCCCCATGGGCATCTGCTCCCAGAACGACAGCGGCAACATCCGCGCCGCCCTGGCCGCCCACGGCGCGGCGGACTGCTTTGCCGCCGTGGTGGGCCACGCGGACGTGGACTTCGCCCGTCAGAAGCCGGACCCCGCCGCCTTCCTGGCCTGCCTGGACCGGCTGGGGCTTCGGGAGGGGCGCTTCGCCTACATCGGGGACCACGCCGGGGACATCGCCTTCGGCCGCAATGCCCAGGCGGCCCTGCGGGCCATGGGCCGGGCGGCGGAGGTGGTCTGCGTGGCCGCCGCCTGGGGCGGCGCCCCGTCCGTGGATTTGGCGGCGGCGGACGCCGTGGCCGCCCGCCCCGCGGACCTGCCGGATCTTCTGGCAGACCTGTGACACAACAGCGGCCCCGCCGGGAAGTTCCCGGCGGGGCCGCTGTCTGCCTGCCGGAGGTTTCTGCTTGTGCTTTGTTTTCTGGTGTGCTATGATATTTTAGTTAAAGTATCTGCATTTGGAGGAACTGATTTGGAACGCGAAAACGTATTGATCCCCCAGGCGGACCTGGACCGCCAGCGGGAGTTTGAGGAGAAGATCCGCGGCCTGTTCGCCGCCCGGGAGGCTCACCCCGCGGCCTGTGTGGACACCTTCGGCTGCCAGCAGAATGTGGCGGACGGACAGAAGCTCATGGGGATGCTGGAGGCAAGCGGCTTCACCCTCACCCAGGACCCGAAGGAGGCCGATCTGGTGCTCCTGAACACCTGCGCCATCCGGGAGCACGCGGAGGACCGGGTGTTCGGCAACCTGGGCGCCCTGACCCACACCAAGAAGGAGAATCCGGAGCAGGTGATCTGCCTGTGCGGCTGCATGGCCCAGGAGCCCCGGGTGTCGGAGCGGATCAAAAAGTCCTATCCCCACGTGGATCTGGTGTTCGGCCCCCAGGCCCTGTGGAAGTTCCCGGAGCTTTTGTGGCAGGTGTATGAGACGAAGAAGCGGGTCTTTTCCGTCCAGGACGAGCACGGCACCATTGCCGAGGGCATCCCCGTGGTGCGGGAGAAGGGCGTGAAGGCCTGGGTCTCCATCATGTACGGATGCAACAACTTCTGCTCCTACTGCATCGTGCCCTACGTCCGGGGCCGGGAGCGGAGCCGGGACCCCCAGGCCGTGCTGGCGGAGGTCCGGCAGCTGGTGGAGGCGGGGTACAAGGACATCACCCTGCTGGGCCAGAACGTGAACTCCTACGGCAACGATCTGGATTTGGATTACCACTTCCCGGACCTGCTGGCGGACATCGACCGGATCCCGGGGGAATATCTCATCCGCTTCATGTCCAGCCACCCCAAGGACGCCACGCCCCGGCTGTTTGACGTGATGGCCGCAAGCTCTCATGTGGCCAAGCAGCTGCACCTGCCCTTCCAGTCCGGCAACGACCGGGTCCTGAAAGAGATGAACCGCCGCTACACCCGGCAGCAGTACCTGGATCTGGTGAACTACGCCAAGCGGGTCATGCCCGGGCTGGTATTGACCTCCGACGTCATCATCGGCTTCCCCGGCGAGACGGAGGCGGAGGCCATGGACACCGTGTCTCTGGTGGAGGAGGTGGGGTTTGACGCCCTGTTCACCTTCATCTACTCCCCCCGCCCCGGCACCAAGGCCGCGGCCATGCCGGACCCGGCCACCCGGGCGGAGAAGCAGAAGTGGTTTGACAGGCTCCTGGAGGTCCAGAACAATATGTCCGCCAAGCTCCACGCCGCCTATGTGGGCAAAACGGTGCGGGTGCTGGTGGACGGCGAGAGCGACGACCCGGAGTACCCCCTGACCTCCCGGACGGAGGGCAACCGTCTGGTGCGGCTGAAAGGGGACAAGGCCCTGATCGGGCAGTTCGCGGATGTGGCCGTCACCGGCAGCAACACCTGGGCGCTGTACGGCGAGGCCGTTTAACGGTAGACCTCCCGCGCGAGGAGGAAGGCCCTGCGGGCGTAGGCGTCCTGATAGGCGCTGCCTGCGGCGGCGGAGGCGTCCTCATAGGAATCCAGCAGCGCACGCTGCTGATCGGTGAGGGTGGCGGAAAGCGCGGTCAAGGCGTCGTTCGCCTGCTGGAGGGGGAGGAAGTAGTCCTTGCCCAGAGAGGGGTACAGCTCGTCCTCCAGGGCGGTGAGCAGGATGTCGATGTAATCGGACATAGGGGATCACTCCTGAATTTGTTTGACAGACACGATTGTGTCTTTTATAGTACGTATCATAGCAGACATATTTGTGTCTGTCAAGAGCGGAAGAGGAATTATGACGTTTGCAGAACACCTTCTTCAACTGAGAAAGCAAAGGGGCCTGAAACAAACCGAGCTGGCAAAAATCATCGGCATCGGTTGGCGGGCCTATCAGACGTATGAGCGTGGAGAGCGGGAACCGACCCTGTCCACACTGATTGCCCTGGCGGATTTCTACGGCCTGTCGCTGGATGAGCTGGTCTGCCGGGAGCGGTAGGGGCGGAACTGTGTGTCCGCCCGCCGGATTTCCGCCGGACCCCTGCAGGACCGTAGGGGCGGTTATCAACCGCCCGGGGGATTCAGCTGGGGTGCCAGCTGGGCAATGCGCCCCCCATTCTCTTTTTGGTTGCGCCAAAAAGAGAACGCGCCGCGCCCGGTGTAAGAGAAAAAGGCGCCGGGCGCGCTCCGGTGCAGTGGCCCTCCGCGCGTACGGGGGTCGGCGTACCAGTGCCTGCTCCGATTTGGCCTTGCCTTCGGGCACGCTATGCTCTTCTGCGATTTCCCCGACTGCCGTCCCGTGGCGGATGGTGCGGAAGTTGTCGGGGTGCAAGAACGCATTTGACCAGCTTCTCTTTCCGCGCGTTCCGCTTCGCTACGCGCTGCCCGGGCGGTTGTAGAGGCCGATGCCCTCATCGGCCCGCTGCGGAGGCTTTCATCAACCACCGGCCAGCGGCAGCGAAAATCAGCGCAGCGTGTATCCCAGACTTCCCCGGGCTGAAGGTTTCCCCAAGGGCCGGGCGTTTCCGTCTCTGACCGCCGCGCGGGATTGCCAACCTTCCCCCGCCGGCGGCAGGAGGTCTGCGCCTGCGCAGACCGACCCGCCGAGACATTTTTTCTTTTCCACCGGGCGCGGCGCATTTTCTTTTTGATGTCTCAAAAAGAAAATGGGGGGCGCATCCCGCATGGACAATGCCCCCCGGCGGGAGCCAGACCCCTGTGGCCGCCGTTCGGCGGCCTGCCCAGCCCAGCCATCCACATGGCTGATTTCCCGCGTCCCATGGGACGCACCCCCATAAAACGAATCCAAATCCTTTGATAGAAAGAGAATGAGGTGACCCTTTTGGCCGAACTCACCCCCATGATGAAGCAGTACCTGGAGATCAAGAAGGACAATCCGGACTCCATCCTGTTCTTCCGGCTGGGCGACTTCTATGAGATGTTCGCTGACGACGCGAAGCTGGCCTCCCGGGAGCTGGACCTGACCCTCACCTCCCGGGACCACGGCAAGCACGCCAAGCCCGAGGAGGAGCGGGTGCCCATGTGCGGCATCCCCTACCACGCCAGTGAGGCCTACATCGCCCGGCTCATCGCCAAGGGCTACAAGGTGGCCATCTGTGAGCAGATGGAGGACCCGGCAACGGCCAAGGGGCTGGTGAAGCGGGATATCATCCGGGTGGTGACCCCCGGCACGGTGATTGACGCCGCCTGCCTGGAGGAGAAGGCCAGCAACTTCCTCTGCGGCATCTACATCGACAGCCAGAACGCCGGCGCGGCCTTCTGCGACATCTCCACCGGCAAGACCCACCTGACGGCCTTCTCCGGCCCGGACCGGGTGGAGCACGTCGTCAACGAGCTGGGCCGCTTTTCCCCGGCAGAGGCGGTGGTGAACGACGGGGCCGCCTCGGAAAAAGCCCTGACCGACGCCCTGACGGAGAAGTTCCGCTGCCGGGTGGAAAACGGCGGCGAGGGCCGCTTCCGCCTGGCGGAGGCGGAGCGAAACATCCGCCGCCAGTTCGGGGAGGAGGCGTTTGACCGCCTGCCCAGGACCAACCCGGCCGCGGCCATGGCCCTGGGGGGATTGCTGCACTACCTGTACGAGACCCAGAAGACGGACCTCTCTCACATCAACGACCTGGACTACTACGAGCAGGGCCGGTTTATGGAGTTGGACCTGACCGCCCGGCGGAACCTGGAGCTGACGGAGACCCTCCGGGACCGGGAGAAGAGAGGCTCCCTCCTGTGGGTGCTGGACAAGACCAGGACGCCCATGGGCGGGCGGCTGCTCCGCAGCTGGCTGGAGCGGCCGCTGCTGTCCGTCACCGCCATCGCCAAGCGCAATGCCGCCGTGGCCGCCCTGGTGGAGAGCACCATGGCGCGGGAGGAGCTCATCGCCGCCCTGACGGGCCTGGGAGATATGGAGCGGCTCATCGGCCGCATCGTCTACGGCACCGCCGGGGGACGGGACATGGTGTCCCTCCGCTCCGCCATCGAGCGGCTGCCCGCCCTCCGGGCCCAGCTGGCGGCCTTCTCCGGCGGACGGCTGGCGGAGCTGGCCGGGGAGCTGGACGACCTGACGGAGATCGGGGCACACATCGGCGCGGCCATCTGCGACGAGCCGCCGTTCTCCGTCCGGGAGGGCGGCTTCATCCGGGACGGCTACCACGAGGAGGTGGACCGCCTGCGGCACATCATGAACGGCGGCAAGGGCGTCCTGGCGGAGATCGAGGCCAAGGAGAAGGAGCGCACCGGCATCCGGACCCTGAAGATCGGCTACAACAAGGTCTTCGGCTATTACATCGAGGTGTCCAACTCCTTCAAGGACCAGGTGCCGGACACCTACATCCGCAAGCAGACCCTGGTGAACGGGGAGCGGTACATCACCCAGGAGCTGAAGGACTTGGAACACGAGATCCTCACCGCCTCGGACCGGGTGGTGGCATTGGAGTATGAGCTCTTCACGGCGCTGCGGCAGGAGATCTCCGCCCAGAGCGCCCGCATCCAGCGGACTGCCGCCGCGGTGGCGGAGGTGGACGCCCTGGTGTCCTTCGCGGCGGTGGCGGTGCGGAACCACTACTGCCGCCCCACGGTGGACGAGTCTGGGGCCACCGAGATCCACGACGGCCGCCATCCGGTGGTGGAGCAGATGCTCAAGGACAGCCTCTTCGTCCCCAACGACACCTTCATGGGGGAGAAGGAGGACCGGGTGGCCATCATCACCGGCCCCAACATGGCGGGCAAGTCCACCTACATGCGCCAGGTGGCGCTGATCGTCCTCATGGCCCAGATGGGCTCCTTCGTCCCGGCGGCCAGCGCCCGCATCGGTGTGGTGGACCGGATCTTCACCCGCATCGGCGCCAGCGATGACCTGTCCGCCGGCCAGTCCACCTTCATGGTGGAGATGACGGAGGTGGCGGACATTCTGCGCCACGCCACGAAGCACTCTCTGCTGATTCTGGACGAGATCGGCCGGGGCACCAGCACCTTTGACGGCATGTCCATCGCCCGGGCGGTGCTGGAGTACTGCGCGGACAAGAAGCTGCTGGGGGCCAAGACCCTGTTCGCCACCCACTACCACGAGCTGACGGAGCTGGAGAACACCCTGCCCGGCACGGTCAACTACAACATCGCCGTCAAGACCCGGGGGGAGGACATCATCTTCCTGCGGAAGATCCTCCCCGGCGGGGCGGACCGCAGCTACGGCATCGAGGTGGCCAAGCTGGCGGGGCTGCCGGACAAGGTGGTCCAGCGGGCCAAAACGGTCCTGAAAGAGCTGGAGGAGGAGAACGGCGTTCAGTACGTAGCGGCCCGGAAAGAGGAGGACCAGGTGTCCCTCACCGCCATCGGCGAGGGGGAGGTGCTGGACGCCCTCCGCCGCTGCCAGCCGGACACGCTGACGCCCATTGAGGCGATGAGCCTGATCTACGAGTGGAAGCAGAAGCTCAACTGAGCACCCGGCCGGGCAGGCACGGCGGGATGCGCCCTCTGCCGCGGGGGACCGGACGCGCTGACGGCGCCCGGAGAGCGGCCTTCAGGCCGGGACAGGGGATTCCGCGGAAATGAGGGGCCTGGCGGCGGGCGGACACGCGCCGCCCAAGCCCAGCGGATCAAAAGAAGACCCCGGCGGATCCGCCCGCCGGGGAAAACGAGCTGAAACAGAAGCCGGACGAAAACCGGGAGGGAACGAGATGCCAAGAAGAAAGAGCGCCGCCTATATGTCGGCGGGGGAACAGATCGCGGGCACGGTGCTCTTTGTGATCTACCTACTGGTGCTGCCCTTTGTCACAACCCCGCTGTTCCGCCTGATCGGCGGACTGCTGGGAGTGACCATCAGCACCGGATTGCAGAATATCCTGTATTACTACATCCTCTTCGCCGCCACGGTCATCATTTTCCACGGCTTTCTGGGTCGGACCTCCCGGCACTTTGCAGAGAACCTGGGCGGGGCCTGCAAGTTCATGGCCATCGGACTGGTGGCCCTGTACGGCCTGAACGAGCTGGTGTACCGCCTGACAAGACTGGTGGTATCCAACCAGACCAACCTGAACGACACCACCATCTCCGCCCAGATCGAGGACGCGCCCCACATGACGCTGCTGATCGTCATTTTCCTGGCGCCCTTTGTGGAGGAGGTGCTCTTCCGGGGACTGGTGTTCGGGAATCTCCGGCGCAAGAGCGCGGCGGTGGGATACCTGGTCAGCTGCCTGCTGTTCGCCCTGCTGCATGTGTGGCAGTTCGCGGTGGTGAACCGGGACATCACGTATTTCCTGCTGATGCTCCAGTATCTGGTGCCCGGGCTGGTGCTGGCGTGGGTCTATGACCGCACCGGCACCCTGTGGACGTCCATCGGTCTCCATGCGGCGGCCAACGCCCTCTCCGCTTGGACCCTTGTGGCGTAAGAACCGAATTCCGGAATGATGAGGGGAGAAAGGGACAGATGAATTTTTGGGACGTATTTGGCGAGATGCTGGTCATCCTGTTCGCCATTGCGGCGGGCTATGCGGCCAACCGGCTGGGGTACCTGGGCGGGGAGGCGGACCAGAAGGTCTCCAAGCTGCTGCTGAACATCACCATGCCCGCCATGATCGTGGCGGCGGTGATCACCGGCGAGGAGCTGCCGGAGCTGGGGACCATCCTCTCCATCCTGGAGGTTGGCGTGGTGTTCTACCTGCTGGAGGCGGTCTTTGCCCTGGTGGTGCCCCGGTTCCTGCCGGGCACACAGGGGCAGAAGGGCGTGTGGCGGTATGCCCTGGCCTTCCCCAACGTGGGGTTCATTGGCTATCCCGTAGCGGTGGCCCTGTTTGGAGACGGCGCACTGTTCTATGCCGCCATTCTGGCGCTGCCCTTCAATCTCTTGTCTTACAGTCTGGGCCCGCTGCTGCTGGCAGGGGCCGCCCGCTTCCGCTGGAAGCAGCTGTTCACCCCCTGCATCGTGGCCTCTGTCCTGGGATTGGTGCTGGCGCTGACCCGGCTGCGGCCGCCGGCCCTGGTGGGCGAGATGCTGGACTTTGTGGGAGACATCACCGTGCCGCTGTCCCTGCTGGTGGTGGGCTCCCTGCTGGCGGGCATGTCAGCCGGACAGGTGCTGCGCTCTCCCAAGCTGTGGCTGCTGACGGCCATCCGCCTGCTGTTGCTGCCGGTGGCCCTGTGCCTGGTCCTCCGGGCGCTGGGGATCGACTCCCTGGTGCTGGGGATCGCTGTCACCCAGATGGCCATGCCCGTAGCAGTGAACGGGACGCTGCTGAGCATGGAGTACGGCGGAGACACCGAGTGCATGGCACAGATCACCTTCCTGACCACGGCGGCGTCCATCGTGACCATTCCCATCGTCGCCGTGCTGCTGCTCTGAGCTTAGAAAGGAAACCAATATGCCTCACATTCAACAACTGGAGTCCCACGTAGCGGACCTGATCGCCGCCGGTGAGGTCGTGGAGCGGCCCGCCAGCGTGGTGAAGGAGCTGGTGGAAAACGCCGTCGACGCCGGCAGCTCTGCCGTGGTGGTGGAGATCCGCCGGGGCGGCATGGGCATGATCCGGGTGACGGACAACGGCTGCGGCATCGCGCCGGAGGAACTCCCCACCGCCTTCCTGCGCCACGCCACCTCCAAGCTGCGGACGGAGGAGGACCTGGGGAAGATCGGTACTCTGGGGTTCCGGGGCGAGGCCCTGGCCGCCATCTCCGCCGTCAGCCGGGTGGACATCCTCACCCGCCAAACCGGCACGACGGAGGGAGCCGCCCTCCATCTGGAGGGCGGTGTGCCCGGCGCAGTGGAGCCCGCCGGTGCGCCGGAGGGCACCACCATCACGGTCCGGGACCTGTTTTACAACACCCCCGCCCGGCTGAAGTTTATGCGCAAGGACAGTGCGGAGACTGCGGCGGTGAACGGCCTCATGCAGCATCTGGCCCTGTCCCATCCGGACATCTCCTTCAAGTTCATCAAGGACGGGGTGGAGGCCCTGCTGACCCCCGGTGACGGAAAGCTGGACTCCGCCGTCTACGCTGCCCTGGGCCGGGACTTCGCCCGGGGGCTGGTGCCGGTGTCCGGCAGCGGAGGGGACATCACGGTCTCCGGTTTTGTCACCGCGCCGCTGATGGGCCGGGGCTCCCGGTCCATGCAGGTGTTCTTCGTCAACGGCCGGTTCATCAAGTCCCAGCTGCTGACGGCGGCGCTGGAGGAGGGCTACCGCAACCAGATCATGAAGGGTAAGTTCCCTGGCTGCGTCCTGTCCGTCACCCTGCCGGTGACGGCGGTGGACGTGAACGTCCACCCCGCGAAGACTCAAGTGAAGTTCGCCCGGGAGCACGATGTGTTCGACGCGGTCTACCACACGGTGCTAGATGCCCTGGGCAAGACCGGCGCTCCCGCCGCCGCTCCCGCGCAGGAGGCGCGGCTCCCGGCGGCCTCCCGGCAGGACTTCTTCCAGACCATGGACGCCAAGACGTTCCGGCAGGGCGGTGCAAAGCCCGCTCCCCAGCCCGCGGCTCCGGCCCGGCCCGCCTGGAACACCGAGCTGCGGGCGCCCGCCCGGGTGGCGGACAGCGGGCAGACCTCTTTTTACCAGACCAAGCGCTCAGAGTCCGCGGCCCAGGGCGCTCTGGGAAGGGCGCCCGCCTCTGTGACGTCGCCGCCAGACACGCAGCAAAGCAGCCCGCCTGCACCCTCCTGCAACAAAGGTGCGCTGGGCAGACCGCCTGTCTCCGTGACCGCCCCACGGGCGGAGCGGACGGCTCCCTCCGCCCCCTGGACCTCTGCCCCAGTGTCCGTCCCTGCAGAAAAGACGACCTCGCCGGAATCTGCTCCCCGCCCCTTTGTGCCCGCCATCCCGCCGGAGCGGCTGAAGCTGACGGAGGATCTACCGGGCCAGACGACTGTTCTGGAGACGAAAGAGGCACCCTGGCGGATTGCCGGAGAGGTGCTGCGGACCTATATCATCTGCGAGAGCGAGGACGGCAGCGTCTGGCTCATCGACAAGCACGCCGCCCACGAGCGGATGAATTTTGACAAGCTGAAAAATGCTCAGGAGCCCCCCATGCGACAGACGCTGCTGGCCCCCATCGCGGCGGAGTTAAGCCGGGAGGACGGGGCGCTGCTGCTGGAGAACCTGCCCCTGCTGGAGCAGTTCGGTTTTGCCTGCGAGGACTTCGGGGCCGGCGCCCTGCTGGTGCGGGAGGTGCCGGCGGACATCGACGCCGCCGACACGGTGCCCACTCTGGAGGAGTTTGCCGAGCGCCTGCGGACCGGAAGATCCCCGGATGAAAAGCGGGAGGCGCTGCTGCATACCATGGCCTGCAAGGCGGCCATCAAGGGCGGCTGGGTCAGCGATCCGGCGGAGCTGCGGGTGCTGGTGGACCGGGTGCAGAGCGGAGAGATCAAATACTGCCCCCACGGCCGCCCGGTGGCGGTGAAGCTGACGAAGTACGAGCTGGAGAAGATGTTCAAGCGGGCGTGAGACTTCGAAGGGGGACTGCGTCCCCCCTTGACCTCCCCCCACACCAGTGACGTCGGTCACTGGTGTGTGCGCCCGAGGCGCACAGGTCAACGGATTTTCGGCAGGTACACGCCCTGCCGAAAATGATTGAGATTTCTTTGTTCGCCCGCGGCGAACGAACTGGGAAAAACCGCAGGGTTTTCCCCAGCCCTTTTTCCTGGCGGAGATGGGAGTGACGAATTTTTCAGGAGGTTTCCTATATGGCAAAAAAGGAAAAACGGTTTGTGCGGACCAGTGTGGAGAGCACCGGCTTTGAGGAAAACTCTGTCTGGATGGACCGGGAGACCGGGGTCAACTACCTGTGGCATTCCACCGGCCATGCCGGCGGGATGACGCCCCTGCTGGACCGGGAGGGGAAGCCCATCATTACCACCCTTTTGGAGGAGAAGGAGTGATTTGCATGAAACTGCTGTTTGTCAACGGCTGCATCAGCCAGCGAGGGGAGGAATCCCGCACCCTGGTGCTGGCGAGATCGTTTTTGGACGCATGGCAGGCCAGGCATCCGGAGGCCGAGGTGGAGACTGTGGAACCAGAGGCCCTGCTGGCGCTGAAGCCCTTTGCGCCGGAGATGCTGAACGACCGGGACGCCCTGGCGGGGATCCGGTGCTTCGATGCGCCGGTGTATGATCTGGCCCGCCAGTTCCGGGCCGCGGACCGGGTGGTGGTGGCGGCACCCTTCTGGGACCTGACCTTCCCGGCGGCCCTGCGGACGTATATTGAGTACATCTCCGCCAATGGCCTGACCTATCACTACGAGGCCGACGGCTGCCACGGGGATTGCCGGGCAGAGAAGCTGGCTTATCTCACCTCCGGCGGGGATCTGGAGCAGCCCGAGAGTCTGGGTGTCCTGTACTGGAAGCAGCTGTGCGCCATGTTCGGCATCCCGGCGTTCAGCTATGTGTTTGCCGGCGGACTGGACCTGGATCCCGCCAAGACGGAGGAGATTTTGACGGAGGCCTGTGAGAAGGCCCGCAGGCTGGCGGAGGACTTCTGAAAAGGAGGCGGCTGCCGTAAGGGGGAGATTGCCGGCTGCGCTGGCACTGGTGCTTCTGCTGTCCGCTTGCGGAGGGCCCCCTTTACATCCGGGAGCGGATCGTATACAGTGAGTATATCGATGCATCAGAAGCGGAACAGCCTTGACAGGCGAGAGGAGAGACGGCGATGGCTGAGAAGATCATCTGTGTGGTGGGGCCGACGGCCTGCGGCAAAACGAAGCTGGGTGTCCTGCTGGCAAAGCGGTATGACGGGGAAGTGGTTTCCGCCGACTCCATGCAGATTTACAAGGGCATGACCATCGGCACCGCCGCCCCCACCGCCGAGGAGATGGAGGGCGTGCCCCATCACATGATTGCCGTGGCAGACCCGGCGGAACAGTGGTCCGCCGCCCGGTACGCCCGGGCGGCCGTCCCCATCGTGGACGACATTCTGCGGCGGGGAAAGCGGCCCATCCTGGTGGGCGGCACCGGGCTGTGGCTGGATGCGGTGGTGCAGGGCCGGACCTTCGCCGGCGGCCACGCCGGCGGCGCTGTCCGCAGGGAGCTCCAGGCCCAGCTGGCCCGGGAGGGCATCGGCCCGCTTCTGGAGGAGCTGCGGCAGGTGGACCCGGAGGCGGCGGAACGCCTCCATCCGGCGGATGAGAAGCGCATCCTCCGGGCGCTGGAGGTCTACCGGGAGACGGGAAAGACCATCTCCGCCCACAACGCGGAGACAAGGGACCTGCCGCCCCGGTACGACGCCGTGTGGATCGGCCTCCAGTTCCGGGACCGGGCGGACATGAAGACCCTGATCGACCGCCGGGTGGACGCCATGGTGGCGGCGGGCCTGCTGGAGGAGGTGGGGCAGCTGCTGGAAAGCGGCCTGCCCCGGGAGGCCACGGCTCTCCAGGCCATCGGATACAAGGAGTTCCTGGGGGTTCTGGACGGCACCGCCACGGTGGAGGAGGCCGTGGCGGAGGTGAAGCTCCGCTCCCGGCAATACGCCAAGCGCCAGCTGACTTGGCTGCGGCGAAATCCGGACATTCACTGGATCTGGTGGGAAAAAGACCGGGATTTTGCCCGGGCCCTCCAGGTTTCGACGGAAATCCTGGCCGCCGCTGGCGTATTCTAGCGGTGAGCGGACGGGAGACAGGGAAATCGTCCGACTCATACAGAAAAAAGGAGCGGACATATATGCAGACAAAAGCGAATTTACAGGACCTGTTTCTCCTCCGGGCCAGACGGGACAAGCTGCCCGTCACCATGTTTCTGATGAACGGCTTCCAGATGCGGGGCACCATCGCGGGGTTTGACGCCTTTGTGGTGGTGCTGGACAGCGA
>NZ_JAOQKG010000006.1:102629-112464 GCF_025567605.1 Oscillibacter acetigenes | reverse complement strand
CCCGCCGTGCCTGGGGAAATGAGAACTGGCGGGCAGAAAATCATTTCAAGCACACGACCTCCGCCATCGCGCCGGTGCGTCCGGCGGTGGAGCTGGAGGTTGTGGAGGTCTGCGCCTCCGCAGAGGGTCCTGCATGGGGCCGGGAAGGCTTCGCGGACAGAGACAAAGAGGTAACCATGAAAGAGAAAACCCTTGGCACAAAACTTTTGCTGGCAGCGGTCACGCTGGGCGTGCTGGCCTATTTCTCGATTCAGGCGGTGCGCTATTTCGGCGACCCGCTGACCACCACCATCGCCTACCAGTATCAGGTGGAGATGTCCACGGTGCTGTCCGGCTATGTGGTGCGGGACGAGGCGATCCTGACGGACGACACCAGCGGCCTGCTGCAGCTGCAGCGGGCGGAGGGCGAGCGGATCAGCGACGGCGGCGTGGTGGCGCTGGTCTACGCGGACCAGGCGACGCTGGACCGCCAGAAGGAGATCCAATCCCTCCATACCCAGATCGAACAGTTGCAGTACGCGGAGGAGGCGGCGCTGGGGGCGGAGGTCTCTCTGCGACTGGACGCCCAGATCCTCCAGACGATCCGCGACTACCGGGGCGCTCTGGCGGCGGACCGGCTGGACACGGCGGAGGACTGCGGAGCCGAGCTGCGGAGCCTGGTGATGAAGCGGGACTACACGTATTCCGATACGGAGGACCTGTCCGCCCAGATGGCGGAGCTCCAGAGCCAGTTGAGCAGCCTGCGGGCCCAGGCGGGAAGCTCTGTCCGGCAGATCACCGCGCCGCAGGCGGGGCTCTATTCCGCCGTGGTGGACGGATATGAGAACATTCTAACGCCGGAGAGCCTGGAGACGCTGACGCCCAGGACCCTGGCGGCCCTGGAGCCGGACGAGTCCCTGCGCTCCAACCGGGTGGGCAAACTGGTGCTGGGGGACACCTGGTACTATGTGACGGCCCTGGAGGAGAGCGAGGCCCAGACCCTGCAGGAGAGCGGGAGACTGAAGCTGCGCTTTGCCAAGGGCGTGGGCCGGGACTTGAGCGTGAAGCTGACCCATATCAGCGAGGCGGAAGGCGGCCGGGTGGTGGCGGTGTTCCAGGGGGACACCTATTTATCAGAGCTGACGCTGCTGCGCCAGCAGAGCGCCGAGGTTATTCGGCAGACCACCACGGGCATCCGAGTGCCCAAGGAGGCCCTGCGGGTGCGGGAGCGAACGGTTACGGACGAGGACGGGAACGAGTCCGTGGTGAGCGAGACCGGCGTCTACTGCATGGTGGGCATGAAGGCCCGCTTCAAGCCGGTGGACGTGCTGTACAGCGGAGATGACTTCGCCCTGGTGCGCTCCACGCTGGACACGGCAGAGGAGGTCAGCAAGACCCAGGAGCAGATTCGCCTCCGGGCGGGGGACGAGGTGATCATCACCGCCTATGACCTGTATGATGGAAAGGTGATTGGCAGCTGACAGAGAGATGGCCGCAGGGCGGCCGCTGGAAAGGAGTATTGGAACGCTGATGACAATTGCGGAGAACATTGCCCGGATCCGGGCGAACATGGCCGCGGCGGCCCGGGAGGCCGGCCGGGACCCGAAGGAGATCCTGCTGGTGGGCGCCAGCAAGATGAACGATGCCGCCGCCTGCCGGGAGGCCGTGGCAGCCGGCATCGACGCCCTGGGGGAGAACCGGGTGCAGGAGATGGTACAGAAGCTGGAGCAGCACGCCTACGACGGCGCCCCCCTGCACTTCATCGGCCACCTGCAGCGCAACAAAGTCAAGCAGGTGGTGGGCCATGTGGCCCTGATCCAGTCCGTGGGCTCTCTGGAGCTGCTGGACGAGATCGAGAAAGTGGCCGCGGCCCGGGGGCTGGTGCAGGACATCCTGCTGGAGGTGAACATCGGCCGGGAGGCTGCCAAGAGCGGCTTTGCACCGGAGAAAGTCCTCCCCGCAGCGGAGGCCGCCCTGGAGCGGACCCATGTCCGGGTGCGGGGACTGATGACGATTCCCCCGGCAGACGCGCAGAGGGATGCCAATTTCCGGTATTTTCAGGAAGTTCAGGCACTTTATGTTGACATGAACCAAAAATTGTTTCATAATGAATTAGAATATCTGTCCATGGGCATGAGCGGCGACTATGAGGATGCGATCCGTGCCGGCGCCACCATGGTGCGGGTGGGCAGCGCCATCTTCGGCGCCCGCCATTACAACTGAAAAAGACCGGAGCGCGGCTCCGATGGGAGGCTATTATGAGCTTATTGGACGAACTGAAAAAGTGGACCCACCCCTACGAGGATGAGGACGAGGAGTATGATGACTTTGAGGAGCCGGTGCGGCAAAACGCCTTTGAGGACCGGAAGCTCAAGGTGGAGGACCGCCGCAACAAGGTGGTGAATATCCACGCCACCACCCAGCTGAAAGTGGTGCTGGTGAAGCCGGAGCGGTTCGAGAACGCCTCCGAGATCGCGGACCACCTGAAGGACAAGCGGACCGTGGTGCTGAACCTGGAGTCCACCAACAAGGATATCGCCCGGCGGCTGATCGACTTTCTGTCCGGCGTGGCCTATGCCGGCGAGGGCAAGATCAAGAAGGTGGCTGCCAATACATACATCATCACGCCCTATCATGTGGATATCGAGGGCGATCTGATCGACGAGCTGGAGAACAACGGCCTCTATTTCTGAGCGGACACGAGGGGGTAACATCGCACTATGCTGACACCACAGGAAGTTTCCACCCACGCCTTTTCCAAGGCAGTGATGGGCGGATATAACATGGCCATGGTCGATGAGTTTCTGGACGAGCTCACCGATGATTACACCGCGCTCTACAAGGAGAACGCGGCGCTGAAGGCCAAGCTGAAGGTCCTGGTGGAAAAGGTGGAGGACTACCGTGCCACCGAGGACTCCATGCGCGCCACCCTGCTGACCGCCCAGAAGATGGCGGACTCCATCGTCCACGAGGCAGAGGCCAAGCGGGACGAGATCCTGGCCCAAGCGGAGACCAGCGCCCGGGAGAAGATCGGCCAGCTGCGCCAGGAGGTGGAGGCCGCCGAGGAGCGGCTGCACCAGGGCCAGCGGGATCTGGCCCAGTTCATTGCCGCCAGCAGGGAGATCTGTGAGAAGGAGCTGAAATTCCTGGAGCAGCTGCCCGAGCTGCCGGTGGAGGCGGCGGAGCCGATTTCCCAGCAGGAGCCGGAGGAGGCCGTCCAGCAGATCGAGGAAAAGGTGCTGGCCGCTTTCAGCGAGCAGAGCGTGGAGGAGGAAGCGGCCCCGGCGGAAGCGGAAGAGGCGTCTCCGGCGGCGGAGGATGACTATCCGGAGGGGGACCCCTTTGCGGCTGATCCTGTGGATGAGCCTACCCGCCGCATCAATCTCAACGATCTGAAGTTCGGCCGCAATTACTCCGGCGGCGATGACTGAACGATCAAAGCGGCTCGCAGGAGCCGCTTTTTTCTTTCCCGGTCCCGGCGCTCAACGTCTTTTGATTGGAGGAGTCAGCCATGAAGCAACAGCCCATCGTGGCCTTTCTGTACGACTTTGACAAGACCCTCTGCACCACCGATATGCAGGACTACGCCTTCATCCCCTCCCTGGGGATGACCCCCGCAGAGTTCTGGGCGGAGGCCAACGGCTTCGGCCGCAGGAACCGGATGGACGGTATCCTGGCCTATATGTACACCATGCTGCGGGAGGCGGCGCGGCGGAACCGACCTTTCACCCGGACGGACCTGGTGGAGAAGGGGCGGAGCATCGTGCTGTTCCCCGGTGTGGAGGACTGGTTCCGGCGGATCAACGACTTCGGCGCCGGCCAGGGTGTCCAGGTGGAGCACTACATCATCTCTTCCGGCCTGCGGGAGATCATTGAAGGCTCGTCCATCAGCGGGGAATTCAAGGAGATCTATGCCAGCGAGTTTTACTACGATGAGAGCGGTGTGCCCGTGTGGCCCAAGCTGGCGGTGAACTTCACCGCCAAGACCCAGTTCGTCTACCGGATCAACAAGGGCGTGCTGGACGTGTCCAACGACCGGGATCTAAACGCCTCCATGCCTGACGACAGCAAGCGGGTGCCCTTCACCAGTATGATCTACATGGGGGACGGCCTTTCCGACGTGCCCTGCATGAAGATGATGCGGGCCTACGGCGGCCAGGCCATCGCCGTGTACCAGGCCAGCAACCGCGCCGGTGTGGAGGACCTGCTGGCAAAGGGCCGGGTGGATTATATCTTCCAGGCGGACTACCGGGCCGGGTCTGCGCTGGAGGCCACGGTGCAGGACATCATCCGCAAAATGGCGGTGACGGACCGCTTGTGGGAGGAGAATGCCCGCCAGGTGCGCAGCATCGGGGGAGACGTGCTGCTGGGGCAGGTGGGCCTGTTCTGAGCTGGACGGCAAGGAAACAGCGGGGGAAGGCGCCGCAGCGCCTTCCCCCGAAAAATGTCTGAATCCGTGGGATTTTTCTTTACAATCCGTATCGTATTTGTTAAGCTATACGTTATGTATTTAACTCTGAAGGAGAGAGAACGATGGCTTCCACAACTGAATTTTCACGGACCCTGTCCCTGCTGCGGCAGGAGCGGGGCGTCTCCCAGCGAACTGCCGCAGGGGATCTGGGAATCTCCCAGGCCCTGTTGAGCCACTATGAAAACGGCATTCGGGAACCGGGCCTGGCCTTTGTGGTGAAGGCCTGTGATTACTACCACGTCTCCGCGGACTTCATCCTGGGCAGGACCCTGTCCCGGGAGGGGAACATGCTGACGGAGCAGGAGATCCTGAACGCTGCGGAACCGGGCAACATCCTCCAGGGCAGCGTGCTGGCCACGCTCCAGAGCAAGCTGCTCTCCGGCGCTGTGGGGGTGCTGTTCGGCCTGCTGGGCAAGCTGAACGACAAGGCGTCCATCAACGCCGCTGCCGGATATCTGGGCAGCGCGGTGTACCAGCTGTACCGCCATCTGTACCGCACCGCCGGCGCCAACGAGGCGTACTTCTCTCTGGACCCGGCCGCCTGCACCATGGGCACAGCGGAGGCGGACATGAAGCTCTCGGAGATCCAGTACACCCGGAGCCTGCGGTCCCTGGCGGCCAAAAAGGCGGCGTTCCCGGACCTGTCCAACGAGGCCCTGACCGCCGCATACCCCGGACGGTGTCAGAGCCTGACCCAGGTGCTGAGCACCGCGGATGCCCGTCTCAGCGGCCTGACGGAGAAGACCAGATGAGCTTTCAGTCTCTGGCCTTTTTCGGCTTTCTGGCCGCAGCGCTGGCGGTGTGCCTGACAGCGGGGCGGCGCAGCCCCCGAGCGGGTGCGGCGATGCTGGCGGCGGCCTCCGCGGTATTCTGCCTTCTGGGCCCCGGAGGATGGACGGTGGTGCTGGGGGGCATTGCCTGCCTGCTGGCAGGCATCTGCGTGACAGCATGGGCTATCCGCCGGATGGCCCGGTCCGGCGGCCGCCGCCGGACAATGGTTCTTGCCTGCGTCTATCACATCGCCATACTGGTGGGATTCAAGTATACGGAGTTCCTCACCGGCGGCGCGGTGGAGGTGGGCTGGGCTCCGCTGGGGCTGAGCTTTTTCACCTTCCAGCAGCTGTGGTTGCTGAAGGAGGTCTATACCGGGGAATATGTCCCCGCGCCGGGGGATTCCCTTCTGCTCTACGGGCTGTTTTTCCCCACCGTTACCTCCGGCCCCATCCTGCGGCCCGGAATCTTTTTCCCCCAGCTGCGGGAAAAGGGATTCCTCCATCCGGACTGGTCCGACGCCGCGGCGGGTATCTACGCCATCTGTTGTGGCACCATCAAAAAGGTGCTGCTGGCGGACGCCTTCGGCACTGTGGTGAACAACGGCTGGGTACATCTGGAAGAGCTCAGCGCTCCGGCGGCCTGGCTGGTGATTTTGGGGTATACGCTCCAGCTGTACTTTGACTTCTCCGGCTACTGCGACATCGCAGCCGGTGTGGCCCGGCTCTTCGGGCTCCGCCTGCCGATGAACTTTGACTCCCCGTATCGCAGCGCCTCTGTGACGGAATTCTGGAAGCGGTGGCACATCACGCTCACCACCTTCCTGCGGGAGTGCCTGTATTTCCCCCTGGGCGGCAGCCGCCGGGGCGCGATCCGGACGTATTGCAATATTCTCATCGTCTTCCTGGTCAGCGGCTTCTGGCACGGGGCCGGGTGGACCTTCCTGGTGTGGGGCGCCCTCCACGGCCTGGCCCAGGTGGTGGAACGGGTTTGGGGCAGGGGCCGGGACCGGCTGCCCTTTGTCCTCCGGTGGGGGCTGACCTTTCTCTTTGTCAACATCGCCTGGGTGTTCTTCCGGGCACCGGACTGTACCGGGGCCCTGGAGCTGCTGGGCCGGGCCGTCACCGGCGGCTTTGCAAAACCGGCGGCCTGGCTGCTGGAGGGCCTTTTCGCCGAGGAGACCAGCGCGGTGCAGATGCTGATTCCCGCCTTCACGCCCTGGAAAAACATCCTGCGGGTGGTGCTGCTGTATGGGGCGGGGATGGTTGCCGTCCTCTGGCCCCGGAACACCATCCGTCGGATGGAGGACTTCCGGCCTACGCTCTGGCGGGGCGCGGCCCTCACAGTGCTGACGCTTTGGTGTGTGCTGTCCTTTACCGGCGTCACCACCTTCATCTATTCCAACTTCTGAGGAGGGCCGTATGAAGCAAGCATATCGACGCTGGGTCTGCGGCCTTCTGGCGTGTATTCTGGTGCTGCTGGCGGTCTGCGGAGCCGTTGTGTACGTGGTGGATCCCTGCCTGTATTATCGGGTGCCGGACAAGTGGCAGCCGGTGCTGTTCAATGAGCGGTACCAGATGGCGGGCCTGGCGAAGAATGTGGAGGCGGACACCGTGCTGGTGGGCACCTCCATGGCGGCCAACTACCGCTCCAGCTGGATTCAGGAGACCTTCGGCACCTCCGCGGTGCGGCTCACCATCCCGGACGGGTATTACAGCGAGTTCGACCAGGTGATGAACGTCCTCTTTCGGACCCAGGAGCCGGAGCGGGTGATCTTCGGCCTGGATGTGAACACCCTGATCCGGGATGAGAGCGGTGTGACTGCGGCCATGCCGGACTATCTCTACAACGCCAATCCGCTGGATGACATCCAATATCTGCTGAACAAGGATACGCTGTATTACAGCGCCTACACCCTGCTCTCCAACCACTGGGGAGAGGGCGACACCATCGACGAGGGATTCACCTGGGACCGGAATGAGTGGTGGAACCATATCTCCGCCCTGGAGAACTATGACCGGCCGGAGATTGCGGCGGAGGAGCTGCCCGCAGATGCCTATCGGGACGATGTGGCCGCCAATCTGGCGGTGGCGGAACGGTGGGTCACAGAGCATCCGGACACGGAATTCGATTTCTTCCTGCCCCCGTACAGCATCCTCTTCTGGGACAAGGTCATTCGGGAGGGGAGGACGGAGGCGGTGTTTGCGGCCATCCGCCAGGCAGGGCAGACGCTGCTGCAGTATGACAATGTGAAGTTCTACGGCTATCTCATGGACCCGGAGATCGTCACGAATCTGGACAACTACTGCGACTATATCCACCACTCCGGCGGCGTCTGCCGGGAGATTCTCGCCATGCTTCAAAGGGAGGAGGGCCGCCTGACAGAGGAAAATCTGGAGGAGACCCTCGCCAACTGGCGGGAATTTGTGGTACACTATGACTATGACCAGTTCTGGGACGAGCGATTCTGGATTCAGTGGAACGCAGAACATGCCGCGGCCCCATAAAGCGGCGGCCCGGGGAGGAACCCTGTGACAGGAGACTCCCAGGCGGAGCAGAGCCGTCCGGCGGCGAAGGCCGCATCCGCTCCCTTGCGCCTCACCACCCCATAGAATCTCGGATTTTATGGGGCCCCCATTCCGATTGAAAGAACGGCGATGCGCGCCGGGCCCTTGATGCGGGCCTTGCGTGGACCGGCCGATGGAGGAATATCCGAATATGACAAAACAGAGCAACATCCGAAATTTCAGCATCATTGCCCATATCGACCACGGCAAGTCCACGCTGGCGGACCGGCTGCTGGAGAAGTGCAACGCCGTCTCCGCCCGGGAGATGGAGAGCCAGCTGCTAGACAACATGGACCTGGAGCGGGAGCGGGGCATCACCATCAAGGCCCGGGCCGTGCGGCTGACCTACCATGCCCAGGACGGGGAGGACTATGAACTGAATCTGATCGACACCCCGGGCCACGTGGACTTCAACTACGAGGTGTCCCGCTCTCTGGCCGCCTGCGAGGGCGCCGTGCTGGTGGTGGACTCCACCCAGGGCGTGGAGGCCCAGACTCTGGCCAACACATATCTGGCCATGGAGCACGACCTGGAGATTCTGCCTGTGTTCAACAAGATCGACCTGCCGGCGGCGGACCCCGCCAAGGCCAAGCAGGAGGTGGAGGACATCATCGGCCTGCCGGCCATGGACGCGCCGGAAATCTCCGCTAAGATGGGCACCAACATCGAGGCGGTGCTGGAGGATATCGTAAAGAACGTGCCGCCCCCCAAGGGGGACCCGGACGCGCCCCTGAAGGCGCTGATCTTTGACAGTCAGTATGACTCGTATCGGGGCGTCATCGTCTACTTCCGGGTCATGGAGGGCACCCTCCGCACGGGCCAGCAGGTGAAGATGATGGCCTCGGGAGCCACTTATCAGGTCATCGAATGCGGCCATCTGCTGCCCCTGGGCATGGAGTCCTGCGACAGCCTCCGGGCCGGCGAGGTGGGCTACTTCACCGCCTCCATCAAGAACGTGAAGGACACCCGTGTGGGCGACACCGTCACAGATGCCGCCAGCCCCACGGCCGAGGCCCTGCCCGGCTACCGGCCCGTGCAGCCCATGGTCTACTGCGGTATCTACACGGAGGACGGCTCCAAGTATCCGGACTTGCGGGACGCGCTGGAAAAGCTCCAGCTGAACGACGCCTCGTTGAGCTTTGAGCCGGAGAGCTCCGTAGCCCTGGGCTTCGGCTTCCGGTGCGGCTTTTTGGGCATGCTCCACATGGAGGTGATCCAGGAGCGGCTGGAGCGGGAGTTCGACCTGGATCTGGTGACCACCCTGCCCTCCGTCATCTACCACGTGTACAAGACCGACGGTACCATGGTCACGGTGGACAATCCCCACAACTACCCGGACCCGGCGGTGATCGAGCACGCGGAGGAGCCCTATGTCAAGGTGAACATCATCGCTCCCAACGAGTTCGTGGGCAACATCATGCCCATGTGCCAGGACCGGCGGGGGGAGTTCAAGGACATGCAGTACCTGGACACCAATCTGGTGGAGCTCCACTACCAGATGCCGCTGAACGAGATCATCTACGACTTCTTCGATGCGCTGAAGGCCAACACTAAGGGCTACGCCTCTCTGGATTATGAGCTCTCCGGCTACCGGTCCAGCGAGCTGGTGAAGGTGGACATGAAACTCAACGGCGATACGGTGGATGCCCTGAGCTTCATCGCCCACAGAGACAAGGCGTATCCCCGGGCCCGCCGGCTGTGCGAGAAGCTGAAGGAGAACATCCCCCGGCAGCTGTTCGAGGTGCCGGTCCAGGCGGCCATTGGCGGCCGGGTCATCGCCCGGGAGACCGTCAAGGCTATGCGGAAGGATGTGCTGGCCAAGTGCTACGGCGGCGACATCAGCCGCAAGAAGAAGCTGCTGGAAAAGCAGAAGGAGGGCAAGAAAAAGATGCGCTCCCTGGGAAGCGTGCAGATCCCGACGGAGGCATTTCTCGCAGTGCTCAAGCTGGACGAGTAAGCCCTCCTTCCCGGGCCAGCGGCCCGGCGCCGCGGGAGCGGCGTCAAGCGGTTTCGGAAGGAAACCCTTGGAGCGGGCAGGCTCAGCCTG
>NZ_JAOQKG010000006.1:0-102382 GCF_025567605.1 Oscillibacter acetigenes | reverse complement strand
CGGCCGGGAGGCGGCGGCAAGTCACCAGCAGCACGCCGGGCATCCCCTCCAGCGGGGAACACCGCAGATGGTAAGGCGCTCCTTCCGGGGCCGGGAGGACCAGCTCCACAGAGGGAACTGCCTCCAGCTGGGACAAGACAGCCTCCAGGGAGAGGGCTTTCCGCAGGGCGGTCCGCTGGTGGGAGGGCGGCAGCTGCTGGAAATACCAGGCGGCCAGGGACCGGCAGGTGGCGTTCTCCGGCAGACGGCCTGCGGACGGTCCATAGGCACGGCAGGCACCGGAGCGGGCGTCCGCTGTCAGGACCAGCTCGTAATCCTGCCTGGTCAGGGTATCCAACAGAGTGCTTTGCAGCCTGCGGAAGCTCCGGTCCCACAGCTGGAAAAAGACTTCCAGATGCAGCGTGTCCGGGTTTTCCGCCATCTCTGCTTCTATCCGGACCCAGGACGGGCCGCCCTTTCCGGTAGAGATCCAGTGGTCCATGGAGAATTGGAACACGCCTTCTGCAAAGGCATCCGACAGAGCATCCGGAGAGAAGAGAGCCTGGAACCGCGCCCGCTCCTCTGCCTCCGGCAGGGCAGAGGCCATCTGCTGGAGGCAGGCGCCTGCGGTACGGTCGAACAGCGTGCGCAGCAGGTGCCGGGACGCGGCCTTGGCGTCCAATGTCTGTCCGGCGGTCAGATCCAGCCGGGCGGAGGCCAGACAGGCCCTGGCCTGCCGGCGGTGCCGGGCGGCCAACTGCCGGAAGTGTTCCGCAGCCGCCCGGCGGCCAGTCACATCTTCCGCTTTGCCCAGCAGACGGTACACATTTCCGGCTTCATCGAATAGGCTCATCCACGACACCTGATAGCGTCGCCAGCCGGTGTCCTCATAATCCGCCCGATAGGTGCAGGAGACCGTCCCGGGATGCGTGATGGCCCGACGGACCGCGCCTGCCAGCCGCCGCCGGTCCTCCGGGTGGAGGTAGGACGCGGTGAGCAGGCTCTTCAGATAGCCGGAGACGGTGCGGGAGGTCCTGCGGCCGCTGGTGCTGTGCCGCTGGATCTGGGCCAGGTCCCGGGCGGGGTCATAGTCCAGTGTCAGGAGGGAGGTGTGCTCTAACAGCAGGTCGTACATCCGGGAGCGGATCTGATGCTCGGCCTGGGCCGCGGCCTCTTGGGAGATATCGGCACAGGCGATGTATGCCAGCCAGGAGCCGTCCGGCTGTTCCACCCAGGACATGTGGAGAGAGAGGCAGAGTTCCCGCCCGCCGCCCAGGCAGACCCGACAGGCCCGGCGCAGGGGCAGGCCGCACTCCCGGGACCGAACAGCTGCGGCCAGCAGTTCCTCCCGCTCGCCCGTCGGCAGGCCGCTGCCCGGGTCTTCCGCCAGACGGCGGGCCAGAGCTGCGGGCGAGAGGCCCAGCAGCCGGGAGAGAACCTGATTGGCCCGCAGCAGCTCCACGCCACCGTCAGGTCGGCGGCGCAGCAGGCAGAGACCTACCGGCATCCGGTCCAGCAGCGTCTCCGCATCCCGCAGAGCCGTCTCCCGCCGGGAAAGGGCCGCCTGCAGGTCCTGCCCCTCCCGCCGGAGGCGGTCGATATCCAGAAAGACGCCGCGGAAGACCGTGGCCCCCTGGCGGGTCGACAGGATTTCCGCCCGGAGATTCACCCAGACTGCCCCACCGTCCCGCCGCAGCAGGCGGAAGTCGTGATCCACGCCCCGTTTCTCCCGCGCCGCGTCCAGCAGTTTCTGGAGCAGCGCCGGCCAGTCCGCCGGAGCCACCAGAGCGGAAAAGGCCCTGCCGCCCCGGTCCAGCAGCGCCCGCCGGGACCACTGGGTCAGCTGGCACAGCTGCCGGCTGCAGGCAAGGCACCGCAGTCCCTCCCGGTTCAGCTCCAGATCCGCGCCGGGCAGGAGCTCCGGCAACGCGCCGCTCTGGGCTCCGGCCCCCGACCGGGGATCCAGCAGGCAGGCCACCGTGCCGTACATCACCTGATAGCAGGTAACGGTGAGGGTTTGGCCCCCGGCGGTCACATAGGGGAAGGAGGCGGAGGAGCCGGAAAAAGCTACGGCCTGCATGGGCGCCAGCTGCTCCAGCGCCCGCTCTGGCCCGAGCTGGGACAGGCGGCGGCCCTGCACCTCCTCCGGGGAGAGCCCCAGAAGCGCCGCCGCGGCAGGATTCAAAAAGCGGCACACCAGATCCACCATCTCCCCGCTGCCGTTGGTCAGTATCTCCGCCAGGGCGAAGGGGATGGGGCTGTCCCGGAAGGGCTGGGTAAACTTGTCCAGATGCTTTGCCACAGGATGCGCCTCCTCCCTGATTTTGCTGCCTTTATTATAAATGGCGGGCCACCGCATGACAACGGCGCCAGAAGAAATTTCTTTGTCCGGCAGTCCAAAATACCTTGCGGCCCGACTGCGGCGCGTTTTCGGGTGGAGCGGAAGTCTGCCTCCCGCTTCCGAAAGAACGCCCGGCAGACCCGCACATTGTCCAGCGCCGTCCAGAGGCGGGGCCGGGGCGGCGTCGATGCCGCCGTTGATGCAGCGGATGTCCGGCAGGTGGCCGAAGACATCGTCGCTGGTGATGATCCGGCCCTCTTGGGGAATGGGGAGGTGGGTGCTGCGGCAGATGGCAGCAGCGGAATACATGAAAGGGCTCTTTGGCGGTATAGCAGATCCGCTGGTTCCGGGGATCGGAGAAGAATGCCTCTTCGTCCTCCCGGGCGGGCATCCGGAATGCATGCAAACAGATCATAGGCGCACTCCTTTGCCGGAGCAGTTCTTCCGCCTGTGCAGATGAGCCGCTTTTCCTGCATCATAGCCCATTGGTTACTGCTTTGCAAGAGAGGCAGTGCGGCGGGAAATAGATCGACCTTTGCGAAAATGCACAAAAAGTAATACCTTCATCCCTGGAAAAGTCTACCGTGCCGCACTGCACGGGGGGATTGACTGCTTCAGAAAAAAAACGCATAATAACATCTAATAGGGATTTTCCGGTCGATGCGCCGGAGAGGGAGGACGACATGAAGAAGGGATATCTGGTATTACAGGATGGCCAGGTGTTTGAGGGCTTCCGGTTCGGGGGGCCGGCGGACGCCGTGGGCGAGCTGGTGTTCACCACCGGCATGTGCGGCTATCTGGAGACACTGACGGATCCCAGCTATGCTGGACAGATCGTGATGCAGACCTATCCTCTGATCGGCAATTATGGGATCATTCCGGAGGATTTTGAAGGCGCGTGTTGCGTCCGGGGCTACGTGGTGCGGGAGTGGTGCGAGGAGCCGTCCAATTTCCGCTGCCAGGGAGACCTGGACGCTTTTTTGCGGGACCGGGGCGTGCCGGGGCTCTGGGGTGTGGACACCCGGGAGCTGACCCGGATCATCCGGGAGCACGGCGTCATGAACGCCGCGATCTGTGATGAGGTTCCGGCGGATCTGACGGCGGTGAAGACCTATGCCGTCACCGGCGTGGTGGAGGCGGTGACCTGTAGAGCAGCATCCGCCCACCCGGCGGAGGGAGAGGAGCGGTTCCGGGTCAGCCTGCTGGACTACGGCGCCAAGCGCAACATCGTCCGGGAGCTGCAAAAGCGCGGCTGCACCGTCACTGTCCTGCCTGCGCAGACCAGTGCAGAGGAGGTGCTGGCGGCCAAGCCTGACGGCGTCATGCTCTCCAACGGCCCCGGGGATCCGGCAGAGAACGTCTATCAGATTGAGCAGATCAAAAAGCTCCTGGGCAAGGTGCCCCTGTTCGGTATCTGCCTGGGCCACCAGCTGACGGCCCTGGCGGTGGGGGGCGGCACCTACAAGCTGAAATACGGCCACCGGGGGGTCAATCAGCCCGTCCGGGACCTGGACGGCGTCCGCACCTACATCACCAGCCAGAATCATGGCTACGCCGTGGACGGTACCAGCCTGCCGGTGGGGAAGGTCCGCTTCATCAACGCCAACGACGGCACCTGCGAGGGCATCGACTATCCGGACCTGCGGGCATTCACGGTCCAGTTCCATCCAGAGGCCTGCACCGGGCCCAAGGACACATCGTTCCTGTTCGACCAATTTGTAGCTCTGATGAAAGGGGGTGACCGGTAATGCCGCTGGATAAGAGCATTCAGAAAGTGCTGGTCATCGGCTCCGGCCCCATCGTCATCGGCCAGGCGGCGGAGTTCGACTACGCCGGCGCCCAGGCCTGCCGGGTGCTGAAGGATGCCGGCATCAACGTGGTCCTCTGCAACTCCAACCCCGCCACCATTATGACGGATCAGGCCATGGCGGATGAGATCTACCTGGAGCCCCTGACCGTGGAGACCGTCAAGCGCATCATCAAGAAGGAACGCCCCGATTCCATCCTGGCGGGCCTGGGCGGCCAGACCGGCCTGACCCTGGCCATGCAGCTGGACAAGGAGGGCTTTCTCCAGGCCCAGGGCGTCCGCCTTCTGGGGACCGACGCAGCGGCCATCTCCCGGGCGGAGGACCGGGAGCTCTTCAAGGAGGCCATGGCGGAGATCGGCCAGCCGGTGATTGCCTCCGACATCGCGGAGACCGTGGACCAGGCCCTGGCGGTGGCGGAGAAGATCGGCTACCCCGTCATCGTGCGGCCCGCCTTTACCCTGGGCGGCGCGGGCGGCGGCGCGGCCAAGGATCCCGACGAGCTGAAGATCATCGCGGGCACCGGCCTGGACGCCTCGCCCATCACGCAGATTTTGGTGGAGAAGGCCATCTTCGGCTGGAAGGAGATCGAGTTCGAGACCATGCGGGACAGCGTGGGCAACGTGATCGCCGTCTGCTCCATGGAGAACCTGGACCCGGTGGGTGTCCATACCGGCGACTCCATCGTGGTGGCCCCCACCCAGACCCTGGCGGACAAGGAGTTCCAGATGCTCCGCAAGGCGTCTCTGGACATCATCACCCACCTGGGGATCGTGGGTGGCTGCAACGTGCAGCTGGCATTGAACCCGGAGAGCTTTGAGTACGCGGTCATCGAAGTGAATCCCCGGGTCAGCCGGTCCTCGGCCCTGGCCTCCAAGGCCACCGGCTACCCCATCGCCAAGATCACCACCAAGATCGCTCTGGGCTACACCCTGGACGAGATTAAAAACGACATCACGGGCAAGACCTGTGCCTGCTTCGAGCCCACCCTGGACTATATCGTGGTGAAGATGCCCAAGTGGCCCTTCGACAAGTTCGCCGATGCCAGCCGGGCCCTGGGCACGCAGATGAAGGCCACAGGCGAGGTGATGGCCATCGCCCCCAGCTTCGAGATGGCCTTGCTCAAGGCTGTCCGGGGCGCGGAGATCGGCATGGACACCCTGAACCGGAAACCGGACCACGGGGACGACGCCCCCATCCGGGAGCGGCTCCGCCGAGTGGACGATCACAGGCTCTTCACGGTGTTCGAGGCGCTGAAATCCGGCGTCACCGTAGAGGAGATCCACGACATCACCAGAATCGACCCCTGGTTCCTCTGCAAGCTGCGGAAGCTGGCGGCGTTCGAGGCTTCCATTGCAGACGGCCTGTCGGAGGCGCAGTACCGGGAGGGCAAGCGGCTGGGCTATCCCGATGAGGCTCTCCGCAGGCTTTCCGGCGGCGGAGAACTGCCGGAGCACCGGGATGCGGTGTACAAGATGGTGGACACCTGCGGCGCGGAGTTTGACGCGGAGACGCCCTATTTCTACTCCACCTATGACCGGTTCTGCGAGTCCCGGGCCTTCCCCCGCAGCGGCAAGCCGGTCATCATGGTGCTGGGCTCCGGCCCCATCCGCATCGGCCAGGGCATCGAGTTTGATTACTCCTCTGTCCACTGTGTCTGGACGCTGAAGGAGCTGGGCTACGACGTGGTGATTGTCAATAACAACCCGGAGACTGTCTCCACGGACTACGACACTGCCGACCGCCTGTATTTTGAGCCGCTGTACCCGGAGGATGTCATGCACATCATCGCCGTGGAGAAGCCGGTGGGTGTGGTGGTGGCCTTCGGCGGTCAGACGGCCATCAAGCTGACGAAATTCCTGGACAGCCGCGGCATCCCCATCCTGGGCACCAGCGCCGAGTCCATCGACATGGCGGAGGATCGGGAGCGGTTCGACGCGCTGCTGGAGCGGTTTTCCATCAAGCGGGCCGCCGGCCGGGGCGTGCTGGGTATGAATGAGGCGCTGGAGGCAGCGAATGAATTGGGGTATCCTGTTTTGCTGCGGCCCAGCTACGTCATCGGCGGCCAAAACATGGTCATCGCCCACAACGATGAGGAAGTCCGCCGCTACATGGAGATCATCCTCTCCGGCAAGATTGAGAACCCGGTGCTGGTGGACCAGTACCTGATGGGCAAGGAGCTGGAGGTGGACGTCATCTCTGACGGCACCGATGTGCTGATCCCCGGCGTCATGCAGCACATCGAACGTACCGGCGTCCACTCCGGCGACTCCATCGCCGTGTACCCGCCCTTTTCCATCGGGGACAAGATGCTCCAGACCATCGTGGACTGCTCCGAAAAGCTGGCCCTGTCCCTCAAGACCCGGGGACTTATCAACATCCAGTACCTGATCTATCAGGGAGAGCTGTACGTCATTGAGGTGAACCCCCGGGCCAGCCGGACGGTACCCTATATCTCCAAGGTCACCGGCGTACCCATGGTGGACCTGGCCACCCGGGTCATGGTGGGCCAACCCCTGAAGGCCTTGGGCTATGGCACGGGCCTGTACAAACGTCCGCCCTACGTGGCGGTGAAGGTGCCGGTGTTCTCCTTCGAGAAGATTACCGACGCCAACGCCGCCCTGTCCCCGGAGATGAAATCTACCGGCGAGGTGCTGGGCCTGGGCGCCAATATGCAGGAGGCGCTGTTCAAAGGCCTGGTCTCCGCCGGGTACAAGGTGGAGAAGAGCGGACACGCGGGGGTATTGATCTCCGTGAACCGCCGGGACCAGCCGGAGATTGTCAACATCGCCCGGAAGCTGGATGAAATGGGCTTCCGCCTCTACGCCACCGACGGCACCGCACGGGAGATCTCCCGCCTGGGCACGGACGTGGAGGTGGTGGGCAAGCTGGGCCGGGACAACCGGGTCTTCCAGCTGCTGGAGTCCGGCAGGATCGACTACGTGATCCTCACCGGCTCTACGGAGCCGGAGTATATCCGGGACTTCATCCACCTGAACCACCGGTGCGTCCAGCTGGGCATTCCCTGCCTGACCTCGCTGGATACGGCCGGTGCCCTGACGGACATCCTGGCCAGCCGCTACAACCAGGAGAACACGGAGCTCGTCGATATCTGCCATCTGCGGACGGAGCGGCAGAAGCTGCCCTTCGCCAAAATGCAGACCTGCGGCAACGACTACATCTTCCTGGAGAATTTCAGCGGGGAGATCACCTGCCCGGAGTCCCTGTGCGTCACCCTCTGCGACCGGCACTACGGCATCGGTGCCGACGGCATCATCCTCATGGAGGGATCCCGGAAGGCGGATGCCAAGATGCGGATGTTCAACGCCGACGGGTCTGAGGGCTCCATGGCCGGCAACGCCCTGCGGTGTATGGCGAAGTACCTCTATGACAACGGTATCGTCCGCAAGGAGGAAATGACCCTGGAGACGGACAAGGGCACCAAGACCGTCCGGGTCTACACCACCGACGGCAGGGTGACCTCCGCTTGCGTGGACATGGGCTACGCGACCCTGGACACCACGGCCCTCCGGCTGAATATCCCGAAGCGGCAGGTGGTGAACTATCCGGTGGAGATTGCCGGGCAGCCCTGGGAGATCACCTGCGTGGACATGGGCAATCCCCACTGCGTGGTGTTCTGTTCCCGGGTGGACGGCGTGGATGTGGCCCGGATCGGGCCGCAGTTTGAACATGCGCCTTATTTTCCGGACCGGATCAACACGGAGTTTATCCGGGTGGTAAATCCCAGCACCATCAAGATGCGGGTCTGGGAGCGGGGCAGCGGTGAGACGCTGGCCTGCGGCACCGGCGCCTGTGCCGCGGTGGTGGCGGCGGTGGCCAACGGCCTCTGTGAAAAGGGACGGGACATCACGGTCCGGGTCCAGGGCGGCGACCTGGTGGTGCATTACACCGACGAAGCCGTCACCCTCACCGGCGATGCCAAGCTGGTCTACACCGGCGTAGTGGAGTACTGAGCGCAGCACAGCCCCGGCATCCGTTTAGATGCCGGGGCTGTAAAATTTCTGTAAGGACCAGGAAAGCCGCCCGGTTTGGATTGACACGATGCAGCGGCCCCGGTAGAATGGAGAAAACCGGCCCCGGGCCGAGAAGAGAAAGGAGCACACCATGGAATATCAGATCGAGGGAGCACCGCTGCCGGTGGTGATCTGCCAGCTGGAGGCCGGCGAGACCATGCTCACCGAGCGGGGGAGCATGAGCTGGATGACCCCCAACATGAAGATGGAGACCAGCACCAACGGCGGTCTGGGGAAGGCGTTTGGGCGGATGCTCTCCGGCGACTCCATTTTCCAGAACCGCTACACCGCCCAGGGCGGCCAAGGACTGATCGCCTTTGCCTCCAGCTTCCCGGGCAGCATCCGGGCCTTTGACATCGGTCCGGGCCGGGAGCTGGTGGTGCAGAAGAGCGGCTTCCTGGCCAGCGAGGCGGGCGTCCAGCTGTCCGTCTTTTTCCAGAAGAAGCTGGGTTCCGGCTTCTTCGGCGGCGAGGGCTTCATCATGCAGAAGCTCTCCGGCCGGGGGATTGCCTTCACCGAGTTCGACGGGCATATCGTGGAGTACGATCTGGACCCCGGTGAGTCCCTGGTGGTGGATACCGGATATCTGGCGGCTATGGATGCCACCTGCTCCATGGATATCCAGGCGGTCCCGGGGCTCAAGAACATGGTGTTCGGCGGTGAGGGAATCTTCAACACCATTATCACCGGACCGGGCCATGTCTATCTCCAGACCATGCCGATCTCTCAGGTGGCAGGGGTTCTGCGGCCCTTCATGCCCACAGCGAAGTGACTTATGCATCGATACAAAGAAACCGGACCGCCCTCTTTGGGCGGTCCGGTTTTTTATGAGAGAGAAGATTACTTCTCGTCCTTGATGGCAGCCTGTGCCGCAGCCAGCCGGGCGATGGGCACCCGGAAGGGAGAGCAGGACACATAATCCAGGCCCGTCCGGTGGAAGAACTCCACACTGGAGGGGTCGCCGCCGTGCTCGCCGCACACGCCCAGATGCAGCTCGGGGTTGGTGGCGCGGCCCATCTTGCAGGCCATATCCACCAGCTTGCCCACGCCGGTCTGGTCCAGCTTGGCGAAGGGATCGTTCTCGTAGATCTTCTTGTCGTAATAGGCGTCCAGGAACTTGCCCGCGTCATCACGGCTGAAGCCGAAGGTCATCTGAGTCAGGTCGTTGGTGCCGAAGGAGAAGAAGTCCGCCTGCTTGGCGATCTCATCGGCGGTCAGCGCGGCCCGGGGGATCTCGATCATGGTGCCCACCAGGTACTTCATGTTGGAGCCGGCCTCCTTGATGATGGCATCGGCGGTCTCCACCACGACCTTCTTCACGTATGCCAGCTCCTTGACCTCGCCCACCAGGGGGATCATGATCTCAGGCACCATGGTCCACTCGGGATGCTTGGCCTGGACGTTCAGCGCAGCCTTGATGACGGCGCGGGTCTGCATGGCGGCGATCTCCGGATAGGTGACCGCCAGACGGCAGCCCCGGTGACCCATCATGGGGTTGAACTCGTGCAGGCCGGCGATGATGGCCTTGATCTCCGCAACGCTCTTGCCCATGTCCTTGGCCAGCAGCTCGATGTCGGCCTCCTCAGTGGGCACGAACTCGTGCAGCGGGGGATCCAGGAAACGGATGGTGACAGGCAGGCCCTCCATAGCCTCATAGATGCCCTCGAAGTCGGACTGCTGCATAGGCTCCAGAACAGCCAGAGCGGCCTCACGCTGCTCCACGGTGTCGGAGCAGATCATTCGGCGGATGGCGGGAATGCGGTCTGCGTCAAAGAACATGTGCTCGGTCCGGCACAGGCCGATGCCCTCAGCGCCGAACTTCCGGGCCTGGGCGGCGTCGTGGGGGGTGTCCGCATTGGTGCGGACCTTCAGGCGGCGGTACTGGTCGGCCCAGCCCATGACCCGGCCGAACTCGCCGCCGATAGAGGCGTCCACCGTGGGGATGGCGCCGTCGTAGATCTTGCCGGTGGAACCGTCGATGGACAGCCAGTCGCCTTCGTGGAAGGTCTTGCCGGAGAGCTCAAACTGCTTATTCTCCTCGTCCATCTTGATGGCGCCGCAGCCGGAGACGCAGCACTTGCCCATGCCGCGGGCCACCACGGCCGCGTGGGAGGTCATGCCGCCCCGCACAGTCAGGATGCCCTGAGCAGCTTTCATGCCCTCGATATCCTCAGGAGAGGTCTCCAGCCGGACCAGGACCACCTTCTCGCCGCGCTCGGCCCAGGCCTTGGCGTCCTCAGCGGAGAAGACGACCTTGCCGCAGGCGGCGCCGGGAGAGGCGGCCAGGGCGCTGCCGATCACGGGGGTCTTCTTCAGCACCTCGCCGTCAAACTGGGGATGCAGCAGGGTGTCCAGGGTGCGGGGATCGATCATGGCCACGGCCTGCTTTTCGTCGATCATCCCCTCGTCCACCAGGTCGCAGGCGATCTTGAGCGCAGCGGCAGGGGTGCGCTTGCCGTTGCGGGTCTGCAGCATGTAGAGCTTGCCGTTCTCCACGGTGAACTCCATATCCTGCATATCGTGATAGTGATCCTCTAGAATCTTGCAGACCTTCTCAAACTGGGCGAAGGCCTCGGGGAACTTTTCGCTCATTTCGCTGATGGGCATGGGAGTCCGGATGCCGGCCACCACGTCCTCGCCCTGGGCATTGGTCAGGAACTCACCGAACAGCTTCTTCTCGCCGGTGGCGGGGTTGCGGGTGAAGGCCACGCCGGTGCCGCAGTCGTCGCCCATGTTGCCGAAGGCCATGGACTGGACGTTGACGGCGGTGCCCCAGGAGTAGGGGATGTCGTTGTCCCGGCGGTACACGTTGGCGCGGGGGTTGTCCCAGGAGCGGAACACGGCCTTGATGGCGCCCATCAGCTGCTCCTTGGGGTCGGTGGGGAAGTCTGCGCCGATCTTGGACTTGTACTCGGCCTTGAACTGGCCGGCCAGCTCCTTCAGGTCGTCGGCAGTCAGCTCCACGTCCTGGGTGACGCCGCGGGCCTCCTTCATCTGGTCGATGAGCTGCTCAAAGTACTTCTTGCCCACTTCCATCACCACGTCGGAGTACATCTGGATGAAGCGGCGGTAGCAGTCCCAGGCCCAGCGGGGGTTGCCGGACTTCTTGGCCAGCACGTCCACCACGTCCTCGTTCAGACCCAGATTCAGGATGGTGTCCATCATGCCGGGCATGGAGGCCCGGGCGCCGGAACGCACGGAGACCAGCAGGGGGTTCTCCAGATCGCCGAACTTCTTGCCGGTGATGCCCTCCAGCTTGGTGATATACTCCATGATCTCCGCCTGGATCCCGTCGTTGATCTTCTGGCCGTCCTCATAGTACTGGGTGCAGGCCTCGGTGGTGATGGTGAAGCCCTGGGGCACCGGCAGGCCAATGTTGGTCATTTCGGCCAGATTGGCACCCTTGCCGCCAAGCAGCTCCCGCATGTTGGCGTTGCCCTCGCTGAACAAATAGACATATTTTTTGCTCATGTAGTCCAAACCTCTCTTTCCTGCCGCAGTCGAAAGTCGGGTGGACTCCAATCTGCGGTTAAACGATTAGCCCATTTTGATAACGATAACATTATATTGGGAATTTTTTCGGAAAACAATACATAAAAATGCTAAGAAATTTGGGGATAGCTGGAGTATTTTCACAAATGTTTGTGCAATCCACACAATTAACAGTTGCGCAACAAAGAAAATATTTACGTTCTTTCCTTTTTCGGGGCCATGTGGTACAATGGCTCCAGTGTGCCCGCCGGAAGGCCGCCGGGCGCCCCAAACACCCGGCGCCGCCGGAAAATCTGCAGATCAGCCCGTGCTCACAGCGGGAAAAGGAGAGTACGCCATGTCCCTGTTCGGCCTGCGGCCGGAGGAGCCAGCCGCCATCCGCATCCGGGAGGCCGCCACTCGCGGCACCCTGTCCCACGCCCTGCTGCTCACCGGCAGCGGCGACCGGATGTCCGCCGCCTGCTTTGCCGCCGCCGCCCTGGAGTGCACGGGGGAGGAGAGCCGCCCCTGCGGCGTCTGCCCCGCCTGCCGGAAGGTGCTGGCGGGCATCCATCCGGACGTGATCACCGTCCGGGACCCAGACCATAAGAACATCGCCGTGGACGTGGTGCGCGCCATCCGGGCAGACGCCTACATCCGCCCCAACGAGGGGCGGCGGAAGGTCTATGTGTTTCCGGACTGCGCCCTGCTGACGGAACAGGACCAGAACGTGTTGCTGAAGGTGGTGGAGGAGGGGCCGCCCTATGCGGCCTTTCTCTTCTGTGCGGAAAATGCCGCTGTGGTGCTCCAGACCCTGCGCTCCCGGTGCGTGGAGCTGAAGCTGCACCCGGCTGCGGAAGGCGGCGGTGAAGAGGTCCAGGCGGCAGAGGCCCTGTGCCGCTGCCTGGCCGCCCGGAAGCGGGGAAAGGTGACGGAGCTGGCGGTGCGGCTGGAGAAAAAGCGCATCACCCGGGAGGACCTGTCCGCCCTGCTGGAGCGGAGCCGGGCCCTGTGCGCGGCGGCGCTGCTGCTGCAATATGGACAGGAACCGGAGGAAAGCTGCCGGGAAATCGCCCCAATTCTCGCGAAAAACTTGACAAAATCCCAAATCATGCGCACAATAGAGCTGTTACAGAAGTATCGCGGGGAGTGCACGTACAACGTGGGAACCGGCCATGTGCTGGGCGCCATCGCGGTGGAATTGGAGGGCATCCTTTGACAGAAGTTATCAGCGTCCGCTTTCGAGGCGGCTGTAAAAATTACTATTTCAATCCAAACGGCAACCAGGTGAAGATGGGAGACCAGGTGATCGTGGAGACCGCCCAGGGCCCGGAATTCGCCACCTGCACGGAGGGGAACCACGAGGTGGAGGACTCCGCCATTGTCAAGCCCCTGAGCCCTATGCTGCGGATGGCCACGGACAGCGACCGCCGCACCGTGGAGCAGAACAAGAAGCGGGAGAGCGAGGCCTTTGACATCTGTGAGAAGAAGATCGCCGCCCACGGGCTGGAGATGAAGCTGGTGAACGTGTCCGCCAGCTTTGACGGCAACAAGATCGTCTTCTACTTTACCGCCGACGGCCGGGTGGACTTCCGGGAGTTGGTGCGGGATCTGGCCGGGGTGTTCCGGGCCCGGATCGAGCTGCGGCAGATCGGCGTCCGGGACGAGGCCAAGATGATCGGCGGTCTGGGGATCTGCGGCAGACCCTTCTGCTGCTCCCAGTTTCTGGACGGGTTCCTGCCCGTGTCCATCAAAATGGCCAAGACCCAGAATCTTAGCCTGAATCCCACCAAAATCTCCGGCACCTGCGGGCGGCTGATGTGCTGCCTGAAATACGAGCAGAACGTCTATGAGGACGCAGCCAAGCGGATGCCCAAGGCAGAATCCTTTGTTCAGACGCCGGACGGCCCCGGCAATGTGAAGAGCGTGGACCTGCTGCGGGAGACCGTGAAGGTCAGCCTGGACAGTGCGCCGGAGCCTTTGAAGTGCTATCACAACTGTGAGGTGTGCGTTCTGCGCAACGGCAAGGGCAGCCGGGAGGGCATCGCCATTCCGGAGCGCCCCGCCCGCTATGTGGAGCCGAAGGAGGCGGAGGAGTTCCGGGAGGAGGCCCCGGCCCTGATGCCGCCCTTCTATATGGACACGCAGCTGGAAGAGGCGCCCATGCGGGAGAAGATCGGCGCACCCGGCAGCGGCGACGGCAAGCCACGCCGCCGGCATCGGGGCGGCCGCCGGAGAGGGGGAGCCAAAAGCGGAGAGGGGGTCGAGCAGCCCAAGGCCGAGGCCAGGGGGCCGGAGAAGAAGGAAGGGCGGCCCCGTCCCCCCAAACAGGAGAGCAGGCCTGCGCAGCCCAAGCCGACAGAAGCCAGACCTGGGGAGAACAGGGCGGCGGCCCCGGACGGTGAAGGCGAGGCCAAGCGCCGCCGCAGGCCCCACCACCGGGGGGGGCGCCGCCGGAACAAAAACGGCGGCGAGGGCGGCGGTTCCGCCCCCAAGAGTGAGTGAATCCGGCTGGACCGCCGCCCCTTTTTCGGGCGGCGGTCTTTTGAAATGCCGGGAGAGCAGGCAGATGGAGCGGATCTGCCTTTTCAGAGAGATAGGATGGAGGAGTTTTTATGGGAAAATTTGACGGTGTACTGCTGGCCAGCGATTTTGACAATACCCTGCTGAATACGGAGACGGCCCGGCGCACGGGCGCCGAGGTGCCGGAGGTGTCCCGCCGGAACTGGGAGGCGCTGGAGTATTTCATGGCCGGCGGCGGGAGATTTGCCATCGCCACCGGCCGGGCGCTGGCGGCCTTCATCAAATTCGCGGATCAGGTGCCCATGAACGCGCCGGGCATTGTGTGCAACGGCGCGGCCCTGTATGATTTTCAGAAGGGGGAGTATCTGGAGACCATTCTGCTGGACGAGAGCACCCGCCGGCGGGGACAGGAGACTCTGGACCGATTCCCCACGCTGGCGGTGGAGGCATACCACATCGACAACGTGATCCACGCCGTCCGGCCCAATCTCTATACCCGCCAGCATGAGCACGTCACTCATGTGAGCGTGGTGGAAAAGCCCTCCCTGCTGGATGTGCCCCTGCCGCTGGGAAAGATCATGTTTGAGGAGGACCACGCCGTTTTGGAGGAGGTCAAGGCGTTTCTGCAGTCCCAGCCCTGGGCGGGGGAGTATGAGATCTTCTTCTCTGACCGGACACTGCTGGAGGTCACCGCCAGAGGCGCCACCAAGGGTGGCATGGTGGCCCGGCTGGCGGAGCGGCTGGGCATCTCCCGCCAGCACGTCTACTGCGCCGGGGACGAGGCCAACGACCTGTCCATGCTGACCTGGGCGGCGGAGGGATTTGCCCCCGCCAACTGCGTACCCGCTGTCCGGGCCTGCGGGGCCACCATCGTGGCAGATGCGGACCACGACACTCTGGCGGACATCGTGTCCCGCCTGGACAAAATGTACGCCTGAGCGCCGGAAACACCGCTCCGCTACCTGTGGTAGCGGAAATTCCAGGTTTGGTTGCTGGCATGTCCCGGTATCGTCTGGTATCCTGAACGTGTGAAAACGGCAGGGGAGGGAAGCGCCATGACCTTTGGAGAGAAGCTGCAAAAGCTCCGGACCCGGGCGGGATTGAGCCAGGACCAGCTTGCCAAGCTGCTGGATGTGAGCCGCCAGGCGGTGAGCAAGTGGGAGCGGAACGAGGCTATGCCGGAGGTGGAGAAGCTCGTCCGCATCAGCCGCCAGTTCGGCGTGTCCACGGATTACTTATTGCTGGAAGAACTAGAGGAGCCGGAGACGGCCAATACCACGGCTCCTGCGGCGGGCCTGTGGGTCCGGGTCAAGCAATGGTACCGGAACAGGGGCTATCTGCTGGCCTGGGTTCTGGCGGCCTGGGGTGTCTGGAACCTGGTTGACCTGGCTGTTCTTGCGGCCAATACATACCAGCAGGCGCAGGACCTCGAGAATTTTGCCTGGGTGAAATACGTGCAGATGGTGTATATTCCCACAATGATTCCCCATGTGCTGCTGATTCTCGTGTCTGTGATTCTGGTATTCCGGGGCCGCCAATTGGCAGGGCGGCTTCGTTGGTATCATCTGGGCTGGCTCCTGGTGCTGATGGGTCTGCTGAACATGCGGCTCCCCCTTCCCGCGCCTCTGCGGTTTTTGCAGACGGGGCCGGTCTGGAGTATTTCCACTGCGTTGCTGGTGTATCTGGCGGAGTATGGGCCGGAGAATATGTGGGAATTTGTGGAGGTGACTTTTTGGGACGACCTGCCCTGTCTTCTGGTGACCATTTTGGGCTTCGCCATCCTCATCCTGGGCTGCCGGTATGATCAGAGAACCTCCCTCCGCAAAATCGAATAACCGATGAATCCCTTGCGCCGCAGCGATAAGCCGCTGCGGCGCTTTTGCCTCTCCAAAATTTTTTTCGAATCCACTTGACAAATCTGGAGAATGTGCTATTGTATTACTTGCTTAGTACAACAACACAAATGGGAGGTGCTTCTGTGAAGTGGCAGTTTTCCAATGACGCGCCGATCTATTCCCAGCTGATCGCGCAGATCAAGGTGGGCATTGTCTCCGGCGCGTTCCCGCCGGGGGAGCGGCTGCCTTCCGTGCGGGACCTGGCTACGGAGGCCGGGGTGAATCCCAACACCATGCAGCGGGCCCTGACGGAGCTGGAGCGGGACGGACTGGTATACAGCCAGCGAACCACGGGTAGATTTGTGACGGAGGATCAGGCCATGATTGCATCTGCAAAGAGAAGTTTGGCGGAGCGCCACATTCAGGCGTTCCTGGAGGCCATGACCCACCTGGGCTATGGCCGGGAGGAGATCCTGACGCTGCTGCGGCAGGAGGAGACCAAGGGAGGAGAAGACAATGGCAGTTCTGGAATGTAAAGATCTGAGCAAGCACTACGGCAACGCGCCGGCGCTGAACCATGTGAGCCTGGCGGTGGAACCGGGCCGGATCGTGGGATTGCTGGGCCCCAACGGCAGCGGCAAGACCACCCTCATCAAGCTGGCCAACGGCCTGCTGACCCCCAGCGAGGGAGAGGTGCTGGTATGCGATATGGCCCCTGGAAAGGAGAGCCACGCCAGCGTCAGCTACCTGCCGGAGCGGACCTGCATCCCCACTTGGATGTCCGTGAAGCAGCTGCTGGATTTCTATGGCGACTTCTACCGGGACTTCAATCGGAAGGCGGCGGAGGAGATGCTCACCCATCTGAACATCCGCCTGACCCAGCGGATCAAGCAGATGTCTAAGGGAACCCGGGAGAAGGTGCAGCTCATCATGGTGATGAGCCGGGCGGCAAAGCTGTATCTGCTGGATGAGCCCATCGGCGGCGTGGACCCCGCCACCCGGGACTACATCCTCTCCACCATCATCGGCAATTACAATCCCGAGGCGGCAGTGATTATCTCCACCCACCTGATCGCCGATGTGGAAAAGGTTCTGGACGAGGTCATTTTCATCAATCAGGGCCAGGTGGTGCTCCAGTCCTCTGTGGATGAGATCCGGGAGGAGAAGGGCATGAGCGTGGACGCCCTGTTCCGGGAGGTGTTCAAATGCTGACGAAACTCTTGAAGCACGAATTCCGTGCCACGGCCCGCATCATGGGGCCTTTGTACCTGGTTCTGCTGGCGGTGGCCCTGGGCTTCAATTTCTCCGCCAGGCTGATGGACTCAGGCAACTTTGTGCTGAATATGCTGGCCGCTTTGGTGGTCATGGCCTATGTGGTGGCCATTACCGCCGTGTTCATTGTGGCGTTCATTCTGATGCTCCAGCGGTTCTACAAAAATCTGCTGGGGGACGAGGGCTACATCATGTTCACTCTGCCCGCCTCGGTTCACCAGCATGTGTGGAGCAAGCTGATCGTCTCCGCCGTGTGGTTCATCGCCACCGGCGTGGTGGTGTTCCTGTCTGTTTTTGTGGCGGCCTTCAACGTGAGCTTCTTGACGGATTTGGCGAGTGTTTTCCCCAAGCTGTTCCAGCAGATGACCGCCTACTACGCCGTCAACGGCACCGTTTTCGCGCTGGAGCTTCTGGCGCTGATGCTGGCAGCCTGCATGAGTTTCTCCCTGCAGTTCTATGCCGCTCTGGCGGCGGGCCACAGCTTTGCCAACCATAAGATGGCCCTGTCCGTGGCGTTCTTCTTTGTGTTCCAGTTTGTGGTGCAGATGGCGGGGGCCATCGTTCTGGTCCTGCTGGACGAGGGGCCGTTGCACCAGTTCCTGCTGACGCTGGATTTCCAGCTCACCGGCGTGGCGGCGGTCCACTTCACGATGGTGGCTTTGCTCCTGCTGACAGTGCTCTACGGTGCGATTTTCTATATTGTAACCACAATTACCTTGAAAAAGCGCTTGAATCTGGAGTAAACTGGACCATACGCTTCCGGCGGGCCGTGGGAGTGATCCCACGGCCCCGGAAATCTTAAGGGAGGCCGCCATGCCCGTAGAGGAAAACCTGATGCAAGCGATCCTGCTGACCTTCGGCACCGCTATGGTGCCGGTGCTGGAGCTCCGGGGCGCCATTCCTGTGGGAGTGGCGGCGGGACTCTCCCCGGCCGCGGCCTGCCTGGTGTCCATCCTGGGCAATATGGTGCCGGTGCCTTTTATCCTGCTGCTGATCCGCCGGATCTTCGACTGGCTCCGGGGCACCCGCCTTTTCGGCCCCAGGATCGACTGGCTGGAGCGCCGGGCTCACCTGAAGGGCCGGATGGTGCGGAAGTACCGCCTGCCGGGACTCATCATTCTGGTAGCCATCCCCCTGCCGGGGACTGGGGCCTGGACGGGGGCTCTGGTGGCGGCCCTGCTGGACATCCGGATGCGCCACGCGCTGCCCGCCATCTTCCTGGGCGTGGTGATTGCCGGGGCCATCGTCACCACGCTGACCTACGGCGTGGTGCAGCTGTTTTGAATCTTATAAGGGGTTCGTTATCTATGAGGAAATTCCTTTTTGCATGTGGCATGATTTCCTTGATGCTGTTTACCCTGACCGCCTGCGGCAGTGAGGACCCGGCAGAGGAGATCTCCCGAGCGCTGCACATCGATGTGTCCGCCGGAGAGGAGATCTCCTCTTCTGACACCCACGGCGGCTTCCACGGCGACGGCATTTCCTGCGTTGCCCTGCAGTTTCCTGACAGCCAGGTAGCCGACGCCATTGCGGCGAACGCCGCCTGGACACCGCTTCCCCTGGACGAGACGGCCCAGGCACTGGCCTATGGCGTCACCCGAGAGGACGGCGGCGAAGTTTTCAGCGCGGGCCCTTATCTCACCGATGACAGCGGAGATCCCCTGCTGCCGGGGATCGCCAATGGCTTCTACCGCCTGATTGACCGCCACAGTGACGCCGGGGATGGACAAAACCTTCTGGAGCGGGCTTCGCTGAATGTCACCTTGGCCGTGTATGACGCGGACAGCGACACGCTGTATTTCTGCGAAATGGATACCTGACTGACATCCCGGTGGGCGAACGAGGGCAGAAGGAGATCCAACCCATCCGCAGGGGCCGATACCCTCATCGACCCGCAGCCCAGATGCCCCGTGACCGCCGGGGGAACGGCAGCGGGGAGAGCCCTCAACGAACCCCACCCACTGAAAAACACAGGAGGCAGCCATGAAAAGACATATAATCCCCTGTATCCTTTCCCTGACTCTGCTGCTGACCGCCTGCGGCGGGGAACAAGCTGCGGCCGACACCGCTGAGGAGGCAGTGAAGGACCACTACTACCAGATTCTGGACGCCGCCGGTAAAGAGCTGTACACCGTCACAGACAGCGGGGCCGTGGCAGAGATCGACGCCCTCATCAACAAGGCCGGCGGCGAGAACGCCGACCACGGGAATGCGGAGGGAGACCCTCTCTACACTTATGTCTACTGGCAGGAGACTACCCTCCACGCTGGGGAGGACCCGGATGCGGAGCGGGAATACCTGGAGGTCTTCCGGACCCAGGTGCGGCAGGGCAGCAACGCCGTCACCACGGAGGTCCTGTCCGATACCCTGGAGGGCGTTGGGAGCTTTGTAGGCGTGGAAGGACTGGGCGGTCTGCTGACGTTTACCGCTGAAGTGCCCCGGGAAACGGCGGACGCCCTGCGGGACCCGGCGCAGTTTGCCGGGGCGTGAGCAATACAAAATAGATGCGGCGCATCCGTTTCAGGGTGCGCCGCACGTTTGCTTTTAGGGGTGTGCCGGCCCATACCACTCCCCAGGGAGGCCTCCCTGACGGGAACAAAAAAGAGCGGGACACACAGCATCCCGCTCTTTGATCAACCCTCTGCGGAGAATACCTTCCGTCCCTCGCTCCAGACCGCCCGGATGGCGCCGCCCTGACGCAGATACACCGCCCGCTCCAGCCGCTCCTGGGGCGTCATGGGATGGGGCTGGGGAAGATCATCGTCCGCCAGGACCAGGGCGTGGAGATGATTGCCTGGGGCAAAGCCCGGCTGCTCGGCGAAGTATGCCGCACCGGCGGAGGTGGCCAGGTACCAGCCCTCCGGCACCGTGAGGAAATCCGTCTCCCAGTTGTCCAGCACCCGCCGGGCCTTGGAGGCCCGGATGGAGGCGGCCACCACATCGAACATGTGCAGGTGGTCCCCACCGGCAATGTCGCTGCCCAGGGCCACCTTCACGCCCTCATTCAGCATGGCCCGCACCGGCGCCACGCCGGAGCAGATGTTCTGGTTGGAGTCGGCGCAATGGACCGCTGTCACGCCGGCGTCCCGCATGGCCTGCCGCTCCCGCGCATCGGACCAGACGCAGTGGGCCATGACGGCGCGGCTGGTCCACAGGCCGTATTTGGCATAGGTCTCCCAGTACTGCTGGCAGCCCGGGTGGAGCTGGCGCACCCAGGCCATCTCTGCCTGGTTCTCCGACAGGTGGGACTGGACGGGGAGATCCCGCTCCGCCGCCAGTTTGCCCAGAAACGCCATCAGCTCATTAGTACAGGAGGGGGTGAACCGGGGCGTCAGCATGGGCTTCACCAGGCGGAAGTCCTGACAGGCATCCAGCCAGCGGAGCGTCTCACGCCTGGACTCCTCTGTGGTCTCCTCCAACAGGCCGGGGGCAGCGTTCCGGTCCATGTTCACCTTGCCCACGTAGCCGGTGACGCCGGCCTTCTCCAGTTCCTCCATCAGGATCAGCGTGGCGTCCGTGTGGAGAGAGGAGAACATGCACACCCGCGTGGTGCCGTTTGCAATAAGCTCCCGGGCCAGGCGGCTGTAAATCTCCCGGGCGTAGCCTGTGTCCGCGAACCGGGCCTCTGTGGGAAAGGCGTATGCGTTCAGCCAGTCCAGCAGGGGCAGGTCCATGCCCATCCCCAGCATGGGGTACTGGGGCGCATGGAGGTGCAGATCCGCAAAGGACTGGAGGATCAGCGCGTCTCCCCAGTCCTCCACCGGGGCACCGGCGTACTGCTCGGGCAAAGACCCGTACACACCCCGGATGAGGCCGTCCTCGGCCACCAGATATCCGCCCGGCAGGGCATCCAGCTGTCCCAGGGTGGGAGCGGACAGAATAGTTCCCTTGATGATCGTCAGTGACATGGCAAATCTCCTTTTGTTTCCGTTCCGGATTTTTCAGACAGAAAAGAAGCGCCTGCCGGCAGGGGATGGCCCCTTCCAACAGACACTCATAGAAGAGCCTTCGGCGGCTCCGTAGAGACGTTCGCGCCATGACAGCGAACTTATATGAGCTTTTCCTGCTGCCTATACCATATCACACATCGTCCCCGGATGCAAGCCCTGTCACGCCGGGAAGTCCTGCCGCTTATACTGGCATACGGGCGGTGTTCCGCCTGAATCAGAGAAAAGGCGTTGGTGCTATGCTGCAGTCTCTTGGCTGGGCGGCCCTGGGTACGGGCTTCACATTTTTGATGACCGCTCTGGGCGCGGCCATGGTGTTTTTTTTCGCCGGGGAACCCCGGCCCCACTTTCAAAAGACCCTGCTGGGCTTTGCTGCTGGAGTCATGACGGCGGCCTCCGTGTGGAGCCTGCTGCTGCCGGCCATCGACCGGGCCGCAGAGGGGGCGCTGCCGGACTGGCTGCCCGCCGCGGGCGGAATGCTGTTGGGCGTGGTCTTCCTGTCCGCTCTGGATGCCTTGCTGCCCCATCTGCGGCGGGACCGGACCTGGCAGGATGCCTCTTGGCGGCAGACCACTCTGCTGATGACAGCCATCACCCTACATAACGTCCCGGAGGGGATGGCGGTGGGGCTGGCCTTTGCCCTGGTGTCCGGAGGGGAGGGCTTTGCCGGGGCGGCGGCCCTGGCCATGGGCATCGGCATCCAGAATTTTCCGGAGGGAGCCGCCGTGGCTCTGCCCCTGCGGCAGGGCGGCTGGTCCCGTCCCAGGGCCTTTGTGGGGGGAATGCTCTCCGGCGCCGTGGAGCCGGTGTTCGGCGTGCTGGCGGCACTGGCCGCGGCCGGCGTGGACCCGCTGATGCCCTGGTTGCTGAGTTTTGCTGCCGGAGCGATGCTGTACGTGGTGGTGGAGGAGTTGATTCCCCAGGCCCACAGCCGGGCGGGGACCTGCGGTTTTGTGATGGGGTTCCTGGTGATGATGGTGCTGGACGTGGCACTGGGCGGCTGAGACCGCCCTCTGGACTCCGGCAGAAAAGGGCCGGGAGGCCGCCTGCAGGCGGTCTCCCGGTCTTGCGCAGCTCAGGCCTCTCTGCTGGGCTGCAGAGCCAGAATCACCAGAGTGGCTTCGCCGTCCCGAACGGTAACGCTGCTGTTGCTGTTCAGGGAAAAACGGGTAGCCTCCTCCACGGAGATGATGAAAGAGGCAGAGCCGGATACACTGGTATTGTCGATACCGGTCCGATTGTAGACGCCGTACTCCAGATGACCGCGTCCTCCGTAGCCCGGTGTGATTTGAAGATATCCGGCGGTCAGAAGGTTGGCGGCAAAGTGGTAGGCGATGAGATATACTCCCGGTTGCAGGAGGAGCTGAGTGGTAGATTCCTGCACAATGTGGCCGGTCACATCCGTTGCTGCCGCACTCAAAGAGATTGAGCTGCCGTTGAAAAACTCCTGCTGGTAGGTGACAAAAGACGCATAGGCCGGAATACCCGACGGACCCTGAGGTCCTTGGGGACCCTGGAGTCCTTGTGGGCCCTGGAATCCTTGTGGGCCCTGAGGTCCTTCCGGCCCCTGAGGCCCTTGCGGCCCCTGGGGTCCTTCCGGCCCCTGAGGCCCTTCCGGTCCCTGAGGCCCTTGCGGCCCCTGAGGTCCCTCCGGCCCCTGGGGTCCTTCCGGCCCCTGAGGTCCTTCCGGTCCCTGGGGTCCTTCCGGCCCCTGAGGTCCTTCCGGCCCCTGGGGTCCTTCCGGCCCCTGGGGTCCTTCCGGCCCCTGAGGTCCTTCCGGCCCCTGAGGTCCTTCCGGTCCCTGGGGTCCTTCCGGCCCCTGAGGCCCTTCCGGTCCCTGGCAGCCGATTGGCCCCCGGGGTCCAGCCGGGCCCGGATTACCCCTTGGAATGGCAAAGTCCAGCTCCACACCGCAGGGCGTGGGCGAGGCGGTTACCCGGGCCCGGGTGCCGGGGGGTGTCGTGACAGTGCTGCCCACCGTAACAGTGGGAATGATACAACACGGGGGATAACAGAAATCCCCCTGAGAATAGTGCATATACAGAAGCCTCCTCTCTGAAGGGCTAGGCCAGTATATGCCCCACAGGCCCCCTTGGGTGCGCGCTTATCCGATGGGCAGGCCGGTGAGATACCGCCGGACCACGTCCAGAGCGTGGTTGGCGGCCAGCTCCTGGATGCGGTCCCGCCGGCGGCGGCCGGAGTCCGTCCGGCGGCAGAAGGTGCCCTCCGGCGTGGCCAGGCCAATGTACACCAGCCCCACCGGGTTGTCCCGCTCATCCCGGTCCGGGCCCGCCACGCCGGTGACGGACACGGCGATGTCTGCCCCGGTGATCTGCCGGGCGCCCTCCGCCATGGCCCGGGCTGTCTCCTCCGACACGGCGCCGTACTGGTCCAGCGTTTCCTGGGGCACGCCCAGCACCGCCGCCTTGACAGAGGTCCAGTAGCTGACCACGCCGCCCCGGTACACGCTGGAGACGCCGGGCAGGGCAGTGATCCGCTCCGCCACCCGGCCGCCGGTGCAGCTCTCCGCAGTGGACAGGGTGAGATTCCGCTCCTTCAGCAGCTGGAAGCACACCGCTTCCAGGCCCTTCACATCCACGCCGTACACATAGTCTCCCAAAGCCGCGCGGACCTCTGCCACCACCGGGGCGAGCATGGCCTCCGCCTCCTCTGCGCCGGCGGCCTTGGCGGTGGCCCGCAGCCGCACCTCGCAGGGCTTGGCATAAGTGGCTAGGGTGGGGTTCACCATGCGGACCATCCGGTCATGGAGCAGCTGGTCCACAGAGCTCTCGCCCATGCCGAAGGTCATGATATCGTGGGAGACGATGACCTCTTTGGAGAGGGCGCGGAGGTACGGCTCCACGCACCGGCGGAGCATAGTCTCGCACTCGTGGGGCGGCCCCGGCAGCATCAGCACATGGACGCCGTCCGCTTCAAAGGCGCAGCCGGGGGCGGTGCCCACCGGATTGTCGAACACGGTGCAGCCCTCCGGCAGCTCCGCCTGCTGGGTGTTGTTTTCCGGCATGGGCACATGGAGGGCGGACTGATAAAAGGCCCGGATGTCCTCCAGAATATCTTCGTGCAGCACCAGCTTCTGGCCGAAGGCCGCACAGATGGTCTGCTTGGTCAGATCGTCGTAGGTAGGACCCAGGCCGCCTGTGGTGAGAATGATGTCGGCCCGGTGCCGGGCAATGTCCAGAGCCTCCCGCAGGCGCTGAGGGTTGTCCCCCACTACCGTGTGCCAGAAGACGTTGACGCCCAGGGTGGACAGGCTCTGAGAGAGCATCTGGGCGTCGGTGTTGGCGATGTTACCCAGCAGGATCTCTGTGCCGACGGCGATGATCTCCGCGGTGTGTGACATGGAAAGACCTCCTTTTTGAAACAGCGGCCCCGCCGGCGACAGGCGGCGGGGCCGGGAACAGATTGGATCAGATCCGGGCCGGATCCGTGGACTTCACCCGCACCCAGGTCTCGTCCGCCAGGGCCTTCTGCACCAGGGACTCCACGTCCAGGGCGGCCTCCGCCTGCCGCACATCTTCCAGCCGGGGCCGGGTGGCGGGGTGGCGGGGCGTGAACACCGTGCAGCAGTCCTCATAGGGGAGGATGGAGGTGTCGAACACCCCGATCTCCCGGGACATGCGGATGATCTCCACCTTGTCCATGCCGATCAGGGGCCGCAGCACCGGCAGGGAGGTCACATCCTCGGTGACCCCCAGGGCCAGCATGGTCTGGCTGGCCACCTGGCCCAGGGACTCGCCGGTGACCAGGGCGCCGGCGTTGGCCTTCCTGGCGATGGCCTCGGCGATGCGCATCATGAACCGGCGCATAATGAGGGTGAAGTACTCCTCCGGGCAGTTCCGCCGGATCTCCTCCTGGATCTCCGTGAAGGGGACGATGTGGACCAGCAGCCGCCCGGTCCAGGCAGTCAGCAGCCGGGCCAGCTCCAGTACTTTGTCCTGGGCCTGCTGGGAGGTGTAGGGCGGGGAGACAAAGTGGACCATCTCCAGCTCCACGCCCCGGCGGGCCATCATCCAGGAGGACACCGGGGAGTCGATGCCGCCGGAGAGCAGGCTCACCGCCCGGCCGCCCATGCCGATGGGCAGGCCGCCCGCGCCGGGAACAGAGGGAGTATGAACATAGGCGTACTTCTCCCGGATCTCCACAAATACTGTCAGATCGGGAGTGTGGACATCCACCGCCACATGGGGGAACAGCTCCGCCAGATCGCCGCCCACAGCTTGGCTCAGCTGGATGGAGTTCATGGGAAACATCTTGTCTGCCCGCTTGCTCTCCACCTTGAAGCTCTTCGCAACGGCAAAGGCGTCCGCCAGATAGGTCCGGGCGGCCTCCACAATGGCGTCCACTGTCTTTTCACAGGGCACGGCCCGGGCCACGGCGGCAATGCCGAACACCTGGCGGCAGGCGTCCCAGGCGGCCTCCATATCGCAGTCCTCTCCCTGGGGCTCCACGTAGATGGTGCTCTGCCGGAGGGAGCACTGGAAGCTGCCGCAGTTTTTCACCCGGCGGCGGACGTTGGCCAGCAGCTTGTCCTCAAAGGACTGGCGATTCTGTCCCTTCAGGACCACCTCGCCCAGTTTCAGCAAAAAGATCTCCTGCGGGGCAGGGGAAGCATTCATCATAACGGACCTCCATATCAGAACAGTTTGGAATATCGGCCCCTATTATAGCGCATTTTTCCGGGAATAGAAAGCCTGTTTTGTAGGGAAGGGCCAGCGGCGCGAAAAAAATAAAAAAATTTTCCGCACGGTGCAATAAAACCTCTTCTGGCGCCGTTAATGGTGCAGAAGGGGCGGGAGAGACCCGCCGAATGCAGAACATGAAAAGGAGAATGAACAATGAAGCAGAACGGTTTCTGGAAGGGCTTCGGCTCCGGTTTGGTCCTGACGGTCCTGATCGCAGCACTGTGCGTCACGGCCACCGCCACCTCCAAGCGCAGCATCCAGGTGGAGGACGGCATCGGCATCACCCTCAACGGCGCCAGATTCACCCCGCGGGATGCCGCCGGAAAGCAGGTCCCCGTGTTCCTCTACAACGGCACCACCTATGTCCCCGTCCGGGCCATCAGCGAGGCCATGGGTATGGACGTGTCCTTCAACTCGGCCACCCGCACGGTCCAGCTGACCACCGCGGACCGGACCGCCAGCCAGCAGGGCGCCTCTTCCGCCTCCGGCAACTATATCAGTGCCGACCGGGCCAAGCAGATCGCCCTGAATGACGCCGGTGTCAAAGAGGCCAACGCCGTGTTCCTGCGGGCCAACCTGGACTGGGATGACGGCCGGATGAAGTATGAGGTGGAGTTTTACAGCGGCACCACCGAATATGACTACGACATCGACGCCGTCACCGGCGCCATCCTCAGCTCCGATCGGGAGCTGGAGAATTTCCAGATCTGGAACAACGGCACCAGCCGCCCCTCCGGGAACGGCAGCAACTCTTCCAGCGGTGACTATATCACCGCAGAGCGGGCCCAGCAGATCGCCCTGGCGGAGACGCCCAGCGGCTCCACGGTGGTGAAGTGCCAGTTTGACTGGGATGACGGCCGGGCGCAGTATGAAGTCGAGATCCGCAACGGCTGGACCGAGTACGAATTTGAGATCGACGCCGTCACCGGGACCATCTTCAGCCGGGACATCGACAACGACCGCTGGTGATCTTCCCCAGAGCCCCAAAGAGACGCCCGTCAGGGCGTCTCTTTTTATGGGGGAAAAGGAGCTCTTGCCCGCCGTCCAGCCCTCTGCTATAATGGAGGGACAACAGGGGGAAACCAAATTATGGAGGGGAAGTTTATGAAGATCGTGGCCATCAACGGCAGTCCCAGAAAGAACGGCAACACCGCCCAGGTGCTGGAGGTGGTCCGGCGGGAGGTGGAGGCCGCCGGGGTGGAGTTCCAGGTGTTCCAGCCCGGGGCGAAGGTCCATCCCTGCATGGCCTGCTACCACTGCCTGAACACCGGCAGCCTCCGGTGTGTCCAGACCGACGATATGGTCAACGACATCATCGCCGCCTGCATCGAGGCGGACGGCATCCTGCTGGCAGCTCCGGTGTATCACGGCGGTATTTCCGGCAATATGAAGTGCGTGCTGGACCGGCTGATGCTGGCGGCGGGCTGCGGGGTGAATCAGCTCCACCACAAGGTGGGGGGCGCCCTGTGCACCCTGCGCCGCAGCGGCGGCATGGAGACGTATCAGCAGCTGCTGGGCACCATGGATGCCATGGAGATGGTCATCGTCACCTCCGACTACTGGGGCGCCGTACACGGCGCGGACCCCGGCGAGGCCCTGAAAGACGAGGAGGGCATGGAGGTGGCCGCCCGCCTGGGCCGGGATATGGCCTGGATGGTGAAGGTGCTGGCGGAGAGCAGGGTCCCTGTGCCGGAGAGCACGCCCCGTCCCATGATGAACTTCATCCGGTAAAGAGGAGAGTCGGCGATTGGCGGAAGGAGGAATCTGGAGAATGAGCCCGCTGTATTATGGTTCCAACGGAGACGGATGGTTTTCGGTTTTTGTGATCGTACCGGTGATCGGCCTGGTGATCTGGGGCCTGAACACGTTCTGGCTGCACCGCCTGAAAAAGGGAGATATGGATTACTCGCCGGAGGGGTTCCGCAAAAGGGCCCGGATCTTCGCCATAATATTGGCAGCGGTGCTTCTGGGAGTGCCGCTGCTGGCGGCCCTGCTTCTCTGGAACCGGCACTGACCACGTTATTTCCGCCACAGTGAACCAGGCGGCCCCATTCCGGGGCCGCCTGGTTTTCTGATCCTTTGGGAATGTCCGGTTCCGGAACGGAATGGCTTCCGCCTTGCCCCCGTAAAGTCCGCTGCGCTGGGCTGCGGCGGGGACCCGGTTATCCCTTCAAAATATCGGTATTCCGGAACTGGATGGCCTCTGCCAGATGCTCCGGCCTGATGTCCGCCGCACCGTCCAGGTCCGCGATGGTCCGGGCTACCCGCAGAATCCGATCATGGGACCGGGCGGTGAGGCCCATCCGCTCGAAGGCGGACTTCATCAGCGCATCGCCGGCGTGGTCCAGGCGGCAGAACTGCCCGATCATGGGGGCGGTCATGTGGGCGTTGCAGGTGACGCCGGTGCCGGCAAAGCGGGCGGTCTGGACAGCCCGGGCCGCGTCCACCCGGCACTTCACATCGGCGGAGCTCTCCGGCGTCTCTTTCCGCCGCATGGATGCGTATTCCACCGCGGGAACACTGACGTGGAGGTCGATCCGGTCCAGCAGGGGGCCGGAGATCTTCTCCACATACTTGGCCACCTCCCGGTCCGAGCAGGTACACCGCCCGGAGGGGTGCCCTCGCCAGCCGCACCGACAGGGGTTCATGGCGCACACCAGCTGGAACCGGGCGGGCAGGTGCAGCGTCCCGCCGGAGCGGGCCACTGTCACCGTGCCGTCCTCCAGGGGCTGGCGCATGGCCTCCAGCACGTCCCGGTGGAACTCCGGCAGCTCGTCCAGAAACAGCACGCCGTTGTGGGCCAGGGAGATCTCCCCCGGCCGCAGCAGCGGCCCGCCTCCAGTGAGGGCGGCGGCGGATGCGGTGTGGTGGGGACTGCGGAAGGGGCGCCGGGTCAGCAGGGGGTGCTGCGGGTCCGCCAGCCCCGCCACGGACCAGATGCCGGAGACCTCCAGCGCCTCCTCCCGGCTCATATCCGGCAGGATGGAGGGCAGCCGCTTGGCCAGCATGGACTTGCCTGCGCCGGGGGAGCCGATCAGCAGCAGGTTGTGGCCGCCTGCCGCGGCGATCTCCAGGGCCCGCCTGGCATTTTCCTGGCCCATCACATCCCGCAGATCCGGCCCGGCGGCCTCCTCTGCCTCCGGCACCCAGGCCGAGGCGGGGGAGAGGCGCTCCTCGCCCCGCAAGTGGCGCACCAGCGCCCCTACATCCGGTACGCCGTAGACGGTGAGGCCGCCTGCCAGCGTGGCCTCAGCGGCGTTCTCCGCCGGGACATACAGCTCCTTCACACCGGCGTCCCGGGCTGCCAGGGCCATGGGCAGCACGCCGGTGACGCCCCGCAGCGCCCCGGTGAGGGACAGCTCCCCGATAAACGCCGCTTGCTGGGCCGGCGGCGGCAGCTCCCGTCCTGCGGCCAGCAGCCCCACAAAGATGGGCAGGTCGTAGACTGTGCCCGCCTTTTTCTGCCCGGCCGGGGCCAGATTCACCGTGATTCGGCTGACGGGGAACTTGGCCCCGCAGTTCTTCACCGCCGCCCGGACTCGCTCCCGGGCCTCCCGCACGGCGGCGTCCGGCAGACCCACGATGTCAAAGGCGGGCAGCCCGCCGGAGAGGAAGCACTCCGCGCTGACCGCATACCCGGCAATGCCGTTCAGTCCCAGGGAGCGCACCGTCACCACCATAAACGACCACCTCCAGAAGCCCTCCCGCTCCAGGCTGCCGCCCGCTGCCGGAAGAGCCGATTGCGAATTGTCGAAAACCGCCGTTTTCACGGAAGTCAGTTTACCACAAAACGACGAAATAAGAAACCCCGGATTCCAAAACTGGCCTGAAAATTCCAGGAAGTCTTGACGTTTCCGCAGAAACCAGAAAATTTGCGCAAAAAATAACAAGGCAGTTATTTACACGGCAAATTTCAAGTGATATAATAACACTGCATGAGCATTCGGGGGAATGCGACCGTGTTCATGTTGGTTCAGAATGCTGTCGTGTGGGCAGCACATTTATAGGAGGTAAGTTTATGGCAAGAAAGTTCAAGTCCATGGACGGTAACAACGCAGCTGCGTATGTCAGCTATGCGTTTACCGAAGTGGCGGGGATCTATCCCATCACCCCGTCCTCTCCCATGGCAGACTTGGTCGACCAGTGGTCCGCCGCTGGTCAGAAGAACATTTTCGGCACCACTGTCAAGGTCGTCGAGATGCAGTCCGAGGCGGGTGCCTCCGGCACGGTCCACGGCTCCCTGGCCGCCGGTGCGCTGACCACCACCTACACCGCATCCCAGGGCCTGCTGCTGATGATCCCCAATATGTACAAGATCGCCGGCGAGCTGCTGCCCTGCGTGTTCCATGTGTCCGCCCGTACCGTGTCCACCCACGCCCTGAACATTTTCGGCGACCACTCCGACGTCATGGCCTGCCGCCAGACCGGCTTCGCCATGCTGTGCGAGGGCAACGTGCAGGAGGTCATGGACCTGGCGCCCGTGGCCCATCTGGCCGCCATTGAGGGCCGCGTTCCCTTCGTGAACTTCTTCGACGGTTTCCGGACCTCTCACGAGATCCAGAAGGTCGCCGTGTGGGATTACGATGACCTGAAGGAGATGTGCGACATGGACGCCGTGGCGGCGTTCCGCAAGCACGCCCTGAATCCCGAGCGGCCCAACATGCGCGGCTCTCACGAGAACGGCGACATCTTCTTCCAGCATCGTGAGGCCTGCAACAGCTACTACACCGCTCTGCCCGACGTGGTGGAGAAGTACATGGGCAAGATCAACGAGAAGCTGGGTACCGACTATCAGCTGTTCAACTACTACGGCGCTGCCGACGCAGACCGCGTCATCATCGCCATGGGCTCCATCTGCGACGTGGCTGAGGAGGTCATCGACTATCTGAATGCGGGCGGCGAGAAGGTGGGCCTCATCAAGGTCCGGCTGTACCGGCCCTGGCGTGCGGACAAGCTGCTCGCCGCCATCCCCGCCACCTGCAAGAAGATCGCCGTGCTGGACCGCACCAAGGAGCCCGGCTCCCAGGGCGAGCCCCTGTACATGGACGTGGTCACTGCTCTGGCCAACGCCGGCCGGACCGACATCCAGGTGATCGGCGGCCGTTACGGCCTGGGCAGCAAGGACACCCCGCCCGCCTCCGTCTTCGCCGTGTATGACGAGCTGAAGAAGGATTCCATGAAGCGCGAGTTCACCATCGGCATCGTGGACGATGTGACCCACCTGAGCCTGGAGGAGAAGCCCGCTCCCAGCGTGGCTCCCGCCGGTACGATTGAGTGCAAGTTCTGGGGCCTGGGCGGCGACGGCACCGTGGGCGCCAACAAGAACTCCATCAAGATCATCGGCGACCATACCGACAAGTATGTCCAGGCGTACTTCCAGTACGACTCCAAGAAGACCGGCGGCGTCACCATCAGCCACCTGCGCTTCGGCGACTCCCCCATCAAGTCTTCCTACTACATCAACAAGGCCGACTTCGTGGCCTGCCACGTGCCCGCCTACATCACCAAGCACTTCCCCATTGTCCGGGACGTGAAGCCCGGCGGTGTGTTCCTGATCAACTGCCAGTGGAGCGACGAGGAGCTGAGCCACCATCTGGATGCCGCCTCCAAGCGCTACATCGCCAAGAACAACATTCAGGTCTACACCATCAACGCCATCGACCTGGCCAAGGAAATCGGCATGGGCAAGCGCACCAACACCATCCTGCAGTCCGCCTTCTTCTCTCTGGCTAAGGTCATGCCTGAGAGCGAGGCTGTGGGCTACATGAAGGACGCCGCCACCCACTCCTACCTGAAGAAGGGCCAGGACATCGTGGACATGAACCACAAGGCCATCGACGCCGGCGCCACCGCCTACAAGAAGTTCGATGTGCCCGCCGACTGGGCCAACGCTGTGGACGAGGCCGAGCCCGTCAAGCACGAGGGCCCCGCCGCTCTGGTGGAGCAGGTCAGCACGATTCTGGACCCCGTGGGCCGCATGGACGGCGACAGCCTGCCCGTGTCCGCCTTCGTCAAGCATGTGGACGGCCAGTTCGAGCTGGGCGCCGCCGCCTATGAGAAGCGCGGCGTGGCCGTGTCCGTTCCCACTTGGGATTCCACCAAGTGCATCCAGTGCAACAACTGCGCCTATGTCTGCCCCCACGCCACCATCCGTCCCTTCGCTCTGACGGAGGAGGAGGCCAAGAATGCCCCCGCCGCCGCCAAGATCGTGGACGTGAAGGCCGGCAAGGGCAAGGGCGTGTACAAGTACACCATGGCCATCAGCCCGCTGGACTGCATGGGCTGCGCCGTGTGCGTGGGCCAGTGCCCGGTGGACGCCCTGACCATGGTGGACCAGGAGCAGGAGGCCGCCCAGCAGGAGGTCTTCAACTACTGCGTCTCCCAGGTGTCCGAGAAGAAGGACATGCAGGACAACACCGTCAAGGGCAGCCAGTTCCGTCAGCCCATGCTGGAGTTCTCCGGCTCCTGCGCCGGCTGCGCCGAGACCAGCTATGCCCGCCTGATTACCCAGCTGTTCGGTGACCGGATGTACATCTCCAACGCCACCGGCTGCTCCTCCATCTGGGGCGGTCCGGCTGCCACCTCTCCCTACTGCACCAACAAGGAAGGCCATGGTCCCGCTTGGGCCAACTCCCTGTTCGAGGATAACGCTGAGCACGGCCTGGGCATGTATCTGGGCCAGCAGGCCACCCGCAGCCGTCTGGCGGATCTGACCCGGGAGCTGATTGCCAAGGATTGGGCAGTGCCCGCTCTGAAGGAGGCCGGCCAGAAGTGGCTGGACACCATGGAGGACAGCGCCGCCAACGGCGAGGCCACCAAGGCATACATCGCCGCCCTGGAGAGCAGCATCTGCACTGTGGACGAGCTGCTGGCCAATCCCAAGGCGGAGATCCATGCCTTCGGCGAGGAGCTGAAGGCAAAGGGCGAGACGCTGTGCCAGTGTGACGCCTGCAAGCTGGCTGCTGAGATTCTGGCGGACAAGGAGTTCCTGTCCAAGAAGTCCATGTGGATCTTCGGCGGCGACGGCTGGGCCTACGACATCGGCTTCGGCGGTCTGGACCACGTCCTGGCCTCCGGCAACGATGTGAATGTCTTCGTCTTTGATACCGAGGTGTACTCCAATACCGGCGGCCAGGCCTCCAAGGCGTCCAACATCGGCCAGGTGGCGCAGTTCGCCGCGGCCGGCAAGGAGATCAAGAAAAAGTCCCTGGCGGAGATCGCCATGAGTTACGGCTATATCTACGTGGCTCAGGTGGCCATGGGTGCCAACCCCGCCCAGACCCTGAAGGCCATTCAGGAGGCCGAGGCTTATCCCGGCCCGTCCCTGATTATCGGCTACGCCCCCTGCGAGATGCACTCCATCAAGGGCGGCATGATGAACTGCCAGAAGGAAATGAAGAAGGCTGTGGAGTGCGGCTACTGGAACCTGTTCCGCTTCAACCCCGCCGCTGAGGGTGCCAAGTTCACGCTGGACTCCAAGGAGCCGGCTGGCGGCTATCAGGAGTTCCTGATGAACGAGGCCCGGTACAGCCGTCTGACCCGCGAGTTCCCCGACCGCGCCGGCGAGCTGTTCCAGCGCAACGAGAAAGCTGCCATGGATCGCTATCAGCACCTGCTGAAGCTGAAGGCCATGTACAGCGAGTAAGCATATACCATATCAGAGGACCGCGGGAGTTATCCCGCGGTCCTTTTCTCTGCCGGGACGTGCGCCTGGAAGACAGCCCGTCAGAGAACAGCGGCACACCGCCGTCAGAGAGGTTGAGACAGCCCCCGGACGCCGCAGCGTCCGGGGGCTGTTTCTGGTCAGACGATTCGTGGGGTTACAGCAGGGCCGCAAAGGTATCCGCCATGGCCCCGCCCTGGACCCGAGCGATTTCGGCGGCGCTGCCCGCGTCTTCCGGAAGCAGGCCCCATTCCCAGGCCAGTTCCAGAGCGGTTTGGTCCCAGGCACCCTCCGCCAGCGCATCGGGCAGAGGCGCGGTGCGGACAGCCTCCGGCTCCAGCCCCAGGGCCTCCGCAGTGCGGACGAGAAAGACGGCGGCTTCCTGCCAGGTGAGGTGCCGGGCGGCCGCAAAGGCGCCCTCCGCCGTACCGCCGGTGACGCCGGTCTCCGCGGCCCAGTTCACCGCCGGCAGGAACCACTCGATGCCCAGCAGATCCTGGAAACCGGCCTCCGCCGCTGCGGCAGGGGACCCGGCCGCAGCATACAGCTGCCCCACGAACCGCCCCCGGGTGAGCGGCGCATCCGGGTATTCCCGCTGTTCCAGCGTCTCCGGATGGGCCAGCAGCCACTCCACAGCGGTGTCTCTGCCCGCCAGGGTATCCGCCATGGTTTGGGGAACGGCGATATCCGGCTCCAGAGACTCCACGCCCCGTCCGGCGTCGGCGTCCAGCAGGGTGCCCAGGTCGATGTATTTGGAGGAGACACCAATCTGGATGCCGGAGTTGGGCAGAGAAAAGCCACTGGCGGAGCCAAAGTGGTCCACGCTGCCGCTGGCAGGCTCTCCCACCAGCGGGATGCCCATTTCCTGCAGCTCTACGGCATTGATGATGGCAGAGGAGAAGGTGGCCTCTCCGATGAGTCCCACCACCTCGGTCCCATCATCCATCTCCTGCCGCAGGACGGACAGCAGAGGCCAGATTACGCCGTCTGACCCGCCGCCGTTGTTCCGCAGGTCCACGAGAACGCGGCTGTAACTTCCGGCCTCCAGGTCCGCCTGCACCTGGGCGGCAAAGCCCTCCATGGGCAGCGCCGGGTCCTCCTGGCAGACGTTGTACTGGATATAGTAGACCTGCCCGCTCAGCGGAAGTGCGCAGTAATTGCACTTCTGGCGGGCAGTGGCGGGCTGGGGCACCTCAGCGCCTAGCTGGACAATTTCCGCCTCTCCCAGGGAGAGGTAGGGCATGGGAGCGATGGAGACGGTCTTGCCGTCAGCCAGGGTGAGGGCCAGAGGCTCACCCGCCTTTGCCAGACCCAGATAGGCGTAGTAATCCGCCACATTGCACACCTGCCGGTACTGCCGCCGCAGCTTCACCGGGTTGTCGGCACTGAGCACGCGGCCAAAGGTCTTCACCACCTCTGCCATAGAGCGGCCGCCTATGGCGGTGACCTCCGCGCCCAGCAGATCCTGTTCCTCAGCCGGAACTGTGGTCAGGTACCAGTGCCCGTCCCGCCAGGACAGCACCATGGGATAGGCATTCAGCTGGTCCACCACGCTGTCCGCCACCTGGACGCTGGTGTGGGAGTCGCCCACAAGCGCGGCCAGACTCTGCAAGCCGAAGAGAAATTCTACGTCGCTTGCGCTGTCCAGATGCTCTGTAAGCTCTGCTTTGCGGGCCAGGAAGGTCTCCTCCGGCGTGTTGGCAAAAAGATCCGGATGGCTGTCTTTCAGCGTCTCATAAAATATGGTCAGGTCCTCCCGCCGGTCATCCACTGTGGATGCGCCCGGTCCGGCCGCCTGAACACCCATGCCGAGTGCCAGGACCGCCGCCAGCGCCAGAGCGCTGGTTCTTTGAATGAACTTGGATCGCTGCTGCAAATGAAATCCGCTCCTCTCAATGTACTATTACGATAGTACAATAATACAAACGGGGCCGCCTGTCAAGAGGTTTCCGCCGCAGTTTCCAATACGATGGAGCAGGGAGACTTTCTTCAAAATCAGATGAAATTTTAGAAAAGAAAAAGAAAAAAGTTCGCAAAAAATTCATGGAATTGCAGAGGGAAAGGCGCTATAATAAAAAATCTATGAAAAGAAAGAAGGTCATTCCGATGCAACAGACATTGCCGCCGGCGGCCGCGGATGCCGAACGGCATCGACAGGAACGCAGAGCGTTCCTGTATCTTCCGCTGCTGGCTTTAGCGGTCACCGTCGTGGTGGAGCTGTTCAATCACAAGAGCTTCACAGATGGGCCCGCCAGCTTTTGGCGCTTTATGACGGAGGAACCGCTGGCATTTCTGGTGAATTTCCTGATTGTACTGCTGACGCTCTGCCCCGCCTTTTTTCTGCGGCGGCGGGCGTTCTGGTGCGCATTGGTGTCCTTCTTGTGGCTGATCTGCGGCGGCGTGAACGGGTTCATCCTCCTCAACCGTATGACGCCCTTCACCGTGGCGGATCTGACGGTGTTTGAAACGGGGCTGGACACGGTCCCCAACTATCTCTCCACCGGCTACATCATTCTGCTGATCGCGGCGCTGGTGCTGGTGGCCGCAGGGCTGGTGCTGCTGTTCTGGAAGGGGCCCCGCAGCAGCTGTCCGCTGCGGACCCGGATTCTCACCGGCATCGGAGCGATGGCGGTCTCCGGCGCCCTGATGGGCGGCGGATGCGCCCTGGCCTTTTTCACAGGCAACCTGTCAGACCAGTTTGCCAACCTGGCCTTTGCCTACGAGGACTACGGCTTTTCCTACTGCTTCCTGCAGACCTGGCTGAACCGGGGGATCCGCCGCCCGGCCAATTACAGCCAGAAGGCGGTGGCGGATATTGTCCGGTCGGTGGAGGAGAAGACGGCGGCGCTCTCCGCCGATCCGCAGACGGATGTGAATGTGATCTTCATCCAGCTGGAGTCCTATATTGATCCATCCATGATCCAGGGCCTGGAGCTGTCGGAGGATCCGGTGCCCAACTGGACGGCGCTGAAGGAAGCGTATTCCTCCGGCTATCTGACGGTGCCGGTGGTGGGCGCGGGCACAGCCAATACAGAGTTCGAGGTGCTTACCGGTATGAGCAGCCGGTTCTTCGGACCCGGGGAGTACCCCTTCCAGACCTGCCTGAAGGATCAGACCGTGGAGTCTGTGGCCTACGACCTGAAGGAAAACGGCTACGCGACCCATGCCATCCACAATCACCGGGCGGCCTTTTACAGCCGGAACGAGGTCTATCCCAATCTGGGCTTTGATGATTTTACCGCCCTGGAGTATATGCCTGCGGTGGAGAAGACGCCCACCAACTGGGCTAAGGACGGCGTGCTGAAGGACCAGATCCTCCAGGCGCTGGATGTGACGGAGGACCAGGCGGATCTGGTGTTCACGGTCTCTGTGCAGGGCCACGGCAAATACCCCATGGAGCCGGAGCTGGAGGACCCGGCCGTCACGGTGGAAGCGTGCCCCGATGAGGCGTACCGCTGGGCTTTGGAGTATTATGTGAACCAGATTCATGAGATGGACGCCTTTGTGGGGGATCTGATCCAGGAGCTGGAGGCCCGGGACGAGCGGACGGTGCTGGTGCTCTACGGCGACCACCTGCCGGCGCTGGGGCTGGAGGCCGAGAACATGGAGAGCAGCAGCCTCTACCGCACAGAGTACATCATCTGGGACAACTTTGGGCTGGAACAGCAGGACGAGCCCCTGGCGGCCTATCAGCTCTCCGCCGCTGTGCTGGGCCGCCTGGGCATCACCACCGGGCTGATGACCGCCTTCCAGCAGACCTGCCGGGAGGAGCCTACATACCGGGCGGACCTGCGGATGCTGCAATATGACGCCCTCTATGGAAAAGGATACTGCTATGAGGGCGAGGCCCGCTACAGACCCACGGAGATGGAGATGGGCATGGTGCCCATCGAGATCACCGGTATGGAGCAGCGGGCGGGGGACTGGTTCATCCTGGGAGAGAATTTTACACCTTACTGTGTGGTGACACAGAATGGGCAGCTGCTGGATACGGAGTATGAGGCCCCCTGGCTGCTGCGGGTGACGGAGGAGCCGAACACCGCGGATTACCGGGATTTGGAGATCAGCGTGGTGGATAAGCACAATGAGGTTTTAAGCAATACGGAATAAAATAAGACCGGGGAGCGGCTTGCAACCGCTCCCCGGTCCGTTTTCCGGGCAATGTCCCCCATGGTCGCGCTTCCCTGCGTCAGTCTGTGGCTGGAGTTGGATGCGCACGGCCCCGGCGGGCCTCTGCAAAAAACAGGACGGCCGCCCACAGGCGGCCGTCCTGGCGGATTCTCCCTGCAATCACTGCCGGGCCTCGGCCCGCAGCTTCAACTGCTCTGCTGTGATGGCGTAGCCCGCCTCTGCATAGGGGAAGGACGGCCGCTCCTCTGGCAGGGAAATGCCCCGCCGGGTACAGATGGCGTCCGCCACAGCCTCCAGCAGCCGGGGGTTCTTTACCAGAACTGGCCCGGTGAGCTCAGAGGCGAACACGTTCTTCCAGTGGAAGCCCTCCGGGCCCTTCTCCGCCTCATTGCCGAAGCCTAGAGAGAGACCGGTGAGCAGCGGCGCCTCCACGCCGCGGATTTGGCCGCACTTGTTCATGAAGCCTACCACGGCCTCCGGAAACAGGGCTGTAACGCCGTACACATCCCCTACGATCCGCCGCTTGCCCTGGACCGTGGTGAAAGAGGCCAGACCGATGCCGGGATACGTGTCCCCGTCCCTGTCGGTGACAGAGGCGCCTAAGAGCTCCATAGCTGTGCCGGCGAACAGCATGGCGGTGCCGTCCTCCGCTGCGGCCTTCACCGCCGCGCCGTACCGGGCGAAGTCCTCCGCCGCAAACCGCTGGGCCCGCTCCGTGCCGGCCCCCATGAAGAGAAAGTCGGCGCCGGTGATGTCCGCGCCCTCCCCCGGGATGACGGCCTGCACCGTGACGGCGCAGCCCAGGGCCTCCAGATACCGCCGCAGGACGGACACATTGGCATAGCTGCCGTAAAGGCTCATGAGATCCGGATAAAAGTGGATGATCTTCAGTTCCATGTCCTCACGCCTCCTTTACCACCTGGGAGAGAATCTTGTCCCGGTCCGAGAAGCAGGTGACCACGTATACGTTTTCACTGCCGTCCGCCTTCAGCTCCGCCGCCGCGGCGGGGATGTCCGCCTGGACCGTGACCTTTTCCCGGGGAATGTCCGTGAAGGAGAACCGCTCCGCCAGATCGTTGCAATACCGGCCGGAGAGGATGATCCGCTGCACCTGGGGGGCGTTCAGCTGGTCGAAGTCGATGTCCCACAGCCAGCTGGTCTCGCTGGTGAAGTACTTCCGGCTCACCGCGTCCACGATCACCAGGACGGTGCAGGGCTCCTGGGCGGCGCGGATGTAGCGGAGGTTCGTGTCGTAGGCGATGGAGTTCTCATGCTTGCTGGTCAGCAGCATCCCCCGGTGCTCCCCCAGGGTGAATTTCTGCATCCGTCCGTTCTTCAGGATGTAGTTGTTGATGACCCCGGCGGCGGTGTCCGCCGCCACGCCGCACTCCCGGCAGGCGGCATAGGCCGCCAGGATGTTGTAGACGTTGTAGATGCTGCGGAAGGCCAGCTGGATGGTGATGGAGCTGTCGATGGTCAGGGTGCCCCGGCCCAGGTCCAGCGCCGTGGCGGTGTAGTCCGTGGCGGGCTTGTGATGGCCGCATTTCGTGCAGCGGAAAGCGCCGATGTGGTTGTAGTGGACGTAGTCATATTCCATGGGGGCATGGCACACCGGACAGCAGGCCCCGTCGTGGTACACGCCGGTGGGGGACGCGGTGTCGGAGGGGCAGCGGTCCAGGCCGAACCACTTCACCCTGTCCCGTCCCCGGGCAAAGCAGCTGGACAGGGGATCGTCGGCGTTCAGGATCAGCTCCGTCTCCGGATGGAGGGCCGGGAGAATGGCGTCATACACCCACTCCGGATGGCCGTTCCGGGTCAGCTGGTCCCGGTAGAGATTGGTGATGACGAACTCCGTGGGGTGGAAGTAGCGGAAGCTCTGGGCTGCGTACCGCTCGTCGGACTCGATCAGCAGCACATCCGCCCGCACCCGGCCCGTGAGAGACGCGTGGGTCAGCACCAGCGTGGTGACGCCCTCGATCTGGTTGGAGCCCTCTTCATTGTAGACCACGGTTTTGCCCCCGGCCCGCAGGATGGCGGCGATCATCTCCACGGTGGAGGTTTTGCCGTTGGAGCCGGTGACGGCGATGATGTGGCTGGGCAGCTGGACCCGGGCGAGGATATCGGGGCAGATCTTCAGGGCGAATTTGCCGGGCATAGAGCTGCCCTTGCCCACCAGCTTGCCCACGGCGCGGCCCAGCTTGCACACCAGGATGGCCAGAAACTTTCTCAAAGCGCCTCCATCTCCTTTTCCTCCGGGAAGTCCCGGAATTCCGCGATGGCGCGCACCGGCGCGCCGTCGGCGTTCTCAAATTTCAGGGGCAGTGCGAAAAGCATCAGGTCGGTGCGCCCCACGACCTTTTTCAGGCACAGGCTCTCCAGGATCACCAGACCGCCGTCCAGCAGAGTTTTGTGGGCCAGGAACTGCTGATCCCGCAGGGTGTCCACGCTGAGGGCGTCGGTCCCCACGCCCTTGAGGCCGCAGGAAACCAGATATTTGGCCGCCTCCTGGTCCGGCACGGGGAAATCGTCGTCATAATAGGCGCCGGTGCCCCACTTCCGCTCCCAGCCGGTGTAGAACAGCACGAAATCCGCCGAGCGGATGGTCCCGTTCTGCTCCCGGAGGTAGTCGGCGGTGATGACGCTCCGGGGCGGCAGGTCCGACACGTCCAGCACCACGGCCCGGCCGCAGAACTGGGAGGCGGGCAGCACCTCCAGCGTGGAGCCCCGGGGAAGCATGTGGGACGGGGCGTCCATGTGGGTACCGGTGTGGGAGGCGATGGTCAACTGGGTCTCCCGGAACCCGTCCCGGGTCAGGGAGCCGGTGGGCTTGATGGAGGGGGCGGCGGAGCCGGGATACATGGGCATCTCCGGCGTGATGGTGTGGGTCAGGTCGATAATCATGGGCGGGAGCTTCCTTTCCTTCCATGCGGCGGGGCATGGTGCTTTTTCTAAGTTCTGGGAGAGCGCGTTACCGCTGGTCCGAGAGGCCCAGCAGGTAGTCCACGCTTGTTTGAAAATATCTGGCCAAAAAGATCAGCTGTGTGGCGGGGACGTTGATGCATCCGGCCTCGATTGCCTGATAATGGCGCTCGGTTTTTCCAAGCAGCTCGGCCATCGCCTTCTGCGTGATCTTGCGGTCCCTGCGCAGCTGCTTCAGGCGCTGGGAAAAAATAGGCAGAATCACATCCATAGAGGGGTCCCTTTCTATTGACTGATACAAGATCTCGTGTTACAATAAACACGATATATAATATCGTGAAAGGAGGGCGCTTGTGAAAGAAATTTACGAATGGCTCTACGACGAGTACGCAGAGGCGGCGCTGTGCCAGGAGCCGCTCTTCCAGGACCATGTGCTGGAGGAGGTGCTGGCCGCCGCGCCGGAGGACATCCGCCTCGGCCTGTTCGACCAGGTGGCGGGCCTGCGTCTCCAATGGTGTACCGCGGCCTTTGCCAGAGGCCTCCAGCTGGGCCTGGCCCTGGGAGTGGAGCAGGGGCAGGCGCCGCACTACCGCTCCAGATAGATCATCAGCGCCGTCACGTCGGCAGGGCTGACGCCGGAGATCCGGGAGGCCTGCCCCAGGTCCGCCGGGCGGACGGCGTTCAGCTTTTCACGGGCCTCCAGCCGCAGCCCCTGGATGGAGGAATAGTCCAGATCCGGCGGCAGGCGCCGCCGCTCCATTTTTTGGAAGTCCTCCACCTGTTTCTGCTGGCGCTGGATGTACCCCTCGTACTTCACGCTGATCTCCACCTGCTCCGCCACGTCTGCCGGCAGGTCCGGCCGGTCCGGGTCGAAGGGGGCCAGGTCCGCGTAGGTGAGCTGGGGCCGCCGCAGCAGGGCAACCAGGGGACAGCCGTCCGGGGCGTCCGCCGTGCCCTTTTCCGCCAAAAACGCAGCCAGGGCGGGGGAGGGGGAGACGCCGGTGTGGGTCAGCCGGGCGATCTCCCGGGCCACGGCGTCGTACTTTGCCTCCACGGCCCGCAGACGCGCCTCCGGCACCAGGCCGATGTCGTACCCCCGGCGGGTCAGCCGCTGGTCGGCGTTGTCCTGCCGGAGGAGCAGGCGGTACTCGCTGCGGGAGGTCATCATCCGGTAGGGCTCGTTGGTGCCCTTGGTGACGAGATCGTCGATGAGGGTGCCGATGTAGCTCTCCGACCGGGAGAGGATGAAATCGCACTCGCCCCGCAGCTTCCGCACGGCGTTGACCCCGGCCGCAAAGCCCTGGACCGCCGCCTCCTCGTACCCGGAGGAACCGTTGAACTGCCCGGCACCGTACAGGCCCGGCACAGCCTTGCACTCCAGGGTGGGCCGCAGGGCCAGGGGGTCGATGCAGTCGTATTCGATGGCGTAGGCAGGCCGGGTCATCACAGCATGGCGCAGGCCCGGCACGCTGCGGAGCATCCGGATCTGCACCTCCTCCGGCATGGAGGAGGAGAAGCCCTGGATGTACAATTCTTCAGTGTTGAGGCCCATGGGCTCCACAAACAGCTGGTGGCGGAGCTTGTCCGGGAACCGGACCACCTTGGTCTCAAAGGAGGGGCAGTAGCGGGGGCCCACCCCCTCGATGACGCCGGAGTACATGGGCGCCCGGTCCAGATTCTCCCGGACGATCCGGAGCGTCTCCTCCGTGGTCCAGGTGAGCCAGCAGACCGCCCGATTCTCCGGCGGGGATTGGGTGCCGTATGAAAAGGGGACCGGCAGGGCGTCGCCGGGCTGGAGCTCCATCTCGTCAAAGTCCACGCTCCTGGCGTTGACCCGGGGCGGGGTGCCAGTCTTGAACCGCCGCAGGGGCAGGCCCAGCTTCAGCAGGGAGTCCGTCAGCCGTCCGGCGGCGTGCATCCCGTCGGGGCCGGATTCCTCCACGCACTCGCCCACGATGGTGCGGCCCGCCAGATATGTGCCGGTGGCCAGGATCACGGCCTTCACGGAGAACACCGCCCCGGTGGCCAGCACCACGGCGGAAACCGCGCCGTTCTCCGTGCGGACCTCCACCACCTCGCCCTGGCGGACCGTCAGATGGTCCTGCTGCTCCAGGGTGTGCTTCATGTACTCCTGATAACGCCGCCGGTCCGCCTGGGCCCGGAGGGACCAGACGGCGGGGCCCTTTCCCTTGTTCAGCAGCCGGTACTGGATGCAGCACGCGTCGGCGGCCTTCGCCATCTCGCCCCCCAGGGCGTCCAGCTCCCGGACCAGATGGCCCTTGCCGGTGCCGCCGATAGCGGGGTTGCAGGGCATGTTGCCCACCGCATCCAGGTTGATGGTAAAGACGATGGTCTCCATCCCCAGCCGGGCGGCGGCCAGCGCCGCCTCGATCCCGGCGTGGCCCGCGCCGATCACGGCGATATCAAATTGTCCGGCGAGGAATTCAGTCATAAGGTGGAAATCCTTTCATCGGTGTGCATGGGGATTGTCCGTGCGGCCCATCAGCCAGTCCACGGACACATCGTAGAAGTCCGCGATGTGGAGCAGATTATCAAAGCCCGGCTTGGCGCCCAGCTCCAGGTCCTGATAGCCCCGGGCGGACAGGCCGACCTCCTTGGCGACTTCTGCCTGGGTCAGCTTTTTCTCTTTACGAAGGACTCGAATTTTATCAGCAAACATATTGGGCCTCCTCTTGACATACATTCGAATGTGTGATACGGTAATAAAAGATACATTCGAATGTGCAAATATAGATTTACCCATTCTTCATGGGAGGCGGCTTTGATGGATAACTCGTATCATATCCCCGATATCATGGAAGAACTCTTCCTCGCCTGGGTCCCGGCTCCGGACTCAGGCCAGTGGCCGGAGTATCTGCGGGAGGACCCGGTCCGGGGCTATGGGCTGTTCTGCTTTTGCCAGGGCCTTGCCCTGGGCCTGCGGCTCTCGGAAGCCTGCCGCCGGAACTAGCCCTCCGCCCGGCGCAGCGTCAGCACAGCGATTTCCGGGCGGTTGAACACCCGGAAGGAGGGCCCGGAATTCCCCAGGCCCCGGGTGACGAACAGCACGGAGCCGTTTTCTTCATACAGCCCGGCGGTATAGGAGGGAAACAGGTCCAGGTCATGGGAGAACAGCCCGTCCGTCCCGGGCAGGCGGACGATGCCGCCGTGGGCATGGCCGGAGCACACCAGATCCGCCCCCAGCAGGCTGTACTGGCGCGCAAACCGGTTGTTCCGGTGGGCCAACAGGATCCAGAAGGGGTCGCCGCAGGCGGCGTAGACCTCGGCGGCCAGCTCCTCCGGCGTCTTCTGGTCGGCGTAGCCGTTGGGATCGTCGATGCCCGCCAGGACAATGGTGTCCCCGTTCCGCTCCAGGGGCACGAATTGGTTGGACAACACCGTGACGCCGTTGGCGGTGAGGATTTCCTTCAGCGCCGGCACTCCGCCCACGGCCCACTCGTGGTTGCCGGTGACGTAGTAGGTGGGGGCAATGGCAGAAAGTCCCCGGGCGGTCTCCGCCGGGTAGCCGTCCTCCGGCCCCCGGTACTTGTCCTCCAGATCCCCCAGAAAAAAGATGTACTCCGGCTGCTCCGCGGCCACAGCCGCCAGCAGGTCCGCGTTGTGCGCACCGAACGAGGCGCCGTGGAGGTCGCTGAGGACCACGATCCGGCAGCCATCAAAACCGGCGGGCAGATCGGAAAAGACAGGGTCAAACCGGGTCACCTGCAGAGCGGTGTTGTCCCAGTAGAGAAATCCGGCCAGGCACAGGGCGGACAGGGCCAGCACGGCCAGGTTCCGCCGGGTGCGGCGCTTGGGATGCTTGGGCATGGTGAACGCGGCCTCCTCCGCCGCGGAACGCAGCACGTCCGAGACGTGGAAAAAGCAAATCCAAATGTAGGAAGCGCGGGCGCTGCAAAAAGGCGCCTCCGCAGGCGCGGAGCAGATGCCCGGCCAGTATAATAGCCGCTTCGCGGCTATTATACCATAAATAGTATGGACATGACGAGTGGAAAAATACACAAAGAAGACGGAAATGGCGGGTGGCTTCCGTATGGTTTCAGCCTACTGGGAGAAGAATCCTGCACAAAAACTTTGCAAAAATTTTATGTAAACTGTATATTCCTGCCCTTGCAGACGGCTGCCCACCCTGCTATACTGAATTCTGTAATCCTCAGAGAGAAAGGAGGGAGCAGTATGATGAATTGGAATTGGCGGGATCTCGACGATGTGGACGACCTGATCTTTACGGACGCCGGCTGGAAGCACAGCGAGCGGTGAGAACGGAATCCGATGGAGAGCCACGCCGGAGGCGTGGATTTTTCTTTTTTCGGCCCGGCGCTTGACAGTTTCCGCGGATGTGTTTCGCTCCGCTGACGATATGCAGTTCCCCGGGGAGACCGATCTCCTCTGCCGCCTGGAATGTTCCGGGCGGCATTTTTGCGGCTTTTTCAAAAAAACTGTCGAAAAAACGGAAAAAAGTAAAAAAATGAATGGCATTTTTCTGAAAACTGTGATACGCTGATACCAGAGAGGAGAGCCTTGCGGCTGTGGGCCCCGCAGTGCCGGCGGCCCGTTTGGGAGAAGGAGAGAGGAAGCTATGAAGAGGTGGAGCGTGCTGTTTCTGGCACTGGCGCTGTGGGCGCTGGCCGGGTGCGGCGGGCCCGCCGCGGACGAGGGGGCGGCGGGAGAAGCGCCTTCCGTTTTTGCGGAGGCCCCTGCACCGGATGCGGAGGGCGGTCTGTCCGCCGTCAGGCTGGAGGGTCAGGCCCGTCCCCTGACAGACGAGGAGATCCAGGCGGCCTATTTCCGGGCGGAGGAGGCGTACGGCTGGTTCAGCCTGGAGACGCTGCCCTGCGGAGAGAAGACGCAGACCATAGACGGCTGGCTTTACTATCCGGTGGAGTACCCGGGCATGGAAAATCTGGCAGACCTGCGGGCCTATCTGCGGGGCCTGTTTTCAGAGGAGCTGGTGGATGCGCTGCTGGCCTCCGGCGGAGCCCATCCCCTGTATCAGGATGTGGACGGGGCCCTGTATGTTCTGCCTACCAGCCGGGAGCGGGACGAGTCCAAGGGTCAGGCGGACATCCAGATCAAGCCGTACGGCCAGGCGGGATACTCTGTCATAGTAGAGGTGGATCTGCTGGCAGACGGCGGCTCTACCGTGACAGGGGTGGAGTCCTATGCATTCCCCTATGAATTTCTGGAAGACCGCTGGGTCTTCACCGATTTCCACTTGATCTATTGAGCAGAGCTGGATGGGTTGCAGCTCAAAATCAGAACCATATTGCTGTATACGGCCCTCAGACTGCGGTTTGAGGGCATTTTTCACAAAAAAATTCGCCGGATTTCAGGTCAGGCGTCCTGTAAAGAGGCAATCTGCCCAAATGAATGAAAAGTGGGAGCCAAAAAACAGGAACTTTGTGGAAAACGCGAAAACGTAGCTGTCTGCACGCAAAATTACCTAATATTTTCTTGAAAAATTTCCGGGCTATGTTAAAATATACGTACCGTATACAAATACAACTGCAAAGGAGCGGAGAAACATGGAAGACCTTTTCTGGATCGGATTTGTCGGGGCGGCTATCGCACTGCTCTTCGCGTGGCTGCAGCGCAGCCGCGTGATGTCCTTCTCGGAGGGGAACGAGAAGATGCGGAAGATCGCCGCCTCCATCCGTGAGGGCGCAAACGCCTATCTGAAGCACCAGTACACCACAGTGTTCAAGGTGTTTCTGGTGGTGTTCATCCTCCTGCTGATTATTGCTTTCGGTTCCGGCGGGAAGATGCTCTCGCAGTTCACCCCCTTCGCGTTCCTCACCGGCGGCATCTGGTCCATGCTGGCGGGCTTCATCGGCATGAAGATCGCCACAAACTCCAATGCCCGGACGGCCCAGGCGGCCTCCGAGAGCCTGAACAAGGGCCTGCGGGTGGCGTTCTCCTCCGGTTCCGTCATGGGCTTCACCGTGGTGGGCCTGGGAATGCTGGACATCACGATCTGGTTTTTCCTGCTGCGCTATGCCTTCGGCATCAATGATCCGGTGTCCCTGGGCAATATCATGGTGATGAACGGCATGGGCGCCTCCTTCATGGCTCTGTTCGCCCGTGTGGGCGGCGGCATCTACACCAAGGCCGCCGACGTGGGCGCCGACCTGGTGGGCAAAGTTGAGGCCGGAATCCCCGAGGACGATCCCCGGAACCCCGCCACCATCGCCGACAATGTGGGCGACAACGTGGGCGATGTGGCCGGCATGGGCGCGGACCTGTATGAGAGCTATGTGGGCTCTATCCTGGCAACCTTCGCCTTGGGCGCTGTGGGCGGCTACGGCTGGGGCGGCCTGCTGCTGCCCGTGGCCCTGGCCGTGTGCGGCATCATCTGCTCCATCATCGGCTCCTTCCTGGTGAAGACTAAGGAGAACGCCACCCAGCAGTCCCTGCTGAAGAGCCTGCGGACCGGCACTTACACCGCCGCTGTTCTCTCCGCCATCCTGGCGGCGCCCCTGACCTATTTCATTCTGGATGGGCACATGGGCGTTTATGTGGCCATCCTCTGCGGTCTGATCGGCGGCTGCGCCATCGGCTACTTCACCGAGTATTACACCTCTGATACCTATAAGCCCACTCAGGAGCTGGCGGCCGCCTCCGAGACCGGCTCCGCCACCATCATCATCGGCGGCATCTCCCTGGGTCTGAAGTCCACTCTGACCTCCATCCTGATCGTGGCGGCTGCGGTGCTGGTCAGCTACTTCGCCGCCGGCGGCAGCATGGAGATCGTGGATGAGGCCGGCGCCTTTACTGCGGCCTTCAACCAGGGCCTGTACGGCATCGGCATCGCCGGCGTGGGTATGCTGTCCACCCTGGGCATCACCCTGGCTACGGACGCCTACGGCCCCGTGGCAGATAACGCCGGCGGCATCGCGGAGATGAGCGGCCTGCCGGAGAGCGTCCGGGAGCGGACCGACGCACTGGACTCTCTGGGCAACACCACCGCCGCCACCGGCAAGGGCTTCGCCATCGGCTCCGCCTCCCTGACAGCCCTGGCCCTGCTGGTCAGCTACGTGAACATCGTCCAGGAGAACACGGAGGAGATGCTGAACTTCACCCTGACCAGCCCCACGGTGCTGGTGGGCATGTTCATCGGCGCCATGCTGACCTTCGTCTTCTCCGCCTTCACCATGAGCGCGGTGCAGAAGGCGGCCCAGTCCATCGTGGTGGAGGTCCGCCGCCAGTTCAAGGAGATCGCGGGCATCATGGAGTACAAGGCAGACCCGGACTATGCCTCCTGCGTGTCCCTGTGCACCAAGGGCGCCCTGCATGAGATGGTGGTGCCGGCCCTGCTGGCCATCATCGTGCCTCTGGCTACCGGCCTGGTGCTGGGCCCCACCGGCGTGGTGGGCCTGCTGGGCGGCGTGTCCGTCACCGGCTTTGCCATGGCGGTGTTCATGTCCAACGCCGGCGGTGCCTGGGACAACGCCAAGAAGTATATTGAGGGCGGCCACCACGGCGGCAAGGGCTCCGAGTGCCACAAGGCCGCCGTCGTGGGCGATACGGTGGGCGACCCCTTCAAGGACACCTCCGGCCCGTCCCTGAATATCCTCATCAAGCTGTGCTCCACGGTGTCCATCGTGTTCTCCGGCCTGATCCTGAGCTTCAACCTGATGAACCTCCTGTGAGTTTTCGATTCGGCGCCTCCCGCTTTTGCGGGAGGCGCTTTTTCGCGCCAGCTTTCACTCCGGACGAAAAAAATCACTGCCCACCATTGCGTGCAGCCGAAAGAGACATATAATAGAGAGCAGGACAAGCTGTGCAGACTGCGCCCGCAGGGCGCCAATTCATGCAGGGAGGAACCGATATGGAGAAGAACATCACGATCCGCCCGGAGCGGGTGAGCGATTACCAGCAGGTGGAGGACATCATCCGGCAGGCGTTTTACAACCTCTACACGCCAGGATGCACGGAGCACTACCTGGCCCACGCCATCCGGCCCCACCCGGATTTTCTGCCGGAGTTGGACCTGGTGCTGGAGCTGGACGGCCGTGTGGTCGGCAATATCATGTACACGAAGAGCACACTGGTGGACGAGGCAGGGAAGGAGAAGGGCATCCTGACCTTTGGACCAGTCTGTATCCGACCGGGACTGCAGCGCCGGGGCTATGGCAGGCTGCTGATGGAGGAGTCCTTCCGGCGGGCGTCCGCCATGGGGTACGAGGCTATTGTGATCTTCGGCGATCCCAACAACTACGTGGGCCGCGGCTTCCAAAGCTGCAAAAAGCACCGGGTCCATCTGGAGGACGGGACGTATCCCGCCGCGATGCTGGTGAAGGAACTGGAGCCCGGCACCCTGGCGGGAAAAAGCTGGATATACCGCCAGAGCCCGGCGTTTGTGTTTGACGAAGCGGAAGCCCGCCGGTTTGACGACAGCCTGCCGCCCATGGAGAAAAAGCGCCTGCCCTGTCAGGAGGCCTTTGAGATTCTCAGCAGCGCCGTCCTTCTGTGACAGGAGTGCGCACTTTTTTCACTGGAAATATCCGGTTTGCTTGACAGAGTAAACGATTACCGATATAATAGCACCGGAAATCCCTGGTGGGCCCTCCCTTGGGAGGAACGCGCCCGCATGATTCTGTCTTATAATTTTAATAAAGGAGTACGAGTTCTATGAAGCAGATCATTGAGATTGTCGACGTCCTGGGCCGGGAGATCCTAGACAGCCGGGGCAACCCCACTGTGGAAGTGGAGGTCTATTTGGAGGACGGCACCATGGGCCGCGCCGCCGTGCCCTCCGGCGCTTCCACCGGTATCTATGAGGCCTGCGAGCTGCGGGACGGCGACAAGGGCCGCTACAACGGCAAGGGCGTGGAAAAGGCTGTGGAGAACGTCAACACCGAGATCGCCGAGTGCCTGATCGGCATGAATGTCCTGGATCAGACCTCCATCGACAAGGCCCTGATCGACCTGGACGGCACCCCCAACAAGTCTCGCCTGGGTGCCAACGCCATCCTGGGCGCGTCCCTGGCCTGCGCCAAGGCGGCGGCCGAGAGCCTGGGCGCCAGCCTGTACAGCTATATCGGCGGCGTCAACGCCAAGCAGCTGCCCGTGCCTATGATGAACATCCTCAACGGCGGCGCCCACGCCACCAACAATGTGGAGATCCAGGAGTTCATGATTATGCCTGTCTCCGCCCCCTCCTTCCGGGAGGCCCTGCGCCGCTGTGCCGAAGTGTTTCACGCCCTGAAGGCTGTGCTGAAGGAGAACGGCACTCCCGCTGCCGGTGTGGGCGACGAGGGCGGCTACGCCCCCAATCTGAAGAAGGATGAGGACGCCCTGAAGGTCATTGTCCAGGCCATCGAGGCCGCGGGCTACAAGCCCGGCGAGGACTTCAAGATCGCCATCGACGCCGCCTCCTCCGAGTGGTGGGACGAGGAGCAGAAGTGCTATGTCCAGCCCAAGTCCGGCAAGAAGCTGACCCAGCAGCAGCTGGTGAACATGTGGAAGAAGTTTGCCGACAACTATCCCATCATCTCCCTGGAGGACGGCATGGCCGAGACCGACTGGGAGGGCTGGGCCATGCTGACCAAGGCCATCGGCGATCGGGTCCAGCTGGTGGGCGACGACCTGTTCGTCACCAACGTGGAGCGTCTGGCCACCGGCATTGAGAAGCAGGTGGGCAACGCCATCCTTATCAAGGTCAACCAGATCGGCACCCTGACCGAGACCCTGGACGCCATCCAGATGGCCAACCGGGCCGGCTACACCGCCATCGTGTCCCACCGCTCCGGCGAGACCGAGGACGCCACCATCGCCGACATCGCCGTGGCCGTCAACGCGGGCCAGATCAAGACCGGCGCCCCCAGCCGCACCGACCGGGTGGCTAAGTACAACCAGCTGCTCCGCATCGAGGAGGAGCTGGGCGACGTGGCGCAGTATCCTGGCATGAAGGCGTTCTTCAACCTGAAGTAAGCAGCGAAAGCAAAGCGCAAAGCCGCCCGACAGGGCGGCTTTGTTTTTAATACGAAAAGGAATTATTGCAAAAAAATTTACGATTTGGATAGATTCCCGGTGGAATGCCGGTGGGAAACAACGAATTCTCGTATGGTATGGACGGACACCAGAAGAAGCATCACCAACCAATACAGTATCAGGAACTTTCCACCAGGACGAAGCAGAAAGAACTGGAGCAGACCCGGACGATGGATGGACGTCCAAATGCTGCGGGTACCGGCATATTGGAGCGCAAAGGCGACCAGAAGCAGCCAGCAAACAGGGACGGGCGGGGGACGGCGAATGGTTTGAACCGTCAGGAACAACAACGCAATGGTCAGCCAGAAGGCGGCCATCCAGGTGACAGAGTTGCCGGAAGGAAGCCACATCAAACTGGGGCCAAAAATCGAAAAAAGCGCCAGCCATACACCCCAGCTGCAGATGATGGCTAAAAACTTCCTGCGGAACAAACAGGCGGTTCCGCACATGAGTAGCGGCCACACCGCGATTGGCCCGGTTAGCGCATAGGAATAGAGCACCACGGCGGAAAGAAAAAACGCGATCCCCACCAGCCTCTGCCGGTGGAGCCGAAGTTCCTCTGCCGTCACGCCGGCCTTTACGGCGGGGGCCGCCGAATCCGGGACCTCTCCCTTCACCAGTTCATCCAGAGATACGCCGAACACTCCACTCAGTTTCACCAACTTCTCCAAATCCGGTACGCTGGCGTCGTTTTCCCACTTGCTGACAGACTGCCGGGATACTCCCAGCTGCTCCGCCAGGGTATCCTGACTGAGCCCTGCTTTTGCCCGCAGCTGAATCAGCCGTTCTCCCAAGGTCATGGTCTCGCCTCCCGCTTCAATTCTGCGACCATCATAGCAGAGGGCGGCGGGATTGTCCATCAAGGTCCCTTGGCGATTCCGCAACCGCCGGTTGCAATGAACAAAAAAACAGCGGCGGACCGCGAAAGCGTCCGCCGCTGTCTGCTGTATGGAAAATGGGATGTACGGCAATCAGTCCTCGCACAGGCCGGCAGTGATGATGGCCATGGAGTAGACCTCCTGGGCGTTGCAGCCCCGGGACAGATCGTTGATGGGGGCGTTCAGACCCTGCAGGATGGGGCCGTAAGCCTCAAAGGAACCCAGACGCTGGGCGATCTTGTAGCCGATATTGCCGGCGTTGATGTCCGGGAAGATGAAGGTGTTGGCATGGCCGGCCACCTTGGAGTCAGGGCACTTGGTGCGGGCCACGCGGGGAGAGACGGCGGCGTCGAACTGCAGCTCGCCGTCCACATCCAGATCGGGGGCCAGGGCCTTGAGTCTGCTGCAGGCATTGCGCATCTTGTCCACATCCTCGCCCTTGCCGGAACCCAGGGTGGAATAGCTGAGGTAAGCCACCTTGGGATCGATGCCGAAGACCTTGGCGGTGGTGGCGGTCTCCAGGCCGATCTCCACCAGCTCATCCTCGGTGGGCTTGATGTTGATGGCGCAGTCGCCCATGGCCAGAACCTCGCGGTCGCCGGTGGCAGAGGGACGGACCAGAATGAAGCAGGAGGACACGATCTTGTTGCCGGGCTTGGTCTTGATGATCTGCAGGGCGGGACGGACCGTGTCGGCGGTGGAATAGGTGGCGCCGCCCAGCAGAGCGTCGGCATAGCCCATCTTCACCAGCATGGTGCCGAAGTAGTTGGCCTGCTTGAGGAGCTTGCGGCACTCCTCCTCACTCATCTTGCCCTTGCGCAGCTCCACCAGGGTGGAGACCATCTTCTCCATGTCGGGGAAGGCCTCGGGATCAATGATCTCAGCGCCCCGGATGTTGAAGCCGGCTTCCTCGGCAGCGGCCTGGATCTCGTCGAGATTGCCCACCAGCACAGGGGTCAGGAAGGTACCGGACAGCAAGCGGGCGGACGCCTCCAGAATGCGGGGATCCGTGCCCTCAGTGAAGACAATCTTCCGGGGATGGGCCTTCAGCTTTTTGATCAAAAATTCAAACATCTCTGATTTCCTCCAAAAACGTACAGATTTGGGAACGTATTTAGACTATTCTCATTATACACAACTCGCCGTCGGGGTCAATTGGAAAATCAAAATATCATCACAAAAATTTGTGTCCGGCGGGAGGGCGCTTCTGGCAAAAGTGTGGGACCCTACCAGATGCTGTGGTGCGGAAATTGATGGAAACACAAGAAATTGAAGAACTTTTTTAACAATTTTAGACTTGACTGGAAGCGGGAAATGGCGTATGATTACAAACGGTAACAAATTGTAACTATTTCGCTGGATTTTACGGAGACGATATGAGCGAACATATTCAGAAAAGCGATCATGCCGCCCGGCAGTCCCGCCGCGGCGGCAAGCGTCTGGCTGCTGGACAGGCGGAGCGGGAGAGGAAGTGTCCGCCCACGCCCCCGGAGGTGCAGCCGGAGCCCGTATCCGCACCGACGGCGGTGAAGCCCTTGATCCCCGAGTGGGGAGAGGAGCCCGCTGGTCCGTCCCGACGGACAGAGCCCCGGCGCCGGAGGCTGCGGCAGGCTGTGCAGTCCTGGCAGGACACGGAGGGGGAGATCAGCCCTGTGGTGACCGGCTGCCAGGCGCTGGCGGAAAAGGCCAAGAATACCCGCCGCCACTGGCGGCGTCTGGTACGGGAGAAAAAGGCAAAGCGGTTCCCGGAGTCTGAGCGGCTTCCTGTGCAGTTGCTTCTGCTGGCCTGGGGAATGCTGCCCACTCTGGGGGGGCTGCTGGGCGAACGGATCCGCGCCAGCCGGAAGCAGCGGCGTGAGCGGGTCTCTGCCCTGCGGGCCAAGCTGGGGCACCGCTGGCGCCTGCATCCAGCGATGCTGCTGTGCGGCGGCTGCGTGGCTGCTGCCATCGGGTTGTTCTTCTCCGTCTACACCTTCGGGACGACGGTTTTGTACGACGGCGAGGTGATTGCCGCTGTGGGCTCCCAATCCGCAGCGGAGGAGGCCGCGTCGGACCTGGAGGCGGTCACCGCCCGGACGCTGGGGGAGAGCTACACCATCGACGACTCCCTGCTGCAGTATTCCTCCGGCCTGCTGCTGCGGCAGGACGTGGTAGACGAGACGACGCTGGAGGAGGACCTGTCCCAGCAGATCGGTCTGGTCACCCAGGCGTACAGTCTGTATGTGGACGGTGAGCTGGTGGGCGCGACCCCCTATGAGGGCGCACTGGAGGAGCTGCTGAGCCAGCTCCAGAGCAGCACCGCGGACGAGAACACCATCTCCTGCGAATTTGCGGAGGATGTGGAGATCAAGCAGGAGTACGTGCCCACGGAAAAGGTGATGAACCTGGGGTATCTGGCGGAGCTGCTGTACAGCACGAAGACCGCTGAGACCACGTACACCGTGAAGGCGGGTGACACCTGGTCCGAGATCGCGGAGGATCACGGAATGACCTCCAAGGAACTGCTGGCGCTGAACCCCGGCTACAACATCGACAAGATCCAGATCGGCGAGGTGCTGACGCTGTCGGAGGCCGTCCCCTATCTTACAGTGACAGTGAAGCAGCGGGAATACTACGTGGAAGACGTCATGTATGATGTGGAGTATACGGACTCTGCCTATCTGTACAAGGGCGACTATCAGGTGACTTCCCCCGGTGAGTACGGCGCCGCCGACGTGGTGGCCAACGTCACCTATGTCAACGGTGTGGAGACGGAGCGGACGATCCTCTCCTCTGTCACCCTGAAGGAGCCCGTGACGGAGCAGCGGCTCCAGGGCACGAAGGAGCGGCCCACCTGGCTGCCCACCGGCACGTTCCGGTGGCCCATCAGTGGCCGGATTACCTCCCGCTTCGGCGGACGGTCCTCTCCCGGCGGCATTGGCTCCACCAACCATCAGGGCATCGATATTGCCGGGCCGTACGGCACGCCGGTCTACGCGGCGGACGGCGGCACAGTCACCTACTCCGGCTGGATGGGCGGCTACGGCTACCTGGTGGAGATCAACCACGGTAACGGCTATGTGACCCGGTACGGTCACAACAGCAGCCTGACGGTCTCCGTGGGCGACCACGTCTACAAGGGCCAGCAGATCGCACGGGTGGGCTCCACCGGCAACTCCACCGGCAATCACTGCCACTTCGAGGTCCGTTACAACGGCGTGGCCCGCAACCCGCTGAACTATCTTCCCTGAGCAGTATAAGCGAGCCCCCGGCTGAAAAGCCGGGGGCTTGTTTTGTTCGGATGCCCGGGCCGCTAGACCGCAGTCCTCTGCTGCGGAGAGCAGCAGGTGTTGCGCTCTACCAGCCGGGGGGCGATCAGCTTGTGGGTGACCTCCCCCGGCCCGCCGGAGTCGATCAGCTCCAGCAGCAGCCGCACAGCGCTCTCTGCCAGGGCCCCGGTGGGCTGGGCCAGAGTGCTGAGGCGGATTTTCGGCAGGGAGGCGTATTCGATATCGTCATAGCCCAGCAGGGAGATCCGGCCGGGAATGTCCAGTCCCAGCTCGTCTGCCGCCTGGAGGACACCCAGGGCCATGGCGTCAGAGGGAGCGAAGACCGCCGTCTGCGGGAAGGGGCGGGCGAACACCTGCCTGGCCAGCCGGTAGCCGTTGGGGGCGGAGGAGACGGCGCCGGGGTTGAAGACGGTCTCCACCTCCATGCCCCGCTCCCTGGCGATGGTGAGAAAGCCCTGGTGCCGGAGCACATGGGTGACGCTGTCCCGCCGGGGGCCCAGATACAGCACCCGCCGGTGCCCCAGCCGGGAGAGGTATCCGGCCGCCATGGCGCCGCCTACATAGTTGTCGGTGCTGACAGCGTTGATCCGCTGGAGCGTAGCGGTCGGGGACACATCCCCCAGCAGCACGGAGGGCGTCCCCCGTGCGTGGCGCCGCAGCAGATCGGGCGCGGCGCTGCTGGCACTGACCAGCAGAATGCCGTCCACCCGGTGACTTACCAGAAAGTCGAACAGGGCGGCGGTTTCGCTGCCCCCTACCCGGCCGCAGCACAACATGATCTGGTAGTCCTGTTCCTGGGCGTAGCGCTCCAGGTGCAGCACGATGGAGGCGTGAAAAGGGCCGGAGAGCTCCGGCAGAATGACGCCCAGCACACGGGTCCGGCTGGAGACTAGGCTCCGAGCCAGCAGGTTGGAGCGGTAGCCCTGTTCCCGGCACACCTGGAGCACGCGCTCCCGGGTCTGGGAGTTGATCTCCGGCGCATTGTTCAGCGCCCGGGAAACGGTGGTGACGGAGACCCCGGCCAGCCGGGCAATGTCCCTGATGGTCATGCGGGCCATAAAAGTCCTCCTTCTGCTGTGCAGCTTTTTTCATAGAAGCATTATACCAGAATGCCGTTCCGGAAGATACTGGAGAAAATATATTAAAAACCCACAAAAACATGGTAAAACAGACGAAGAAACTTGACAGTTTCCCTGCCGGAATGGTATCTTAAAGGTGCTATTGGAAACGTTTGCACAAATAGGAGGGAGAACGGGATGCGGCGGACGACCATTAAGGACGTGGCAGCGCTGGCCGGGGTCAGCCCGGCCACTGTGTCCCGGACTCTGGACGACCGCCCGGAGATCAGCGCAGAGACCAAGGAACGGGTCCGGGCCGCCTGTGCCCAGCTGGGATACGTGCCCAACGCCGCCGCCAAGGGGCTCACGGGGCAGGCCACCCACACTCTGGGGGTAGTGGTGCCGGACGTGTCCAACCCCTACTTCACGGGCATCGCCACTGCCATTGAGGAGACGGCAGCGGAAAACGGGTACCGGGTGCTGTTGAGCAACTCCCTCCAGGAGGAGGGACGGGAGCTTCGAGCCATCGAGAACTTTCTGGCCCGGCAGATCGACGGCGTGCTGATCTCGCCCCTGTCCCGGGAGAGCCAGGCCAAGCACGCCGACCTGCTGGAGGGCACCCCCTGCGTGTACCTGGGCGTGAACCACGGGGAGAAGTGCAGCTATGTGATGGCGGACAATGAGGCGGGGGCGGCCATCGCCGTCCGGTATCTGCTGCAGCTGGGCCACCGGGACCTGGTGTTTTTGGGTGGGCGTGCGGACTCTCTCACCCGTGTGCAGCGGGTGCGGGGCTTTCGCCGGGCGCTGAGAGAGCACGGGCTCTCCGGCCGGGTGCTGCCCGCGCCGCCGGACACCCGGGAACTGCGCCAGTGGGCCTATGAACAGGCGTTGGCACTGTTCGGGGAGCGGACGCTGCCCCACGCCGTGCTGGCATTTTCAGACCTGACCGCCCTCAGAATTTTGGAGGCGGCGGAAGAGCGGGGGATCCGGGTGCCGGAGGACCTGTCCCTGGTGGGGTATGACAACGTCTCCTACGCCGCCATTCCCCGTATCCATCTGACCACTGTTTCGCAGCATAAATTTCAGCAGGGACGCATCGCCGTGGAGCGGCTGCTGTGCCAGATTCAGGGGGACCGGCGGCCGACAGCGGACCTGCTCCAGCCGGAGCTGGTGGTCCGCTCCACCTGCGCCCCCAGAACACAAGGAGGAAGGACACTATGAAGGGTATCCCCAATACGGAGCGCCAGCGCCTGGGTGCGCTGCTGGACCACGAGACGCAGGAGACGGTGATGGCCATGATCCCCCAGTTTTCGGAGACGGAGATCGGCGCACCGGTGCCGGCCCCGGCGGAGGTGCCGGAGGAGCTGGGCCTGCTGGTGTTCAATATGGAGCGGGGCGTCCACCTGGAGGAGCTGGGCGACTTTCTTCAGGACTGCCCGGGCGTCCGGCCCCTGGATGTGGTGCTGGCCAATGAGCTGGATGATGGCTGCGTCCGCTCTGGCGGCCGGAACACCGCGCGGGAGCTGGCGGAGCGGTTCGGCTGGAACTACGCCTACGGCCTGGAGTTCATCGAGCTGGTGAATGGGGAGGCCCCCAAGGGCTTCCACGGAAATGCGGTGTTCTCCCGCTGGCCCATCCGGCGGGCGTGGACCGTGCGGCTGCCGGAGCAGTACAACTGGTACTTCGACCGCCAGCGCCGGATTGGCGGGCGATGCGCGGTGCTGGCGGAGCTGGATGTGGGCGGTCGGCCTCTGGGCGTGGCCTCCATCCACCTGGAGAACCGCACCCATGGCGAGGGACGGCGGCTCCAGCTGGAGGCGGTGCTCCGTGCGGCGGAGGAACTGCTTCCCGGCATTCCGGTAGTGCTGGGGGGAGATCTGAACACCAACACCTTTGACGGCCGGGACAAGGACGCCATCCGGGAGATCGCGGGGAGTCCGGCACTCCAGCGCCGCTGTCTGGAAGACGTGGCGCAGTATGAGGCTGCCCTGACGGCGGCGGAGGCCATGGGCTACCGGGCAGTGCCGGAGACGCCCATTTTAACCCGGCGCAAGCCCCTGCCGGGCGGCGGATGCCTGGGCCTGCGGCTGGACTGGCTGCTGCTGCGGGGGATGACACCCACCAAGAGCCGCACCCTTTCTACCCGGACGGCGGACTGTGGCTTTGCCCGGCCGGACTCCGCCCTGGCTCGCTTTGCGGGGGAGGAGCTCTCGGACCACAACGCGGTGTGGGCCGCCTGCCGGATGGGAGTGAAGGACGCGAAGTGAATCGGCTCTTGGAGAGCGGCTGCCGCAGGCAGCCGCTTTTTTGTCCCGCAGGCCGTGAAAAAGCCTGCGGCAGAAGGGGCATTCGCCCCGGCCCTACATGAATAGAGGGCCGGAGCGGGCCCGGAAATTTACAATAATTGTGTTTTGTCTGACCGAATATGGGTATCCTATTGGACAGCGTGAGTTGTTTATGATAAAAGGGCATAAAACTTCATGGGCAGTGGGGCGCCGCGAAAATCAGCTGCCCCGGCGGCGCATGAAGTTTTCGCGCATGTGGGCTGTCCCGGTCCGTGCGCTGAAATTTCAGGCCGCGCCGTGGTCGGCGGCACACGGCCCTTTTGCGATGCGTCTGCATCGCAAAACGAGAGAGAAAGAGAGAGGAATGCACCCATGCCCAGAAAGACGATCCAGAAGAATCTTGCATACGACACGGAGCGGCAGCTGTATTACGCGGTGTTCCGGCAGGACGGACGGCGCTATACCCGCACCTACCGCACCAGGGAGGAGGCCCAGGCCGCGCTGGAGGGGAACTCCTGTGCCGACCGGCGCCTGCCGGGGAAGGACTGCACACTGGGGGAGTGGCTGACCTTCTGGCTGGAGGAGGTGGTGGCCCGGGACCGGGCGGAGAGCACGCTGTACGCCTACCGCAACATGGCACGCTGTCATGTGCTGCCTGCCCTGGGAAGGATCCCTCTGGCGGAGCTGACGCCCCTGCGTATCCAGGGCTATCTCTATGAGAAGATGAACCAGGGCCTGTCCCCCAACACGGTCATCAAGCACTATGTGATGCTGACCACGGCCCTGGGCATGGCGGTGCGGCTGGAGATGCTGGAACGCAGCCCCATGGACCGGGTGACGCCGCCCAAGAAGAAGGAGGCCCGCTTCAGCTTTTACTCCCCGGAGCAGCTGCAGCTGCTGTTCTCCGCCGTGTCCGGCACGATGATGGAGCTGCCGGTGAAGCTGGCGGCCTATCTGGGCCTGCGGCGCAGCGAGATCTGCGGCCTGCGGTGGGAGAATGTGGACCTGGAGGCGGGGCTGCTCTCCATCCGGGAGGTGCGCACAGAGGTGGGCGGCAGCGTGGTGCTGAAGTCCCCCAAGACCCGCACCTCCGCCCGGCGGCTGGGCATCACCGGGCTCCAGGACCTGCAGCAGGTGCTGCGGCGGGCGTGGGAGAGGCGGCGCAGCGACGACCCGAAGGAGTGGGTGGTGCTGCGGCAGGACGGGGCGCCCCCCAAGCCGGACCAGCTGACCCGGGACCTGCTGACGGTGGTGCGGCGGCAGGGGCTGCCCAAGATCTCCCTCCACGGCCTGCGGCACAGCTTTGCCTCGGTGGCCAACAGCCAGGGCGTGCCCATGTTCGATATCTCCCGCACCCTGGGGCACAGCTCCATGACCGTCACCAGCAACATCTACACCCACCTTTTTGACGACACGGAGGCCCAGGCCCTGGCCGCTGTGGCCAGAGCCATCGAAAAAGCCTGAATTTTACCGGCATTTTACAGCACCGCGCTTTTGAATTTCATCTGCCTCTGTCAATCTGATAAACGTGAAACGCCGCATCCCAGTGGGGAGCGCGGGAAGAAGGAGCGTCATACCCATGAAATTCGCCATTGTGGACCTGGGGTCCAACACCATCCGACTGTCCGTCTACAACACCCTGCCGGAGGGCGGATTCGACCTGCTGTTTTCCGAAAAGGAGATGGCGGGACTGGTCAGCTACGTCCACGGAGGGGTGCTCTCTCCGGAGGGAATCCAGCGGGCCTGCGGGGCCATCCGGGACTTTCAGGCGCTGCTGCGGCAGTTTGATCTGGACGCCCCCCACGTATTTGCCACCGCCTCCCTGCGGAACATCCGCAACACGGAGGAGGCAGTGGAGCAGATTCGGGCGGCCACCGGCGTGGGGGTGGATGTGATCTCCGGCGAGCTGGAGGCCAGACTGGGCTATTACGGCGCCCGGACGGCCACGGACTTGCAGGACGGCGCCATGTTCGACATTGGCGGCGGCAGCGCAGAGGTCCTGGAGGTCCGGGCCGGGGAGGTCAAAAAGGCCCAGAGCCTGCCCATCGGATCCCTGGAGCTGTTCAATCGCTGCGTGGACGGCCTGTGGCCCAAGAAAAAGGAGCTGGAGCGGATCCGCAGCACCGTGGCCGCGGCCCTGAAGGAGGCCCGGCTGCCGGCGCACCGGGCGGAACGGGTCTGCGGCGTGGGCGGCACGGCCCGGGCGGCGCTGAAAATCGCCAATGACTGGTATGAAAAGCCGGCGGGAAACCGCATCCTGACGCCTGCGGAGGTCCGCCGGCTGACAAAGCTGCTGTTGAAGCGGGACCACCAGGCGCGGAAGCAGATCCTGCGGCACTGCCCGGACCGGGTGCACACGATTCTGCCGGGCATCGTGCTGATGGATGCACTGACAGAGGCGCTGTGCGAAGGAGAGCTGTATATCAGTCCCTACGGCGTCAGGGAGGGATATCTGTGTCACAAGCTGCTGAACGCTGGGACCTGAGTTACACCCAGAACCGGGAACTCAGTTGGCTGGCCTTTGACCAGCGGGTGCTGGAGGAGGCGGCGGACCCCTCTGTGCCGCTGATGGAGCGTCTGCGCTTTCTCTCCATCTTCACCAGCAACCTGGACGAGTTCTTCATGGTGCGGGTGGGAAGCCTGACGGACCTAGCCCTAGTGGCCCCGAACGCCCGGGAAAACAAGGGCGGGTTCTCCCCGGCGGAACAGCTGCGGCGGATCTATGCCGCCGTGGTGCCGCTGGTCCGGCAGCGGGACCAGGTATACCGGGAGCTGATGGAGGCCCTGGCGGAACATGGGGTGGCGGATATCCCCTACAAGGAGCTGAAAAATGGTGAGCGGGAGTATGTGCGGGCCTGGTACCGGGAGGCCATGCGCCCGTTGCTGATGCCCCAGATCATCGACCCCAGCCACCCCTTTCCCCACCTGAAGAACAAGACCCTGTATGCCGCCGCCCTGCTGCGGGAGGGAGACAAGCGGCGGCTGGGCATCGTGGGGGTGCCGGATGTGGTGCCGCCCATCCTGCCTCTGCCGGCCCGGCCCGGCGCCTTCGTGCGGACGGAGGACATTCTGGCCCACCACCTGCGGAAGATCTTCAAGATCTATCAGATCGAGGAGCAGGCGGTGGTGTCCGTCACCCGGAACGCAGACATCAGCTATGATGAGGCTATGGACCAGGAGGACCTGGACCTGCGCGCCCAGATGACCAAGCTGCTGCGCCAGCGGGAGCGGCTGGCCCCGGTGCGGCTGGAGATGCAGGGGGAGGCCCCGGCTCTGCAGGCCATGCTGCTCCGGCGGCTGAGGCTGACGGCGGAGCAGAGCTATGTGTGCACCTGCCCGCTGGTTCTGAAATACGCCTACCAGCTGGACAGTCTGGACAGCGCCCTCTTTTACCCGCCCCACGCGCCGGCATATCCCGCCTGGCTGGACCGGGAGGTGCCCATGTGGGAGCAGATCCGCCAGCGGGACGTGCTGCTGTTCTATCCCTACCACTCCATGCAGCCGTTTCTGGACCTGCTGCGCCAGAGCGCCGCGGACCCGGCGGTGGTGTCCATCCAGATGACCATTTACCGGGTGGCGGGGAAGTCCGCCGTCATCAAGCACCTGTGCGCCGCGGCGGAGAACGGCAAGGCCGTGACGGTGCTGGTGGAGCTGCGGGCCCGCTTTGACGAGGGCAACAACATCACCTGGGCCCGGGAGCTGGAGGAGGCCGGGTGCCGGGTGATTTACGGACCCGCCGGCTATAAGTGCCACGGCAAGATCTGCCTCATCACCCGAAAGGAGAAGACGGGGCTCAGCTATGTGACTCAGATCGGCACGGGCAATTACAACGAAAAGACCGCGGCGCTGTACACAGACTTCTCCCTGTTGACGGCGGATCGGACCATTGCCGCCGATGGCGTGGCCTTTTTCCAGAATATGCTGATCGGCGATTTGCGGGGCAGCTACGGTAAGCTGCTGGTGGCGCCGGTGTCCCTGAAGCAGACGCTGTTACGGCTCATCGACGGGGAGATCGCCCGGGGCGACCGGGGGCGGATTATCCTGAAGACCAACGCCGTCACGGAGCGGGAGCTGATCGACAAGCTGGCGGAGGCCTCCCAGGCAGGAGTGCGGGTGGACCTGATCGTCCGGGGCATCTGCTGCCTGGTGCCCGGCGTGCCGGGCAAGACGGACCATATCACCGTGACCAGCATCGTGGGGGAGTTTCTGGAGCACTCCCGCATCTACTGCTTCGGGGAGGGTGCCCTGCGGCAGATGTACTTATCCTCTGCGGACATCATGACCCGAAATCAGGAGCGGCGGGTGGAGATCGCCTGCCCGGTGGAGAGCCGGGAGGTGCAGGACTTCCTCTCGGACTATCTGGCCCGGCTTCTGGGAGACAATGTGAAGGCCCGGCGGATGCTGCCGGACGGGGGCTTTGTCCGGGCGGAGCAGGCCGGCGCGGTGCCGGTTTCCGTCCAGCAGTTCTATCTGGACCATCCTCCCCAGATGCGGGCCACGGAGCGGGGAAAGGGCCGTGGCTGGAGACTGCCGGAGCTGTTCCGGAAGCGGAAGTAAAAGCAGCAGGAGCGGGAGTCCTTATGGGCTCCCGCTCCTGACAGCTGGAAAACAGGCCGCGTCACGGCCGCCCGCCCATCAGGCGGGAGATGTTGGCGGCAGTGGCCTTCACGGCACGAGTCATCACGTCCAGCTCTTCTTTCATACGGAAGGTGGGACCGGCGATGCTGACCGCCGCCACCACCGTCTGGTCCAGACCGAAGATGGGGGCGCCCACGCAGATCAGGCCGGGTTCGATCTCCCCGTCGTCAATGGCGAAGCCGTTGATCCGGGCCTGGGCCAGCTGCTCCCGCAGCAGGTCCGGGGAGAAGACGGTGCGGTCCGTCAGCCGCTGCATCTGGGGCAGGTCCCGGCAGTAGGCGTCCACATAATCGGGATCGTGAAAGGCCAGCATGATCTTGCCGCCGCTGGTGGCGTGGGCCGGGGCTCGGGTGCCCACTTTCGTGTTGCACACCACGGAGCGGAAGGTCTCCACTTTGTCCAGATAAAAGATCTCCCGGTCCAGCATCACGCTGAGGTTGATGGTCTCCTTCACAGTGGCGGACAGCTTTTCCAGCTCCGGCCGGGCGGTACTGCGCAGATCGGAGTGGCTGAGGACGGTGCTGGAGAGCAGCAGGAGGCGTGGCCCCACCCGGTAGCTCTTGCGGACGGGATCCTGGACCAGATAACCCCGGTCCGTGAGGGTGGAGAGCTGGCGGTGGACAGTGGTGGTGGGCAGATCCAGCTGTGCCACCAGGCGCTTCAACGTCCATTCCGTCTCGTTATCCATGAAGCACTCCAAAATCTCCAGGGCGCGGAGGATGCTGGATACCTGTTCTTTTGCCATAAATCGGCCGCTCCTTTTTGGCGATATCATAGAAACATTCTGCCTTGACAAATGTTTGTCTATATAATATCATAAATCATAAGGAAAGAAAACAGGATCCGTAATTTTCCGTGGAAATGCTTCGTGTCGGGCCGCAGTTGCGGCTTTGGTTTTTGACACAATTTTGGAAAATGATCCCGTTCTACGGAAAAGCTGCCGCTTTTTTGGATACATGTCCAGAAAAGACCGGCAGCTTTGACAATTCTACCCAAAGGAATTCGCTTCCACCATACGGAATTATTGGAAATCAGGCAAGTTATGCGGCTGGCCGCATATCGAATATAGGAGGAAAGGAGGAGCCGGGGAAGCCGCGGGGAAAGACTTCCCGACAGATGATTCAGCCAATCGAAAATGGAGCGCATGAAGTTATTTGGGAGGTAGAATATGTTTATCATCGACATCATGATGGCGATTTCCAACTGGCTGTGGGGATGGCCGCTTCTGATCCTGACATCCGCAGTCGCCGTGTATCTGTCCGTCCGCTTTAAGTTCTTCCAATTCACCAGGTTCGGACACGCCATGAAGAACACGTTCGGCAAGATCTTCGACAAGGGCGACGGCGAGGGCGATATTTCCCCGTTCCAGGCCTGCTGCACGGCGCTGGCCTCCACGCTTGGCGTGGGGAACATCGCCGGTGTATCGGTGGCCATCGCCACCGGCGGCCCTGGCGCCGTATTCTGGATGTGGGCCGTGGCCCTCATGGGCTTCATCGTGAAGTTTTCCGAGATCACCCTGGGCATGGCCTACCGGGAGCGGGATCCTGAGACCGGCAGATGGCACGGTGGCTTCTATTGGTATGTGCGCCGGGGGCTGGGCAAGAGCTGGAAGTGGCTGGGCATTTTCTGGGCTGTGATCCTGGGCTGCGCCATGGTGTTTGCGCCCGCCGTGCAGGCCAACTCTGTGGTGGAGGCGATTCGGGTCTCCTTTGACGTTCCCGGCTGGATCGTGGGCGTGATCTTTGCCGTCATCATGGCCGTTGTGCTGGTGGGCGGCATCAAGAGTATCTCCTCCTTTGCGGAGAAGGTGGTCCCCCTGATGGCGCTGGCCTATGTGATCGGCAGCATCTTTATTCTGGTAAAGTTCGGCAGCAACATCCCGCACGTCTTTGCGATGATTTTTGAGTACGCCTTTACGCCTATGGCTGCCACCGGCGGCTTTGCCGGCTCCACCGTGATGCTGGCCATCCGTTGGGGCCTGGCCCGCGGCGTGTACTCCAATGAGGCCGGCACCGGCATGGCGCCGCTGGCCCACTCCTCCTCTTCCGCCAACCATCCGGTGAAGCAGGGCCTGTGGGGCATCAGCGAGGTGTTCGTGGACACCATCATCGTCTGCACCATGACCGCTCTGGTGGTCCTGTGCACCGGCGTGTGGACCGAGGGCGGCACCGGCGCGGCCCTGACCGCCACTGCTTTCGGCGCCGGTTTCGGCAACGCCATCGCTGGCACGGTGTTCGTGGTGGCCATCATCACCTTCTTTGCCTTCACCACCGCGCTGGTCAATGTGTACTACGGTGAGATCTGCATGACCGTCCTGGGCGGCAAGAAGTTCATTCTGCCCTACCGGCTCCTGGGCTGCGCCTTCGCCATCATCGGCTCTGTGGGCGCCCTCAGTGTGCTGTGGAATCTCTTCGACTTCTTCTTCGGTGTGTGCGCCGTGTGTAACCTGGTGGTCTGCTTCCTGATGCGCAAGCAGATCGGCGCACTGATCAACGATTACCTGACCCGGCTGAAGTCCGGCAAGTGGGAGCCCACCAGTGAGGCGGCGGCCAACGCCATCCCGGAGCTGTGGGTGAACGACAAGGCTGCGAAGTAAGGAACTGCCTGCTGCGCATTCGGCGTGCCCGCTTTCGGAACGGGTGCGCCGGGTGCGCGTGAGAAGATGATCAAAAGGAGATGTTACCAATGGAACAGGAACTGCGCATTTCCCAGCGGGCGAAGCAGTATCCAGCGTCCGGCATCCGAAAGATGTTTGATCTGGCGGCCCAATACCCGGAGGCGATCAAGCTGACGGTGGGCGAACCCAACTTCGACACGCCCCAGTACATCAAGGACGCGGCGAAGAGAGCCCTGGACGAGGGGCAGACCCATTACGCGCCCAACGCCGGCACCACAGAGCTGCGGGAGGCTGTGGCCGCCAAGTACCGGAAGCAGTACTGGGAGGGCTATACCAAAGACCACGTCATCATCACCGTGGGGGCCATGGAGGGCTTGTTCCTGGCCATGATGACGCTGCTGGACCCGGGCGATGAAATCCTGGTGCCGGATCCCTGCTTCCCCAACTACTACGGGCAGGCCAGCAGCATCGGCGCCAGAGCGGTGCCCGTCCCCACGTATGAGGAATATGACTACCGGATCCAAGCGGCGGATATCGAAAAGGCCGTCACACCCCGGACCCGGGCGATCCTGCTGAACTCCCCCTGCAATCCCACCGGCGCGGTGCTGACGAAGGAGGACATCCTGGCCATCGCCAAGGTGGCGAAGACCCATGACCTGTGGGTGCTGACAGACGAGCCCTATGACGCCATCGTATACGACGGCATCCAGCCGTACAGCATGGCCCAGGTGCCCGAGATGCAGGACCGCGTGATGGTGCTGAACAGCTTCTCCAAGTCCTATGCCATGACCGGCTGGCGGATCGGCTATCTGGTAGCGCCGGAGCCGGGGTACATCAAGAAAATGGCGCAGCTGCAGGAGGGGGTGGCCTCCTGTGTGTCCACCTTCACCCAGGCGGCGGCGGTGGAGGCCCTGAAGAGCACGGCGTGCGTGGACCAGATGGTGGCGGACTACACCCGCCGCCGGGACATTCTGGTGGACGGACTCAACGCTATCCCCGGCATCACCTGCAAGAAGTCCGCGGGCAGCTTCTACGCCTTCCCCAACATCAAGGCATTCGGCAAGACCTCCCAAGCGTTTGCGGAGGAGCTGCTGGAGAACGCAGGAGTGGTGACGGTGCCCGGCTCCGCCTTCGGCGACATGGGCGAGGGCTATCTGCGGCTGGTATTCGCCAACTCCGACGAAAACCTGAAGGAGGCGGTGCGCAGGATCGCCGACTATGTGGCCCGGGCCTATCCCGGTATAAAGTAAGCTCCCTGGAGTGCCGTCCGCTGCCCCGGAGCGGGCAGCGGACGGTGTTGAGGCAATGAGAACAGACCAAGTGAGATCGAAAGGAAAACAGGAGACATGGCTAAGAAAAAACTAGTAGTAATGGATGGTAACACCGCCGCGGCGTACGCGTCCTACGCGTTCACAGAGGTGGCGGCCATCTTCCCCATCACGCCATCTTCCGTGATGGCGGAGAAGGTGGACGAGTGGTCCGCCAAGGGGAGGACCAACATCTTCGGAAAACCCGTGGAGGTCATTGAGATGCAGTCCGAGGCGGGGGCCGCAGGCACCTGCCACGGATCCCTGCAGGCGGGCGCGCTGACCACCACCTACACGGCCTCTCAGGGCCTGCTGCTGATGATCCCGCCTATGTACAAGATCGGCGGCGAGTTCCTGCCCGGCGTGTTCCACATCTCCTGCCGGACTGTCAGTGCCCACGCCCTGTCCATCTTCGGCGACCACTCCGACGTGATGACCTGCCGAATGACCGGCTTCGGCATGCTGATGTCCTCCTCCCCCCAGGAGGCCATGGACCTGGGCGCGGTGGCCCACCTGTCCGCCATCGGCGGCCGGTATGCCTTCATGCACTGCTTCGACGGCTTCCGCACCTCCCACGAGATGCAGCGGATCGAGGCGCTGGACTATGACGACCTGGCCAAGCTGGTGGACTATGACCAGCTGGCGGCGTTCCGCAAGAACGGCCTGAACCCGGAGCACCCCTCCACCCGGGGCACGACGGTGAATCCGGACGTGTTCTTCCAGTGCAAGGAGGGCGCCAACGAGAAGATCGCCACGATCCCCGGCGTGGTCCAGCACTACATGGATGAGATCAACAAGCTCACCGGCCGGGATTACAAGCTGTTCAACTACTACGGCGCGCCCGATGCGGAGGAAGTCATCGTCATCATGTGCTCCGGTGCGGAGACGGTGAAGGACACGGTGGACTATCTGAACAGGAAGGGCCGCAAGGTGGGCATGGTGCAGGTGCACCTGTACCGCCCCTTCTCCATCCGGCATTTTGTGGATGCGATCCCCGCCACCTGCAAGAAGATCGCCGTGCTGGACCGGACGAAGGAGTCCGGCTCCGTGGGTGAGCCGCTGTATCTGGATGTGCAGAGCGCCCTGCAGCAGGCGGGGCGGAAGGACATCGTGGTGGTGGGCGGTCGGTACGGCCTGGCCTCCAAGGACACCACGCCCGGCCAGATCGTGGCGGTGTACGACAACCTGGCCAAGGAGGAGCCCAAGAACAGCTTCACCATCGGCATCGAGGACGACGTGACCTTCACCTCCTTGCCTTATGAGGAGATCGCCCTGGACTATCCCGGACAGGTATCCTGCAAGATCTGGGGCCTGGGCGGCGACGGCACGGTGGGCGCCAACAAGAACGCCATCACCACCATCGGCCTGGCGGCAGACAAGTACGCCCAGGCGTATTTCTCCTACGATTCCATGAAGTCCGGCGGTCTGACCCAGAGCCACCTGCGGTTCGGCGACCAGCCCATTCACGCCACGTATCTGGTATCCGCGGCGGACTTCGTGGGCGTCCACGCGCCCACCTATGTGGACAAATATGACACCACCGCGGACCTCAAGGACGGCGGCACATACCTGCTGAACTGTCCCTGGAGCGCGGAGGAGCTGGAGGAGCGGCTGCCCGCCAAGATGAAGCGGGACCTGGCCAACAAGCACGCCAACTTCTACATCATGGACGCCACGAAGCTGGCTCGGGACCTGGGCCTGGGCAACCGGATCAACACGATTCTCCAGGCGGCCTTCTTCCAGCTGACCAAGGTGATCCCCATCGACCTGGCGGTGGAGGAGATGAAGCAGGGCAACTACAACTCCTACTTCAAAAAGGGCGGCCAGGAGATCGTGGACCTGAACAACCGGGCTGTGGACGTGGGTCTGACCGGCATGACGAAGGTGGAGGTCCCCGCCGCCTGGGCGGACGCCAAGGACGGCGCGCCGGAGGAGCTGAAGGGCACGGACTTCGTCAAGGAGATCGTGGTGCCCATGGACCGCCAGCACGGCGACAAGCTGCCGGTGTCCCTGTTCAAGAGGCACAACTGCCTGGACGGCACCTGGGAGAATGGCACCACCGCATACTCCAAGCGGGGCGTGGCTGTCACGGTGCCCCAGTGGAATCCCGACGTGTGCATCCAGTGCAACCGCTGTGCCATGGCGTGTCCCCACGCGGCCATCCGGCCCGTGCTGCTGACGGAGGAGGAGAAGGCCGGTGCGCCGGAATCCTTCGTCACCGTGCCCGCCAAGGGCCTGGGCAAGGACGCCCCTGCCTATTCCTTCCGGATGCAGGTCTCTCCCTACGACTGCCTGGGCTGCGGCGTGTGCCTGACCGCCTGCCCGGCCAAGGGGGCGCTGGAGATGGTGCCCTTCGAGACCCAGAGGGAGCAGCAGCCCAACTTCGACAACTACGCGATGAACGAGAAGCTGCTGAAGAAGGACATTATCAGCGACAAGAGCGTGAAGACGGCCCAGTTCGCCAAGCCCTACTTCCAGTTCTCCGCCGCCTGCGCGGGCTGCGCGGAGACCACCTACATCAAGCTGGTGACCCAGCTGTTCGGCAGCCGCATGTACGTGGCCAACGCCTCCGGCTGCTCCTCCGCCTACGGCGGTGCCATGCCCATGACGCCCTACTCCTGCGACAGCCGGGGCTTTGGACCCTGCTGGGAGCAGTCCCTGTTCGAGGACAACGCGGAGTTCGCCTACGGCTTCCTGCGGGCCCACGGGTCCATCCATGGGGAGGTGGAGCTGCGGCTGAAAGCCCTGAAGGAAAAGGGTGTGGCCGTATCTGAGATCGGGGAGTATCTTGCCAAGTGGCAGGACCCGGCCGTGACCCGGGAGGTGTCCGACGCGCTGATCGCCGCCCTGGAGAAGGCGGAGCCCACGGAGGAGGGCGCCTTTGTCCTGCAGAACAAGGAGTATCTGACCAAGAAGAGCGTGTGGGCCTTCGGCGGCGACGGCTGGGCTTACGACATCGGCTTCGGCGGCATTGACCACGTGCTGGCCCAGAACCGGGACATCAACATGCTGGTGATGGATACGGAGGTGTACTCCAACACTGGCGGACAGTCCTCCAAGGCGACGCCCACTGCGGCAGTGGCCAAGTTCGCCGCCGGCGGCAAGGAGGTCAAGAAAAAGGACCTGGGCGCCATCGCCATGAGCTACGGCTACATCTACGTGGCCCAGGTGGCCATGGGCTACGACCAAGCCCAGACCCTGAAGGCCATCCGGGAGGCAGAGTCCTATCCCGGCCCGGCCATCGTCATCGCTTACTGCCCCTGCCTGGAGCACGGTATCAAGGCGGGCATGAGCTGCACGCAGGAGGAGATGAAGAAGGCGGTGGAGTGCGGCTACTGGCATCTGTACCGGTATGATCCCCGCCGGATCGCGGAGGGGAAGAACCCCTTCCAGCTGGATTCTCCCGAGCCCGACAGCGGCAAGATGATGGACTATCTGAAGGGCGAGAACCGCTATGCCTCCCTGCAGATCAACTTCCCGGACCGGGCCCAGCGCCTGTACGAGAAGACCGTCCAGGACGCCAAGGACCGCTACGCCAAGTATCGCAAAATGGCTGAGGACTGAGCATTCCCCACGCTTACCTCTCTGAACCAAACAGGAAAAAGCGCCGTGCGCATGTGCGCACGGCGCTTTTTCCTGCTCAAGGGCCGCCCGCCGCGGGAGGAGAGACGCACAACAGGCGGCAGGTACAGAAGCACAAAAAGGCCCGGCGGAGAAGCCGGGCCTTTTTGGCCGCCTCCGGCAGGGTGGGGAAAGACCGGGACGGCGAAAAGGAGGTACGCGGATCCGCGGGAAAGCGGGGCTGCTCCCAATGTAGGAGAGGAGGAGCGGCCCCGCAGCGGGATCAATTACAGCGTATCCAAAACCGTCTTGAAATCGTCGATGATATCCTCGGGATCCTCCAGACCCACACTGATGCGGACCAAGCCCTCGGAGATGCCGGCGGCTGCCAGCTCTTCGGCAGAATAGGTGGAGTGGGTCATGGTGGCGGGATGCTCCACCAGAGTTTCCGCATCGCCCAGAGACACGGCGATGGTGCACAGCTGCAGCTTGTTCAGCGCGGCGGCAACAGCGGCGCGGTCGGCCTTCAGCTCGATGGAGATCATGCCGCCGGGCAGCTTCATCTGCTTGGCCGCGATCTCGTGACCGGGGAAGGTGTCCAGGCCGGGATAATAGACCTTGGCCACCGCGGGATGGCTGGTGAAGAACGCCGCCACCTTCTGGGCGTTGGCGCAGTGGCGCTCCATGCGGATGTCCAGGGTCTTCAGGCCCCGGGCCATCAGGAACGCATCAAAGGGACTCAGGACGGCGCCGGTCATATCCTTCAGGCCGAACATCCGGCACTGGGAGATGAAGTCCGCCTTGCCCACCACGATGCCTGCGATCACGTCGCCGTGGCCGTTGAGGTACTTGGTGGCGCTGTGAACCACCACGTCCGCGCCCAGCTCCAGAGGACGCTGCAGGTACGGTGTGCAGAAGGTGTTGTCCACGATCACCCGGATGTCGGGGTTGAAGGCATGGGCCGTCTTGGCGATCAGCTCGATGTCCAGCAGCTTCAGCGTGGGGTTGCAGGGGGTCTCGAAGTACACCACCCGGGTCTTGTCGGTGAGGTTCTTCTTCAGGTTCTCAATGTCGGACAGGTCCGTCAGGGTGACCTTCACGCCGAACTTGGTCATGCCATGGTTCAGCAGCGCGTATGTACAGCCGTACAGCGTCTCATCCGCCACGATCTCGTCCCCGGCCACCACAGAGGTCCACAGGGCGGAGGAGATGGCGCCCATGCCGGAGGCCGCGGCCATGGCGGCCTCGCCGCCCTCCAGGGAGGCCAGCTTCTCCTCAACAGCGCCCAGAGTGGGGTTGCCCAGACGGGTGTAGATATATCCGCCCTCCTCGCCGGCGAACCGGGCGCCGCCCTGCTGGACGGTGGAGAATGCGAAGGTGGAGGTCTGATAGATGGGGGCGCACAAGGAGCCCGCCGCGTTTTCCATGTGGCCGGCGTGGATCTGACGCGTGGCAAAACCGAACTTTTTCTCCGTGTTCATACAGTCGATCTTCCTTTCTTCACCGGCCCCTCCGGAGACGCTCCGCAGGGGCAAAATTGACTGGTATTCAAATTTTCGCTATCAGAGAGACTCTGACGCGGCTGCGGGGATAGAGAGAAGAGAGGGGGAAAATCTGTGCATCCATCGAAAAACGCAGGTGATATTAAACAGAAAACTTCTCAAATAACTGATATCTTTTGTTTGGTTCTACTTATAGAATAGCACAAAGGGCGCAAAGCTGTTAATATGCGTTTTGCGGGATGCGTTGACAGTTTTTTTGATAACGATTTGACAACCAGCTCAAAATGCCTATAATAGAAAAGTGAGATCGAAAGGGGAAGAGGAGGCTTTCTATGACGTTTCAGCAGCTTGAGTACATCGTGGAGATCTCCAAATGCGGCTCCATCAACAAGGCGGCCCAGAAGCTGTTCCTGTCCCAGTCGGGGATTTCCACGGCGGTGCGGGAGCTTGAGAACGAACTGGGCATTCGGGTGCTGGCCCGCAGCAACCGGGGCGTGGAGTTCACGCCGGAGGGCAAGGAGTTTCTCAGCTACGCCGTCTCCCTGCTGGAGCAGAAGCGCGGGATCGAGAGCCTGTATGGTGAGGCACGCAACGCCGCGGCTCCGGTGCGCTTTTCCGTTTCCTGCCAGCGGTATCCCTTTGCAGTGGACGCGTTTTTGAGGCTGCTCCGAATCGCCGGTGAAAACCGCTTCCGATTTGGCCTCCGGGAGACAGGGATGGACGGTGTGATTGACGACGTCTATGACCACCGGGCGGACGTGGGCGTCATCTGCCTGACGGATCTGACGGAGAAGATTATCTGCCGGCTGCTGGACGCCCGGGAGCTGGAATTCCACGAACTGGCCGCCGTCTGCCCCTGTATCTATGTTCGCGGGGGGCATCCGCTGGCTGGCCGCTCCAGCGTAACGGAGGAGGAACTGGACGGATATCCGTATGTGGCGTTTGAGCACGACCAAGGCGTGGCGTCGGACTTTTTCGAGGAGTACCCCATGGTCTCTCTGAAAAAGCCGGCAAAGTGCATCAGCGTGAACAACCGGGCCACGGCGATGTACGTGCTGGCGTCCACCGATGCGTTCACCTCCGGCAGCGGCCTGCTGTCGGAGGGGCTGGCGGACGGAAGCGTAGTCACGATCCCGCTGCTGGGGAAGACCTCGGTCCACCTGGGCTGGATCCACATCCGCAGCAGCCGGCCCTCTCCGCTGACGGAGCAGTTCGTCCGCCTGCTGGAGGAGGCGCTGGCGGATTCCATCGCCTTCACCAGGCGGCTTCAGGAGGGGACCTGACAGAGGAGAAAAAGACCGGGCGCCTCAGGGCGCCCGGTCTTTTTTTAGCAAGAGACACGCAGGTCAGATGGGCGTCTGCGCGGACTCCTGCCGCTCCAGCTCCAGAGAAGCCTTCTTGGCAGCCACGCCGGACTCCGCCACATCGTACTCCCAGTTCCAGGGGTCCTTGCGGCAGATGCCGTCGGCGAAGGGAATGAAAATGGAGAGGATGCCCACGGCGGCCAGAATCCAGCAGTACCACATATAGGGCAGGATGTCTATGGGGTTCATGGTCACGCCGTATATCGTGGTGAGGCTGGCGGCAGTCAGCAGCTGGGCGCCCCAGGGGATCATGCCCTGAAGCACGCAGGAGAACACGTCCAGCAGAGAGGCGGTGCGGCGGGGATCCACTTTGTGGATTCGGCTCATGTTTTTGGCCATGGGGCCGCTGACAATGATGGCCACCGTATTGTTGGCAGTGGCACAGTTTGCCAGGGACACCAGAGCCGCGACACCCACCTGGGCGGACTTGTTGCCCTTCATCATGCGGCCCAGCTTTTCGATCAGCCAAGTGATGCCGCCGTTGTGGGCGATCATCTCAGACATGCCGCCGCAGAACAGGGACAGGAAGAAGACCTCGTTCATGCCGGTGAAACCGTTCCAGATGCTTTGGGCAAAGAGTGGGATATCCAGATCGCCAAGGGCCAGGCCGATGATGCCGGCGGCGAAGATGCCGATGGTCAGCACCAGGAACACATTCATGCCGATCAGCGCCAGTACCAGCACGGCGAGGTAGGGAATGACCTTGATGACGTTGAAAGACAGATTTCCCATCTCCGTCACGGTCTCAGGCCGGCCTACGACCAGCAGCACGATGATGGTGATGATAGCCGCCGGCAGGGCAATGAGGAAGTTCACCCGGAACTTGTCCCGGAGCTGGCAGCCCTGGGTGCGGGTGGCGGCAATGGTGGTGTCGGAGATCATAGAGAGGTTGTCGCCGAACATGGCACCGCCCACGCAGGCGCCCAGAAACAGGGGAAGGCTCAACCCGCCCTTTTCCGCCACGCCCACAGCGATAGGAACAATGGCGCTGATGGTGCCCATGGAGGTGCCGGTGGCGGTGCCCATGAACGCGGAGATCACGAACACGCCGGCGGCCAGGAAGTGCACGGGAATGACGCTGAGACCCAGATTCACGGTGGCGTCCACGCCGCCCATGGCACTGGCCACGGTGGAGAAGGCGCCGGCCAGGATGTAGATCATCAGCATGGTCAGGACGTTCTCGTTGGCGGCGCCCTTGGCGAAGACTGTGAATTTCTGATCGATGGTGCCCTTGCCCTGGCAGAAGGCCAGCAGCAGGGCAATGAACATGGCTGTGACAGAGGGGAACTGGTAGAAGGCCATCTCTACACCCTGTGCCTGGAAGTACAGGCCAGCACCTAGATAGATGACAATAAATAGCAGGAACGGGAGCAACGCGGAACCTTTGCCTTTTTTCTCCAGAGTTTCCATATACGTACCTCCTTATGTGCTCTTTCCTCTTTTCATACACCTCTGTTCGTCTGAATGCACAGTTTTTAAGATATAAGCGCCTTCTTCTCTGTACAATATTATAGCATCTGCGGAGGAGAAACTGCTAGAACGGATCTTATGCAACCGGCTATCACATTTACAGATAACAAAGGACATGGACGCAGAGACCGCTGTGCAGCAGGTGCCGCCGGTGTTTTACCTGTAAAAGGTTGGAAAATAAGGGGATTTGGAGAGAACTGTTGCTTTTACCCGGGGGAGCCGGTATAATCGAACATGAAACAGCAGGGTGTCTGGACACGGACAGCCCGGAAAACAGGAGGCAGCCATGACCATCAAAAGCGATATCGAGATCGCCCAGGAGGCGAAGCCCCTTCCCATCACGGATATTGCGGACGCCTGCGGGATGGATGGAGCTTATATAGAGCAATACGGCAGATACAAAGCCAAGATCGACAACCGCTTTCTGAAGGAGACAAATCGGCCGGACGGTAAGCTGGTTCTGGTGACCGCTATCACCCCCACCCCTGCCGGGGAAGGCAAGACCACCACTACGGTAGGGCTGGCGGACGGGCTGCGGCGGATCGGCAGAAATGCCGTGGTGGCCCTGCGGGAGCCCTCCCTGGGGCCGGTGTTCGGCATCAAGGGCGGCGCCGCCGGCGGCGGCTATGCCCAGGTGGTGCCTATGGAGGACATCAATCTCCACTTCACCGGGGACTTTCACGCCATCGGCGCGGCCAACAACCTGCTGGCGGCGATGTTGGACAATCACATCCAGCAGGGTAACGCCCTGGGGATCGACGTCAAGCGGATTACGTGGCGGCGGTGTGTGGATATGAACGACCGGCAGCTGCGCAGCATCGTGGATGGCCTGGGGGGCCGGATGCAGGGTGTGCCCCGGGAGGACGGATTTGATATCACCGTGGCCAGCGAGGTCATGGCCGTGCTGTGTCTGGCATCGGACATCCCGGATCTGAAAGCCCGTCTGGGGCGGATCGTGGTGGGCTACACCTATGATGACGCCCCGGTGACCGCTGCCGACCTGAAGGCGGCCGGCGCCATGGCGGCCCTGCTGAAGGACGCTCTGAAGCCCAATCTGGTTCAGACGCTGGAGCATACTCCGGCCCTGATCCACGGCGGACCCTTTGCCAACATCGCCCACGGCTGCAACTCCGTCACCGCCACCCGGATGGCTCTGAAGCTGGGGGACTATGCCATCACGGAAGCGGGCTTCGGCGCGGATCTGGGGGCGGAGAAGTTTCTGGACATCAAGTGCCGCATGGCGGGGCTGAAGCCCGACGCGGTGGTGGTCGTGGCCACGGTCCGGGCATTGAAGCACCACGGCGGCGCAGCCAGAGCGGAGCTGGGCAGAGAGGATCTAGCGGCCCTGGAGCGGGGACTGCCCAACCTGCTCCAGCATGTGGACAATATCAAAAACGTATTTGGCCTGCCCTGCGTGGTGGCCATCAATGCGTTCCCCACGGACACGGCGGCGGAGCTGAAGCTGGTAGAGGAGAAATGCCGGGAGCTGGGGGTGAGCGTGGCCCTCAGCGAGGTGTGGGCCAAGGGCGGCGCCGGCGGAACTGCTTTGGCAGAGGAGGTAGTCCGGCTGTGTGAGCAGCCATCCGACTTCCGGTACAGCTATGCGCTGGGGGGGTCCATCGAAGAGAAGCTGGAGACTATCTGCCGGCGGATTTACCATGCGGACGGCGTGGTACTGACGCCTGCCGCCCAGAAGCAGGCCCGGCGGCTGACAGAGCTGGGGTTCGGGGAACTGCCCATCTGCATGGCCAAGACCCAGTACAGCTTTTCCGATGACCCCTCCCTGCTGGGAGCGCCCCGGGGCTTCACTGTGACGGTCCGGAACCTGAAAGTGTCCGCTGGGGCAGGCTTTCTGGTGGCCCTGACGGGAGATATCATGACCATGCCGGGATTGCCGAAAGTACCGGCCGCGGAGCGGATCGATGTGGATGAGAACGGCCGGATCAGCGGGCTGTTCTGAGGCATGGTCATACCGCCGCGGGAGCGGCGTCCAAGCGTTTTGCCGGAGGCAAAACCTTGAGCTGGACGGGCTGGGCCTGCCCAACTGGATTAAATGCGGAGTCCCCGCGGGACCTGTCCCGTGAGGGGCCATACCGGGACTGCCGAAAGTACCGGCCGCGGAGCGGATCAATGGGGACGAGAACGGCCGGATCAGCGGGCTGTTCTGGACGCTGTGGGACGGGAAACAAAACCGGCGGCCCGGCATCTGCCGGACCGCCGGTCCCACTACAAAGGAAATTTATGGGACAAAGCGGCCGCCCGGAAGGGCGGCCGCTTTGTGTGTTTTGAAGAGGGGGAGAATCACAGTCCCTGGGCGATCATGGCCGTGGAGATCTTCTTGAAAGCGGCGATGTCATTACCGGCAATCAGGTCGTATCCCAGACCGTACTCCTCCGCCGCCGCGGCGGAGGCATCATAGATGCCGCCCATGATCTGCTTCAGGCGGCTGTCCACCTCCTGGCGGGTCCAGCTGTACCGCAGGCTGTTCTGGACCATCTCCAGGGCGGAAACCACCACGCCGCCGGATCCGGAGGCCTTGGAGCCTGCGGTGAGGATCTTGGGACTCAGCCGCAGGAGGCGCAGGGCCTCGGCGGTGGCGGGCATATTGGCCGCCTCCACATAGTAGCGGACGTTGTTGGCCACAATCATCACGGCATCCTCCACGTCCAGCTCATTCTGGGTGGCGCAGGGGATCACGATGTCCACCGGCACTTCCCAGGGCCTTTTGCCGGGGAAGAACTCCACGCCGAAGCGGTCGGCGTAAGGCTCCACCTTGTCGGCGCCGCCGGCGCGCATGGACAGCATGAAATCGAACTTCTCCTGGGTGCAGACGCCGTCGGGATCGTAGACATAGCCGTCCGGCCCGGAGAGGGTGACCACCTTGCCGCCCAGCTCCGCGCTCTTGCGGCACACGCCCCAGGACATGTTGCCGAAGCCGGAGACGGCCAGGCGCTTGCCCTCCAGGGTCTCGCCCTGGTGTTCCAGCATCCGGGCCAAGAAGTAAACAGTGCCGAAGCCGGCGGCCTCCTGGCGGATGACGCTGCCGCCGTAGGTCAGGCCCTTGCCAGTAAGAGCGCTGCTCTCCGCCTTTCCGGTGAGCCGCTTGTACTGGCCATAGAGATAGCCGATCTCCCGGGAGCCCACACCGATGTCACCGGCGGGGATGTCGGTGTCTGCGCCGATCAGACGGTACAGGGCTGTCATGAAGCTCTGGCAGAAGCGCATGATCTCCCGGCTGCTCTTGCCCCGGGGATCAAAATCCGCGCCGCCGGCGGCGCCGCCGATAGGCAGCCCCGTCAGGGCGTTTTTGTAGGTCTGCTCAAAGCCCAGGAACTTCACGATAGAGGGGTTGACGGAGGGATGGAACCGCAACCCACCCTTGTAGGGGCCGATGGCGCTGTTGAACTGCACCCGGTAGCCGTGGTTGGTGTGGGCCATGCCCTGATCGTCCATCCAGGGCACAGTGAAGGTCAGCATTCGATCCGGCTCCACCATTCGGGTCAGCAGGTCCACCCGCTCATAGATGGGATTGTCCTCCAGGGCCGGGGCAATCATCTCCAGCCAGGTGAGAACGGCCTGGAGATACTCCGGCTGGCCGGCGTACCGCTGCTGGAGGTCGGCGGACACGCGGGAAACATAGTCGCTCATGCAGATGCCCTCCTTAGACCAAACCGTAGGCCAGCATGGCGTCAGCCACTTTCAGGAAGCCGGCGATGTTGGCGCCGGCCACCAGGTCGCCGGGCTTGCCGTACTGGGCGGCGGCGCCCGCGGCGTTGTGATAAAGGTTGGTCATAATGTCCTTCAGATGGCTGTCCACCTCCTCGAAGGACCAGGACATGCGCATGGAATTCTGGCTCATCTCCAGGGCGGAGGTGGCCACGCCGCCGGCGTTGGCGGCCTTGGCGGGGGCAAAGAGGAGACCGGCAGCCTGCAGGGCTTCCACCGCGTCGGGAGTGCAGGGCATGTTGGCACCCTCGGCCACGGCGAAGCAGCCGTTCTGGATCAGGGCTTTGGCAGCGGACAGATCCAGCTCGTTCTGGGTGGCGCAAGGCAGGGCGATGTCACAGGGCACCTGCCACACGCCGGAGCAGCCCTCGTGGTACTCCGCTTCCGGGCGGACGGTCACATACTCCCGGATGCGCTTGCGCTCCACCTCCTTCAGCTGCTTCACCAGCGCCAGGTCGATGCCGTTGGGGTCGTGGACAAAGCCGTTGGAGTCGGACATGGTGACCACCTTGGCGCCCAGGGCCGTGGCCTTTTCGCAGGCGTAGATGGCCACATTGCCGGAGCCGGAGATGGCTACCTTGGCGCCCTCAAAGCTGCGGCCCGCGTCCTTGAGCATATTGTCGGCAAAGTAGCACAGACCATAGCCGGTGGCCTCGGTTCGGGCCAGAGAGCCGCCGTAGCTGAGGCCCTTGCCAGTGAGGACGCCGGTGAACTCGTTGCGCAGCCGCTTGTACTGGCCGAAGAGATAACCGATCTCCCGGGCACCCACGCCGATATCGCCGGCGGGCACGTCGGTGTCCGGCCCGATATACTTGAAGAGCTCGGTCATGAAGCTCTGGCAGAAGCGCATGACCTCCGCGTCGGACTTGCCCTTGGGGTCGAAGTCGCTGCCGCCCTTGCCGCCGCCGATGGGCAGGCCGGTCAGGCTGTTCTTGAAGATCTGCTCAAAGCCCAGAAACTTGATGATGCCCTCGTACACGGAGGGGTGGAACCGTAAGCCGCCTTTGTAGGGGCCGATGGCGCTGTTGAACTGCACCCGGAAGCCCCGGTTCACGTGGATGTTGCCCTGGTCATCCTCCCAGGGCACCCGGAACTTGATGATCCGCTCCGGCTCTACCAGGCAGTCCATGACGCCCTCTTTGATATACTCCGGCTTCGCCTCCACCACCGGGACCAGGGAGGTCAGAACCTCCTGGACCGCCTGGTGAAATTCCGGCTCTGCCGGATTCCGCCGGACCACGCGCTCCATCAGGCCGCTTAGATACTCGTTCTGAATGCTCATGGTGAATCCCTCCAAAAACCAGACTTGGCGGATGACCGCGCCGCGGCCTCCGTCCGTGTTTGTATCGACCACATTGTAATACTGGGCGCGTCTTTGCGTCAACGACTTTTGTCCGCGCAAGAACATGTTCGGCGGATTTCTCAAGTTTTAAACGCCTGTTATGAGACTTTCTGGCACTTCTCCTTTGAAATCAAAAATATTTAGAAAATATTTCCATTTAACAAAAAGAGGAACCCTAAGCGCAAAGATTTGGGCTGGTCTGGCCGGTCCCTGTACAGGCTTGGCGGAAAATCGTGGGGAAAATACATAAGGTTTCGCGTTTGAAAAGGGATGGAATTGGTCAAACCAATAAAACTTTGCGGGAGCGGGGAAGTTGAGCGCAAGTTTCTCTTGACAGGGGGCGGAACAGTGTGTTACCGTCTTTGCATACCTAAAATATGATGAAGGGAACAAGTAGCCCGCTTCGCTCCGCTTTCAGAGAATTGCCGGTTGGTGCAAGGCAACAAGCGTCGGATCTGGTGAAATCATCCTGGAGTAGCCTGCTGAAAGAGAACTCTCTGATAGGCAGTGCCGGGCGCACCCGTTACCGTGCAGGGCCTGTTGGGGCCTGCTGAGATGGCGGCGGAAGGATCTTCCACCGTTAACAAGAGTGGTACCGCGAAGGTGTTTCAAAAGCCTTTGCCTCTTGCTTGCAAGAGGCAAAGGCTTTTTTCTTTCACTTCGGCCGTTCTGTTCAGGGCCCATCGGCAAAACCATTCCCACCCACATCGTCAAGAAACAGAAAAGGAGAACACGAACATGGCAATCAAAAAGTATTACGACACTGACTGCAACCTGGGCCTGCTGGACGGCAAGACCGTGGCCGTGATCGGCTTCGGCTCTCAGGGCCATGCCCATTCTGAGAACCTGGCCGAGAGCGGTGTCAACGTGGTGGTGGGCCTGCGGAAGGGCTCCTCCCACTGGGCCAAGGCGGAGGAGTTCGCCGCCACCTGTCCCAATTTCCGCGTGATGGAAGTGGAGGAGGCCGCCAAGGCCGGCGACATCGTGATGATGCTGGTGCCTGACGAGCTGTGCGCCGACATCTACAACAAGCAGATCGCCCCGTACATGACCGAGGGCAAGACCCTGGCCTTCGCCCACGGATTCAATATCCACTTCAAGACCATCGTGCCCCCCGCCAACGTGGACGTGATCATGGTGGCTCCCAAGGGCCCCGGCCACACGGTCCGCAGCCAGTACCTGGAGGGCAAGGGCGTGCCCAGCCTGATCTGCGTGGAGCAGAACTTCACCGGCAAGGCCAAAGAAGTGGCTCTCGCCTATGCCTCCGGCATCGGCGCCGGCCGCGCCGGCATCCTGGAGACCACCTTCAAGGAGGAGACCGAGACCGACCTGTTCGGCGAGCAGGCCGTTCTATGCGGCGGCGTCTGCGGCTTGATCCAGGCCGGCTTCGAGACCCTGGTGGAGGCCGGCTACGAGCCGGAGATGGCCTACTTCGAGACCTGCCACGAGATGAAGCTCATCATCGACCTCATCAACGAGGGCGGCTTCGGCAAGATGAGCTACTCCATCTCCAACACCGCTGAGTACGGCGACTACCGCACCCGCAGCCGCCTGATTACCGAGGACACCCGCAAGGAGATGCGGCAGATCCTCAAGGAGATCCAGGACGGTACCTTCGCCTCCGAATTCCTGGCGGAGATGAACCCCAACGGAGGCCGCAAGACCCACTTCCTGGCCATGCGCCGCATGGCGGCCGAGCACCCCATCGAGAAGGTGGGCGCCCAGCTGCGCAGCATGATGAGCTGGCTGAAAAAGTAAGAGGACCCAAGGCACCGGCCCGGAGGCGGGAACACCTCCGGGCCGGGTAGAAAAAGGAGGAAAGCAAGACCTATGCGCAGTGATAATGTGACCAAGGGCGCCGAGCGGGCACCCAACCGGAGCCTTTTCTACGCCCTGGGCTACACGCCGGAGGACCTGGAGAAGCCCCTGATCGCTGTGGTCAGCGCCCACAGCGACATCGTTCCCGGACACATGAATTTGGACAAGCTGACCGACGCGGTAAAAAGCGGCATCGAGGCCGCCGGCGGTACCCCCTTCATGGTGCCCGCCATCGGCGTGTGCGACGGCATCGCCATGGGCCATGTGGGCATGAAGTACTCCCTGGCCAGCCGGGAGCTGATCTGCGACAGTGTGGAGACCATGTTCATGGCTCACCAGTTTGACGGCTGTGTGCTGGTGCCCAACTGTGACAAGATCGTCCCCGGCATGGTGATGGCGGCGGTGCGGATGAACGTGCCCGCCGTGGTGTGCAGCGGCGGCCCCATGCTGGCCGGCACCTACGACGGCCAGGAGGTCAGCCTCTCCAAGATGTTCGAGGCTGTGGGCTCCTACAAGGCAGGCATGATCTCCGCCGAGCAGCTGGAGGACTGCACCCAGAACTGCTGTCCCGGCTGCGGCAGCTGCTCCGGCATGTACACCGCCAACTCCATGAACTGCCTGTGCGAGGCCATCGGCATCGGCCTGCCGGGCAACGGCACCATCCCCGCGGTGTACAGCAAGCGGCTGCAGCTGGGCCGCCGGGCCGGCGCCGCCATCATGGAGATGGTCCGCCGGAACATCTGCGCACGGGACATCATCAACGCCCGCAGCATCCGCAACGCCCTGACCTGCGACATGGCCCTGGGCTGCTCCACCAACACGGTGCTGCACCTGCTGGCCATCGCCCAGGAGGCGGGCTGCCCGGTGGACCTGGCCCTGTTCAACGAGATCAGCGAGAAGACCCCCAACCTGTGCCACCTGGCCCCTGCGGGCCCCACCCACATGCCGGACCTGTACGCGGCCGGCGGCATCCCTGCTGTCCAGGCGGAGCTGGCCAAGCGCGGTCTTCTGGATCTGGACTGCCTGACCGTCACCGGCAAGACCGTGGGCGAGAACATTCAGGGGGTCCAGAACCTCAACCACAACGCCATTCGGCCCATCGAGGATCCCTACTCCCCCACCGGCGGACTGCAGATCCTCTGGGGCAATCTGGCCCCCCACGGCTGCGTGGTGAAGCGCAGCGCCGTGGCCCCGGAGATGCTGACCCACACCGGTCCCGCCCGGGTGTTTGACAGCGAGGAGGACGCCATCGCCGCCATCTACGCCGGTAAGATCGTCCCCGGCGACGTGGTGGTGATCCGGTACGAGGGCCCCAAGGGCGGCCCTGGTATGCGGGAGATGCTGAATCCCACCTCCGCTCTCGCGGGTATGGGTCTGGACAAAACCGTGGCCCTTATCACCGACGGCCGGTTCTCCGGCGCCAGCCGGGGCGCGTCCATCGGCCACGTCAGCCCGGAGGCCGCTTCCGGCGGTCCCATCGGCCTGGTGCAGGAGGGCGACGCCATCGCCATCGACATTCCCAATGCCTCCATCATGTTGCAGGTATCTGAGGAAGAGCTGGCCGCCCGGAAGGCCGCCTATGTCCAGCCTGCCCCCAACATCACCACCGGCTGGCTGGGCCGTTACGCCCGGATGGTCACCAGCGCCGACGAGGGCGCGGTCCTCCGCTGAAGGCCTGAGATCGGGAGGAATGCAACATGCACGTACAAGAGATGTACCGGCGGCTGACGGGCCTTGTGGTGTTCCGCCGGCTGCTGCAGGACCCGGTGGTGGCCGCCTGCGGCGAGATGCTCTCCGCCCGGGTGCGGGGGGACAGCGGCGATTTCTCCGCCGCCTGCGCCGGATTTGAAGCCGCCCTCTTCCAGTCCAGCGACAGCTGGTCCTGCTATCTGCGGGAGACGGTGCTGGAGAGCGAGAACGTCTGCATCCGGGGGCAGGCGGTGGGCAGGAGCTCCGTCCTTCAGGAAAGCCTGCGGCGGGAGCTGGCCTTCTTCGACCAGCTCTCCCAGCTGCAGCTGGAGGACCTGACGGCGGGTCTGCGGGAGCCTCCGGAATTTCTGGTGGGCTGGGTCGTGTCTCCCACCGATATCACCCGGGAATACCTCCGCCGGATGGAGGAGGTGGGGGTGAAGGGCTACGGCATCTTCGCCCGGTACCACGTGTTCACGGTGGAGGAGGGGCAACTGGCGCCGGTGAAGCACCCGGATCCCCAGAGGCTGGAGGAGCTGCCTGGCTATGAGCGGGAGCGGGAGAAGGTCATCGCCAACACCCGGGCCCTGCTGGAGGGAAAGCCCGCCAACAACGTGCTGCTGTATGGTGACGCGGGCACCGGCAAGTCCAGCGCCATCAAGGCCATCGCCAACGCCTTCGCGGACCAGGGGCTGCGGCTGGTGGAGGTCAAGAAGAACCAGCTCTATCAGATCCCGGACCTGATGGACGCCCTGGCGTCCAATCCGCTGAAGTTCATCCTCTTCATCGATGATCTGAGCTTCACCGCCAATGACGACAACTTCGCCGCCCTCAAGGCGATCCTGGAGGGCAGCGTGGGCGGCCGGGCCGGCAACATCGCCGTCTACGCCACCAGCAACCGCCGCCACCTGATTAAGGAGACCCTCACCGACCGGGAGGGCGACGACATCCACGAGAGCGACACCCGCCAGGAGCTGATGAGCCTGTCCGCCCGGTTTGGGCTGACCATCACCTTCGGCAGCCCCGACCGGGAGCGGTATCTCCACATTGTGGAGGAGCTGGCCAAGCAGTACGGGGTGGAGCTGGACCCCAGACAGCTGGCGGTCCGCAGTGAGGCATTCGCGGTCCGCTCCGGCGGACGCAGCGCCCGGGTGGCCAAGCAGTTCATCGAGCTGTGCAAGGCCGGCGTCTTCAGCTGACGCCGCGGCGGGACAGTATCTGATAAAGAGAAAGGGGCAGTTCCCATGACAGCAGTCTATTTACAACTGGCGGCGTATGCCTGTGCAACCACCTTTTCCCCGGGACCCAACAACATTCTGCTGTTCAGCAGCACCAGCCGGTACGGCATCCGGAAGTGCTGGCCGCTGATTTTTGGGATCTGGGCGGGATTGATCACCGTTATGCTGCTGTGCGGCTTCGGCTGTGCCTGGCTGGGAGAGCTGGTGCCGCAGATTGTCCCCGTGGCCAAGTATGTGGGCGCGGCTTATATCCTCTATCTGGCCTACCGCACGCTGATGCGCAGCCCCGGCGCCAAGAAGGAGGCCGGCCCCTCCGGCAAGCCGCTGTCCTATGTGAACGGCTTCCTCCTGCAATTCCTGAACGTCCACATCCTGATGCTGGGGATCGCCGCCTATTCCGGTTATATCCTGCCCCATGGGTATACGGTGCCAGCCGTGCTGTGCTTCTCTGTCATCATGGCTGCCTGCGCCGCCACCGGAAACCTGATCTGGGCCACGCTGGGCGCGCTGCTGTACCCGCTGTACAGCCGGTATTACAAATTTGTCAACGCCGTTATGGCGCTGCTCCTGCTCTGGTGCGCCTGGAAAATCATCTCCGTCTGAGAATACATGGTCCGAACGCCCTCCCAAGCCGGGAGGGCGTTTTTTGTGCGGAACAGGCATGTCCGCACCTCTTTATATTATATAATGTAGGACGGGCGCGCCTGCGGCGACACCCAGGGGAGCGGTTTTTGGGGGATAGAGAGGCTGTGCGGCAGATTTGCGAAAAATTTGCGCAAACTGGACGCCGCCGGGCGCCTGATAAAAAGCCGACGCTGTCAAGTAAATGATTAGCTGATAAAAAATTTTCTGCATATTGTGCAAAAAAGTTCCGCAAAATTGTAATAATAGCTGTTTTTTACGTTAACACGTTGACTGTATAAGCACACCATGTTAAAATCTTCTTACTCCCGCAGTTCAGATCCATTTCTGCCTGAATGTGAGAGGAAACCAATTAAGAAGGAGAAAAGAAGTAAGATGAAAAAGTTTTTTGCACTTCTCCTCGCACTGGTGATGTCCCTGTCTCTGGTGGCCTGCGGCGGCGGAGATACCGCCAACGAAGACACCAGCACCGATGACACTGCTACCGAGGAGAACGGCGGCGATACCGCCACTGCCAGCGATGTGGAGATCGCTGTGGTCCTGAAGACCCTGGCCTCCGAGTACTGGGGCTATGTGAAGGCCGGCTGCGATGCCGCTGCCGCTGACCTGGGCGTTACCGTCAACGTGGTGGGCCCCGGCGCTGAGAGCGAGATCGAGCAGCAGGTTTCTATGATTGAGCAGCAGATCGGCGCAGGCTGCGATGCCATCATCGTCGCTCCCAATGACGCCGGCGCCGCTTCCGGTGCGCTTGCCAGCGCCATCGGCAGCATCCCCGTTCTGTCCGTCGATACCAATGTGGGCATCGAGGGTCAGACCAGCTTCGTGGGCACCTCCAACGTGGACGCCGCGAAGGAAGGCGGCCTGTGGGCCGCTGAACAGGCCGGTGAGGGCGCCAACGCCGTCATCATCTATGGCCAGGAGGGCGACAACACCTCCAATATGCGCCGCGAGGGCTATCAGGCCGCCTGCGACGAGGCCGGCGTCACCGTTCTGGACGCTCTGTCCGGCCAGAACACCACCGACGGCGCCACCAAGACCATGGAGGACCTGCTGAACGCTTATCCCGACCAGATCGACATCGTGCTCTGCCACAATGACGATACCGCTATCGGCGCCATGAACGCCTGCAAGTCCGCCGGCGTGGACGACATGATTATCGTCGGCTTCGACGGCAACGCCTCCGCCGTGGATCTGATCCTGGCCGGCGAGATGGTGAAGGCCACCGTTGCCCAGCAGCCCTATGAGATGGGCTACCAGGCCGTGGAGGCCGCGCTGAAGGCCATCAAGGGCGAGACCGTGGAAGAGGTCATCAACGCTCCCGTCACCGTGGTCACCGCTGAGAACGGCCAGGAGTACCTGGATAGCCTGGCTGCCATGCAGGGCTGATCAGCCTGTGCCCCTCAGATCTCACATCTGAATGAATGGAATATGGCGGCAGTGGTCCTGCCGCCATATTCCCGTTCCGCACCTCCCCGCGGGCGGCGGGGACCGCTGAAATCAGGAAACAGAAACGAGGTAATCCCATGAGCGAGTATGTTGTCGAGTTGAAGAACATTACCAAACGTTTTCCTGGTGTCGTCGCATTGAAAAATATGTCTATTGGCATCCGGCCGGGAGAGATCCACGGCCTGATCGGCGAAAATGGCGCCGGCAAGTCCACCTTGATTAAGGTGCTCACCGGCGTTCACACTCCTGAGGAGGGGGAGATCTACGTGGACGGCCAGAAGGTCGTCTTCCACAACCCCGTCCAGTCCCGCGAGGCGGGCATTGCCTGCGTGTACCAGGAGCTGAACATCGTCAAGCAGCTGTCTGTCACGGATAACGTTTTCATGGGACGCGCCGTCAAGAAAAACGGCCTTCTGGACTACCCCAGAATGTACGAGGAAGCCAAGCAGGCCCTGACCACGCTGGGCCATCCCGAAATTGATGTTAAAATGGAATGCGGCAAGCTGGGTACCGGCCAGCAGCAGATGGTGGAGATCGCCAAGGCTGTGTCGCTGGACGCCAAGCTGATTATCATGGACGAGCCGACTTCCTCCCTGGGCAAGGAGGAGATCAACCAGCTGATGGAGACGGTCCGGGGCCTGAAGGCCAAGGGCGTGGCCATCCTGTTCGTCTCTCATAAATTGGAAGAGCTGTTCGAGCTCTGCGACCGGGTCACCGTCATGCGGGACGGCGAACATATCGTCACCCAGGACATCGGTGACATGACGGAGGACTCCCTGATCAACGCCATGGTGGGCCGGACGCTGGACAACCTGTATCCCAAAGAGTTCGGCGTCAAGGGCGACGTGTGGCTGGAGGCCAGGAACCTCAACGAGGCCGGCGTCCTCCATGACGTGAGCTTCAAGGCCTACGGCGGCCAGATCACCGGCTTTGCTGGCCTGGTGGGCGCCGGGCGGACGGAGACCATGCGGGCCATCTTCGGCGCCGACAGGTTGGACAGCGGCGAGATCTACGTCAAGGGGGAGAAGGTACATATCCGGACGCCCAAGGACGCCATCAAGAAGAAGATTGCCTTCCTGACCGAGGACCGCAAGGGCCAGGGTCTGGTGCTGTCCCTGGACGTGCGGACCAACCTCATTCTGGCCAATATGAAGGGCTTCTCCAACGGACCCTTCCTGAACAAGGGGAAGATTGAGAAGTCCGGCCAGGACAATGTGGAGTCCCTGCGGATCAAGACTCCGTCCCTGGACGAGGTGACGGCCCAGCTCTCCGGCGGCAACCAGCAGAAGGTGGTTATCGGCAAGTGGGTCAACACCGACGCGGACATCTTCATTTTCGACGAGCCCACCCGCGGCATCGACGTGGGCGCCAAGATCGAGGTCTACCATGTCATGAATGACCTGGTCAAGGCCGGCAAGTGTGTGATCATGGTCTCCTCCGAGCTTCCGGAGATCCTGGCCATGAGTGACCACGTGGTGGTCATGCGGGGCGGCCGGGTCATGGCCAATATCGACCGTGATACCCCGCACTTCAACTCTGAGGATATCATGAAAGCGGCCTGGGGAGGAGAATTAGACTGATATGAAAAAGAAGAATTCCGGAAAAGAGCTTTTGCAAAAGCTCGGCACCCTGATGGCGCTGGCGCTGCTGGTTCTCATTTTCTGCGTGATGATGCCCGATAAATTCCCGCGGATCAGCAATATCATGAACATCTTCAAGCAGGCTTCCATCAACTGCCTGATCGCCTCCGGCATGCTGTGCGCCCTGATTACCGCCGGCATCGACCTGTCCGTGGGTTCCAACTGCGTGCTGTGCACCTGCACCATCGGCGTGCTGGTCCAGAACTTCGGCATCACCAGCATGCCGCTGCTGATCATCGCCGGCCTGGCGGTGAGCACGTTTGCCGGCTTTGTCAACGGCATTCTGCTGACCCGTTTGGACCTGCCCCATCCCTTCGTGTCCACCTTGGGCATGAAGAACGTGCTGTGGGGCCTGGCCCTGGTGATTACAGGGTCGAAATCCATTGCCTTTACCAACACCGGCGTGGACAACCTGATGTGGATCGGCGGCGGCTCCCTTTTCAAGACCGAGACCTTCCCCGGCATCCCCTTCAGCTTCATCCTGGTGCTGATCGTGTTCGGCATCTTCCACGTGTTCCTGACCCGGTCCGCCCTGGGCCGCCAGATCTACTGCGTGGGCGGCAACCCCGAGGCGGCGCGCCTCTCCGGTATCCCCTCCAAGAACGTGCTGACCTTCGTCTACTCCCTGTCCGGCTTCATGGCCGGCATGGCGGGCGTGGTGTCCGTGGGTCGTCTGGCTTCTGCCAACGGCAATGCCGGCTCCACCTATGATACTGATGCCATCGCGGCCTGCATCATCGGTGGCGCCTCCTTCACCGGCGGCAAGGGCACCATCTGGGGCACCCTGATCGGCGCCCTGCTGATGGCGGTCATCCGCAACGGCCTGAACCTGATGGGCGCCTCCAACGACATTCAGTACATCGTCATCGGCGCCGTCATCATTCTGGCGGTCACCATCGACGTGTTCCGGAACAAGGCTGAGGCCAGGGCCCGGAAGATGGCTGCCCAGTAAGCGGACATCCTTTGGAGCGCATTTGAAACGTGAAACGGCGGGGACTGCGGTTCCCGCCGTTTTTCCTGTCCGCCCCTTTCGGCGTGACAAGACGGCGGAGATGTGCTAAGATAGAGACCCGGCAGGACTGCGGTCCCGCTGGGATCAATTTGAACGAGCGAGGTGTCCCCCATGAACCAAAGAGAGCTGGGTGAGCTGCGCCGCCGGTTCCGGCCGGAGAAGAGCGCCATCAGCCGTGTTTACGGCTGCTATGTGAACAGCAGCCGCGAGATCATCGCCTATATCGACCAGTCCCTAGGCCTCATGCCCCAGGAGGAGGCGGAAAAATACCTGGGCCTGCTGAAAAAGGCCCTGTCCGGCACCCTGGGCCGGAACCTGATTGACATCGTGTTTTCCACCCAGCAGGTGGCGGACAGCGAGGAGCACCGCCTGCTCTCCGCCCTGCGGACGTCCGAGCTGAAGGACGCGGAGGCCCGGGATGCCTTTTACCAGCAGGTCACCGGCTCCCTGGACATGGGGGAGAACAACTATCTGATCCTGCTGGGGGCCGACGCCTATGATGTGCCCCACCGGGGCAAGGACGGCGAGGTGGACCGGGATGCCTGCGAAGAGGTGTTCCGCTACTTCGTCTGCTGCGTCTGCCCGGTGAAGGATGGGACGCCGGAGCTGGGATACTTCCATGGGGAGAACGAGTTCCACATCTCTATGGAGAAGCAGATCGTGGGCCAGCCGGAGCTTGGCTTTTTGTTCCCGGCCTTTGATGACCGGACGGCCAACCTTTACAACGCCCTGTTTTACAGCCGGAAGCCGGACGAGCTCCATCAGGAGTTCATTGACGCAGTGTTCCGCACAGAGCCGCCCATGTCCGCCGCCGAGCAGCGGGAGACCTTTCAGTCCGCCCTGTGCGGCACTCTGGAGGGGGCGTGCAGCATGGAGGTGGTGCAGTCTGTCCACGACTACCTGCGCCAGCGGATCCAGGAACACAAGGAGAGCCGGGACCCGGAGCCGCTGGCTGTCACCGCAGGCGAGGTGAGCGGCGTGCTGCGGAACTGCGGCGTGCCGGAGGAGCGGGTGGAGGCGTTCCAAACCGCCTGCGGCCAGTCCTTTGGCGAGGGGGCGCTGACCCCGGCCAACCTGATCGACGCCAAGCACTTCGCGGTCAAGACCGCCGACGCCACTATCCAGGTGGACCCGGAGCGGAGCTATCTGGTGGAGGCCCGGATCATCGACGGACGGCGCTACCTGCTGGTCCCGGCGGACGAGAGTGTGGAGGTCAACGGTCTGGGGGTCCGGATTGCCGCCGCCAAAGACGGCGGAGAGACTACATAAACAGGGAGGAAGGAATATGCTGAAGCAGATCCTGATCGACGCCGACACCGGCATTGATGATTCCATCGCCATTCTGTTTGCCCTGAAGCGGCCGGACGTCCGGGTGATGGGCGTCACCACCGGCTTCGGCAACACCACAGCCCGGCAGGCGGCGGAAAACAGTCTGCGGCTGATCCGACTGGCCGGTGTGCCTTATGAGGTGCCGGTGGCGGTTGGAGCCACGGAGCCGCTGGCGGGGAACTGGAAGGGGCCGGATCCCCACATCCACGGGCCCAACGGCATCGGCGGGGTGGAGCTGCCGCCTTCGCCCCAGCAGCCGCTGGAGGAACCGGCCTGGGCGTTCATCGCCCGAATGGCCCGGGAGCACCCCGGCGAGCTGACCTTGGTGACGCTGGCCCGAATGACGAATCTGGCAAAGGCTCTGGAGATAGAGCCGGATCTGCCCCGGCTGTTGAAACGGGTGGTGTTCATGGGCGGCACGTTCCACGCGCCGGGAAACGTGTCCCCGGTAGCGGAGGCCAACATCGCAGGGGACCCGGAGGCGGCGGACCGGGTGTTCCAGGCGGGCTTTGACCTGACTATGGTGGGGCTGGATGTGACCCAGAAGGTGCGGCTGACCACGGACCATGTGGCGATCCTGGACAAGTACGCCGCGCCGGAGAACCGGCCCATTGTGGACTATCTGAAGCAGGCACTGCCCTTCTACTTCCGGTTCAACCGACTGCAAAACAACTGTCTGGACCACTGCCCGGTCCACGACCCGCTGGCCATGCTGGCGGCGGTGGATCCCAGTGTGGTGACGGTGCGGACCATCCCCGCCCGGGTGGAGTGCGGCGGCAGCTTCTGCCGGGGCATGGTGGTGGCGGATCTGCGGGAGCATCCCATCGAGGCTCCCGGCGTCTCCATCTGCGTGGATGTGGACAGCCGCCGCGCCCTGGAAGAGCTGCTCACCACCTTTATGGCATGAGGGAGGAGAAGGATATGCGCGTTGTCAACTTCGGGTCCCTGAATATCGACTACGTCTACCGGGTGGACCACTTCGTCCAGCCCGGAGAGACCATGAGCGCCCAGTCCCTGCAGATCCAGTGCGGCGGCAAGGGGCTGAACCAGTCCGTGGCTCTGGCTCGGGCCGGGGTGGAGACCTGGCACGCGGGCCTCATCGGGCCGGAGGGGCATTTTCTGAAGGAGACGCTGGACCGGGCAGGCGTCCACACCCGGTTTGTGGAGGAGTCCGCAGGCAGTACCGGCCACGCCATCATCCAAGTGGACAGCACCGGCCAGAACAGCATCCTGCTCCACGACGGGGCCAACGGCCGCCTGACCCCGGACTTTGTGACGGCGGTGCTGGATCAGTTCTCAGCCGGGGACACGGTGCTGCTGCAGAATGAGACCAGCTGCGTGGAGGAAATCATCCACCAGGCGGCCCGCCGGGGGATGCGGACGGCCATGAATGCGGCTCCCGCCAATGAGAAGCTGGTGGGCCTGCCGCTGGAGGCGCTGTCCTGGCTGTTGGTGAACGAGGTGGAGGGCGCCTTTCTGGCGGGAACGGAGGCGCCGGAGGCGATTCTGGACACGCTGGCGGCGCGGTACCCGGAGACCACTGTGGTGCTGACCTTGGGAGAACAGGGCGCTGCTGCAGCGCGAGGGGGCTGGCGGGCCTGGGGCCCAGCCCGGAAAACGGCGGTGGTGGACACCACTGCGGCGGGAGACACCTTCACCGGCTACTTCCTGCGCCGGGCGCTGGAGGGCGGCACACTGGAAGAGGCACTGTCCCTGGCCGCGGCGGCCAGCGCCCTGGCTGTGTCCCGGCCCGGCGCGGCGGATGCGGTGCCGGGATATGAAGAGGTCCTTCGGATCCTGTAAATCGGAAAAACACGGAAGCCCCGGACGAAACTCCGTCCGGGGCTTCCGTTTCTATCCTGCGGGCCTCTGCGGGCCAGTAGGCCCTCAGTCCCGTTTTCGGGCGGCGGCGGAGCCCAGGCGGAGCTCCGTCCGATACTTGGCCACCGTGCGGCGGGCGATGCGGATGCCCTGCTCCGCCAGCAGCTCCGCCAGCTTCTGGTCACTGAGCGGGCGGCTGTGGTCTTCCTGCCGGATCAGCTCCAGCAGCCGCAGCTTCACCGTCTGCTGGGAGGGACCCTGCTCCCCCAGAGCGCGGCTGAAGAAATAGCGGAGGGGGTACGTCCCCTGCCGGCACTGGAGGTATTTCTCCCGAGTGGCCCGGGAGACGGTGGAGGGATGGAGGTGGAGTCGCTCCGCCAGTGTCACCATGGTCATGGGGACCAGCTCTGTGGTCTGGCCGGCAAAAAAGGCCCGCTGGGTCTCCAGGATCGCCTCCGCGCACTGGCGGAGGGTGCTGCCCCGGCGCTCCAGGCTGTTCAGCAGCCACTTGGCCTGCTGCATCTTTTGCTGGAGATAGGCCCGGGTCTCCGGCTCGTCGGATTCCTTCAGAAGCCGCACATAGTACTGGCTGATGGACACCCGGGGAAGGTAGTAATCGTTCAGGATCACCTGGAGCTTTCCGTCCAGTTCCGCGATGAACAGATCCGGCCGGACATAGAGTGTGGGCTCCGCCGGCTGGAAGGAGCGGCCGGGGCAGGGATCCAGGGCAGAGATCCGCTTTTCCGCCGCCCGGACCTCCTCTGGCGTGGTATGGAGTTCCCGGGCAATGAGGCTGTAATGCTTCTTGCCCAAGTCCGGCAGGAAGCGGCGGACGATCTCCATATCCAGGGGGGAGGGAGCATCCTGCCGGGCCAGTTGCAGCAGCAGGCACTCCGACAGGGACCGGGCGCCCACGCCGGCGGGGTCCAGGCTCTGGAGGGTCTCCAGCGCTTGCTGGGTCAGGGCCTGGGGGATCTTCAGATCTGCCACGCCGTCCAGGTCCTCCTGGCTGAGGCGGCCCTCCTCGTCCACCAGCTCTGCCAGATACCGGGTCAGGGCCAGCAGGGGCTTGGGCAGGCGCCGGCGCTCCAGCTGGTCGCAAAGGAAGGCGGAGAGGCTCTCCGTCTCCCGGTCCGCGGCGCCCCGGTCCGGCATGGCGCCGTGGCCGTCCTCCGGCAGGCCGCCATTGATCCAGTGGACCTTCTGCCGCAGGGCCTCATAGGCTTTGTGGAGGGAGGACAGATCAGTCTGCTCCACCAGAGGGTTTTCTTCGCTGACCTGGTTCAGATAGTCCAGCAGCTCCTGGGAGTTCATCTGCAGAAGCTCCATGGACTGCAGGAGCTGGGGGGTGAGCTTCAGCTCCTGCCGAAGCTCTGTGCTGAGATGGATCAAACTCATGGACCGGAACCTCCTCTCACGCCCGGGCGGTCACGTATTTGGCAATCTTGCGGGCTGCTGTGGCCTGGGAGATGCCCAGCTCCCGGGCCACGGCCACTGTGGTGCCGCACCGCTGGTAGGAATCCCGGATGATTTGGGCCTCGTAGGCGTCCATCCGCTCTGCCAGCGTGCCGCCGGGAAGCAGCTCCGCAGGGGCCGACGCGTCGGCGGTGTACTCCAGCGGCAGGGCAGGAATGTCCAGAATGGGGTCCTGGGCAGTGATTACCAGCCGCTCCATCAGGTTCTCCAGCTGGCGCACGTTGCCGGGCCAATCGTACTGCTCCAGAAAAGCCAGAAAGCGGGGGCTGCAGGTGAGGGACTTGTTGTACTCCCCGCAGAAGCGGGCCAGGAACTGGTGGGCCATGGGGACGATGTCCTCCTTCCGCTGCCGCAGGGGGGGGATGTGGATGCGGATGACGTTCAGCCGGTAGAAGAGATCGGACCGGAACAGACCGCGCTGCACCGCCTCCTCCAGATTGCGGTTGGTGGCAACGATCAGCCGGAAGTCCAGCTCGATCTTCTGGGTGCCGGAGAGGCGCTCAATGGTCTTCTCCTGAATCAGCTGCAGGAGCTTGGACTGGATATGGGCGGGCAGCTCACCGATCTCATCCAGGAACAGCGTGCCGTGGTTGGCCAGCTCGATCTTGCCGATCTTGCCGGAGGAGGAGGCCCCGGTGAAGGCGCCCTTCTCATAGCCGAACAGCTCTGACTCAATGAGATTTTCATGGAGCACCGCGCAGTTTACCTCGATAAAGGGCCCGTTTGCACGGTTGCTCATCTTGTGAATGGCCTTGGCGATGGCGCTTTTACCCACGCCGGTCTCTCCGGTGATGAGAATGTTGGCCCGGGTGTTGGCAGTGTTCTGCATCAGCGTCCACAGCCGCTGCATGGGGGCGCTTTTGAACAGCAGATTGGTGGAGGTGGCCCGGGTCCGCAGCTCGGCAATCTCCTGGGAGTAGTGCTGCAGGGAGTCCTGCATCCGGCGGTAGTTCCGTTGGATGGAGTTGATCTGCTCCATGGACACGGTGTTGAAGCAGACGGCGTATTTCAGCTCCCCGTTGGCGTCAAACAGGGGAATGCCCACGGTCATCACGTTTTTGTGGGTGTGGTTGATGGTCTGTGTGGCGCTGATCTTCTTCCGTCGCCGGATGACCTCCGCCGTAATGCAGGGGGTGAAGGTGCCGTCCGCCTCCAGATCAAAGGCGGACTTGCCAACGATGGAGTCATGGGCAAAACCGAAGTTTTTCTCATAGGTCTCGCTGACCCGCAGAATGATGCCGTTGCCGTCCGAGACCATCATGTCATCCGCCAGGACCAAGTTGTTTTCCGGGCTGAGGATCTCCAGAAGTCCCTCCAGATTGATCCCCTCGTCGTGGAAAGCAGAAAAAGACGGAATCGCCATAGGCGCAGACCTCCTGTGCCGGACTGAATGCCGGTTGCTCTATTCAAAAATGAGTATAGCATATTCAAAAATGAATAGGAAGAGGCGGGAAATATTTTTGGCTCGTGAAATTTCACGAAAATTCGACAGACAGACTGCTGTATTTCACAAACAAACTGCGGAAAATGCTGGAAGACACTGATAAATTTGTTATTCAAAAATGAATAATCCCGTATGGAAACGGCTGACGGCACCGGGAAAAGCAAGCGATTTACCACTTGGATTTTAGCAACCTACACAAAAAAACGAACCGAAAATGAGAGAATTACACCTGGAAAAATGGCATGATTTTTGCTATAACTAAATTGTTGGATGATTACTCTCCAACAGTTTGCTGAGCAAAATATGATTAAGGAGGACATTCCAATATGTATCAGACCATTCGCTATGAAAAGAACGGCAATATCGGGATCGCCACCATCAACCGCCCCGAGGCGCTGAATGCGCTGAACTCCACCGTGATCTCTGAGCTGGAACAGCTCATCAGCGAGGTGGAGAAGGATGCCGAGCTGGGCGCCTTCATCATCACCGGCGAGGGCCGCTCCTTCGTGGCCGGCGCCGACATCGGCGAGCAGAGCACCATGGACGTGGCCGCCGGCCGCAAGTGGGGCCAGCGGGGCAGCGCCCTGTTCCGCCGGATCGAGAAGCTGGAGATCCCCACCATCGCCGCAGTGAACGGCTTCGCTCTGGGCGGCGGCTGTGAGCTGGCCATGTCCTGCGACATCATTCTGGCCGCCGGCCCCAACGCTGAGGGCAAGGGCGGCGCCAAGTTCGGCCAGCCCGAGGTGGGCCTGGGCATCACCCCCGGCTTCTCCGGCACCCAGCGTCTGCCCCGCCGTGTGGGCGTGGCCAAGGCCAAGGAGTTGATCTTCTCCGGCAAGCAGATCGGTGCTGAGGAGGCCAAGCGCATCGGCCTGGTGAATGAGGTCTATGCCGCCGAGGAGCTGCTGAACAAGGCTGTGGAGATGGCCAAGTCCTTCACCGCCAACGCCCCCATCGCTGTGAAGTATTCCAAGGCCTGCATCGACCGCGGGATGCAGATGGACATCGACAACGGCATCGCCCTGGAGAACGAGCTGTTCGCCATGTGCTTTGCCACCGAGGACCAGAAGGAGGGCATGGGCGCCTTCCTGGAGAAGCGCAAGGAGAAGCACTTCCAGAACAAGTGAGCGCAGACCGGCAAGAGGCCGTCCATTTCATTACATATAAAGAGGGAAGTCAGGCATGAAAAAAGTTCGCGTGCTTACCGCCGAGGAGGCGGCGCTGCTGGTGAACGACGGCGATACCATCGCCACCGGCGGCTTTGTCAGCTGCGCCTGCCCTGAGGCGCTGTCCAAGGCATTGGAGAAGCGGTTCCTGGAGACGGGCCATCCCAGAGATCTGACGCTGTTCTTCGCGGCGGGCCAGGGCCACCGGGACGGCACCGGCGGCGACCACTACGGCCACGAGGGCATGGTCAAGCGGGTCATCGGCGGCCACTGGGACCGGGCCCCCAAGCTGGGCGATCTGGCCCTGAGCAACAAGATCGAGGCGTATAACCTGCCCCAGGGCGTCATCTCCCACATGTACCGGGACATCGCGGCCCACAACATCGGCACCATCACCCACGTGGGCCTGTACACCTTTGCCGACCCCCGCAACGGCGGCGGCAAACTCAACGATGTCACCAAGGAGGACCTGGTGAAGGTCGTCGAGATCGAGGGCCAGGAGCGGTTGCTCTACAAGGCGTTCCCCATCAATGTGGTGTTCCTGCGTGCCAGCTACGCCGACGAGTACGGCAACTGCACCGTTCACCGGGAGATCGGCCCCATCGACGTCACCGCCATGGCTCAGGCCTGCAAGAACTCCGGCGGCCGGGTCATCGTCCAGGTGGAAAAAATCGTCCAAGGCGGCAGCCTGGATCCGAAACTGGTGGCAATTCCCGGTATCTATGTGGATTCTATTGTGGTAGGATCCATTGAGGATAACGAGCAGTGCCTGGGAATGCCCTATGACGGCAGCCTGACCGGCGAGTTCCGCATTCCCGTGGACGCCATCCCACCCATCCCGCTGGACGCCAAGAAGATCATCGCCCGCCGGGCCGCCATGGAGCTGCCCCAGGATGCCATTGTGAACCTGGGCACCGGCGCGCCGGAAAAAATTGCCAACGTGGCGGCGGAGGAGGGCATCTCCGACAAGATGACCCTGACTGTGGAGGCCGGCTCCATCGCCGGCGTGCCCATGGGCGGCACCCAGTTCGGCGCCGCAGCCAACTCCATGGCCATCATCCCCCACAACGTCCAGTTTGACTTCTACCAGGGCGGCGGCCTGGATGTGGCCTTCCTGGGCCTGGCGGAGACGGCACCCAACGGCGACCTGAACGTGTCCAAGTTCGGCACCCGTCTGGCTGGCGCCGGCGGCTTCATCGACATTACGCAGAATGCCAAGAAGGTGGTCTATTGCGGCACCTTCACCGCCAAGGGCCTGAAGACTGCCTGCGAGGACGGCAAGCTGGTGATCGTCCAGGAGGGCGCCAAGAAGAAGTTCGTCAACCAGGTGGAGCACATCACCTTCTCCGGCAAGTATGCCGTGCAGGTGAAGCAGCCTGTTCTGTACATCACCGAGCGGGCTGTGTTCGAGCTGCGGCCCGAGGGCGTGACTCTGATCGAGATCGCGCCGGGCATCGACCTCCAGACCCAGGTGCTGGATCAGATGGAGTTCATGCCGAAGATCGCTGAGGACCTGAAGCTTATGGACGAGCGCATCTTCAAAGATGAGCTGATGGGACTGGCGGAAGCCTGAGAATTTCCACCGTCGCGGCAATGCGATTTCCAGCCCTGACCGGGCCGCAAATCGCGCCGCTGCCTCGAAGCCGGCGAAGCGCCGCCAGCGGCGGATCAAGCGAGCCGGGTTCCCCCTCTCCCTCACACGGCGAGGGAGCCGCGCCCAGTGGCGCGGGCCATGGAGTTCCGGGCAGGCGAAGCTCACCTGGAACACATTGAAATGTAAAAGACCCCCATTTTTTTGAGGAGGAAAAAAAGAAATGGCATTGATGACCGCACAGGAGTATGTAGAGAGCCTGCGCAAACTGAATACCCGGGTGTATATGTTCGGGGAGAAGATTGAGAACTGGGTGGACCACCCCATGATCCGGCCAAGCATCAACTGCGTGGCCATGACCTACGCTCTGGCCCAGGACCCCCAGTATGCCGATCTGATGACGGTGAAGTCCAGCCTGACGGGCCACACCATCAACCGCTTCACCCACCTGCACCAGTCCACGGAGGACCTCATTAACAAGGTGAAGATGCAGCGCCTGCTGGGCCAGAAGACCGCTTCCTGCTTCCAGCGGTGTGTGGGTATGGATGCGTTCAACGCCGTGTTCTCCACCACCTATGAGATCGACGAGAAGTACGGCACCCGCTATCACGAAAACTTCAAGAAGTTCCTGACCTTCGTCCAGGACAACGACCTGACGGTGGACGGCGCCATGACCGACCCCAAGGGCGACCGGTCCAAGGCCCCCAGCCAGCAGGCGGACCCGGACATGTACGTGCATGTGGTGGAGCGCCGCGCTGACGGCATCGTGGTCTGCGGCGCCAAGTGCCACCAGACCGGCTCCATCAACAGCCACTGGCACATCTTCATGCCCACCATCTCCATGGGCGAGGCGGACAAGGACTGGGCGGTGAGCTTCGCCTGCCCGACAGACGCCGAGGGCATGTACATGATCTACGGCCGTCAGAGCTGCGATACCCGGAAGCTGGAGGAGGACGCGTCCATCGACGTGGGCAACGCGAAGTTCGGCGGCCAGGAGGCCCTGGTGGTGCTGGACCACGTGTTCATCCCCAACGAGTACATCTTCCTCAACGGCGAGTATGAGTTCGCCGGCATGATGGTGGAGCGGTTCGCGGGCTACCACCGGCAGAGCTACGGCGGCTGCAAGGTGGGCGTGGGCGACACGCTGATCGGTGCTGCGGCGCTGGCAGCGGAGTACAACGGCGTGGAGAAGGCCAGCGCGGTGAAGGACAAGCTGATCGAGATGATCCACCTGAACGAGACGCTGTACTGCTGCGGCATCGCCTGCTCCTCTCAGGGCTTCCGGACGAAGGCGGGCAACTATCAGATCGACCTGCTGCTGGCCAACGTGTGCAAGCAGAATGTGACTCGGTTCCCCTATGAGATCGTCCGCCTGGCGGAGGACATCGCGGGCGGCCTGGTGGTGACGATGCCGTCCCAGAAGGACTTCCACTCCGACACGGTGGTGGGCCGGAACGGCGAGACTATCGGGGAGATCTGCAACAAGTTCTTCGCCACCCGGGAGGGTGTGAGCACAGAGGACCGTCAGCGGATCCTGCGGTTCATCGAGAACCTGTGCCTGGGCGCGGCCGCCGTTGGCTACCGGACAGAGTCCATGCACGGCGCGGGCTCTCCCCAGGCCCAGCGCATCATGATCGCCCGCCAGGGCAACCTCCAGGCCAAGAAGCAGATGGCCAAGGAGATCGCCGGCATCCAGAACTAAGGTCCCACTGTTGCGGCATTGCGATCCCCGGCCCCTGACGGGCCGCCAAGCGCGCCGCTGCCTCGAAACCGGCTCGCTTGCTCTGCCGCTGGCGGCGCATCGCCGGTTTCCCCCTCACGTTCGCACAGCGAACATGTCGATCCGGCGGGCAGAGGTGTTTTGCCCGAAGTGAATTCGTGCAAAACAGAATTTCATAAGCAAACCTGCCGGAATATTTCATACATCGTTGCGTTTTCCAAATTTGAATATAAGGAGAAGACATCATGGATTTCAATCTCAGCCGTGAGCACCAGCTGGTCCGGAAGATGATGGCGGAATTCACCGAGAATGAAGTGAAGCCCATCGCTGCCGAGACCGACAAGACCAGCCAGTATCCCCGGGAGAACATCGAGAAGCTGTTCAACCTGGGCGTGATGGGCATGTGCGTCCCCAAGGAGTATGGCGGCGCTGGCGCTGACCCCCTGGCCAGTGCCATCTGCATCGAGGAGCTGTCCAAGCAGTGCGCCTCCACCGGCGACATCGTGGCCACCCACAACGGCCTGTGCTGCGATCCCATCATCACCCACGGCACCGAGGCCCAGAAGGCCAAGTACCTGCCCATGCTGACCAAGGGCCACAAGGTCGGCGCCTTCTGCCTGACCGAATCCGACGCCGGTTCCGACGCCGCCAAGGGCCAGACCGAGGCCAAGCTGGACGGCGACCACTATGTCCTCAACGGCTCCAAGATCTTCATCACCAACGGCTACGTGGCCGACGTGTTCGTGGTCTTCGCCATGACCGACAAGTCCAAGGGCACCCGCGGCATCTCCGCCTTCATCGTGGAGAGCAGCTTCCCCGGCTTCTCCGTGGGCAAGCACGAAGAGAAGATGGGCCTGCACGGCTCCCCCACCGCCGAGATCGTGTTCACCGACTGCATCGTTCCCAAGGAGAACCTGCTGGGCCAGGAGGGCAAGGGCTTCAAGATCGCCATGCAGACCCTGGACGGCGGCCGCATCGGCATCGCGGCCCAGGCTCTGGGCATTGCCGAGGGCGCCATGGAAGAGGCCATGGCCTACACCAAGGGCCGTGTCCAGTTCGGCAAGCCCATCAGCAAGTTCCAGAACACCCAGTTCACCTTCGCCGACATGGCGATGCGCTCCGAGGCGGGCCGCCTGCTGACCTATCAGGCCGCCGTGCTGAAGGGCGAGGGCAAGCGCTTCACCAAGGAGGCGGCCATGGCCAAGCTGTTCTGCTCTGAGCACGCCATGCTGACCACCACCAAGGCGCTGCAGATGTTCGGCGGCTACGGCTACACCAAGGACTATCCCCTGGAGCGCATGATGCGCGACGCCAAGATCACCGAGATCTATGAGGGCACCAGCGAAATCCAGCGTGTGGTCATCTCCGGCAATATCGGCCTGTAAGAGGAGGAAGAACGAATTATGAAGATCATTGTTTGCGTCAAGCAGGTCCCCGATACCTCCGGCAAGGTGGCGGTGAACCCGGATGGCACCCTGAACCGTGCCTCCATGCAGACCATCACCAACCCCGATGACATGAACGCCGTGGAGGCTGCCCTGAAGCTGAAGGATGCCACCGGCTGCAAGGTCATGGTCGTCACCATGGGTCCGCCCCCGGCAGCCGGCATGCTGCGGGAGCTGATGGCCATGGGCGCTGACGAGGGTGTCCTGGTATCCGCCCGCGAGTTCGGCGGCTCCGATACATACGCCACCTCCCAGATCCTGGCCGCCGCCATCTCCACCATCGGTGTGGAGGAGGACGACATCGTCATGTGCGGCCGGCAGGCCATCGACGGCGACACCGCCCAGGTGGGCCCCCAGATCGCTGAGAAGCTGCACCTGCCCCAGGTGACCTACGCCGCCGACATCACCAAGGACGGCAACACCATCACCGTCAAGCGGATGCTGGAGGACGGCTACATGACCATCAAGGTCAAGACTCCCTGCCTGCTTACCTGCATCAAGGAGCTGAACGAGCCCCGCTATATGAGCATCGACGGCATCTATGCCACCTACAACAAGCCGCTGGAGACCTTTGACTATGAGAAGCTGAAGGATCATCCCCTGATCGACGCCACCACCATCGGCCTGAAGGGCTCTCCCACCAACATCTTCAAGAGCTTCACCCCGCCCCAGAAGGGCGCCGGCAAGATGCTGGAGGGTGCCGGCAAAGAGACCTGCGAGGAGCTGGCTTCCATTCTGGCCGCCAAGCACATCATCTGAGAAGGGAGTATTTGAACAATGTCCAATTTCAATAGCGCTGATATCGCTGCTTTCAAGGATGTGTGGGTCTTCTGCGAGCAGCGCGAGGGCAAACTGATGCCCACCGACTTTGAGCTGATCTCCAAGGGCCGCGACCTGGCCGACGAGCTGGGCGTGAACCTGTGCGGCCTGCTGCTGGGCGGCGAGGGCATCGAGTCCGCTGCCAAGGAGCTGGGCGGCTACGGCGCCGACAAGGTGCTGGTGTGCGAGAGCCCCCTGCTGGCCGTCTACAACACCGATGCCTATGCCAAGGTCATCTGCGACGTGATCGAGGATCTGAAGCCCGAGGCGTTCCTGATCGGCGCCACCAACATCGGCCGTGACCTGGGGCCCCGCTGCGCGGCCCGTCTGCATACCGGCCTGTGCGCCGACTGCACCCACCTGGACGTGGATGTGGCGAACTACATCCAGTTCCTGCGTGAGTCCAGCACCCTGGACGTGGACAGCCAGAAGTGG
>NZ_JAOQKG010000005.1:320523-343342 GCF_025567605.1 Oscillibacter acetigenes | reverse complement strand
CTTTCCCCCCGCCGGCCCGTCCGCCGCCGGAGAAAAGCCGAACTCCCGGTAAAAGCCCGCCGCAGCCTCCGTCTCCGGCGTGGGCAGCCGCAGGCGGTCCCGGCCCATGGGGCGATAGTGCATCACTGCCTGGCCGATCAGCTGCACGCCGTAACCCCGGCGCCGCCAGGGCTCTGCCACTGCCAGCAGGGGGATCCAGCCGCAGCCCCGCTCCGATTCCCGGCCGTCGTCAAAGGCCACCGCGCCCACAGGCGTTCCATCCAGATACCCCGCCAGTACAGGCGCCCCGGCGGACAGTGCCCCGGAGGTCCCCGCCCACGCCGCCGGAAACTCCGCCTGCTCCCGCGCCAGGGGGCGGAAATAGAGGCCGGGCTCCAGTCCGTTGGCCCGCTGCTTCACGGTGCATCCTTGGGTGAAGGCCGGGTCTGTCAGATGGCTCGCATCGTCCCGCCAGACCACCTGGATCCGCGCCCCCTCCGCCCGCAGCAGAGAGACAGCGGTGTTGCTGCCGGTGGGCGTCTTCCCCAGCTCCTCCAGCGGGATGCCCTGCAGGGCCGCCAGCAGCAGGCGGATGGCGCAGCCATGAGAGAACACCGCCGCCGTTTTTCCGTCATTGGCCGCCGCAATGTCCCGCACGGCCGCCAGCAGCCGGGTCTGGACTGCCTGGGGCGTCTCCGCGCCCTCTACGTGCCACAGGTGGAGCCGGTGGTTGAAGTTTTCCAGCTGCGCCGGGTCCTGCCGGGCGATCTCTCCCCAGGTCTTCTCCTCCCACACGCCCACGCAGATCTCCCGCAGGTCCCGCCGCCGGTGCAGGGGCAGGCCCTTGGGCTTGTATATGGCGCTGGCGGTGGCGCAGGTGCGGTAGAGGTCGCTGGCGTAGACCGCGTCGATGGGAATATCCGCGAATCGGCGCGCCAGCGCCTGGATCTGCCGCTCGCCCCGGTCTGTGATGCTGCTGTTGGCCTGTCCCTGGGCGATGCGGTACAGGTTGCCCTCCGCCTCTGCGTGGCGAATCAGATAGATGGTGGTCATGGTTTCCTCCGTCCGGGCCTGGGCCCGCCGTTTTGAGATTTGGATGTCGTTATCATCATTATAACGGATCTGCCGGTTTCTGGCAAATCGCTCTAACGCGTTTTTTTTCCGGGAAAGCGGCTATACTACGCTCAGGCCGCAAAGGAGTGACTGAAGATGAGAATGTGTACCGGATTTTGGGTCGGTATCGGCGCCGGACTGATGGCCGGCGCGGCAGTGGGAATGATGATGCCCTACGGCAGGGATCCCATGAAAACGCAGGTGGGAAAGAGTATCCACAAGCTGGGTGTCGCCGTGGACCATGCCGTGGACAGCATCGTTTCCGAAATGCGCTGACGCGCAGGGCGGGGAGCCTCGGCTCTCCGCCTTTTTTGATAAAATCGTTTTTGGGGCTTGACTTTGGGAAAAGCTCTGGTATAATAATAACGCTGTCGCATTTGGCGACGCCTCGTATACAGAAATTAGAACCAGAACAGCTATGGAGAAGTCGCCTAGTTGGTCGAGGGCGCATGATTGGAAATCATGTAGGCCCCTAAAGGGTCTCGAGGGTTCGAATCCCTCCTTCTCCGCCACAGAAAGCCTTGGAACCGTCAGGTTTCAAGGCTTTCCTTTTTTGCGTCCTGCAAGCGTTTTCGCCGCAGGAAAACCCCTTGGCGGAACGAAAGAGAGACATCTGCTTTTAGCAGATGTCTCTCTTTCATGGCAAGGGGTAACAATCCAAATCCTCTCAGGTCGGTCGAACTCTCTTGCATTCAAATTTGCAATTTTTCTTGAGAAGCATCTAACCGGCCTTCTGGCCGGCAGCGCCTTTGCGCCGTACAAGCGTTTTACCACAGGCAAAACCTTGGCGCAGGGCGAATTCACTTCGCCCGAGCATTTCAATCACTGAAGGGTGGAGCGACCAACGGGAGCGAAACCCAAAAGAAAATGCGACTTGTCGAAACAAGTCGCATTTTCTTTTGGAGCGGCTGATGGGAGTCGAACCCACCTATGCAGCTTGGGAAGCTGCCGTTCTACCGATGAACTACAGCCGCATCTGAGTTGTTATTATACCAGACCGCTTCATATTTTGCAACCCCCAAATCTTCTCCGGCATGAACGCCTTTTCGCGGACATAGATTCTACCATCGAAGCAAAGGGGGATCACCATGAAAAAACTCGTCGTGCTGCTGTGCGCCCTGCTGGCGCTGGGGAGCAGTGCCCAGGCGCTGGAAGTATCCGCGCCCTCGGCTCTGCTGATGGAAAAGGAGACGGGCACCGTCCTCTTCGCCAAGGACGAACATGCCAAGCTGGAGCCCGCCAGCGTCACCAAGGTCATGACGCTGCTGCTGACCATGGAGGCCATCGACGCCGGACAGCTCCACTATGACGACGTGGTCACCGCGTCGGCCCACGCCTGCTCCATGGGCGGCAGCCAGATCTGGCTGAAGGAGAATGAGCAGATGACGGTCAGCGATATGCTGAAGGCGGTGTGCGTTGTCTCTGCCAACGACTGCGCCGTGGCGCTGGCGGAGACGGTGGCCGGCAGCGAGGAGGCCTTTGTGGAGCGAATGAACCAGCGGGCCGCGGAGTTGGGCATGGCCGATACCCACTTCTGTAATGCCACCGGCCTGCCGGCGGAGGGGCATGTCACCTCCGCATACGACATCGCCCTTATGAGCCGGGAACTGATCCGAAACCACCCGGACATCCGCCAGTACACCACCATCTGGATGGATTCCCTGCGGGACGGGGCCTCCTCCCTGGTGAACACCAACCGCCTGATCCGCTTCTACCAGGGAGCCACCGGCCTGAAGACCGGCTCAACAGACAGTGCGCTGTACTGCCTCTCTGGTACGGCCGAGCGGGACGGCATGGAACTGATCGCCGTCATCATGAAGGCACCAACCTCCACCCAGCGGTTTGAGGATGCCACCAATCTGCTGAACTACGGCTTTTCCACCTACACGCTGGAGAATGTGGTGCCGGAGTCCGCCCTGCCGCCGGTGCCCGTGTCCCTGGGGACCCAGGCCACAGTGCAGCCGGTGCTGGGGGAGAACACGCACCTCCTGCTGGAAAAGGCCAAGGCGGGCAGCCTGCAGCAGCTGGTCACCCTGGCGGACTCTGTGGAGGCGCCGGTGGCGGCGGGCAGTCAACTGGGGACCCTCACCATCACCTCCGGGGAAGAGGTCGTGGCGGAGCTGCCCATCCTGGCAGGAGAGGAGATCCCACGGGTCACCTTCGGCCAGATGCTGGTCCAGATGCTGCGGACGGCCTTCCTCTGCGGCTGACGGCGGCGGGGGGCGCTGCACCCCCTGAAATCCCGGCGGATTGCGACCGCTTTCCCTTGTGTCCCGTTTCGGGGCATGGTATAATAAAGCAACAAACCCGCGCAGCTTTACGAAAGAGAGGCCGGTCATGATGCTGGATGTCAAATCGTTCCAATTACAGTCTTTTCTGCCCCTGCCCTATGAGGAGGTCCTGGCGCCGCGGCTGAAGCGGGCCCATGAGAAGCTCCAGAGCGGCAGCGGTGCCGGCGGAGAGTTCACCGGCTGGGTCCATCTGCCCCGGGACTATGACCGGGAGGAGTTCGCCCGCATCCAGGCGGCCGCGTCCCGGATCCGGGCCAACTCCCAGGCCCTGGTGGTCATCGGGATCGGCGGCTCGTACTTAGGCGCCCGGGGTGTCATCGACTGCCTGCGCTCTCCCAATTACAACCTGAAGCGCAAGGATACGCCCAACATCTACTTTGTGGGCAACGGCCTTTCCTCCGACGCCATGGGGGAGGTGCTGGACCTGGTGGCGGACGTGGATTTCTCCGTCAACGTGATCTCCAAGTCGGGCACCACCACCGAACCCGCCGTGGCCTTCCGCTTCTTCCGGGCGGCCTTGGAGAAGAAGTACGGCCGGGAGGGTGCCCGGGAGCGGATCTACGCCACCACGGACAAGGCCCGGGGCGCCCTGAAGTCCCTGGCAGACAGCGAGGGGTGGGAGACCTTGGTGGTCCCCGACGACGTGGGCGGCCGATACAGCGTGTTGACCGCCGTGGGCCTGCTGCCCATCGCCGTGGCCGGGGTGGATATCACCGCCCTGATGCAGGGAGCGGCGGAGATGATGGAGACCTGCACCGAAGCTTCCTTCCGGTGCTCTGCCTGGCGGTACGCCGCCATCCGGTACGAGCTGTACCGGGCGGGCCGGTCCATTGAGCTCTTGGCCTGCTATGACCCGGCGTTCCGGTTCATGGCGGAGTGGTGGAAGCAGCTCTTCGGCGAGAGCGAGGGCAAGGAGGGCAAGGGCCTCTTCCCCGCCAGCGTGGAGTTCACCGCGGACCTCCACTCCATGGGCCAGTACATCCAGGAGGGCAAGCGCCTGATGTTTGAGACCGTGGTGCGCCTGGGTCCCTCCGACCGACAGCTGACAGTCCCGGTGGACGAGGCGGACGGCGACGGGCTGAACTTCCTGGCGGGCAAGTCCCTGGACTTCATCCGGGACCGGGCCATGGAGGGCACCCTGCTGGCCCACACGGAGGGCGGCGTGCCCAACCTGATCGTGGAGACCTCCGGCAGGACGCCGGCAGACCTGGGGCAGCTGATCTACTTTTTCGAGTACGCCTGCGGCCTCTCCGGCTATCTGCTGGACGTGAACCCCTTCGATCAGCCGGGGGTGGAGGCCTACAAGAAGAATATGTTCGCCCTGCTTGGCAAGCCGGGCTATGAGGACCGGCGGGCGCAGCTGGAGAGCAAGCTGGAGGGGTGACCAGCCTCGGATTGGACGGCACCCGTCCTGCCGCCCACTGTCAATCTCCATTATGAACAAAGTTTGAATCTTCATTTCTCCATTGTTTTTCACGCGATCTTGTGGTATGCTTAACATACCGAATTTCCCCCAGCGACTTTAATTGACAGGAGTGATTACTATGGTCAGACTGATTATGGGCGTGAAGGGCTCCGGCAAGACCAAGCAGCTCATTGAACTGATCAACAACGCGGCGAAGGACGAGCCCGGCAACGTGGTTTGCATCGAGGCTAACCGCACCATGACATACGATATCCACTACCACATCCGCCTGATCGACGCCCAGGAGTACAATCTGGACAGCTACGAGCTCTTCCGGGGCTTCATCAGCGGCCTGTATGCGGGCAACTATGATATCTCCCATGTGTTCATCGACAACCTGTGCAAGACCATCGGCCGGGAAGTGGACAAGGACACCGAGAATTTCCTGAACTGGCTGGACGCCTTTGGCGAGAAGAACAACATCAAGTTCACCGTCACCATCAGCGCCGACCTCTCCCTGGCTACCGACGGGATGCAGAAGTTCCTGTAAGGCTGCTGCGCTTTCCCATATACACAGACGCCGCCTCTGCCAACTGGCAGAGGCGGCGTTTTTCAGGTTTCAGATTTGCACCTGGGAGGATCCGGCGTCCAGCCCCTCCAGCAGATTGTAATTGTCATAGTCCGCCACAGAGGACAGGTCGCTGAGGCACAGCTGGTCCACGCCGAAGAAAGCAGCCATCCGGGCCCGCTCCAGGGCGGCCTCGCCGTTGAGATACCACACCGCGGTGTCCCCGCTGCCGGAGGTGAGATAGGCGCAGGCGTAGCGGTCGGAGTAGTAATCTTTCGTCTGGGAGGCGGACAGCAGCTGCTCGATCTCGGCGGCGGAGGCCTGGCCGGTGTGCCGCCCATCCGTCCAGGCGGAGCCCGTGGTGGTCAGCAGCAGGCTGAGACAGTCGGAATCCACCTGGTCCGCCAGTTCGGCCAGGGCGTAGTAGACCTCCTCCAGCGGCGCCAGGGGGGCGATGGGGAAGTCCTCGGACACGTCGCCATAGTCCGCCACCCGCACCACCAGCTTGTCGGCCGGCTCACTCAGGGCGGCATAGTCATAGCCGTTGTACGCGGCTCCCTGCCAGACGGGCGCCTCCACCATCAAATAGAGCAGCCGGTCCTCTCCCAGTTCGGCCCGCAGCGCCTCCGCCAGCGCGGTGAAATCCTTCTTCTGGGCAGAAGAGAGCTCCGCCAGGTCCAGAAACAGCCCCTCATAACCGCCGCTCTCCACCGCGGCCGCCAGCACCTCTGCGGTGTGGCTGGGGTCATCCTTCAGTGCCGAGGCGCTCCCGCCCACATGCAGCAGCGGCACGGCACCGGCGGCGGTGATGGTCTCCTGCAGGGCGGCTGCGGTCTCTGCATCGGGGGTACCGGCGAGCCGGGACTCCCCGGCGTAGATCAGCCGGGCGCCGCCCACCGCCACGGCGCCATAGCCGGTCAGGTCTGTCAGACCCTCCGCGGAATAGGCGATGCCGGTTTTCTCCGGGGCCGCGGCGTGATAGCTGTCATACAGCCGGATCAGCATGACCGCCGCCTGCTCCCGGGTGGCAGTCTGATCCGGGGAGAAGGTGGTGGCCGCAGTGCCGTTCACCAGCCCCAGCTCATGGGCCATGGCGATATAGCCCACGTTGGTGGTCACATCTCGGAAGGGCATGGGCAGGTCCTGGGCCAAACCGGCGATGGTGCCGTAGCCCATGGCCCGCACCAGCATGACCGCCAGCTCCTCCCGGGTGATGGGCTCCCGGGGGCGGAACGTATCCGTCTGCCGGGTGATGGCCCCGTTGGCATAGGCGGTCTCCACCGCGCTGTAATACCAGGCACTCTTGTCCTGGTTGTCCGTATAGGACCCGGCCTCCGGTGTTACCATCTCCCAGCCGAACAGGCGGCACAGGGCCACCACAAAGGCCCCCCGGGTCATGGGAGCCCCCAAGCCGAAGCGGGTGGGCGTCTGCCCCTGGAACAAGCCCAGGTCCACAGCCCGACGGATGGAGTCCGCCGCCCAGTGGCTCTCCGGCACGTCGGAAAAGCCGGTGGAGGCCGCTGCCGCGGGCGCCGGCAGCGCCGCTGTCACCAGCAGGGCGCAGAGCAGCGCGCAGGAACAGAACCATTGCAGTCGTCTTTTCATGTTGTCATTCTTCGCTCCTTTAGCGTCAGATTTCTTTCAGATTCTGGCAGAGATGCCCGGATTCGCCCTCTGTCGGTATGCCATTGTACCAGAATCTGCCGCCGCCGTCAAACGAACGGTGTCGGAACGCAGAAAAACCTTTACGTTTCACCCCTTGCCTGCTATAATAATTTAGTTATGATGGCTTTTTATTACCTTTGAAAGGGAGGGAACGTGCCATGAGATTCAAAAAATGGAACATCGGGACCCCGGCTGAGCGGGACGTTGCCCTCCTGCGGAGTGCCGGATACCCCTATCTCCTCTCCACGGTCCTGGCGGCCCGGGGTGTCACCACTGCCGAGGCGGCGGCCGAGGCGCTGGAGCGGGACAGGAGCCTCAGCATGTCCCCCATGCTGATGCGGGATATGGACAAAGCCGTCGCCCGCATCCAGCGGGCGATCAGCCAGGGGGAGACCATCGCCGTGTTCGGCGACTACGACGTGGACGGCATTACTTCCACGGTTCTGCTGATGGACTATCTCAAAAGCTGCGGCGTCCGCTGCCTGCGGCATATCCCCCGCCGGATCGAGGAGGGCTATGGCCTGTCCAAGGAGGCCATCCAAGGCCTGCGGGACCAGGGCGCCACGCTGATGATCACCGTGGACTGCGGCATCACCGGCAACGAGGAGGTGGACTTCGCTGCCTCCATCGGGCTGGATGTGGTCATCACCGACCATCATGAGTGCAAGGAGGAGCTGCCGCGGGCGCTGGCAGTGGTGGACCCCCACCGCAGCGACTGCCCCTATCCCTTCAAGCATCTGGCGGGAGTGGGTGTGGCGCTGAAGCTGGTGCTGGCCCTGGGAGGCGAGAGCCGGGAGGATGCCCTGTTCGCCCGGTACTGCACCCTGGCGGCCATTGGCACCATCGCCGACGTGATGCGGATGGAGGGGGAGAACCGCACCATCGCCTTCTGCGGGCTGGAGGCCCTGCCCCACACGGACTTCGTGGGCGTCCACGCCCTGCTGAAGGAGGCGGGGCTTCTGGGCAAGCCCATCACCTCTGTCCAGATCGGCTTTGTGCTGGCCCCCCGGATCAACGCCGCCGGCCGCATGGGCGCGGCGGATCTGGCCGCGGACCTGCTGGAGACCGATGACCCCGCCCGGGCCGAGGAGCTGGCAAAGGCTCTGTGTGACCTAAACCGGGAGCGGCAGGCGGTAGAGCAGGCCATCTGCGCCGACGCCACCGAGAAGATCGAGCGCCTCCGGGCCGAGGACCGCAGCGCCCTGGTCCTCTCCAGCGAGGACTGGCACCAGGGCGTGGTGGGGATTGTGGCCTCCCGCCTCAGCGAGAAGTACGCCTGCCCAAGCTTCATGATTCATCTGAAAGACGGCGTGGGCAAGGGTTCCTGCCGGTCCTACGGCGGGTTCAACCTGTTTTCCGCGCTGGAGTCCTGCGCCGACCTGCTGGAGGGCTTCGGCGGCCACGAGTTGGCGGCGGGCTTTACCATCTCCGAGGAGAACATCGACGCCTTCCGGGCCCGGATGAACCGGTATGTCCGCTCCGCCTCCGGCGGGGAACGGGCGGTATCCTGCCTGGACGTGGACGCGCCCATCTCCTGCCCCGGCGAGGTGACGCTGGCGGAGGTGGAGCAGCTGGACCAGCTGGAGCCCTATGGCGCGGGTAATCCCCGGCCGGTGTTCGCCCTGCTGGGCGCCACGGTGGACGTCCTGCAGCCCGTGGGCCAGGGGAAGCACCTGAAGCTCCGCCTCTCCAAGGGCACGTGCCGGTTTGACGCCATCTTCTTCTCCATGACGGAGGAGACGTGCGGCGTGGCGGCGGGCATGCGGGTGGACGCGGCCTTTTATCTCCAGGCCAATACCTTCCGGGGCAATACCACCCTGCAGCTGCAGCTCATCGACATCCGCCCCTCTCTGACCCCCAGCCGCCATGAGGCGGCGGACCTGGACCTGCTCCACCGCCTCGTGGCGGGAGAGGGCCTCACCGGGCAGGAGCGGGCCCGGCTCCAGGCGTCCCGCAGCCAGTTCGCCGCCTTTTGGACCGTGCTGGAGCGGCAGCTCCGCCGGGGAAAGGCGGAGGAGGAGATGCTGCCCTTTCTGCGGCGGCTGTCGGCACTCTCCGGCGGGTGTGAGAGCTTCCTCCGGGCCGGCCTGGCCCTGGCCGTGTTCCAGGAGCGGGGCCTGATCGCCCTGTCCGTCCAGGGGGACCAGGTGACGCTTTCGCTGAATCCCATCCAGGGGAAGGTGGATCTCTTCGCCTGCCCCTATCTGTCCCGCCTGCGGGAGGACGCCGCCGGCAAGAGTGGAGGTGTTGTGTCATGACCATTCAGGAACAGTATGAGAACCTGGAAAAGACTGTCCGGGGCTACAATCCTGCGGCAGACTTCCAGCACATCCGGGCGGCCTTTGAATTTGCGGCAGAGGCCCACAAGGACCAGAAGCGCAAGAGCGGGGAGCCCTATATCATCCATCCCCTGGCGGTGGCGCAGATTGTGGCGGAGGAGCTGCGGCTGGACAGCGAGTCCATCGAGGCCGCCCTGCTCCACGACGTCATCGAGGACACCGCCGCCACCCACGAACAGGTATCCAAACTCTTTTCACCCACCATCGCCGACCTGGTGGAAGGCGTCAGCAAGCTGACCCGCATCCAGTACGCCACCAAGGAAGACGAGCAGATGGAGAACCTGCGGAAGATGCTCATCGCCATGAGCAAGGACATCCGGGTGATCCTCATCAAGATCTCCGACCGGCTCCACAACATGCGGACCATGGAGTACCAGTCTCCCGCCAAGCAGAAGCAGAAGTCTCTGGAGACTATGGAGATCTACGCCCCCATCGCCCACCGGCTGGGTATGCAGCGCATCAAGTGGGAGCTGGAGGACCTGTCCTTAAAATATCTGGACCCCATTGGCTACGAGGAAATCGTCTCCAAGCTGGAGGCCAAGCACCAGGAGTACGAGGACTTCATGCGCCGCATCCAGATCCAGATCGACGACCGGCTGAAGGAGCTGGACATCGATCACATCGTCTACGGCCGGATGAAGCATCCCTACTCCATCTACCGGAAGATGTTCAACCAGAACAAGAGCCTGGACGAGATCTTCGACCTGTTCGCCTTCCGGGTGATCGTGAACACGGTGGGGGACTGCTACAACGTTTTGGGTGTCATCCATGATCTCTACAAGCCCATTCTGGGCCGCTTCAAGGACTATATCGGCACTCCAAAGCCCAACGGATATCAGTCCCTCCACACCACGGTCATCGGCGCGGACGGCCTGCCCTTCGAGGTGCAGATCCGCACCAAGGAGATGCACGAGATCGCCGAGTACGGCGTGGCCGCCCACTGGAAATACAAGCAGAACGGCCAGGGCGCCGGCACCGAAGGGCGCTACGAGTGGGTCCGCCGTTTGCTGGAAAACCAGGAGGGCGCGGACGCAGAGGACTATATCCACTCTCTGAAGATCGATATGTTCTCCGATGAGGTGTTCGTCTTCACACCGGGCGGCGACGTGCAGAACCTGCCCGCCGGCGCCACGCCCATCGACTTTGCCTACGCCATCCACTCCGCCGTGGGCAACCGGATGGTGGGCGCCAAGGTGAACGGCCGGATCGTCACGCTGGACCATGTGCTGAAAAACGGCGACATCGTGGAGATCCTCACCTCCAAGAACGCCAAGGGTCCCAGCCGGGACTGGATGAAGATTGCCAGAAGCAGCGAGGCCCGCAGCAAGATTCGCCAGTGGTTCAAGAAGGAGAAGAAAGAGGAGAACATCGCAAACGGCCGTGCCGCCTTCGAGGCGGAGCTGAAGCACTGCGGCATCTCCATGAAGGACGTTCTCTCGCCGGAGATGCTGCCGGTGCTGTTGAAGCGGGTGTCCTACGGCTCTCTGGACGACATGTACGCCGCCATCGGCTACGGCGGCTTCACCGCCCAGAAGGCAGTGAGCCGGATCCAGGGGGAGCTGAACCGGGTGGCGAAGCTCCACCAGGCGGAAAAGGCCGCCGAGGAGCTGGCGGAGGCCAAACCGGCGGAGCCTGCCAAACAGCCCTCCGCTCCCAAGCGGGTGAAGAGCGAGCAGGGCATCATCGTGGAGGGCCTGGATAACTGCCTGGTGAAGTTCTCCAAGTGCTGCACCCCGGTGCCGGGGGACGACATCATCGGCTTTATCACCCGGGGGTACGGCGTGTCCGTCCACCGGTGCGACTGTCCCAACGCCTCGGAGGAGAAGCGATCCCAGCCGGGGCAGGAGGGGCGCTGGATCAAGGTCTCCTGGGGCGGCGACACCAACGACAGCTATCCCACGATTTTGGAGGTGGTGTGCAAGGACCGGCAGGGCCTGCTGCTGGACATCTCCGCTGCCCTCTCCACGACGAATACCTTTGTGCTGGGCATCAACTCCCGCAGTACAGAGGACCAGTTTGCCATCTTCCGGCTGGAGATCCGGGTGAAGGACGGCGCCCAGCTGAAGTCCGTCATGAACAAGCTGAACCAGATCTCCGGGGTGCTGAAGGTCAACCGACCGGCGGGGTGAGAGCGGCTTCCGCCGGGGTGATTCGATGGCGGAAGAGCTTCCGGGGGGATGTAGGGGCGGCGATCAACCGCCCGGAGATGATTTGGGCCGCCGAACGGCGGCCACGGGGGATTCTGCTCCCGCAGGGGGCCGCTTCCACGGGGGATGCGCCCCCCATTGTCGTCGTCGCAAAGTCCGCTCAGCTCCGTTTCCGCCTGCGGCGAAAACTGCGCCCGCTCCCTTGCTCCTCCTCTCCCCACCGCGCGGGGCGCGGCGGGGGCCCCTTTCGGTCTTGCCAAAAGAGAAATGGGCCGTGCACGGTCTAAAGAGAAAAGTGTGTGGCGCGCTGCGGTGCAGTGGCCCTCCGCGCTGACGGAGGTCGACGTATCGGTGCAAGCGCCGATTTTGGCCCGCCTTCGGGCACGCTTGGGCCTTCTGCGATTTTCCTAACTGCCGTCCCATGGCGGGAGTACCAACCTTGTCGGGGTGGTTATCGCATGGAATTGCTTCTCTTTTCGCTGCCGCTGGCTGCCCCTCGGGGGAACTGGCGTAGCGGGCCGATAAAGGCATCGGCCCCTACGGAGATACCGTCGGCCTTGCGCATTTTGTGGGGGCCGACCTGCGTGTCGGCCCTTGCGAGGGTGACGAAGGCCACAAGCCCGGTAGGGGCGGACGCCCTTGTCCGCCCGCCAGCACAAGCCGCCACAACCGCCCAGGCAGCGCGTAGCGACTGCGCAGCTGTTGGTGGCTCTGCCGTCTTACGGATGCGGCGTGCTCCCTGCGGGCAAGCGGAACGCGCGGAAGGAGGAGCCAGTGGAACACTGGTGACGGAAATACGGGGAGCGCCGCAGCGCGAGACAGGAAAAGAGGAGCGGTTCAAATGCGCCCGTGTCCTCCAATCCAAGACGCACTACGCCGCGGGAATCCGCCGCTAAGTCTGCACCGCACCCCGCCGCGCCCGTCGGGGGACCCTCGCAAACACGCAGGCACCCTCTCGCGCCGCCCCCCGTACAGCAACTTTGCACGCATGTGTAAAGTTGCGGCCAAAGCGCCTTTTTCTCTTATACCGGGCGCGGCGCGTTCTCTTTTTGGCGCTGACAAAAAGAGAATGGGGGCGCATCTGCACGGCCGTCAGCATGGCTGATATTCCCCGCAGAAATAGAAGCCTTCCATTTTGAGTGAACCATAGAAAGGAATCCATTGTATGCGTGCAGTTGTGACACGGGTGGCTGGTGCCTCCGTAACCATTGCCGGGAACGTCAACGGCCGGATCGGCCGTGGCTTCCTGGTGCTGCTGGGCGTGGGACCCAACGACACCGAGGAGACCGCCGACCGCCTGGCGGAGAAAATCTGCAACCTGCGGGTCTTTGAGGATGAAAACGGCAAAATGAATCTGAATCTGGAGCAGACAGGCGGTGCCCTGCTGGTGGTGTCCCAGTTCACCCTGTACGCGGACACCTCCTCCCGCCGCCCCGGCTTTACCGGCGCCGCCAAGCCGGACGCGGCCATCCCCCTGTATGAGCGATTCATGGCTCACTGCAGGGAGCGGGGCTTCGACGTTCAGCATGGGGAGTTCGGCGCTGATATGCAGGTGGACTCCCGGAACGACGGCCCCGTCACCATCCTCTTCGACACAGAGCGGCCCTTATGAGGGAAGCGGCGCAGGGCGGCGGCGAAATGGCGCCGCCGGAGCTGGTGCGGACGTTCTATGAGACCGTGGTCTCCCAGCACCGTCTGGAGGACCTGCCCCGCTTCGTCGAGGAGGGCTGCGTGCTCCGCCAGGGGGAGTGGACCACTCCCCTGGGTCCCGGCGGCATGGTGCGGCATCTGGCGGCTCTGCGGGAGACGTATCCGGATTACACGGTCCGCATCCTCCGCCAGCACTGGGCCGCGCCGTATGTCGTCTCCGAGTGTGTTATGGAGGGGACCCACCTGGGCCCTTGGCCCGGAACAGTCCCCACGGGAAAACGCCTGATCTTCACCGGCGTGAACATCGACCGGGTGGAGGGCGGAAAGATCGTGGAGCACGGCGGCGCTGTGAACACCTTTGAGACCCTGTGGGACGCGGGCATGATCCGCCCTGCGGAGTGACAGGGCATTTGTCCATTCCACACATGGGCGGGCGGGATTTCCGCCGCCTGCCTCTGATATTTTCATTTGGCAAGGGAGGTCTCCCATGAAGATCAAGTGCTTGCAGGTGGGCCCCATCGGCACCAACTGCTATCTCCTCTGCGACGAGGATGCCAAGACCTGCGCCGTCATTGATCCCGGCGGGGATGGGGCGCGGATCGCCGCCGCGGTGGCGGAAACCGGCTGTGTGCCCTGCGCCATCCTGCTGACCCACGGCCACTACGACCACACCGGCGCTGTGGGAGAGCTCCAGGCCAAATGGCCGGAGACCCCGGTGTATCTGAATCGCCGGGATGTGTACGCCGATGCCTGCACCCAGCAGCTGTTCCCGCTCCTCAGCGGGGACGTGCGGGACTACGACGAGGGGGACACGGTGGCTGTGGGCGGCCTGACGGTGACCGTTCTGGCCACCCCCGGCCACAGCGAGGGGTCTGTCACCCTCCGGTGCCAAGACGCCCTCTTCTGCGGGGATACGCTCTTTGCGGGCTCCTGCGGCCGGACGGACTTCCCCGGCGGGTCCATGGAGAAGATGATGGCCTCTCTGCGGCGGCTGGGGCAGCTGGAGGGAGACCTCCGGGTCCTGCCCGGCCACATGGAGGCATCCACCCTGGACCGGGAGCGGCGCTGGAACCCCTATCTGCTCCAGGCCATGCAGTGAGGAGGGCGCGCCCATGAAACTGGTTTTCCGCGGCCATGACGAGCGGTATGTGGTGGAGCAGAGCCTGATGAATCTGTTCCCCGGGGAACTGCCTGTCTACGAGCCGATCACCCCAGGCGATGACAGCTGGGCCGTGATCTCGCTGGAGGAGACGGGGGACCTCTGCCGGGTGGCGGTCTCCCTCTGCCGGGGCGGCAAGACCACCGAGCAGACCTATCAGGAGCCCCTCTCCGGCGGCGATTTCCAGCGGGAGGGCCTCCGCCGCCACGCCGTCGGCGCCTGCTTCTTCCTGGCGGCCCGGGCGGTCACCGGCGTGACGCCCCCCTGGGGAATGCTCACCGGCGTCCGGCCCGACAAGCCGGTGACCTGGGCCCTGGAGGACGGGAAGTCCCCGGAAGAGGCCCGGGCGTATTTGGAGGAGCACTATTTCGTCACCCCCTCCCGGGCCGCCCTGGCCCTGGAGACCGGCGCCACCGCGGCCAAGGCCGCCCGGCGGCTGGAGAAGCGGGACATTGACGTGTACGTGGGCATTCCCTTCTGCCCAACCCGGTGCGCCTATTGCTCCTTTGTCAGCCAGTCGGTGGAGCGGAGCTTTGCCCTGGTGCCCCCTTATGTGGACGCCCTGTGTGGGGAGATCTCCGCCGGCGGCGAGATGGTTCGCCGGGCGGGACTGCGGGTGCGGACCTTCTACATGGGCGGCGGCACCCCCACCACCCTGACGGCGGAGCAGATGGACCGGGTCCTCACTGCTTTCGAGACCTCCTTCGACCGTACCGCCTGTGAGGAGATCACTGTGGAGGCGGGCCGGCCGGACACCATCACGGCGGAAAAGCTGGTGGTGCTCCGCACCCACGGGGTCACCCGGGTCTCGGTGAACCCCCAGACCTTTGAAGAGAACGTGCTGCGGGCCATCGGCCGGTGCCACACGGCTGCGGACATCGACCGCGCCATGGAGCTGGTGGCCCGGTGCGGCTTCCCCCACGTGAACATGGACCTGATCGCCGGACTCCCGGAGGATACGGCGGAGGGCTTCCGCCGCTCCCTGGACCGGTGCCTGACCTACGGCCCCGACGATATCACCGTCCACACCCTGGCGCTGAAAAAGGGCAGCCGCATCCTGACGGAGGGACTGCGGATCCCCGGCGCGGAGACGGTGGCCGAGATGCTGGATTACGCCTCTCCCACCCTCCGGACCGCCGGATACCGTCCCTACTACCTATACCGGCAGAAGTACATGTCCGGCAGCTTTGAGAACATCGGCTGGTGCCGCAGCGGCGGCGAGTGCTGGTACAACGTGGACATCATGTCGGAGCTGTGCTCCATCCTGTCCTTCGGCGCCGCCGGGTCCACCAAGATGGTGGTGCCGGGCACCAACCAGATCCAGCGGGCGTTCAACGTGAAATATCCCACCGAGTATATCCAGCGGCCGGAGAAGTGGCAGGCCAATCAGACCGCCTTCGCCGCCTTTTATGAAGCACTGTGAAAGGAGCATCGCCATGGCCTATTCCCTGAAAGAGATCAACGACGCTGTCCGCTCTGACCCCAAGGGCTTTGCGGAGGCGTGCGACGCCGCCTTTGCCAAAAAAGTGGAGACGGCGGCCCAGAAGATTGCCGATCACCGGAAGGAGTCCCGCATCATCCTGTTGTCCGGCCCCTCCGGCTCCGGCAAGACCACCACGGCATTGAAGATCGAAGAGCAGCTGGAGAAAATGGGCATCCAGACCCACACCATCTCCATGGACAACTACTTCAACACCATCGACCCGGAGACGGCGCCCCGGAACCGGGAGGGCGCCATCGACTACGAGTCTCCCTTCTGCCTCGACATCGAGCTGCTGAACCGACACTTCTCCATGCTGGACCGGGGGGAGACCATCCACGTGCCCAAGTACGAGTTCGCCCGACAGATGCGCTCCGACATCCTGTCTCAGCCGCTGAAGCTGGGGCCCGACGAGCTGGCTATCTTTGAGGGCATCCACGCCCTGAACGACGTGATCGTGGGCAAGAATCCCAAGGCCTTCAAGCTGTATATCGCGGCCCGGTCCAATGTGGTGGACGAGGACGGCGCCGTGGTGTTCCAGCACCCCTGGCTGCGCCTGTGCCGCCGGATCGTCCGGGACTACAAGTTCCGGGGCAGCGACGCCAACTTCACCCTGAAGATGTGGCCCAATGTCCGCCGGGGGGAAAAGCTGTATATCTCCCCCTATAAGGAGAATGCGGACTTGATGTTCGACTCCTCCCTGCCGGATGAGGTGGCGGTGCTGAAGCCCTTCGTGGTCCCCCTGCTGGAGGCGCTGCCCCAGGGCAAGTATGAGATCGCGGACGACATCCTCCGGGGATTTGAGCGGATCGAGATCATGGAAGAGTCCAACATCGCCCCCAGCTCCCTGGTGCGGGAGTTCATCGGCGGCAGCATCTATCCCAGCTGAGCGGGGCTGCCCCTCTGCCCCAATCTTTCTTTGGAGGTCATACAAGCCATGAATGAGCGGTTGCAGGAACTGCTGGACGCGGTGCAGCGCACTGCCTCCCAGGTGGGCGGCAGTGCGGCGGATGCCGCCTACGGCATGGGAAAGCGGGCGGGAGAGCTCCTGTCCGTGGCCAAGCTGAATATCCGGATCATGGACCTGAAGGGAGCGGTGAGCACCGCCCTGCGGGAGGTGGGGGAGATGATCTACGCCACCCACACCGGCACCCTCACGGAGTCCGAGGTACTGCTGGCAAAGCTTCAGGAGATCGACGGGCTCCGCCAGCAGATCGACCGGCTGGAGCGGGAGATCGCTCGGCTCCAGGGCGGCGCGGTGTGCCCCTTCTGCGGGGCGGCCGCCCGGAGCGGCGACGTATTCTGCCGGGAATGCGGCCAAAAGCTGTAAGGAGGAAGCGTAAGATGGAATATACATTCGCACAATATCAGGAGAGCGCCCAGGCGCTGAGAGACCGCCTGGGGGCGTTCCGCCCCCGGTGCCTGCTGATCTTGGGCTCCGGCCTGGGCTCTTTGGGCAACGAAGTGGAGTCCCCCATTGCCGTCCCCTATGAGGATGTGCCCCACATGAAGCGATCCACCGCCCCGGACCACGCGGGCCGGTTCGTGTTCGGCCGCCTGGCGGGTCAGGACGTGGCGGTGATGCAGGGCCGCCTCCACACCTATGAGGGCTGGTCCTTTGAGGATGTCAGCTATCCCGTCCGGGTGCTGCGGCTGCTGGGGGCGGAAACGCTGGTAGTCACCAACGCTGCCGGCACGGTGAACACCGCCTTCTCCGCCGGGGACATCATGCTGATTACTGACCACATCAAACTCTTCGGTGTCAGCCCCCTTTGCGGCCCCAATCTGGAGGAGTTCGGCCCCCGGTTCCCGGACATGAGCCATGTGTACACGCCCCGACTCCAGGACACCGCCCGGGAGGCTGCGGAGGAGCTGTCCATCCCCCTGCGCCAGGGCGTCTATATGTACTTCCCCGGCCCCCAGTACGAAACGCCGGCGGAGGTCCGTGCCGCCCGGGCGCTGGGCGCGGACGCCGTGGGCATGTCCACGGTGCCGGAGGCCATTGTGGCCGCCCACTGCGGCATGGATGTGCTGGGCTTCACGCTCTGCACCAATATGGGGGCCGGGGTGCTGGACCAGCCTCTTTCCTCCGACGAGGTGCTTGCCGCCGCCGCCACGGCGGGGCCCCGGTTCTCTGCCCTGGTAAAGGCGTGTCTGGCCCGGTTATAAACGGCAGCGGCAGGCCATAGGCTCATAGGGGCAGCAGATTCCGCCGCCCTAGTTCTCTGTTGTAATTTGAGGTAATCGCTTCATGTCTAATCAAAAAAAGCAATCCTTCCTGGGCGGCGCCGCCATCCTGGCCGCAGCTGTCGTTGTGGTGAAATTTATCGGGTTCTTCTACAAAGTCCCCCTGAACAACATCCTGGGCGGCCCCGGCAAGACGTATTTCGACACTGCCTATAAGATTTACAATTTCCTGCTGACCTTCTCCACGGCGGGCCTGCCTCTGGCCATCTCCAAGCTGACCAGCCAGGCCCATGCCCAGGGACGGGAGAACGAGAAGCGGAAGATCTTCCGCACCGCCATCGTGCTGTTTTTCGTCCTGGGCACGGTGGGCGCCCTGTTTATGTTCTTCCAGGCAGAGGGCTTGGCGGGGTTTCTGGAGAACAGCCTGGCGGCCCAGCCCATCCGGGCGCTGGCTCCGGCGGTGTTCTGCGTGTGCCTGCTGGCCTGCATGCGGGGCTACACCCAGGGCCAGGGCAACATGACGCCTACGGCGGTTTCCCAGGTACTGGAGGCGCTTTTGAAACTGGCTATCGGTCTGCCGCTGGCGTGGTATGTACTGCGCATCGGCATGAGCCTGGAGATGGGCGCCGCCGCGGCCATCCTGGGCGTCACGGCGGGCACGGCGGTCTCCATGCTGTTTTTGGTGGGATATTTGGCGAAGCACCGGAATCGGACACAGTCCCTGGATGTCCCCTCCGGCAGCAGCCATCTGATCCGGCAGATCCTGGCCATTGGCATCCCCATCACCCTCAGCAACTCCGCAATGAGCATCCTGAACATCATCGACACCAAGATCGTCATGGGCCAGCTGCAGAACGCCCTGCTGCTGTCGGAGGAATCGGCCGCCGCCCTGAACGGCCAGTACAGCATGGCCATGGATATGCCCAACATGGTGGCCTCCTTCGTGTACCCGGTGACCATGAGCTTGATTCCATTCGCGGCGGCGGCTCTGGCCCGGCAGGACCATGCCGGAGCGGACCGGATCATCTCCTCCGCCTTCCGCATCATCGCCATTCTGGCCCTGCCGGCGGGCATCGGCCTCAGTGTCCTCTCCACGCCCATCATGGTCCTGGTGCTGCCGGCCCAGCGGGAGGATGCCCTGGCGGCGGGCCCCCATCTTCAGGTGCTGGGCATCGCCCTCATCTTCATCTGCCTGATGATCCTGACCAACGCTATCCTGCAGACCTACGGCAAGGAGAAGCTGCCCATCTTCACCGTGATCGTCGGCGGCATCGTCAAGATCATCATGAACTATTTCCTGGTGGGGAATCCGGACATCAACATCCACGGCGCACCCATCTCCACGCTATGCTGCTATCTGGTGATCGTGGTGCTGAATCTGTTCTTCGTGTGGAAATACTCGCCCCAGAAGCCACGGTATCTCGAAGTTTTCGCAAAGCCCGTGGCCGCTTCCCTGCTCATGGGCGGCGCGGCCTGGGCGGTCTATGGCCTAGCCAGCCGGGTGCTGGATGGGGCTTTCCTCGCCCTGGCACAGCAGATGTTTGCGGATCCGGATAAGATCCAGCTCTGGTCTGTATATCTGGCCAACGCCGCCTGTGTCCTGCTGGGCATCCTGGCCGGCGTGATCGTCTACGGTGTGCTGGTGATCGCTCTGCGGATCCTGCGGGCGGAGGATGTGCGGTCCATTCCCCGCGGGGAAAAGCTTATTAAACTTCTGCACTTAAAATGAGAAACCGGGCGGCCGCGCCCCCTTCCCAAGGGGGCGATCCGCTAAAATTCCTTGAAAAATCAGGGGTTTCCCGTGAATTTTTCTTGCAAAGGCAGGCATCTTATGGTAGAGTTTCAGCGTAAGGATTTTTACAGCTACGAGGATTTTCTGGAGATCATGCGGCTGCTGCGGGCTCCCGGGGGCTGCCCCTGGGACCGGGAGCAGACCCACAGCTCCATCCGCCGGAACTTCCTGGAGGAGACCTATGAGGTTCTGGACGCCATCGACCACGACGACGCCAGCGGCATGTGCGAGGAGCTGGGCGACGTGTTGATGCAGGTGGCCTTCCATGCCCAAATCGAGGCGGAGCGGGGCCGCTTCACCATGGCAAATGTGGTGGACGGCGTGGCCCGGAAGCTGGTGTACCGCCATCCCCATGTCTTTGGGGACGTGCAGGCGGATACCTCCCAGCAGGTCCTGGCCAACTGGGACGTGCTGAAGCGCCGGGAGAAGGGCCAGCGGTCCACGGCGGACGCGGTGGAGGCCGTGCCCCACACGCTGCCTGCCCTGTGGCGGGCGGAAAAAATTCAGTCCAAGACCGCCAAGGCCGGCTTTGACTGGACAAGCTCTCTCCAGGCACTGGACAAGCTGGAAGAGGAGGTCCGTGAGCTCCGGGCCGCCCTGGAGGCCGGTCAGGCCGCCGATGCGCCCCACGGCATCCGGGAGGAGCTGGGCGACACGCTGTTTATGGCCGCCAAAATCGCCCAGATGTCGGGCGTGGACCCGGAGGACGCCCTCCACCGGGCCTGCGACAAGTTTGACCGCCGCTTCCGCGCGGTGGAAGAGGCCGCGGACAAGCCTCTGCCGGAGTGCGGTGAGGCGGAGCTGCTGGCCCTCTGGAACGATGCAAAATCCCACGATCCGTCTTAATCGCGGGCGCGCCTGCCTGCGTTAGGAATAAATCATCTAGCAAGCGCATCACACATTGTATAGGAGGATAACATCCATGAACAAAGCTGAACTCATCAATTCTGTCGCCGCTTCTGCCGACGTTTCCAAGAAGGAGGCCGAGGCTGTTGTGTCCGCCACGTTTGACGCCATCACTGCCGCCCTGAAAGACGGCGACAAGGTGCAGCTGGTGGGCTTTGGATCCTTCGAGGTCAAGAAGCGTGCCGCCCGCGTGGGCCGCAACCCCAAGACCAAGGAGTCCATTGAGATCCCCGCTTCTGTAGTGCCCGTGTTCAAGGCCGGCAAGGCCCTGAAGGACGCCGTGGCGAAGTGATCTGACCCTGTGATTTCGGGACTGCCGGTGCTGTGGTGCCGGCAGTCCCGTTTCCCATGAGAAAGGAGCCGCCCATGCGTTTGGATAAATATCTCAAAGTCTCCCGCCTCATCAAGCGGCGGACTGTGGCCAACGAGGCCTGTGACAACGGCCTGGTCACCGTCAACGGCAAGCCTGCCCGGGCCTCCTACGACGTGAAGGTGGGGGACCAGATTTCCCTGCGCTTCGGCCAGCGCATCGTAACGGTGGAGGTGCTGGACGTCCAGGAGACGGTGCGCCAGGCGGACGCCGGCACGCTGTACCGGGAGATCGGCCGGTAAGGCCGGACGCATATTCTCCCCGCCCCTCCCATATAGTTGGGACAGGGAGGGACGCGGAATGAACGACTACAACAACGCCATGTCCCAGGCGGGCCACCGTCTGGAGCTGATCGGCCGGGAGCGGCTCACGGTCTCCGGAGTGGAGGACGTGGAGCGGTTCGACGAGACCGGCATCATCATGTCCACCAGCGTGGGAACGCTGGTCATTACCGGAGAGGACCTGCACATCGGCAAGCTGTCCCTGGACGGGGGCGAGCTCCATGTGGACGGCCGGATCGATTCCGTCTCCTATGAGGACGGCGGTCAGGAGCGGGGGGGCCTTTTCCACCGGCTGTTCGGGTGAGGCGCCATGGCCCCTGCTCTCTCCCAGCCGCTCCTGCTCTTCTGTCAGGCGATCCTGCTGGGCATGGCTGCGGCGCTGCTGTATGACCTGCTGCGGGCCTTCCGCCTGCGGCTGCCCCGCCTGACGTCGGCGCTGGACATCCTGTACTGCATGGCCGCGGGCTTGGCGGTCTTCCTCTTCATGCTCCGCCGGGCGCAGGGGCAGCTGCGGCTGTATCTGCTGCTGGGGGCGGTGGGCGGCGGTGTGCTGTTTTTCACCGCCTTCTCCCCGTTTTTGCGGCCGGTGTGGGATTTTTGGGTGGATACCCTGGCATTTTTGCTGCATCTGACCGCCATTCCCCTGCGGGGAGCGGAAAATTTGTGTAAAAAAATTGGCAGATGGGGAAAAAATCTCTTTTATTTTATTCGCAAATGTTATACAATAAAAAACACCAAGCACGGCAGAAGGCTTTACAAAGGAGGCGGGCGGCATGGCAAGAGCAGGACGGCAGCCAAAGAAGCGGTCCAGAGGAAGCGTCCTCACCAAGCTTCTGATCCTGGTGATTCTGGCGGCGATCGGACTGCAGCTGCGCAGCCTCCACAGCCAGGTGCAGGACGCCCAGGCCCAGCGGGACGCCCTGACGGCCCAGGTCCAGGCCCAGGAGCAGGAAAACGCCGCCCTGGCCGCGGACATCGCCGAGGGCGCCACCGAGGATAAGATGAAGGAGATCGCGCAGGAAGAGCTGGGGCTGATCTCCCCCAATCAGCGTGTGTTTTCTGTGGGCAACTGACCGGAGCCGGGCGACGAGGGAGGCGGAGCGCCTCCCCCGCTTGTGCCGGGAGCCGGTCTTTTTTGATACGACCCGCTTCCACGGGAGCGGGAAAACCATCCGGAAGGAGAAACAGTACACTATATGGAGCTTCAGGTAGGGAGCATTTTGGAAGGAAAGGTGACCTCCATCACCAAATTCGGCGCGTTCGTGGCCCTGGACAATGGGAAGTCCGGCCTGGTCCACATCTCCGAGATCGCCAACACGTTTGTCAACGACGTACATGACTACCTGCAGGAGGGGCAGGCCGTCAAGGTCCTGGTGCTCTCCACGGAGAATGGAAAGGTCAATCTCTCCATCAAGCGGACGCTCCCCAGGCCGGAGCGGCCCGCCCGCAGTCCCCGGCCCAGCGGCAGCCACCCGGCGGGGACGTCC
>NZ_JAOQKG010000005.1:224196-320252 GCF_025567605.1 Oscillibacter acetigenes | reverse complement strand
CTTCCGGGATTATCATACACCCGCCCTGCATCCCTTGTAAATAGGAGCTTTTGTCGGATCGGCTCCTCTTTTGTCGGATCGCTGCGGGCTCTGAACAATTTGTGAATTTCACCGGCTCGCCCCTTTTCAAATGGAAAGATTTGTGCTATATTAATAAAAAGGGGAGAGATCCCCGATCTCTCCCACACGAAAGGAGCGATCCCTATGAAGTATACCTTTGCCTGCAAGAGAGTCCCGCTGAATGATTCCATCAAGGAATATGCCCAGAAGAAGATCTCCAAGCTGGAGCGATACTTCCGGGAGGAGGATACCACCGCGTTTGTCACTTTCTCTGTGGAGAAGGACCATCTGTGCTCGGTGGAGATCACGATCCGCGGCGGCACCACGTTGCTGCGGGCACAGACGGAGGCTCCTGACGGAGATATGCGCGGCGCCATTGACGCCGCTGTGGGATATATCGAGCGGCAGATTCTGAAGAACAAGACCCGCCTGGCCAAGCGCCTGCGGACTGAGGGCTTCCCCCCGCCCGCCCCGGCGGACGACTTTGAGGTGGCTGAGGAGAAGGAGTTCCCCATCGTCCGTACCAAGCGCTTCTCCGTGAAGCCCATGAGTCCGGAGGAGGCCATCCTGCAGATGAACCTGCTGGACCACAGTTTTTTCGTGTTCCGCAGCAGTGAGGATGACGGCCTATCTATCGTCTACCGCCGGAAAAATGGCGGATACGGCCTGATCGTCACGGATGAAGAGGAGTGACCCGTACCTGGCAGACAGGGCGGAGCCGCGTCAGCGGCTCCGCCCTTTTTCGCTCCGCCCCGGAGATGGCGCGCAATGCCTCTTGTCCTTTTCGGCATCTTCTGCTATACTGATACCGGCAAATCCCCGCTATGGGTCAAAATACGAGGAAAGAAAGAACAATTTGATGAAGATGATTTTTTTGGTGGACGGCGACAACAACATTGGCACCGGGCTCCAGGGTATCGACCTGCTGACTGCCGAGGACACCGTCCTGGTCTTTTTCGGCAAGGGGCAGACCCTGGCCAACGTGAAAAAGCTGTGCGCCGGCACAAAGGCCCAGGTGCAGTATCTGGAGAGCGTGAAGGGAGGCAAGAACTCCCTGGACTTCCAGATCATCACGGAGCTGGGCGTCCTGGTGGGAAGAGGAGAGGCGGATTTCGCCTATGTCATCAGCCAGGACAAGGGATATGAGGCCGCCATGAGTGCCCTCCACGCACGATACGCCTCCACGTTCCGGGAGGTGGCTCTGCGCCCCTCCATTCAGGACTGTCTCCAGGCGGCGTTCCTGCTGCGGGCAGGCACTCGGGAGGAGCTGGCCGCCGCCCTGGCCCGGCAGTACGGCCCCGTGCAGGGTCAGCTGGCCTATGAGCATCTGGAGGCCCTGCTCACCCCGCCTCCGGTCCAGGAGGCGGCGGCCCCCTCCCCCGCGCCGGAAAACAAGGCGGCGTCCAAGCCCGGAAAGCGGCGCAGCCGCGCGGCGGCGAAGCCGGCGGAGACCGCCGAGCCCGCCCCGGCCCAGAGCGCCCCACAGGATGCGGAGGAGCCTGCCGGGACGGCGGAGCCTGCCGCCCCGGCCGCCAGATCCCGCCGCAGCGGTGCCAGCCGCCGCCGGAAGCGGGCGGAGCGGTCCAAGGCAGAAAAAGCATGACAAGAGGCCGCGCCTTTGGCGCGGCCTCTTTGAATCCGCCACAGTGGGCAACACGGCGCCCGGCCAGTCTGGCCGGGCGCCGTCTGTCACGTTGTCTGCTGTTCGTCCAGGGCCCGCAGCAGGGCCTCCACGGTCCGCTCCACCACCCGGACCGTCTCTTCGTCCCGGTCCCGCAGCAGATCCGTGATCCGCTGCACAGCGTCCCCGGGCGCGCCGAAGAGCACATAGTCGGCGTTCAAATCCAGCAGGCGGCACAGGCGGATAAAGTTCTCCAGCCGGGTGCCGGTGTTTCCCAGCTCCAAATCCGCAATAAAGGACACAGATAGATCGGCCCGCTCGGCAAGCACTTCTCTGCTCCAGTTGAGTCGCTCTCTGGCTTCCCGAAAGCGGCGTCCCATCTCTATTCTGTTTGGGTCACGTTTTCTCATAAAAGCACTGCTCCTGCTGTTTGAGAAAAGTGTACCCTATTTCCCAATAAAGAAAAATATAGTCTAGTACTTTATTGACAACGTACAAAGTACTATGTTAATATGAAAAAAATAGGACGCAGGCAGCTGCCCGCGCCCTAAAAAGCGTATTACCGGCTCTGGTCCGCTGTATGCATGTAGGCCATCAGATCCAGGATCTTGTTGGTGTAGCCCCACTCGTTGTCATACCAGGCGATCAGCTTCACAAAGTTGTTGTCCAGCATGATGCCGGCGGTCTCGTCGAAGATGCAGGTCTCTGAAAACCCCGTCAGGTCGGAGGACACCACCTGGTCGTTGGTGCAGGTGATGATGCCCTTCATGCTGTTCTGGGCGGCGTTTTCCATGGCCACGCACACATCATGATAGCTGGCAGGCTGCTTGAGGCGGGCGGTCAGGTCCACCACGGACACGTCGTTGGTGGGCACCCGGAAGCTCATGCCGGTCATTTTACCCTTCAGCTCCGGAATTACCACGCCCACCGCCTTGGCCGCGCCGGTGGTGGAGGGAATGATGTTGCCCAGGACGCTGCGGCCGGTACGCCAGTCCCGGCCCGCCCGGGCGTCCACAGCCTTCTGCTTGGCGGTGGCGGCGTGGATGGTGGACATCAGCGCCTGCTCGATGCCGAAGGTGTCGTTGATGACCTTAGTCATGGGGGCCAGGCAGTTGGTGGTGCAGGAGGCGTTGGAGACCACGTCCATCTCCGGGGTGTACCGCTTGTGGTTCACTCCCATGACAAAGGTGGGCGTGATGTCGTCCTTGGCCGGGGCGGAGATGATGACCTTTTTCGCCCCGTGCCGGAAGTGGGCGGAGGCCTTTTCCGTGGTGCAGTAGGCGCCCGTGGACTCGATGATGTACTCGGCGCCGCAGTCGTCCCAGGGGATGTTGGCGGCGTCGTCTTCACTGTAAACCCGGATCTTCTTGCCGTTGATAATCAGGTGACGGTCGTCCCGCTCCACCGTGCCCTGAAAGGTCTTGAACACGGAGTCGTACTTCACCTGATAGACCATGTAGTCCAGGTCCGCGTTCCGCAGGTTGATGCCGCACATCTGATAGGTGGCGCTGCCGCGCTCCACCATGATCCGCAGTGCCACGCGGCCGATCCGGCCAAATCCGTTGATTCCCACTTTGATCGCCATGTTCCCATTCCTTCCTGTATTCCGTATTCCGCCGCAGCGGATGTTGTCCTCATTATACCATATTACCGGAAAATGTCACCGCAATTTTGCGTAAAATTGCGCATATAAAACGCAAGATTTGTTGTCCGTTTTGCACAGACTGGACTTCTGTTCGGCCGTGTCTGCCGGACTTCGACAATTTTCCCCCTTTTTCGACAAAGACCTTGTCTTTGCATCCCTTTTTTGCTATCCTATTGGTGTTCGAGGCAGGCTTTTCCACGGTTTGAAAGCCCCTCCCCGTATATGCTACAAGAGAGAATCCCAGCTGAAAGGATGCGCCTATGGAAGCAGAGCAATTTGACTTCTCCGTTGTGTTCCCCAACATCGCCGCCCAGTTGCGCAGCGTGTTGGGAAACCTGCACTTGGCGGCCGCCCAGCTGGCGCCTGCCATCCGGCGGGAGGGGGATCCGGCGCTGGATTCCACAGCTTCCCTGCTGGATCAGAGCTACTACCGCCTGCTGCGGCTGGTGAACAATCTGACGGCGGCGGGAGAGCTGGGGCAGGACGCGCCCCTCCCCGTCCGGGACCGGGATTTGACGGAGACGGTCCGTGCGGTCTGTGCCGGGGCTCAGGGTCTGTTTGCGCTCAAAAAGGTCCAGCTGGAATTCCGGAGCGCTGCGGACTGCCACACCTGCGCTTTTCACCAGCCCTCCATCGAGCTGCTGCTCTACCAGTTGCTCTCCAATGCCCTGAAGTTTACCCCCGCCGGAGGCGCGGTGACCGTGGAGCTGAAATTCATCAACCGATGGGTCCGCCTGTCCGTGTCCGACACCGGCTGCGGTATCCAGGAGGACCAGATCCCCTTCCTGTTCGACCGCTACCTTCACGACGATGCGATGGCGCCCCAGCCCCACGGCCTGGGCCTGGGACTGCCTATCTGCCAGCACATCGCAGAGCGCCACGGCGGCACCATGATTGCCGAGTCCCGGCCGGGGCAGGGGTCCCGCTTCACCCTGTCGTTGCCGGACCGGCGATGCGGGACTGCGGACGTGTCGGACGTGAAGTTCGATTACAACGGCGGCTTCAATCCGCTCCTCCTGGCCCTGGCGGACGCCTTGCCCCCCCAGGCTTTCTCCCAGCGCCATCTGGACTGACCCTGGCTCCGGCTGGGGTCGGTTTTTTTCGCAGAAGCGGCTTTCCTTTTTTCCGGAAATCGGCTACAATAGCCCTATCACACGACCGGCGCTCCGTCGGCCTTTTCAGGAGGAACCCATTTATGTCCCAGCGTGTATTTGTGGCCATGAGCGGCGGCGTGGACAGCGCCGCAGCGGCGCTGCTGCTGCGGCAGGCCGGCTATAATGTCACCGGCGTGACGCTGCGCCTGCATCCCTATAAGGACCGCCCGGGCCTGTGCGGCTCTGCGGATGATATCGAGACAGCCCGCGCCGTGGCCGCCGGCATGGGGATTCCCCATGTGGTGCTGGACCTGTGCGATCTGTTCCGCGAGCGGGTCATGGACCGGTTTGTGTGGGCCTACACCCACGGCCGCACACCCAATCCCTGCATTGACTGCAACCGGGAGATCAAGTTCGGCGCCCTGCTGGACTGGGCGCTGGACCAGGGCGCGGACGCCATGGCCACCGGCCATTACGCCAGAGTCCGCCTCGATACGCCCTCCGGCCGCTGGCAGCTGCTGCGGGGCGCGGATCGACGGAAGGACCAGACGTACTTCCTCTATCAGTTGACCCAGCACCAGCTGGCCCATCTGCTGCTGCCGGTGGGAGACTATGAAAAGCCTGCCCTGCGGGCCCTGGCGGCCGCCAACGGCCTGTCCAACGCCCAGAAGGCCGACAGCCAGGACATCTGCTTTGTGCCGGATGGGGACTATGTGTCGTTTTTGCGGCAGTATGGCGGCGTGGAGCCCGTCCCCGGTGACTTCCTGGACTCAGAAGGCCGTGTGCTGGGCCGCCACAGGGGAATGGAATGCTATACCATCGGCCAGCGGAAAGGGCTGGGCGTCAGCGCCAACGCGCCGCAGTACGTGCTGGGGAAGGACCCGGACCGGAATGCCGTGATCCTAGGGGAGGACAACCGCCTCTACACCCGGGAGCTGACGGCGGAGCGGGTGAACTGGCTCTCCGTACCGGAGCCGGACCGCCCCCTGTCCGTCACCGCCAAGACCCGGTACAGCCAGCGGGAAGCTGCCGCCACAGTGGAACCGCTGCCCGGCGGCCGCATCCGCATGGTGTTCACAGAGCCTCAGCGGGCCGTCACCCCGGGGCAGGCGGTGGTGTTCTACGATGGAGATCTGGTGCTGGGCGGGGGCACCATCTGTCCGTGACGCAAAAGGACGCCGCGAAAGCGGCGTCCTGCAGTTCTTATCGCTGACTGGTGGTCCAGCTGTCCTGAAAGATCAGGTCATCCACATCCCCGCCGCTGATCGTCTGGTGTCTCATCATTTTATTTCCTCCTTTGCATTTGGGTTCTCAGCCAGTATATGCGCCTCCGGGCGGAAAATTGCACGGAAACGGGCACCTGTCTGGACTTTTTGCAACGGGAGTTGTCGAAAAAATTTGAAAGGTTTTCCTTGCCCGTGCTTGACAATGACTGGAGAGTATGGTATTCTAATCATTGCCGACAGCTGCCGGTGTGGTGGAATTGGTAGACACAGGGGACTTAAAATCCCCCGGTAGCGATACTGTACCGGTTCGAGTCCGGTCACCGGCACCACAGAACAGAATATCGCGGGGTAGAGCAGTTGGTAGCTCGTCGGGCTCATAACCCGGAGGTCGTTGGTTCAAGTCCAGCCCCCGCAACCACAAAACCGTCTGATTTCGCAAGAAATCAGACGGTTTTTCTTCACTTTTTGTCTCCAAAAGTTTCCGGAGAAATTACGCGATTTTGCAAAATTTGCAGTTGACCCAAACCGTGACCCAGACAGGGCAAAAAACGTGCCTTGGCGCAGCCCTTCTGCGCCAAGGCTTTCCTGCTGTTTGGGATTATTTTTTCGCTTTCAGATTGCCGCCGTCAGGACTTTTTCCATAGTCCTGGCCGCCTCCTTTTGCGCCGCTGTCGTGACGTGGGCGTAGGTGTCCAGCGTGAAGCCTGCGCTGAAATGTCCCAGCATCCCGGACACCGTCTTAATGTCCACCCCATTCTGAAGTGCCAGCATAGCGAACGTGTGCCGGAGGTCGTGGAATCGAACTCTGGGCAACCCCGCCCGCTTCAGCACCGGGTGGAGTATATGCAGGACGCTGTCTGGTGAGATGGGCCCGCCAGTGGGCCCGGGGAACACCCAGAGGCTACTGCCCGCTTTTTTCTTCTGCTGTTTCAGAACCTGGATCGTGTCCTCTGCCAGGGGCAGCGTCCGGTAGGCCTTCTTGGTTTTCAGGGAGGCATCTACGATTTTTCTGCTGATCCGGGCGATCTACTGTTTCATCCAAAGGTTTCCGTGTTCGAAATCGATGCCTTCCCATTTCGGGCCAAGCAATTCGCCTCTTCTCAATCTTGCTGCCAGCTCCACATAGTACATCTCGAATATCCTACTGTTTCTGGCATCTCTAAGGAAGGATGCCAGCTGTTCAATGGGCAGCGTTTTCATCTCCTTGCGTTTCAGCTTCGGCAAGGCACAGCCCTCTGTGGGGTCTGCTGCAATCAGCCGTTGCTCTTTGGCCAGCTTCATGGCCGAGGCGATGATCTGGCAGATGTTCCGCACCGTCTTGGGGCTCAAACCCTTTGCCTGATTTTTGCTCTCGACCCTGTCAATTCTCCCGCTGGTCAGCAGCTTCTTGCAGAATTTCTGTAACTCCAGAGAAGTGAGCTTTTCCAGCGGGACCTTGCCGATATTCGACTTAATGTGGTTGTTGATGTACCCCCGGTAGGTCTGGTGGGGGGACGGTCTCGCTTTGATCTTTGCGTAATTTTCGAACCACTCGTCCATCCAGGTACCTACCGTGTACTTCCCCGCCTTGGTGACGTCCAAGCTCTTGGTTTCCTCGATGGCCGCTTTCAGCTTGTTCTTCGCCTCTGCCTGGGTCCGGCCCAAGACGTTTTTGTAGATTAGCTTCCTGGTCTCCGGATTATGCCCGGCGGTATACCGCCCTTCCCACCGGCCATCTTTTCCTGATATTACCTTCACCGTTGGCCCGTTTCTTTGCCATGGCATCCGCCTCCCTTTACGACTCGATAAGCGTCTCGCTTCGCTCGGTTGCTCACATTTATGGAGCCAGCGAGCTCTCATCAGCGAAACAAAATGCCACAGAAAAAAGAAATAGCCAGATGGAAAGGTGACTGTTATCAAAAAGTTAAGAAAGAGCGGCCGACAGCGGCTCTTTTCTTTGTATAGCACATCAATTTTGACCTGGGGATCCTTCATTTTCGCCCTCTCTGTGGCCCGCGTTTCTTCCTCGTCCTCAAGGCAATACCGTTCCATCTCCCCGGCGATCCCTATACCTAACTGAAGCCCGGTGATGAAGAATGTCAGGAGGTTTCCTCCCGCAGTTCATTCTCCAGATCCGCCAACTGGAGCAAGGTCTCCTGATCTTGTTGGCCTAACCTTGCGTTGATTTCTCTGTAGGCTTGGTCCAGTTCCGCCCGGACTTTTTGAAGTTCTGGCTCCTGGCAGGACCTTGCGTGCAAGGCCTTCAAGTAGTCGTACATCGTACCGCCTCCTTGTCAGCGGAAAAGCATGTCACGATGCTGGCTCAATAGCCAGGGGACACGGCGCCTACTATCAGAAAAGTAACAATTTGTCTGCCTGATTGGAATCCTTGTCTTGTTTTCAGCGACGCATTCTTTGAAGGGGCTTTCGTGCCTCAATAGCCCCGGAACGCCCCAGCGGCACTCTGCGGATCTAAGGAGACAGCCGAATTTTGCGGAGAAAAGCGTCATTGCTGCTATTTCATGTGTGGAACAACGCTCTTTCAAAATCCCGCAACTGCCCGCACTGCGGGAAGTTGTGAGCGAATCGGCGCAACAAAAGCGCCGGTTCTTTCTCCTGCTTTTTTTCGTCCCCCGGTTCACTTCCAGAAACATGGGAATCCTCCAACGGAAGTGGGGCCAATCGTTGTGGGCAAACCTCATGTCATCTTGCCATTTGATGAGAAAGGCCAATGCAGGCGTGAGGTATCTCGTCTTTTCGCCACGCTGGCCCGACAAGGGCCGAAGGCAGTTGTTTGTGGGCAACGGATGCCGCCCCGGCCTCGTCCGCCCGACACAGCGGCCCACAGGGGCAAACGAGGGCGGAATTGTTGGGGGCTCAATGACAGAGAAAAAAGGCTTCTTTGTCGACGGCGTCGTAATTCGCGTATTTAGCAAAAGCGCGTTCCCTCTCCCTATCTTTCGTCCTCTGGCCACAAAAGTGGGGCCGGGCTTCTGCCCAGAACTGCAGCCGCCGTATAGCTGGACGAGATGCTTGCCCACAAAAAAGCCCGGATGGTCTTGTACAAAGAATCAGCAGAGCCGCACGAGCCGCCCCGCTGATTTTACCCAGCTCCCCACATGGGTCCAAAGGTCTGTGCCATTTACATAGAGTTGCCCGCATTCCAAGCATCCCGTGGCCCAACTCATTTCATATTGCATTTTGGAATTTGAATACATAGTATCCACATTGCATTAGCGGATGTTTATTTTGTCAGATCCTCATTCTTTGCCTTCTGCTGAAGAGGTTCCATATTTCTGCCGTAGCTGTTCCCAATGGCGTAGGAACGTAGTGGGCGGGAGTTTCAGGCGTTCCGCAGCCTTACGGATACTTCCGTACCGCTCGTAGAATGTCTGGAGATACCGCAGCTCCATACGCTCCAGCATCTCATTCAGTCCCGCCTCTGCCGGAGCATCCTGAACAGGCTCCGGACCCGCCACGTTCATCGGCAAGCTCTCCGGCTGAATCAAGTCTGTATCCGTGATGATGGTTGCCTGCTCAATGCTGTTTTTCAGCTGGCGGACGTTCCCTTCCCACCGATAGTTCAGCAACGCAAAGCAGGTTGCTGGGGACAGTTTCCGATGAAAGTCGTATTTTTGATTGTAGTAATCTAGAAAATGCTGAGCCAGAGGAATGATGTCATTTTTTCGCTTCCGGAGCGGCGGAATATGGATCGGCATGACATTCAGCCGGTAATACAGGTCCTCCCGAAAGCGTTTCTGCTGCACCATCTCTTCCAAGTCGCAGTTAGTAGCGGCGATCACTCGGATGTCCACCTGTACGGGTTCGTTGCCGCCCACGCGGATGAAAGAGCGGTTCTGCAGCACATGGAGCAGTTTGGCCTGCATATTCAGAGACAGCTCGCCGACCTCATCCAGAAACAGCGTTCCGTGATCTGCTGCCTCTAGAAGGCCTGGCTTCACTTTACTGCCAGCGCCGGTGAAGGCATGGCCTTCATGTCCAAAGAGTTCGCTCTCAAAGAGAGACTCTGTGATGGCAGCGCAGTTGATGGGAACAAACCGCCGGTTGGACCGCCCGCTGTTCTGGTGGATAAATCTGGCAATCTCATCCTTACCTACACCGGTTTCTCCCAGCAGAAGGGCGGTAGAGTCCACCTTGGCTATCCGGGCGGCCAGGGCCAGCACCTTCAGCATCTCCTTATCGGCCACAATCAGTTTGCTTTGGCCACCCATCCGGGCCTTGATGCTCTCCAGTTCCTGGAGATATTGGTCATTCAGTCCCCGGATCTTATCAAGCTCCTGCTGCAAAGAGCTGATTTCGTCCAAATCCCGGTCATTACAGATATAGAATTCAATCTCACCGCAGCTATCAAATACCGGCGTGCAGGACACATGTGCACTGCGCCCTGTGCGATAGAAGGTCTGCACAATGGTGTGTGGCTTTTTGGTCTTTGCTACGATAGCACCGCAGGATTCGGAAATCAGATGGTTTTTCACCAACTGCTCCACCGGCACCCCCACTAACTCCTCTCTCCGAATCCCGGTGAGGACCTCATAAGCCCGGTTGATCCGCAGCGTCACCAGATTCCGGTCTGAGATCTGGATGGCATCCGTAGAGTTCTCGATAAAAGCATCCAGGACACGGTTCTGTTCTTCCAAATCCAAAACTCGCTTGCGCAGTTCCTCCATGGTCTCATGGGAAAACTGCGAGCGCACCTGCTTTTGCTCCAAAAATGGAACACCTCCCTTCGCCTTTTGCTCTTTTGTGCAATTTCAAATTTGAAATCACACTTTTTATCGTCAAAACTCATATCATCTTTGCTTTGTTTTTAACAAAAATGACTATATCATAAATCTTATGTTTTCACAAGTTCCAATTTCGGAGCACTCTGCTCAAAATTCGTTCCAATTTTGGAACACAAAATTGCAATTTTTTTCACATAATCGAGGCCCCGTTTCCGTCATGGAAAATAATTCGATCTTTTTTGAATTTCAGGAGGAACCGCAATTCCATACAGTCATAGGGGTTTCTGGCTTTTCGCTGGAATGTTTTTTTAAATTGGCAAGATTTTTGCTATAATGATTTGTCGAATTCCAACGGAATGTGTTGGTGGCGGAAATCCCCCGCCAGACATACCATCGATGAAATATGTGAGATTTTAAGGAGGTACAAGAGATGGAAGACTGGAAGGTACTCTATGCTTCCAAATTAATGACGGCAGATGAGGCCGTCCGGCAGATCCCCGATGGTTCCCGGGTCTTTTTCGGCCATGCGGCCAATGAACCCCCCGTCCTGGTGGATGCGCTGGTGCGAAACTATGAGCAATATAAGGATGTGGAGATCGTCCACTGGGTTCCCATGGGAAAAGGGGAGTACTGCGATCCCAAGATGAAGGGGCACCTTCGCCACAATGCCATGTTTGTGGGCGGCCCAACCCGCAAGGCTGTGCAGGAAGGACGGGCGGACTACACACCCTTTTTCTTCCACCAGTCCACCCGATTCTTCTCTGACGGCACCTTCCCCATTGACGTGGCGATGGTTTCCGTCACTCCGCCGGACAAGCACGGCTATGTGTCCCTGGGCGTCTCCGTGGGCGGCACCAAGCCCGCCTGCCTGAACGCCAAAATGGTCATTGCCCAGGTCAACGACCAGATGCCCCGCACCATGGGGGAGTCCTTCCTTCACGTCTCCCAGCTGACCTGCTGTGTGGAGGCATCCACGCCTCTGCCGGAGCTGGGCGGAGGCACCATCGGCGAAGTGGAGGAAGCCATCGGCCGGAATGTGGCCTCCCTGGTGGAGGACGGCTCTACATTGCAGCTGGGCATCGGCACCATCCCTGATGCGGTGCTGAAGTTCCTGGGGGACAAGAAGGATTTGGGCATCCACTCCGAGATGTTCTCCGACGGCGTGGTGGATCTGTACCAGAAGGGGGTCATCACCGGTGCCAACAAGCGGCTGGACAAGGGCAAGATGGTGGCTGCCTTCCTGATGGGCTCCAAAAAGCTTTACGACTTTGTGGATGACAATCCGGACGTGATGATGCGGACTGTGGACTACGTGAACAACCCCGCCGTGATCTGCCAGAATCCCAAAGTGGTGTCCATCAACTCCTGCCTACAGGTGGACTTCAACGGTCAGGTGAACTCCGAGTCCATGGGCACCAAGCAATTCTCCGGCATCGGCGGTCAGCTGGACTATGTCCGCGGCGCGGCCATGTGTCCCGACGGCAAAGCCATTCTGGCCATGCCCTCCACGGCCAAGCACGGGGAAGTGTCCCGGATCGTCCCGGTGTTTGAGCCCGGCACCACTGTCACCACCACCCGTACGGACGTCCACTACATCGTGACGGAATACGGCGTCGCCAACCTGCGGGCCAAGAGCCTGCGGGAGCGGGCCCGGCTCCTCATCAACATCGCCCACCCCAAGTTCCGGGATCAGCTCTGGGAAGCTTACTACGAACGCTATGGCAAGGAGGATCAGTAATATGTCCGAGAAAAAAATTGAGGCCGTCAATGGACATACCTTACAAAAGGTATTCCTGTCCGTGGAGGATCACATCGCCGTTATGACCCTCCACAATCCCCCGGTGAATGCGGCAGACGGCGTGGTGCAGGAGGAGATCCTGCTCCTGTGCGACTATATCAACCATGAGGATGACATCTGGGTGTGCATTATGCACTCCGACATCAAAACCTTCTGCGTGGGCGTGGACATCAAGCGATTCTATCAGAGCATCCTGGATAAGGATGTCACCAATACCCAGGAGGTCTATTACGATGGTGCTCAGGCCCTCTATGAACTGCGGGTTCCCCTGATCTGTGCAGTTCACGGCCACTGCCTGGGCGGCGGCGTGTGCTACCCCGCCGGTGCGGATATCTCTATCGCCGTGAAGGGGACCCTCTTCGGCGCACCGGAGGCAAAGCTCAGCGTGGTGGGCGGCAGCGCCCATCTAGCCCGCATTCTGCCCCCCCAGATCCAGCGGGATATGAGCTACTGCGGCACCTTCATCACCGCAGAAGAGCTCCACGACAAGTACGGCGGTGTCACCATGGTGGTAGACACGCTGGAGGAACTGATGCCCGCGGCCATGGACAAGGCGCGGGAGTTGTGCCGCCGTGGTCCCCTGGTGCTGCGGTACCTGAAAGCCTGCATGAATGAGCAGGAGGATTTCCAGATCCACCGGAAGGATGAGCTGGAGGTGACTTACACCCGCTACATGGCTCGTCATGCGGATTTCAAGGAGGGTGTTTCCGCCTTCCTGGAAAAGCGGGAGCCGCAGTATACCGGCCAGTAAAACACATCCCCCATACAAGACTTTAGGAGGAAGGATCATGAGAAAGAATGCAAAAAAACTGTTTGCGCTGATTCTGGCACTGTGTATGTCGCTGACGTTGCTGACTGCTTGCGGCGGCGATACCGCTGGCAGCGATTCAGGCGTGGGAGAGAGCTCCTCCGGTGGCGAGACGATCACCTGGCGCCTGCAGAGCAGCTACTCCCTGAATTCCCTGCAGGGCGATATGGCCACCAACCTGAAGGAGGCTCTGGAGACCGCTACCAATGGCCGCCTTCAGGTGGAGCTGTATGAGCCGGGCGCTTTGTGCCAGACCTCCGATATACTGACCTATCTCTCGCAAAATGCCTTTGACTGTGCCGTCATCTTCGGCTCCACCTTCTCCGGCCTGATTCCGGAGGCGGATCTGGCCTGCGGCATCCCCTTTGCATGGGAGAGCTCCGCCGAAATCTATGACGTAATGGAGAACTATGGGTTGCTGGATGTGATCCAGGAGGCCTACGGAGAACTGAATCTCAAATACTACTGGAATGCCCATGAGCCCAACTACAACGTCCTGGCAAACTTCCAGGTAGAGAGCCTGGAGGACTTCCACGGCAAAAAGATCCGCGCTCTGGGCGTGTGGGGCGACTTCCTGGCTGCGTTGGGGGCCTCTCCCACCAACATCGCCGGCACAGAGGTCTATCAGGCCCTGCAGCTGGGCACCATTGACGGCGCTCTGTATGGATGGTCCTCTCTGAGTGACTCCAACAACATCCGCGAGGTGGCGCAGTACGCCCTCAGCCCCTCCATGTGCTTCTGCCAAATGGCCACCGTGGTGAATCAGGACAGCCTGAACAAGCTCCCTGAGGACCTGCGGAGCATCGTGGACGAGACCATCCGGCTGGCCAACATCGGCGTCATCGGCCAGGCCCATGTGGTTGGTACGGAGAAAAGTGTTCGAGACGCTATCCAGGGCGGCTACACTGAGCTGTCTCCGCTGCCTGATGACGTCCTGGCCGAGATGCGTGAAATTGCTGTCACCCAGACCTGGGAAGAGCTGGCCGCCAAGAGCGAGCGTATGGCCCGCGGTATCGAGATCATCAAGCAGCAAAACCGTGACTATGGCCGCCAAGTGGATTACTGAGTCCGCGCGTTCCTCACAGAAAAATAGAATTCAAGAGAAGGGAAAGTGAGACATGAACGCACTATTGAAATTATCAGGCGGCATTGACGCCATTAATCGGACCATTGGCAGAATCTTCGCCTGGATTCTTCTGCCCATGATCTGCCTCACCGCCTTTGAGGTATTCTCACGTTATGTCCTCAAGTCTCCAACCGTCTGGGCATGGGAGCTGATTATCCAGATCTGGGGCCTGATGCTGATGGCCTGCGGCGGATACTGCTACTGGAAGGGCGGCCTGGTGCGAGTGGATCTGCTTTATAATAAATTCCCTGTCAAAGTCCGCTGCGGTATCAATATCGCCACCGCCATTCTGGTCCTAATCTGTATGGGGCTGGTATTTATCTACGGAATAAACATCTTCCTACTGTCCTTCCGCCTCAATGAACGGATCTCTTCCGTGTGGGGGTCTCCCATGTGGACCATCCGGTTTTGGGTGCCTCTGGGCGCTGCACTGATGTTCATTCAAGCCATCAGTGAGCTTATCAAGAATGTAGCCGCTATGGCAGGCAAGATTGAACTCACCAACAACTCCGACGAAGTCGCGGAGGCAATTGAAATCGTGAAGTCCGCTGAGCATCTGCCTGACGAAACCGGAAAGGAGGACATACAGTGAGTCCTGATATTATCATTTTGCTGCTGGGGCTGGTAGCCCTGATGGCGCTGGGCATCCCCATCTGCTTTGCCATGATGAGCGTGGCTTCAGTCATCCTGCTGGTGTTCTACGGCTCTGGCCTGCTGAATGTGTTGAACGCAGCATTTGTCTATCAGATGCAGTCGGAGTCCCTGCTGGCCATCCCCATGTTCGCTCTGATGGCGGCGTTCCTCCAGACCTCCGGCATCGGCGGAGACATCTACGAATTCTTCCACAAGTGGCTTGGCGGTATCAATGGCGGTCTGGCTATGGCCACAGTGGCCACCACGGCAGTCATCGCCGCTATGAGCGGTGTGGCGGCCACCGCTACCATCATGATGGGGCTGATTGCACTGCCAGCTATGTTGGACCGTGGTTATGATAAAGCGTTGGCCACTGGCCCCGTGCTGGCAGGTGGCTGCCTGGGCCCCATTATCCCGCCCTCTACCATCATGATCATCATGTCTTCCTATACCGGCGTGTCCGCAGGCTGGCTGTTTGCCGGCGGTGCGTTGCCCGGCGTAGGCTTGGCCCTGCTGTTCATCATCTATATCGGCATCCGCTGTGCCATCAATCCCAAGCTGGGCCCCGGCATCCCCAAGGCCGAGCGTCCCTCCTGGGGCGAGAAGATGCGGGTGTTTAAAAAGGTCATCGCCCCCATTGCCATCATCGTTCTGGTGCTGGGCTGCATCTATGCCGGAATCGCAACACCTACTGAGGCCGCCGGTGTGGGCGCTTTCGCCTCCATGGTGTATGCCCTGATTACCCGGAAACTGAATGTGAAGAATCTGCGGGCCTCTCTCATCCAGACCATGGAGGTCTCCGCCATGCTTATGTGGATTCTCATGGGAGGCGCCGCTTACAACTCCCTGGTGAATATCACCCGCCTGTCTGACGTGGTAGCCGCTGCTTTTGCAAGCTCCAATCTGGACGGCCTGCCCCTGATGCTGCTGATCTTTGCGCTGTTCTTTGTGATGGGGATGTTCCTGGACACTACGCCTATCATCATGATTGCCATTCCCATTCTGCTGCCGGTAATCCAGGCTTCTTCCCTGGACACCAACGCCACCATCCTGATTCTGTGTGTCACTCTTTGCCTGGGCATGATTACTCCGCCTTTTGGCATCAATATGTTCTACTTGCAGGGTGTGGCACCTCCGGGAGTGGACACCAAGGTTATGTACAAGGCGGTCATGCCGTATGTTATTATTTTCCTGGTTGCTTGCTTCTTTATGATGCTCTTCCCGGAACTGATTGTCATCTTCCCGAACGCTGCGATGGGATATTGATCTGGAAGAACATCGGAGCTGCAAAGACCCAGGGCCCGTTCCGTTTGATTCATGCAATGTGGTGTTAACACATCTCCCCCAATATGTAAGCATAAACCGTTAGATGCATTTCTTGTGCTCCTTATTTCGGCATCTTTCCCCGCCCCATGACTTGCCACAGATTGCTGAAAACCGTCATGGAGTAGGAAGAAATGAATTCCGGGTTTTGGACGATTCCAGGTCCCACAAAAGTCCGGAAAACGTTGCGGTGCAGCGGATAGAGAAAACGATAGCAGTTTATAACCCGGAGGTCGTAGGTTCAAGTCATGCCCCGCAATCACAAAACCGTCTGATTTCTATGAAATCAGACGGTTTTTCTGCCTTTGCATCCAAAGGTTTCCGGAGAAATAACGCGATTTTACAAAATTTGCAGTTGCCCCAAACCATGACCCATACAGGGCAAAAAACGTGCCTTGGCGCAACTCTGCCGTGCCAAGGCTTTCCTGCTGTTTGGAACCATTTTTCCACTTTCAGATTGCCGCCGTCAGGACCTTCTCCATGGTCCTAGCCGCCTCCTTCTGGGCCGCTGTGGTGACGGGGGCATAGGTATGCAGGGTGAACCCCACGCTGAAGTGCCCCAGCATCCCGGATATCGTCTTGATATCTACCCCGTTCTGGAGGGCCAGCGGTGCGAATGTATGCCGTAAATCGTGGAACCTGACCCGAGGCAGACCCGCCCGTCTCAGCACCCGGTGGAGTATATGCAGGACGCTGTCCGGTGAGATAGACCGCCGGTGGGTGAGGGAAACACCCAGGGACTGCTGACGTTTTTTTCCTCTGCTGTTTCAGAACCTGAATGGTATCCTCCGCCGGCGGCAGCGTTTGGTTGGCGTTTTTCGTCTTGAGCGATGCCGCCACCTCTCCGTTGATGCGAGCACCATGCCGTTTCACCCAAAGGCCGCCCCGGTCCAAATCAATTTCCTCCCATTTGAGGCCAAGCAATTCGCCTTTTCTCAATCTTGCCGCCAGCTCCGCATAGTACATCTCGAAGACGCCGCTCTCCTTGGCTTCCTGCAGAAAGGAGGTCAACTGCTCGACGGGCAATGTTTTCATCTCCCGATGTTCCAGCTTCGGTAGGGCGCAGCCCTCGGTGGGATCGGTGGCAATAATTTTTTTCTCCTTGGCCGGCTTCATGGCTGAGGCGATGACCTGGCAGATGTTCCGCACCGTCTTGGGACTCAGACCCCTGGGCTGCCGCTTGCTCTCGACTCTGTCGATTCTTCCACTGTTGAGTAATTTTTTGCAGACCTTCTGTAATTCCAGAGAAGTGAGTTTTTCCAGCGGAACTTCGCCGATATCCGGCTTGATGTGGTTGTCGATATACCCTTGGTAGGCATGATGGGAGGATGATCTCACTTTGATCTTTGCATAGTTTTTGAACCACTTATCCATCCAAGCACCTACTATGTACTTTCCCATCATGGTCACGTCCAGGCCCTTGATTTCTTCAATGGCCGCTTTCGGGTTTGCCTCTCCCTGGGTCCGGCCCAGGACGTTCTTGTAGATCGGCTTTCCGGCCTCCAGATCGTGCCCGGCTGTGTAGCGACCCTCCCAGCAGCCACCTTTTCTTTTTCTGATGTTGCGCTCTCCGTCGGCCCATTTCTTCGCCATGGCATTCATTTTCTTTGCAATAACACAACATGCCGCAGAGAAGAGAAAAACGTCAATGCCGCTATTTCATACCCAGAACAACGCCCTTTCAAAACCCGCAACTGCCCGCAGTGTGGGCAGTTGTGACCGCCCTGGTGTCGAAAAGGCGTCGGGGCTTTCTTCTGTCTGCCGGGTGACGGCGCTCTCTTTGTCAACGGTGTTGTAATCCCGGCATTGAGTAAAAGCGCTTTTCTGATTTCTCCCCTTCGGCCAACAGGTTGCCCCAAGTGGGGCTGGGCTTCTGCCCGGAACTGCGGCCGGCGTATAGCCGGGTGCGATTCTTGCCCCACTCTGGTGGGCACAATTTCACTTTCCATTTTATCTCGTGGTTTTTTAAAAGATTCTGAAATTGCGGAAGGGGACGGCTCTATCTGGCCGCCCCCTTCATCATTTAGTTCAGTGAAACAACGTTTTAGTTGTTAAAATGCGGTCAAATTCTGGCATGTAGCTTCAAACTGATGCAACCTAGACAACAGTTCACTTCGCCTTTCTTCTGTGCAGAAGGCGGCGTCTACTGCATAATACTGCAGCTTTAATAGCTCCTCAATTTTCCAGTGATACTGTTCTGCCACGCGTTGGAGCTCTTGACTTAGGGAAACACGCAGAAGCTGCGGATCATCCGTGTTGACTGTTACCGATATCCCTCTACTATACAATTCACCCAACGGATGATTGCCAGGCGTATAGAGGCCGCCTGCCACATTCGACGTATAGCAGATATTCAAAGGAATCCGCTCTCTCAGGAGCCGTTCCAGCAGTTTCAAGTCCTCCACTGCCCGCACGCCATGATCGATTCTTTTAGCTCCCAACAGTTCAAGAGCTTCCTGAACTCCTTCCGGCCCAGAGGACTCGCCGGCATGGACGGCAATGCCCAGCCCGGCCTCCGCCGCTCTCGCCAGTAATGGCGCAAATCTCTGGTTGGAGTCCTGCGAGCAGGCCTCGTTTCCGTCGACGGAAACCCCGACCAACCGCGGATGTCTGTGGGACAAGATCCACTCTATGGTCCTGCGGGCAGACGCTGTATCCTGTTCTCTGCGCAGGGACACAAGAAGCCGGCAATCCGGCAGTCCATCTGCTCCGGCCTGGTCAAAACCTTCCAGAACGCCTGTCAACAGCTCTCCGGTCCGAATGTTTTTCCAATGGCTGGGATTGACGATGATTTCCGTATAGAGGATACCCTGCTCCTGGGCGTACTTTGCATGGCGGTATGCAATCTGCTGAGCAGTCTCCCGATTCTGCACCAAACTGCAGATCCAGTCCAGCAGGTCAAGGAAGTCCGAGAGACCTGAGAAATCGAACAGGTGCTGACGGGGACGTGGCAGGGAAATCCCCTGCATTTCGGCCAGCAGGCAGACGGTTTCAGGATCGAATGTGCCCTCTAGGTGGATGTGCAGCTCCAGCTTCGGCATTCGCTGGATTTGTTCCAACGTCGCCATACCGGTCATTGAGCACCTTCCTGCTGGAAGCGTTCTACCCAGGCATCAAACTGTGGCAGGAGATGCTGTCCGCTGATGGAGTAGGCAAATCCGTTGCGGATGATCTGGATCAGCTCTGCTTCCGTCAATCCCATCTTCTCTGCATCCAGAATCAATTCCTCTGTCATAGAGCAGGTATAAGGCGGGTCATCAGAACTGATGGAGACCGGCACGCCGGAGTGCAGCAGGGTGAGGAGTGGGTGTGCCTCAAAACTGGCGGCAGCTCCAGAGTAAACATTTCCGGAAGGACACATGGCACAGAGAATCTGATGTTCCTGCAGATATTCCATGAGTTCCGGATGTTCCGCCGCCCGACAGCCGTGATCGATTCGCTGAACATCGAGCTTCAGCAGGGCATCCCAGATGTTGTCCGCACCGCCGTCCTCTCCGGCATGAGCGGTAAGGAACAGCCCCATTTCCTTTGCCTCCCGATAGCTCTCCAAATGCTTGATACAGGGATGACCGTTTTCCTCACAGTCCATTCCCAGCCCCGCGACCATATCCAGATAGGGACGGAGCGCCTTGACAAAAGACAGGCACCGCTCGCTGGAAAGGGTCCGGTCCAGTCCGGCGATGTAGACAATCTCCACGCCATAAAGCTTTTTCGCTTTTTTTTGTGCGCTGCGATACCCCTCCATGACCACTTTTAGGGGAATTCCCCGCTCTTCGTTCAGTGGATAATCCAAATGCAGCTCTTGGTAGATAATATTTTGACGCTGATCCTCTTTTGCCAATGCCAGGACAACTGCTTCATAGTCTTCCTCATGGAGACAAACGGAGTTCAATGTCCGGTCACAGATCATAAACCCATCCAGTCCCTTTCTGGAGATTAGATCCTGAGACCAGACCGCAATTTCTTCCGTGGAGTGGACTGGCAGCTTCACATGATTTTTCTCCGCCAGCTCCAGCGCGAGAGCCCAGGGGATGGAGCCTTCAATGTGAATATGGTTTTCTGCCTTCGGGATTTCCTGCAACATCTGCTTTTGCCGAGAAGTTAACATAGAACAACCCTCCATTCCGTCAAAAAATAGCGTCCAGAATCAAGTACATCAAAAAGACTGCCGTTAGGATCAGCATCGTGGGAGAGAGCTGCTTTCTTCTGCCGGTCACTGCCATGCAGAGAGTGTAGCTGAGCATGGAAAAAAGTACACCATAGGCGATATTGTACGTAAAGGGCATGGCTGCGACGGCAAAGAAGGCCGGCATAGCCACGGAAAAATCCGAAAGATCCAAAGTGGAGAGTGGCTCCATCATGAAAATCCCGACCATGATGAGCGCAGGCGCTGCTGCAATGCTGGGAATCATCAGAAAAACGGGGGAGAAGAACAACGTCAGCAGAAAGAGCAGGCCTGTACTACAGGCAGTCAGGCCGGTCCGCCCGCCAGCGGCGATCCCTGCGGCACTTTCTGCGCCGTAAATCGTGACCGTACTGGTTCCCAGAACCGCGCCGACTGCAGCGGCTCCTGCCGAGACGAACAGAGCTTTTCCTGCTCCCGGAGTCTTGCCATCCTCATCCACCAGTCCGGCCTTGGGGGCGATCCCCAAGAACACACCCAAACTGTCAAATAGATCTACAAATAAAAAGCTGACAATCGCAAAAATGGTTCCAAGAACGAAGGGGAGCGGTCCGGAAAACATCCCCCTGTAACTCAACTGGCCCAGAGTAGGGGCCAGAGCCTCTGCTGGATTGTCAAAGGAGAAAACAGAGGTCGGCAGAGTGGTATAGGCCGCACCAGTGACGGGGTCTTTCACAAACAGACCCAGAACCGTCACCAGAAGAATGCCAATCAGAATCCCACCCTTGACCTGTCGGATGACCAATACCGCCGTAATAGCGATGCCGGCCAGCGCCAGCACTGTGCCGGGATTGCTCAAGTCGCCCACCGTCACCAGGGTGCTATCAGACTTTTGAATCAGGCCAGCGGACTGGAAGCCGCAAAACGCAATAAACATACCGACGCCCGCGCCAATGGCCTTTTTCACGCAGTCTGGAACTGCGTCTACAATATGCTGCTGCGTCTTAAATGCACTCAAAAGCATAAAGACACAGCCGGATGTAAATACGCACGCCAAGCCGTTCTGCCAGGAAAGGCCCATGCCCTGTACCACGGTGTAGGCCATATAACTATTTAGGCCCATGGCTGGCCCCAGAGCAAACGGGAAGTTTCCCCACAGGCCGATCCAGAGGCAACCGATGCATGATGAAAGCGCCGTTGCCCAGAACACCGCCTTTTGGTCCATGCCTGCTGCTGCGAGAATCGTTGGATTCAATACCATAATGCTGACACAGGAGAGAAAAGTGGTAGCTCCCGCAATCAATTCTGTCCGCAGGGTTGTTCCCCGTTCAGACAAATGAAAAACTCTCTCAAAAATTGATCTGTTCCCAATCGTAGAATTCATGATTTCCCCCTTCCTGTCATGCCGCCTGATTTGATGGCGTCCCTGTGCGCACAGGTGTTAGTGCCATCTTAGAATAGGAAAAAACAGATTTCAACTGTCTGTCAACAAGTCAGACGACATTTTTCATACCACCCTTGTAAGCGTGGAAATTCGGGAAGATTCCAAGGAGTTGTCCGACCAATTTGAGGACCTTTCTTGCTTTCTTTTCATAAGTTGTATACAATAAAGGAGCGGATCCCATACATCTGAAAAGAAGGGGATTGTCTCTATGAATACACACGAAGTCCCGCTGCGGGAACGTGTCCGGGCCCAGCTTCTGGAGCTCATTTCCGAAATGGATCTGACCGTCAACACCAGATTGCTCTCTGAAGGACAGCTGGCAGCGAAATTTCAGGTGAGCCGCAGCACCATCCGTACAGTCCTCAGTGACTTGGAAGTGGAAGGCAAGGTCATCCGCCGGCAGGGGAGCGGTACCTATGTCAATTCACAGGCCATCCAGGTGAATACAACGCTGTATCCTCGGATCGACTTGCGGGAAATTGTTGCTAGAAACGGCTATTCCGCCAGGAGTGAGGTGCTGTCTGTCCGTCAGATTCCAGCGGGAAGGCAGTCCCTTTTGTTCAACTGTGGCCCGACACATCAGCTGCAGGAGATCCGCAGCCTGTATTACGCGGATGAGTTTCCATGCATGTACTGCATTGATTGTATCCGAGACGGGCGGATCACGGAAGATCAGTGGCGGACTCCGGAGCTTGCGACACAGTCCATCTATGAGTTTCTCAAGGAGGCGGGCAATATTCATGTAAAATGGGATATGATGCGCCTCCGGGCTGCTACCAGCGGTGAGGTTCCAGAGCTGGCGGTTTATTTTGAGGTCCCTGTGGGAAAGATCCGGCCCTTTATTCTTTTAGAGATTACGAATTACGATGACAAAAATAACCCGGTCCTCTGTGGAAACATCTATGTGGATACGGAGCGAATCAAATTGAATCTTGTACGTGATTTGGGGCAGCTTTCATAAGGATTGTTCCTACAGATCTTTTATTGACAGTCTAATGAAAGATGGTTTCCGTTTTCAGGTTCCCTGCTTTCTCGTGATTTAGAACCTGACCCCAATTGCTGAAAATCGCTGCGGAACGGAAAGCAGCTCATAACCCGGAGCTCATGGAACCTAACTCTGGCAGTCCCGCCCGCTTCAGCACCGGGCAGAGCATGTGCAGGACGCTGTCCGGGGAGATGGGGCCTCCGCGACCTTGTCATCGATTCGGGCGACCTGCTGTTTTAGCCGGAGTTTGCCTTTTTCCGAGTCAATATTCTCCCCTTTGAGGTCAAGGAGCGATCCTGTCGAAGGCCGGTGGGCAACTCTCCATAGTACATCGCAGACACGCCGATGCCGTTTGCCTCTCTCAGGAAGGCCATCAGTTGTTCTGCCGGAAGTGTGATCGGTGGCGATGAACTGGTGGATGCTCCGCACTGTCTTGGGGCTTAGGTCCTTAGCCTGCTTTTGCTCTCGACCCTATGAATTCTCCTCCTGCTGATCAGCAGTTTCCTGCAGAACTCCTGCAACTCCAGAAAAGTGAGCTTTTCCAGTGGAATCTTTCCAATGTTGGGCTTAATGTGGCTCTGCGCTTTACCATGGTGTTCACTGTTTTCGCAGCAACACAACATACTACGGAAAACAGAAATATTCAGGGACTACGGTCACTGTTGGCTTAAGGTTAAAAAAGGGCTGCCAGCGGCAGCCCTTTTTCTTTGTGTAGCGTATCAATTTTTGACCCGGGGATACCCTTTTTCGCTGTTTCTATAGCTGGCTTTTCTTCTTCGCCATTGGATGCGATGTCTGGCATGCATGAGGGGGATGTACTAGGCCGGAGGGCACTCCGCTCCCTCGATCCCTGCTTTTATCGCTTACTGGCTCACCATAATACGACAAGCATGGGGGGAAGGCTCCTAAGATCATCTCTTCTACCATGCAGTCCCATTAGGACTCCGCCAGTCAAAGTTCCAAAGAAATTGCCGCTAAACACAAGCTATGCAGTATCTATACACCAATAAGAGGTAATTTTCATATCTTGGCAGTTTTGGGGCAGTGTTGTTGTTCTCGAAGATAGTTGTCGGGTGACTGCCTGCTGTCTAATCTCCCATGCGCGGTTGCCGTCTTAGTCCTCCATCCCATTAGGCCGGATCACCAACTTGAGCACATTATGGTCCAACACATCTTCGATGGCCTGCGGGAATTCTTCCAGTGGATAGAGCCGGGTTATCAGTCGGTCCGTTTTCACCTTTCCGGTATCCATAGCATCCACGGCACGGCCGAATTGATGAACCTGGCAGTAGGACGTGTAGTACTGCAATTCATTGCGATAAAAATATGCGGGGTTGATGGAGATGTCCTCATCATCCTTTGTGGAACTGAATTGAAGCAGCCGACCGCCCTTTTTCAAAAGCTGGAAACAATCCGGCAGGACAGAGGCGCTTCCTGTGGCATCCACGATGGCATCCACGCCGTAGGGGAACCGGTCAAACACTGCTTTGGTGTGGACTGCGGGATCGCTGCGGTCCATCAGAATGGTGTCAACGCCATAAGCGTTCAGAACATCCAATTTGGACTGAGTGGGAGCCAGGCAGATCACATGGTTTGCGTTGGAGTGTTTGAGCAGCTGTGCCAGAATGATGCCGTTCGGACCGGCTCCGAAAACCAGCACATCCTCCCCGTATTTGACGTCAAGGCGATCCATGGCGTGAATGCAGCAGGCAACAGGTTCTGTCATACAAGCCTCGTTGAAGGAGAGGTGGTCCGGAATCCGGAACACGGTCTTGTCCTTTACTTTTAAGTACTGGGCAAATCCGCCGGGGATACTGTGCCCCACAGACTGGAAGTTCAGGCAGTGGGCGTACATCTCCTGCTGGCAGAAGTAGCACTTTCCACAGGGGACAGCATTATCGGCTGTTACACGGTCGCCCACGTTCCAGCCTGTCACAGCGGAGCCCACCTGGTAGATATAGCCGGCGAACTCATGACCGGTGGTGATGGGATAGCGTCCCAACTTGTGACCGGTTGTATGATGACGGCGGTCTGCGCCTTTGCAGATGCTGGCTGCCATGACCTTGATGACAACCTCATCCTCGCCGCACACAGGCATCGGTACATCCCGGACACTGCACACGGACGGGCGGTCGTAGACCAGCGCTCTCATGGTTTCCATAGACTTTCCTCCTTTAAGCGATTTGAATGGGTGCTTCCACTCCTTGAAACAGACGAATCTTGGCTGCTGCCACGTCGTGTACACACTGAGCGGCGGCGCGGTACATGGCATAGATATTGCGTTGCCCCACTGCAGACTCCAGTCCGCACATAAAGGCATTTCGGATTTCAGTTGCCACGTTGATTTTCCGAATGCCCAGTGCAATGGACCGACGAATCATATCGTCCGGGATACCGGAACCGCCGTGCAGGACCAGCGGAGGGGGATTTAACGCCTGACACTGCTGAAGGCGATCAAAGTCCAACCGTGGAAGTCCCTGGTACATTCCGTGGGCATTGCCGATGCCAATAGCCAGCGCATCTACATCCACCTGCTGGATAAAGCGGGCAACCTCGTCCACATCTACCAAATTGTCGCGGGAATGGCTGATGCCATCCTCCACGCCGTAAATTGCGCCCAATTCAGCCTCCACAGAGACGCCCACTGCGTGGGCTGCCTTTACCACTTCCTGGGTAATACGCACATTCTCTTCAAAGGGCAGATGGGACCCGTCAAACATAACAGAGGTAAAGCCTGCCCGCAGGCATTGGATTGTTTGCTCGTAGCTGGCTCCATGGTCCAGATGCATGACAACCGGGACCGTGGACTCGTCGGCCAGCCGGCGGACTACATCCGCCAGATGGTGCATCTGTCCAGCCTGGATGGCCCCCTGACCGATGGTCAGAATCACGGGGCAGTGATACTCTTCTGCTGCAGTGATAATGGCTTCCGGTATTTCAATATTGTCAATATTGAACCCAGGGATGGCGGTTTTAGACTGGGTGGCAATGCCGAGAACCTCTTTTAATGTTGCCAATGGCATATGGCTCGCTTCCTTTCTTGGGTGTCATGAGATATCTGAGCGAAAATCCAGCGGCTGGTGGGAATGAATAAAATCATTCACTGTCGCCCGACTGCCCATGCCTGCCGTTGCACCAACCGCCTGGATTGCCAAAGCGGAACAGGCGCTTCCAAGAGTTATACAGTCCTCTGGGGGCAGGTTCTCTCCTACGCCGGTCAAAAAGCCGGCGCAGAAGGCGTCTCCCGCCCCTGTGGTTTCCACTATGGAAAGGCCCTGGTAGATGCCCGCAAAAAAGGCGGTTTGACGATTTTTGAAATAGGAACCTCGGCTGCCTAGTTTTACAGCCACGTTTTTGACGCCGCGGTCCAGGAAGAAATCTGCAATAGCCCGAGGATCCTCGGTCCCGGCAATCTGGGAAGCCTGCTCGATGCTTGGCAGAAAATAGTCCAGATAGGGCCAGCAGGGGTCTAGAATTCCTTTCCACCGGCCGCTGCGGTCACTGGTGACGTCCATAGATGTTATTACGCCGCGCTCCTTTGCGGCTTTCAGCAATTGGGCGGAGCCCTCGCCGTCAAACTTCGGCAGATGAAAAGCGCCCCCAATCTGAAGCATTTCTGCCCAGTCCAGCAGAGACAGATCACAGTCGTCAAAGCAGAACTCTGCGCTGGTGCCCGGATCCTGCAGGAATGTACGGTCACCTTTGGGATTGACCAGGATGACAGATTTTGTTTGCCGAGCCGTGGAGGAACGGACGGTATGGGATATGTCGATTCCGGCAGCTTGGGCCAGAGAAGCCACATAGTCTCCCATCTCGTCACATCCAAGCCGCCCTAAGTAGGCGACTTGGTGGCCCAACTTGGCAAAATTAATTGCGTTATTGTTGGCGTCACCGCCGCTGGTAATGCGGATGTCTGGCACTATCTGGGTATCGTTTTCAAAGGGGATCTGTTGGACTGGACGGACAAAAATGTCTACCAGCATTTCACCGGCGCAGATGACTCTCATGGAAGGCGCCTCCTTAAAAGGCGTGCATAGCCTCAAGGCAGGCATCCATAGTGGTCAGAGGGCTGAGTTCAAAGGCGAAAATACCGTCGAAACCAAGTTCGTCCACCAGCACATGCTTGAGGTAAGGGTAGTTGATCTCGCCGGTGCCGGGTTCATGGCGGCCGGGGACATCTCCAATGTGGATATAGCCGATGATGTCCGCGTTCCGCCGGAGGGTGTTGACCAAATCGCCCTCCATCAGCTGCATATGATAGATGTCATACAGCAGCTTTACATTGGGAGACCCTACGACCCGAATGATATCCGCAGCAGAGTCTGAAGTAGTCATGTAGTAACCGGGCTTGGCATAGGTGCTCACAGGCTCTACTTGAAGATAGAGACCCTCCGCTTCTGCGATTTTGGAGATCTCCAGCAAGTTCTTGGTGGCACAGGCAATTTTGGTGCGGTCGTTCAAATCGTTGCCGTCGGTACACATTCTGCCTTCCTCGCCCAAGGCGTTGGAATGGATCACCAGATTTTTACAGTCCAAAAAATGGGCCGCTTCTACAGATCGCTTGAAGTATTCTAAAAATTCCTTGCAATGGGCGGGATCAATCAGGTTGTAGTCCTTGTCTCCAGAGAAACACCCCAGCTGAAGCCGGTTTTCTTCCAGTAGGGATTTGATCTTCTTGATATCATGCTGTGCCCAGGAACCGAATTCCACATAGTCGAAACCGGTTTTTCGGACCATGGGGAACCGGTCGTAGAAGGGCAGATCTACAAAGAGCTTCTCGATACAGATTGATTTTTTCATATGACCTCCACGTTTAATTGCCAGACTGCTTGTTGGTAGAACGTTTTTTCCAGAGATTCAGGAAAATGGGAGAGAGCAGGGAGATGGCTGCAATAGCCAGCAGTACTAGGGCGATGGGATGAGAGAGGAAAATGGAGAAGCTCCCGTCCGAGAGCACCAGAGTGCGGCGCAGGTTCTCCTCCACCGTGCCGCCCAGAATCAGGCCCAGAATAATGGGCGGCATGCAGAAGTCCAACTTGATAAGGAAGTAGCCCACAATGCCCGCACCGATCATCAGAAACACATCGTAGATATTGTTATTGATGGCATAAGTGCCGACCACACAGAAGACAAACACAATGGGGTTCAGCCACTTCATAGGTACCAGGCTGATTTTGGAGAAGATGCGGATAGCACCATAGCCCAACAAGCACATGAAGACGTTGGCCATAAACAGAGAGATAATGATGGAGTAGACATCCACCGTCTGGGTGCTGAAAAGCAGCGGTCCAGGTGTAATGCCCTGCATCATCAGGGCACCCAGCATGATGGCTGTGACGGAGTCACCAGGGATGCCCAGGGTCAGCAATGGGATCATGGCGCCGCCGGAGACAGCATTGTTGGCGGCCTCGGGAGCGGCGATGCCTTCGGGAGCACCATGGCCGAACTCCTCCGGATGCTTGGACCAGCGTTTGGACTCGTTATAGCCGATCCAGGAGGCGATATCGCCGCCGGTTCCGGGAATGGCGCCGATAATGGTGCCGATAATGGAGCACATCAGGATCGTAGGACTTGTCCGCTTAATATCTGATTTAGAGGGCAAAATCTGGTCCAGCTTCTTGCGCTTTTCCCGTTTGTACTCCTTCATAGATTCCTCCGCTGTAACAAGGCACTGGGAGAAGGCGAACAGGCCGATCAGCAGCGCCACGAACTGGACACCTCCGATTAGGTAGGTGGTTCCAAATGTGAACCGCATAGTGGCAGAGGTTGCATCAATGCCCACCGTGCCAAGCAGCAGGCCCAGTATAGCGCCGATCAGACCCTTAATGATGGAGTGAGAGGACACGGCGGTGACGATGCTCAACCCAAACACACCCAGAGCAAACATCTCCGGTACGCCGAAGTTCAGCGCGATCTTGGACAGCAGCGGAGCGGTGAAGAGCAGTGCGCAGGCAGAGAACAGGCCGCCGAAGGTGGAGGCCATAGTGGAAATACTGAGGGCACGGCCGGGCTGCCCCAGTTTGGTGGCCATGGGATAACCATCCAGGCAGGTGGCGGCCGAGTTGGCAGTACCAGGCGTATTGATGAGGATGGCGGTGATGGAGCCTCCATAGATGGCGCCGCAGAAAGTGCCCAGCAGCATCATAATGCCTGCTTGATCAAGGGAAAAAGTAAACGGGAGTAGAATGGAGACCGCCATAACGGCAGATAGGCCGGGCATCGCCCCGCACAGGATACCGAAAAACACGCCCAAAAACATGTAAATTAGGCTGGTAGGCGTAAATACCAACGCTGCAGCTTGCAGAAAAGCATCCATAGAATCGCTCCCTCCTTATCAAGAGAACAACGTGCCCATAGGCAGCGGGACCCGCAGGGCCACATCAAAGCTCAGCCACACGAATACACAGATCACGACGGTCAGTCCCGCCAGGAGTTTGACATTACGCTCACCATGGATAAACATACATACTGGCAACATAAATAGGATGCCGATATAAATTCCCAGGAAATAAATAATTGCACCAGTGGCTATCAGTGTCAGCGATACCAGCACCATCCGTTTGAATCCCACAGTCTTAAATGCAAATGGAGAACTGCGGGTTTCTTTTTTGCTGAAAAGCCCCTGGAGAATTAGCACGATGGACAGAGATCCCATAACGACCGACAGGCACTTCGGCCAGAAGCTGGGACCCAGTGAATCTGTCATCAGCATGCTGGTCATTCCCAGGGATTCCACATAGGCGAAGATCGACAGGGCCAGAAAGATGATCCCTGTGACTACGTTTGCTTTTTTCAACGGTATCCCTCCCGCAAGAATGTTGCAGGCGCACGGAACAGGACCTGTTCCGTGCGCCCTGATTACGTGACTACGCGATATGGAAATGATTCTTCTTCACTCAGCCAGCAGGCCGACGTAATAGTTGTACGCCTCTTCGCAGTACTGGGTCATACCCTCAATGTCCCATACCTTGGGCGTCATCATCTGGGATTCCGTCAGTTCCGCATAGGTTTCGGAGGCCACGCCCTCATTCAGCGTGTTATGCAGCCACTCAATGATGGCGGGATCGGCATCGGACCGGATTCCCAGGAAGCACACAGACCGCAGATCCATATCGCCGCACTCCTCGGGATAGGTCTGGGCGAGAGAGGGGGTTCCAGGTAGAGAGTCGGACTCCTCGGCAGAAGTAACGGCCAGAAGCTTCAGGGTGCCGGCTTCAATCTGCCCGGCCACGCCGCTGACGTTGATGAAGGTCGCATCGCACTCGCCGGTTACCACAGCCAGAGCGCAGTCGTTGGAAGAGTCATAAGTTACAGTCCGAATCTGACAGCCGAAGGCGTTGGACAGTGCAATGGTTGCCAGACCGCCGGGAGATCCCAGACCGGTGATCGCCACGGTAACGGCGTTGTCGCCGCTGGAGAGTTTGTTAATGAAGCCCTCCAGTGTGCTGCAATCCCCATCGGCGGGGCCGATCAGGCAGTAGGGCTCATCTTGCAGGCAAACAATGGGAGTAAAATCCTCCTGGAGGACAATGTCCGTGGCACCGATGGCACGGTTGATAATCAGGTCACCGTTGACCCCCACGATGGTGTAGCCGTCCGCAGCCCGGGTCAGCCCCTGCTCGGTGCCCACCAGACCGCCGCCTCCCGCCACGTTCTCCACCACAAAGTTCACATTGCTGGGCAGCGCGTCCTCGGAAAGGCTTTGAAACAGGGCGCGGGAGAGTTGGTCCATCGTACCGCCGGCACCATAGGGGATGATGCAGGAAATATTGGTGGTGGGATAATCCGGTGCGGCGGTGTCCTCTCCGGAGGAGTCCTGGCCCGAAGACTGTTCGCCGGTGCCGCCGCAGGCGGTGAGACTGAGGCACATCAATATCGCGAGAAGCAAAGCGATTCCTTTTTTCATGTTAATTCTCCTTTGTTCCGTATTTATGTATCCCCTGCCGGATCAATGGGCGGGGAATCACAACTTGATGACGGCCTTGACCACATCCTGACGCTGATAAAGCGCGGCGTCAAAGGCCTCCTGCACATTTTGAAAATCAAATTGATGCGAAGCGATGGCTTTTACGTCAATTCGACCGGTGGATACCGCCCGGATAGCTGTGGGAAAATTGTTGTGATAGCGGTAAATGGTCCGAATTTCACCCTCCTTATACATCAAATCCATAAAGCGGTAAGGAGTTTCGCCATTGATATTGCCGACAAAGACGATGACGCCGCCCCGCCGAACCAGATCTGAGGTTTCCGCCGCTGTGTGGGAGTTGCCGGCGGTTTCAAATACCACATCTGCGCCGCGGCCCTCTGTCAATTCCGTGACCCGTGCCATGGTATCCTCTGTGCTGGCATCGATAACTGCATCGGCTCCAAGTTCCAGGGCTTTATCTAATCGTTTGGAGAAGAGGTCGGAAACGATTACTCTGCCGGCCCCCCGGGCTTTGCAGGCCATCATGGTGAGAAGGCCGATGCACCCGGCACCCAGAATGACCACATCCTGCCCCAATGTCACATCACCCCGGCTGGCAGCCGACAGCCCTACGGCCAGCGGCTCGATCAAGGCCCCCTCCAGGGAGGAGACATTATCCGGCAGTTTGAAGGCCAGATGCGCCGGTATGGCAGCGTAGTCCCGCAGCATTCCATCATAGGGCGGAACTGAGGGGAAGCGGACATCTTTGCAGAGATTATAGCGTCCGGACCTGCACTCCGGGCAAACCCCGCAAGTAATCTGGGGCTCAAAGCAGACCCGGTCTCCAACGGCGACATTTTGAACACCCGCACCCACCTGTGTGACCGTGCCGGCGCACTCGTGGCCTAGAATAAAGGGCAGGTCAAAAGCCTTTCCCTTCCGCATGCCGGATTCAAAGAAATGCGCGTCAGATCCACAGACGCCCACATACTCGATTTTCAGTACAACTTCGCCCGGCTGCGCTTGCGGCATTGGAAGCTCCCGAATTTCCATCTTCCCAGGTGTGACCATGTAGGCGGCCCGATTCCGTATCTCCATGAAATCCTCGCTCCTTTTCCCCAAATACTTACTCACTAATTCTGAGTTGCCAAATTTTGTAGGTATTTTATGGTAAATTTATGAGTATCTTTTAGATAATTATAGCAAATATTGTGGGGTTTTCAATATCTAAATGTGATAAATTCTTGACGAAACTTTGGCCATTTTGAATAATAAGAGTTTTATTTACAGCAAATACCTGTGCAAAAAAATTCTTATTTTCATCATTTCTTGATTATTTTGGGAAAAATGATTGCATAATGGCAAAAATATGATATAATTTACCCAAATTATACCGAATAATTTGCTAATATTATAGGAGGAATCCTTATGCGGGCCGAGCGCCTTAATGCGATGGAACAATATATTTTGGGGAAGGAAACCGTTTCCCTGGAGGAATTGTCTACGCAATTTTCTGTATCTATGAACACGATCCGGCGGGATGTCATGGAACTTTTGAGCCGTGGAAATATCCGAAAAGTCTATGGAGGCGTCTCTTCCACCCTGATCAACCGGCCGGTGGGCTTTTCTGTCCGGGCCCAGAAAAACAGCCGGGCCAAGCAGATTATCGGACGGCTGGCCTCCCAACTGGTCAGCGATGGGGCGTCAATTTTTCTGGACTCCGGTTCCACAACGCCCTATATCCTTCAGCATATCGGCGAGAAAAACGGCGTTACCGTGATTACCCACAGCTTGACTGCGCTGTATGCGGCCTCGTCTTTGTCCAACCTGAACATTATTGCGCTGGGCGGTATTTACGCCCCCGCCACGTCGTCCTTTACCGGTATTTCCACACTGGATGCCCTCTCTCGCCTGAGCATTCAGACAATCTTTATCTCTGCTACCGGCGTTTCAATTGAAAACGGCCTTACCAACAGTACTTATCTGGAAGCCGAGATCAAGCGCAGCGTGGTACAGCGAGGCAATCGGGTTGTCCTGATGGCGGACCAAAGTAAATTTGGACATTCCGCTGTGATCAGCTTCTGCCCATTTGAGCAACTGTATGCCATCGTTACAGACTGCTTGCCCTCTGAGCCGTATCTGGAGGCAATTGATCGCTATGGCATCCGGCTGATTTGCCCTGGTCACGAAAGTGATTGAGTGCAATGCCTGGGGGGAGTTCAACGGAAAATCCGTGTTCTGAATCCAAAAACAGCGTTTTGATTTACTTTTCCTCAATTTTTTCGCATCATCCCCTTGTCTTAATACTACTGGGCTTATTGTTAGGCCTTGTTCAAACGAGATGGCAGCATTCATTTTGCATTCGCTATTTCTACAGGAAAGATCGACAAGTAGCGTCTAGACACATCCAATACCCTGTCCTATACGGGGCAAAAACGATGCCCGGACGCGGCGTCTCCGCATCCGGGCCGTGCCGACTTTTCGGAGGGCATTTGCTGGGACTTTCCCCATAGCTTTCGCCGCCCCCTTCTGGGCCGCCTTGGTGATGTGGGCGTAGGTGTCCGGAGTGGAGCCGGCCGAGAAGTGGACCGGCATCTCTTTCAGGGACTTCACCAAGTACATGGCGGTCACCAGCGACAGCGGGTACACCATCAAGAAGGGGAGTAAAATCACAGTCAAAGGAATCCGCTGAGAAACGAGACAAGCCCCGGGCCTTTTGGCCCGGGGCTTGTCATTAAGCTGTTTTCAACGCAGCAAAGAGACTCAATTGAGGGTAATCGTGTAAGTTGCGTCCGCTGCGCCATCCAGGTGCAGAACAACCGTCATGCTATCGGTGACAGCGGTAGTATCCTTCTCGCCATAAATCGCGCCGAAGGGGCTCACAACCTCGAAGTAGTCGGCAGCATTTCCACCATCGACCTCGAGAGCAGCGTACAAGTCAGCAACCGTAGCGTTAGCGGAAGATTCGATAGTGATTATCTTGGAGCTAATGCTCATAACGGAAGAAGAAATACTATCCTTAACCTTCAGCGTGCCAGAGCTTGCAGCTGCAACCTCAACCTCAACAGTCACTGTCGTGGTCTTGGAACCATCGGAAGAAGTGACCTTGATGGTATAGGTGCCCTCACCCAGAGCGGTGGTCTGGGCCTGGGTATCCGCATCCACATCGGTAGAGCCGTTCTTAGTCACCACAACCTTTGCACCAGCATCGTTCGGCTTGATAACGAACTTGGGCTGATCGTTCTGCGTAGCAGGCAGATTGATGGTGTTGGTCTCACCATCACCGAGCTTGGCAACAGTCTCGCCCTTCACAGTAATGCTAGCAATACTGGCATCATTGCTGAGCTCAGCGGCTTCAGTAGCCTGGGTCACGGTCACATACAGCTCTTCCAGAACCTTGCCGTTATCAGAGGTCTTGCCGGCATAGTCATAGGTGTAGGCATAGCCCTTCAGCGCATCCACCAGCTCCTTGGCGGAGATATTGGCGGCCACCTCATAGTCGGCATCCTCATCCTTGTTCATGATGCTGGCGTCTCTGTCATCGCCCAGGTCACCAACGGTCACCAAGGTGATAGCGGTGTCCTCGGTCACCAGATAGCGGCTGCCATTAATGGTCAGGGTGCCGGCGCTCTGGCTGATCGCGCTGGTCTTGTCAGTGTCAGCAATCACGCTGCCGCCTGCGGTGGCCGCCTGGAAGTCGGTCAGCTGACCGTCGGAATTACGGGTCAGATAGTGGGCAACGCCATAGTAGTCATTGTCGGAAGTGATCTTGTTGTCAGCAACAATGTCCTCTTCCTCATCACCGTTCAGAACAGTGTACTGATGATAGACCTCGTTGTCGGTGGTGACATAGCGGCCATCATAGGACAGAACATAGACCAGAGTGGTCTCCTGCTCACCGGAGATGGTGGCATCGCCGTCAATATCAATATAGATCAGAGCAGCATAGCCATTGTCACGCACCAGAGCAGAGACAGCAGCCTCACTGGAGGAATCCGTCAGCTCAATGGCGGGGAAGTTCTTCACGCCGGTGTAGACATACAGATCATCGTTCTTGTCGCTGACAATGACGATGGTCTCGTCGTTGGCCAGAGAAAGATCCGCCTTGGTAGTGCTGTTGGAATCGTTCTCGAAGGGAGCGACCTTGCTGTTTTCGGAAACAGTCCCCTTACCGCTGTAGCTGGCAATCTCCTCGTCATACTTGGACTCAACAGCATACAGAGTGTATTCGTCAGCAGAGTTCTTGCTGTAGGTGAACCAGCCGATCTGATCGGCGTCGGTTCCCCAACGAGCAATGGTGGACTTGCTGCTCACCTGCTCACCGGCCTTCTTATCATAGGCCTTGTCCACGACGATCTCGTCGGTGGTACCATCGGGGAAGATGGCGTTGGCCAGAGCGCGGGAGGTAGAGGTCATGCCGCTGCTGCTGCCGAATTCAGCGATGTACACATAATCGCTCAGGACAACAGACTCATCCACTGCGATGACATAGCCATAGGAATCCAGCACCAGGGAAGCCTCGCGGCCCACATTGTAGCTGGTTTTCTTGATGTTGTCGGCGGTGGCGGAGTACTCGTACTTGGTGCCGCCCATGGTCACATTGCTGCCGTCCTTATAGCCCTCAACAGTGCCGTTGACAACCTCAGCCTTGTCAATGCTCTTGACCTCGTAACGGCTGTTGTTGTTGACGGCGGTCACCAGGACATAGTCGTCGGCCTTCAGGTCGGTGATATTGGCGAAATCGTCCACATCCAGGGTCCGGCTGTCCAAGGTGATGTCGGTGTCATACTTGCTGGAGTCAGTGGTCAGGCTGACCGTCTCCTTGCGGGTGTCATAGTCGGAAGCGGCCTGGAAGACATAGGTGCGGACGGTGACGATGGTGACATCATTGGTGTCGTCGTCCACATAGATCTCGGTCAGGTCGCCGTTGGCAGTGTTGTTGACCGCGCCGGTGTTGTTGCGCTCAACATAGTCCTCCACGTCAGCGGTCTTAACGGGCGTTTCCACACCGTCGAACCACACGGTCAGGTCGGACTTGCCATCCGTCAGATCGTTGTAGACTGTGCGGCCCACAGCTTCATACACATCAGACTTGGAGACCTTGGCGGTGTAGGTGCCCACCAGCTGGTCCATATTGGCGTAAGTGCCGATCTCGTCGGACTTCAGAGTCCAGATGTTGGAAGGACGGCCGAAGTCATCCGCTTCGCCGGGTGCCTTCTGCAGATCGTCAAAGTACCGCTCGGCGAACTGCATCTTCTCGTCTTTCTCAATAGTGTTGTCCTTCTCGATGGGGTTCTCTACTTCTTTACGAGTAGAGGTGGAGGTGATCTCCACGCCGCCCACAACGATGGTATCCTTCTTGTCATACTCGACCATGGTGGCCTGCAGCATATTGAAGGCGTACAGGGCGGCCTCCTGACGGGTCACAGCCTGGGAGCCCACGAACTCGTCGTTGCCGTCGTCCAGACCGATGCCGCTGGCCTGCTTGATGACGCTGACCTGCCAGTTGGGGCCGGTGTAGCCCTCGATGGAACTGTCATAGCCCAGGGCGCCCAGCAGCATCTTCATGAACGCGTTGCCGCTCAGGGTACCGGTGGGACGGAAGGTGCCGTCAGCATAGCCGCTGATGATACCCTGCTGAGAGCAGTAGGTGATGTAGCCCGCGAAGGTGTTGGTCACGGGAACATCCTTGAAGGGGGCGGTGCTGGCCGCCAGAGCAGATGCAGTGGTGGGGCCCAGGATCAGGTTGCAGATGATCTTGGCGGCCGCGCCACGGGTCAGGACATCATCGGGACGGAAGTCGCCGTCGGAATAACCGTCGACAACACCCAGGGCAGAGATCACATCCACAGCTTCTTTGTAGGTGATCTCGCTGCCGTCCGTGAAGTCCTTGGCGCCCGCGCTGACAGTGACCAGAGACATGGTCATCACCAGAGCAAGCACCAGTGAAAGAAATTTCTTCATTCGGATTTCTCCTCCTTTAAAAGATTTGCAGAGAGCTTTTGAGGTCCAATCTCCGGACCGGCTTCATATGCGCAGGGGTGTCTCTTCCCGTTGCTCCGGCCCAGAGCGGACCACAGAAGTTCCTTTCTGCGCGTTCACTTTACCCCAGGAGAATGCTGCTGTCTACGATTTGCCGGGTTTTGTTAAAAAAGTGAAATAATTACTGGATTTCTTGCGCTTGCCATGAAAAGCAAGTGTAACCGATGAAAAAGTTCCCAAACAAAGGGGCGATTCCGGCAGGTCTCCTCATAGGGGCAAAAAGAAAGATGCCGTGAAAACAGATTCTCTGCTGCCACGGCATCTTTCTTCTGCTATGTGGGATGCATTGCCCAACAGGCTACGATTCTTTCAGATAGTATTTCTGGCCGACTTTAATCAGGTTTCCAGAATCTACTTCATGCTTGAGCAGCGCGGAGCATTGCTCGGTTTCAATCTGCAGGGCGGTGGTGATGTCCTTCCGACAGGCAAAGCCCTCCTTCTTCAGATATTCGTAGAGGGCTTCCTGCTGTCGTTCCGGCGGAACTACGGAATCCGGTAAGTAGTATTTATAGCCCACGCGGACCAGGAGACCCTTATCCAGCATGGCACGCAGCCGCTGATACGCAGCGGATTTGGTCTGGCCATATAATTCCATGATCTGGCTGCGTGTGATAGGGCCACTGCGGCGAATCGCCTCTGTGATCTTTTGTTCCCAATTGCTCTTTTCGTATCTGGTCCAGAGATCTCGCAACGTCCAGTTCTCCATGCCGCCGCGGATCAGGGCGGTTCTTGTGATCCTAGACACCCGCGAAACGTCCATGGGTTTTTTTGACTCGGCGGAGAGCAGGACATGGAGATCCTCCGTCCGCTTCTGGAGCCGCTTTGCCAATATTCTTTTGGCTGCCGCTGTCAGCGGTACCTCTCCTTCCGGCAGGTGAATCAGATTCTTCTCCAGATCCACCTGATCCCAAGTCAAGGACACAATGTTTTTAGCGGTCAGCCCCATGCTCCAAGTAAGCCAGAGTACCAAGCCGGCAGGAGTGTCTTTTTCCGCCTGCAAAATCTTCCACAGCTTGAACTCATCGATGTCCCCGGACTTCTCACTATGCTTGGGGCCAGCTCTTCCGTTCGGCAGATACTGGGCAAAATGCAATTGTAAAGACCGGATCTCCATACCGGTGATACGAGCCACATAGGACCAGTCGTGTTGTTCCAGTTGTCGAATTATATAGTCATGGCGCAGATCGACCAGACGCACGTTCGTTTGCCCTACCTCGTCAAGAACCCTGCGCGCTATCCGGGAGATTGCCTGGGGTTGCATTTGCTTATGGTAGCGATCAGAGCAGATCACGCAGTTATTTGTGGAATTCCCGGTGAGAAATGTCCATTTTCTGTACACGGAACGCAGGTAATCTGCCAGCATTTGAGTAATGGGAATCGTCCGAGCTGGCAACTGGAGTTGATTTCGTTCAAAATCCACCTGATCCCAAGTCAGGTTCGTGATCTCATCCCGTAGCAGTCCCGCCTGCCATGCAAGACGCACAGCCACACCGGCGGCATCGCTGGCGTGGCTTCCCAGAAGTCGTTCCATGGCCGCCGTATCCGGCCGATTCACAAAAAATTCTCGCATACGGCCCCTCCGTGCCCCGAATTCCCTGCCTGATGCAAATCGAAACTTGCTTGGGCGATTATTCGTCGACGGACGGGCTTAGAGAAACTTCACTGAACAGTTCCTGCCGCTTCCCTTTGCTCGCTGCCTCGTCACGGAATTATCATTCCGTCGCTGATTCATATGAAAGGGATTGGCGGGTCAAAGGGAAAAGACACAAAAAAAGCCCGTACTATCTGCACGGGCGAAAAAAACGATATTAGAACCAAGGCCGGACAGAATTTAACGTTTCCCCGGCTTTTTTCTGCTGCCCGGAGAGGCAAAACCCTCTTGTGGGCAGGCGCCCTATGTGATAAAATGTAATTGCAGATATGTAGGATAAATTGTTTTTTGCGATTATTTGTGTCGGAATGATAATTCCGTGATTACGATATCAGCCCCAGCCGGTCAAGCGTTCGCTGGTGCTCTGCGCCAGAAGTCAGCAGATAGATGCGCGTCGTTTCGATGCTGCTGTGGCCCAACAGGTCGGACAGTTTGACGATGTCCCGACAGGCCCGGTAAAACACGGTGGCAAACATGTGCCGCAGATTGTGGGGGAACACCTTGCCCGGCATCACGCCGGCGTATTTGCAAAGGCTCTTCATCTCCGCCCAGATCTGGCGGCGGCCCAGTTCTTTTCCGCTTTTGGTGCGAAAGATCGCACCAGAGGCGGTCTTTTGCTTTTGGGCATATTTGAGCAGCTTGCGGCAGAGTTTCCCCGGCAGCAGGATCACGCGGATTTTGCCTTTGAGGGAGACTTCGGCCTTGCCCTGCCGCACGGCTTCCACTGTGATATAGCGGACTTCGCTGACCCGGATGCCGGTGGCCCCGATGGTCTCCACCAGCAAGCCCAGCCGCTCCCGGCCCAGACGGCAAGCCGCGTCCAGCAGGCTCTGATAATCGGATTTTGTCAGCTCCCGGCCGGCATCCCGGAACAGCCGCCGCTGGATTTTCAGGAATTTCACCCGGCAGTCGTTTAGATCAAGGTACGCCAACAGGCTGTTTAAGGCAGAGAGCATGGCATTGATACTGGCGGGGGCGTAGCCCTGCTCCGCCAGATAGGCTTTCCACTCTGCGGTCAGCTCCTTGCAGATTTCGCGATCACCCAGCCAGCAGGCGAATGCCCGGATATCCCGAAGATACTTTTCCATGGTGGCTGCGCTCTTCTCCTCCAGCAGAAGGTGACGGGCAAACGCCTGTATTTGCAGGGGTGTCAGTTTGTGTTCGGACATAGGGGGGCCTCCTTGCATGATTTCATGCCAACATTGTACAGGAACGGCAGAGACAGCAAAGCCCACAGCGGTAACTGCCGCTGTGGGCTTGTGAATCCTGGTCCCGCAATGGTAGGATTGCCACCGGTTTCCAGAAAATATACGGGTTGCCCTATCTGCTTATCATGGGATTCTTCTCTTCACGAGTTATGGAAGCAAATATGATACCATACTGCTCCAGAGGCCGATGGGAATATCCGAAACACAACGAGGCTGCGTGCAGAAAAATATGCGTAAGCTGTTGATTACGAGTAGATTTTGCCTTTGTTCACAGCATCGAAATGCCGATGGCCGGCAGAGCGGGTTTTCCTTACGCAATTCTTCTGCCCCTCCGGCCGCGCAAAGTGGGTCCGGGCTTCCGCATGGAACTGCCCCTGGCTATAGCCGGGGACGATGCTTTCCCTGCCGAAAGGTGGGGGGCTTTTGGGATCGTCCGCCCCAAATCCTGTAAAAATTCTTTTTATTCCCCTGAAACGATGGTACTCTGAAACACGAATATACCTGTGAAAGGCGGTGAGGCGATGGAGCGGGAACAGACATGGATCAGGGCTATCCAGCGGCGAAACTCCCGGGAGGCGGCGGAGCAGCTGATCCAGACCTACTATGACGAAATCTACCGCTTCGTCTACCGTCAGACCGGCAGCAAGGAGGACGCCATGGACCTGACCCAGTCCGTCTTCATCGCAGTCCTGCGGGCATTGCCCGGCTACCGGGCGGAGCGGGCGTCCTTCCGCACCTGGCTGTACCGCATCGCCGCCAACAAAGTCATCGACACCCGCCGGAAGGCCCGGCCGGTCTCTATTCCTATTCAGGAAATGGAGCTCCCTGCAGCAGAGGACTTTGTGGCCCGCGTCCATGACCGGGCCCTGCTGGAGACCATCGAAGGCTATGTCTCCGGCCTGGACCCCGGGGAGCAGGCGGTGTTCCGCCTGCGGATCTACGGGGAAAAGACCTTCCCGGAGATCGCTGCCGCCATGGGAGAGCCGGAGGCGGCAGTGAAATCCAGATACTACCGCCTGATCGGGCGGCTGCGAAAGGAGTTTGGAGCAGATGGATAATCAAAAAATTTCCATGCCCACAGAGGCGGAAAAACAGCGGGCCATTGCCCGGATTCTGGATGCAGGCCTGCCCCGCCGGGTCGCCTTTGGCCGGGAGCTGCGGGAGGTTTTGCAGCGCATCGGCCCCCGCGCGCTGCTGTTTGGCGTGGGGGACTGTTTGGCCTTGTCCCTGCTGATCTGGGCCCTGTGCCTGCTGTCGGCGCTTTTTGTGGCCGGTTCCACCGGCTCTTTGGCACCGGCCCTGTTCCTGTTTTCTCCCCTGCTCTATGCCGCCCTCTCCCTGCTGACTGCCTGGAAGAACCTGCAGACCGGCATTTGGGAGTGGACCTGGACCTTCCAGGTCTCCGCCCGGATGGTGGCGGCCCTGCAGATGCTGTGCTTCGGCGGGGTGTCCGTACTGGTGTGTGTCCCGGCAAATATGCTGTTGTGGACCTTCACCGGGCAGGAGATGCCCCTGGGCTGGATGCTGGCACTGTCTCTGGCCAGCCTGTTTCTGTATGGCGCTCTCTCCCTGCTGTGCCAGCGGCTGCGGGGACCTGCCGGGTGGCTGGCGGCGCCGACCGGCTGGGTTCTGATGGGCCTGATTCCCCTGATCTGGCCCCGGACGGCGGAGTGGCTGACGGCCATCCCCACCGTAGTGTTCTGCCTGCTGGCCGCGGCCGGGATTACTCTGTACCTTTTGGAACTGCGCTGCTTCTGCCGGCGCCCGATGGAAGGAGGCGTCTCCTATGCTCTCCGTTGAGCACGTCACGAAAACCTATGGGAAGTTCACCGCTTTGGAGGACATTTCCCTGACCTTCACTCCCGGCGTCTACGGTCTGCTGGCACCCAATGGGGCGGGCAAGACCACCCTCATCAAGATGCTCACCACCCTGCTGTTCCCCACCAAGGGACAGATCCTGTGGGAGGGAGAAGACATCCGGGCCTTGGGGGCGGAATACCGGGGCCTGCTGGGGTATCTCCCCCAGCAGTTCGGGTACTATCCCAGCTACACGCCCCGGCAATTCCTCCGGTATGCCGCCGCCCTCCAGTGCATCCCGAAGCGGGAGGCGGACGGCCGCATTGACCACCTGCTGGAGACAGTGGGACTTGGGGATGCTGCGGACAAAAAAATGAAGAAGTTCTCCGGCGGGATGCTCCAGCGGGTGGGCATCGCCGTAGCCATGCTGAACGACCCGAAGCTGCTGATCCTGGACGAGCCCACCGCTGGGCTGGACCCCCGGGAGCGGGTGCGGTTCCGCAATTTGATCCACACGCTGGCTGAGGATCGGATCGTGATTCTCTCCACCCACATCGTCTCAGACATTGAGACCATCGCCGGGCAAATCGTCATGTTCAAGGATCACCGCCTCTACTGCTGCGACAGCCCTGCCCGCATCTGCGCCCGGTTCCAGGGCAGGGTATTCCAGCTTCCTGCCGGGATGCCCCTGGCCCCGGGACAGTTCCTGCTCAGCGAAGGACAGGGGGCGGATGGCCCGGTGCTCCGGGTGCTCTGCGAGACGCCCCCTGTCAATGGAACGCCGGTAACGCCGGGGTTGGAGGATGCGTTTCTCGCCATCTACCGGGAGGAACAGACATGAATCTGGCGGTCTATGAGTGGCGGAAGCTCTTCCGCCTGCCCGCCCTGTGGGCCTTCCTGGCCCTGTGTCTGGCCTTTAACGGGCTGCTGATCGCCACGCTCTCCCCCTATGACCGGGCGTTCTTCAACGAGACTTCCCAAACGGCAAAGGCCTTGGGCCAGCGGGTTGATGAAGACTTTCTTGCCGGGCTGGACGCTATACCCGCCACAGAGAACCGGGATTTGCTGCGTCAATCTGTCACCGGGATGGAGGACATTTTCGAGACGTATGACACCGGGGAACTCTCGGATTTCTATGCCGGTGTGGTGGAGAAATCCCCTCTGGCAGTTACCTGGATGACCTGGAAATATGATCTGCTGGCGAGCCGGGTGGAGCACCTGGCCCAGACTGACGCGGCGCTGGATTTGTACGCCGGCCCGGCCACCTACGGCAGCCACCAGTTCCTCTTCGGCGCGCTGTTCCGGGCCATTCTCTGTGAGAGCGCCATTCTGGCCATGCTGGGGACGCTGTATCTGCTGGGCTACGAGGGGATGCACCGCGCAGAGGGCCTGGCCTGCGCCTCCCGAACGGGACGGAAACTACGGCGGGTGAAGGTCCTGGCGGCTCTCCAGGCGTCGGCGGCGCTGTACGGCCTGCTGGCGTTCTGCACCCTGGTGCCCTACTTCCTGCTGTACGACTACAGCGGAATCTGGAATGCCAGCGTGTCCAGCCAGTTCAACTATTTCTCGGACATGCTGGTGGTCCGGCCCTTCCTCACCTGGGGGGACTTCACGGTGGGTCAGTACCTGGCCGCTGCCCTAGCCCTGGGCGCGGTGCTGACGGCGGTATTCTCCCTGCTGGCGTCGGTGTGCGGCACGCTGGTGCGAAGCCCCTATCTGGCGGCCCTGGCGCTGTGCCTGGTGTGCTTCGGCGGACTGGGACTGGTCTCCGTTCTGGGGGAGCTGGGCTGGTGGGCGGCCTATTTGATTGCCTGTTTCCAGCCGGTAACGGTCTGGCTCTCCTGCAGCGCCTGGTTCACGGAGCTGGGACTGAACGCCGTCCTCCCCTGGCAGGAGACCATCGCAAGCGGGCTGAACCTGCTGCTTTTGGGCGGCGGAGTCCTGTTGGCTCTCGGTTGGTTTGACAGAAAGGACGTGTCCTGATGGAACTTTTGAAATGGGAGCTGCGGAAGATCTGGCGGCCCGGCATCCTGGCGGCCATCCTGCTGCTGGGGGCGGTATACTACTGGATGTTCCCACAGTTCTATATCGAGCACTTTTGCAACGGTCCCCAGTCGGAGGCCCAGTTCGATCTGGCCTCCGACTGGGTGGAGCGGTATGGCCCCACCCTGGAACCGGAAGAACGGGCAGAACTGGACGAGCAGATGGCAGGGGAGATCACGGCCTTTGACACACAGATCACCGCCATCCCGGAAGCTGCGGCAGCGGGGCTGACGGACTATAAATCTTTTCTCTCCTTTCGGGGGGACTACCTGAACGGCATACGCAACACTGATGGACAGGCAGATATGGATGTGGAGGCCCTGCTCTACCGGGTGTACGGCGGCACCAACTGGTACCGGATCGAGGCGCTGGCGGATACTCTGGAGACCTATGATACCCAGGAGGATCACCGCGCTCTGATTGTCTCCAACCGGCAGCAATTGGCCCAGCCGGAGGCTATGGTCCGGCGGGAGGCGGAGCTGGCAAGCTCGGATATGACCCATTCCCTGCTGCCGTCCTCTGTGAAATACTCCACTCAGGAGTACGGCAAGGATCTGGCGGTATGGTGCGTACTCAGCATCGTGCTCCTGCTCTCCCCCACCCTGGTGCGGGACCGGCTGCGGAACACCCGGCCTATGCAGTGGGCCTCCCGGCGGGGGCGGTCCGTTTTGAACGTTCAGATGGGAGCTGCCCTGCTCTCTGCGCTGGTGCTGGCGGTGGTGAATATAACAGTCTATGTCATTCCGTTCCTGGCCCAGGGGCCCCTGCAATTTGCCGCCTGCGGCCTGGACGGCATCTGGGAGTGGGGCACTCCCTGGTTCGACTGGACCTACGGCACCTATCTGCTGGTGCTGGCGGGGCTGATTTTGGCCCTGTCCCTGGGGGCCGCCGGGCTGACGGCTTTTCTCTCCCAGTACAGCGGCAACTACATCGCCATGCTGCTGAAGGCCGTTCCCCTGTTCGTGGCGGTGGGGGTCGTGCTGGGCTCCTGGCTTCTGGATCGGCCCTTCACGTTCCGCCCCCTCTGGGACGGCTACGGCCCCTGGGTGCCCAAGGGTGCGGAGGCGGTGGCCGCTGCAGTCCTGCTGGCTTTGGGACTTGGCCTGTGTGCCCTGGCCTGCCGGCGGCAGCGAAAGAGGGAACTATGATAAAGGAAATTTTATTTTCTCTTAAATTTTATCTCTACAAGTATGATCCGGATTGTGACCCGGAACGATGAAATAGCGCGGAGTGGAGCGCAGCAGCCTTCGAGTCTTGGCCCGTTTGGGGTCTAAAAACACTTCGGCGCCGGCCGTCCAAAGTAGGCGTGGGCCTCTCAGCGCTTGGCTGCTGCCGGCAAGCCAAATGCTCCGCGCGTCCTGCAGGGAGCGGAATTTAATGACATTGGGCCAAAGCTCCCTCCCGCCTCATTGGCTTACAGGAGGCCAGTCCATTCCTCTGTGCCGTTGTCCATATCATAACTGTGAGCGTTGGTGGCCTCTATAAGTAGGCCCAATGGGTCCCTTCCACATCGGAGAACCGCCGCAGTTCATCAGTATGGCGGTCCATATACGCTGTGTCGGCGCTGCGGCCCAACATTCGGTTAACGATGGCAGTTACCTGTGCCCGGGTGATAGAATATATGGCCGGAACGTACCATCGAAAAATCCGCCGATCCAGCCGTACTGGGCGGCGCTGGTCACTTGGGTACAAAACCAGTCATCCTCGTTCGCGTCGGAGAAGAGGCTGGTTCCACCGGGCGTCTCGTTGGCAAACCGTATGGCGATCACTGCGAATTGGGCCTGGGTGATATCCCGATTGGGCTGAAATGCGCCGTCGGAGTAGCCCTGTATGATGCCCAGGGATAACAGCAGAGGCGCGCCACATATCATCTGGAACATCTGTGCAACGTATCGGTGACAGACACGTTCTTTTCCAATAGTAGGTTGTAGAACATCTGCGCCGCCTGGCCCCGGGTCATCTGCCGGCCGGGGGCGAAAGAGCCGCCTGTGAATCCGTCGAGATAAACCGTATGGTCTCTGGTATTCAACCAGCTGGACACGTCGGTGTTATCAGGATCGGCGATCGGCTGAGTGGCCTTAAATACCACCTTGATGGTGTGGTTGGCCCGCACGTTCTCAAAGGTATAGTGACTGATAGCGCCTACGCTCTCGCCATCTACCAGCACATTAAAAATCCGGTAACCGTCGCCGGCCATAATGTGGAAGGCCCGGTCGCCGCCCCGGCTGACGTTGGCGCGCCCGGAGGGGGTGATGGAGCCGACTTGGCCTGTCTCGGCGGTGATGGCGCGGGATCCGCTGGTCCTATTGGGCCGCTTTTTTCTGTTCTGGCAGCTCATCCCAACCGACGGCCAGCTGCTCCGTGTCCAGCAGACGGTCGTAAGCCTGTTCCGCCAGCAGCCGCACGCCGCGGTCGATCTCTGCCTGGGTGACCAGATACAGCTTTCGCAAGCACCGGGGATTGCACTTCTCCGGCGCTACACGGGCCGCACCAGACAGACTCTGGATGTCCCCCGTCACCTGTGTCCGCCGCAGGGGCCGCCTGCTTCTGGTGACGAACACCGGCCCTGCCGTCAGCCCCTGCCGGCGGCAATAGGATAGCAGCTCTGCCTGCAGACACCTTGGCAACTGGACACGCCGCTGCTCACCGCCGGAGACAGCCGGTGTGCGTCCACTCTGCACGGCCTCCACAGTGATCTGAGGCAGTTCTCCGACGTGGGCTCCTGTCAGGGCAATTGCTTTCACCAAAAGATACGTTCTCTCCTTTTCCAGCGCCCGAGCAGCAGACAGCAGCCGCAGATATTCCGTTCGGGTCAGTTCCGACTGGGGTGCCGTTTCCGTCTCCAGCTGTCCGGTCAGCTGCAGATCCCGGCGGCCCAAGTAGTCCAGCAGGCCGTTAGCGGCGGAGATGTTTGTGTTCACTGTGGCCGGGGCATATCCCTCTGCCAGCAGAGCCTGCCGCCATGTCTCCAGAGTATTCAAGACGATTTGCTTGTCAGGCGGCAGATAGTCGTAGAATGTCTTCAGTTTTGCGGCGTAAAACCGCACGGTCTCTTCCCGGCGCCCTCGGTGATTCAGATCCTCCAAATAGGCCCGGATGCTCTCTTCACTTACCGTTACACCGATTGCTTTCAGCGGTGCTGCCGCCTTTTGACACACCGCGCCTGTTCTCTGCATTGCTCCTCCCCCTATCAACGAAATCAACATTTTGAATACGTCCGCGGGCAAAGTAAGACCTGGAGCGCATGATTTCAGGAGAGAATCCGCTTCTAAAACACGCTCCAGACCTCGTTGGGGCAGAGAAAAGAGGGCCGAGAAAAATCCTTTTTCCCGGCCTGATTTTGTGCGTCCCAATTGGGGGGAGTCCCTTGCGGTTCCTTTCAAACCGTGCTATAATAAAAGCAATTTATGTAAGAAAAAAGGGGCCGTTGAAATTTTTTGTGACAAAATGTTGATTTTGACCTACGAAACCAGCCCCAGACGTTCCAGTTGCCGGGCGTGCTCCGCTCCGGAGGTCACAAGGTAGATACGAGTGGTTTCAATGGAACTGTGGCCCAGCACATCGGCCAGCCGCACGATGTCCTTGCAGGCCCGGTAGAAAATGGTGGCGAACAAGTGCCGCAGATTGTGAGGAAACACCTTGGCAGATTCCACTCCGGCGGACTTGCACAGCCGTTTCAGCTCTGTCCAAATCTGGCGGCGGCTCAGAGAGGTTCCGTTTCTGGTGAGAAAAATCTCGCCTGAAACGGTTTTGTGTTTTCTGGCGTATTTCAGCAGTTTGCGGCAAAGCTTGCCCGGCAGCAGAATGGTGCGAATTTTTCCCTTGAGGGAGATCTCGGTCCGACCCCGCTGGGCGGCCTCCACGGTGATATACCGCACCTCGGACACCCGGATACCGGTAGCGCAGATGGCCTCCATCAACAGGGCCAGCCGCTCCTGCCCACGCGCTCTTGCCGCGGCCAGCAACCGCTCGTACTCCTGGCGGGTCAGTTCACGGCCTGCGTCGCGGAACAGGCGGCGCTGGACTTTCAAAAATTTTGCCCGGCACTCGTCCCAGCCCAGAAAATGAAACAGTCCGTTAAGTGCAGCCAGCATAGAATTAATGGTCACCGGGGCGTAGTCTTTAGAGAGCAGGTGATCCCTCCATTCGGCAGCCAGTTCCCTGGAAACTGGTCTGCCGTCCAGCCAGCCGGCAAAGGCCCTGATATCCCGGAGATACTTTTCAATGGTGCCGGGGCTCCGCTCCTCCCTCCGCAGATGTGCCGTATATGATGCGAGTTGTGCCGGGTCGATTGTCCGCTCAGGCATTTCTATAACCTCCTACAAATATTTTTCTTTATTTTATCTTGCAGGAGGCAGCTTATGCAGTACTAAGAGCCCTCCAAAGTCCGTTCAAAGTCTGGTTTCATTTTTTGTTTTCTGTAGTATACGTGAACTTGTAACGGGCGGTCCGTTATGCGTTTTTTGCTGTGTGTTTTTTGAAGCAGATGGCCGGCCGATGAACGTAAAGATTTCAGATATTGCCGCTCCCCATAAAAGGCCCGGCTGATAGAGCAATTGGGATTCTGGTTGCCTCTCTGATCCGGCAGCCAATCAACTTGTAAGGGGTTTGGATGGGACGGATTGCCCTGTGTGCCTGCCGCATTTCTGGTCAGAGTGTCAGTGCGACCGGAGGCTGCTTTGCTCTGCCCGTATAGGAAAATATGGCCTATACAGACTGCGGTTTGCTGTTTGAAGCCAGTATGGCATCCGCTATGATGTCCGCCATAGTTTTAAGAATAGAAATTTTGTGGAGGAAGTGATCTGCGTCACCTGGGCAGAGCGGCAAGACGCCAAAACCGGTATTTAGCAGGATGTTCGCCCCTCCTTTCGTTGTGATCTTGTGCTTCCCATAGCCTGCCCCGGAATGATAAAAGCCGCCGTAGAGTGGACACGACCTCCGGGGGTGGGCGATTTCGGGGCTAAACACACTTGGAAAGCACGGTGTATCGGATGGAGAATTCTGCCTCAGCTTATCACCTGAAAGGCGTTGTACAGGTCCGCCTCCGCAACCGCAAAACTGTCTGATTTGCGATCAATCAAGCTGGTTTTCCCGGCTTTTGGCATCAAAAAGCTCGGACCAGATCGGGAGGCACTTCCGCCTGTCCCGAACCCCAAACTATACAGGACAAAAAACGAGGCTCAGAAGCATTTTCTGCATCTGAGCCTCCTGCTGTTTTCGGTTTCAGAACCATTTGCCGGGACTTTTTCCATGGCTTTTTCCGCCTCTTTTGGGGCCGATGGTGTGGCGTGGGACTAGGTGTCCAAGGTCAATCCCACACTGAAATATCAGAGTGGCGAATGCGCGGCGTAGGTCGTGGAACCTCGCTTTCAACAGCCGCCCGCTTCAGAACCCCGTGGAACATGTGCGGGACGCTGTACAGGGAGACCGGTCCGCCGGTGTGGGAGGGGAATACCCAAGGGCTGCTGCCGCTTTTCCCTTCGGCCTTTGAAAAACGCCCAAGCGGGCGGCAGATGGCCAAATAGACACGCCTCTGCAACGGCGGAACGATGGTCCAAAACCGGTCCCGGACCGCCTGGAGAGGAACTCTGCCCATCCCGCAAGGCGCATAGCGGCCGAAAGGCAGTCACGTGGGGCATTACCCGCGGGTGTTCTGCGGCTGTTTGGCGGAGTGCCCGCCAATTTCTGCCGGATCGGACGGATGGTGAACCGCGGGCTGCCGTCGCGTCGTCTGGCGGCCCTGGTCATCAGCTCAGCTATCTCCGTGGTGCGGAGACCGCGCTCCTCCGGCTGACGATGCGGAACACCAAGAAGTCCGATTCGTACAGCGCTTCGCAGCTGCCGGACGGTAGCACGGCAAGTACGATCACAGTTGTGCATTGAGGAACAGCGTCAGGTCATCGCGGCTTTTGCAACTGGTCCCTTTGACGTGGCTTCCCTCCTGTCGGCCTGTTTCTTCTCACAGATTCAGACGTTTGGGGCGGCGCCTGTGAACCGCCTCGTTTATACAGAATCAGGTGCCTTTGACGATTCCGAACAATAGAATCCAGAGACACATGCAAAGTGAACGCGCCTTGATTTGATGTTCTCGCCAGGAAACGGTCCTCTGTAAAAGTTTACTCTTCCGGACGCTCTCTGCTTTCCGTTGAAAATACGCGGCCCTTCCATAAGAAATTGCCTTTGGGAATGCTGAATTGAAATCATCTCTGTTCTATGCCTCTGTTCCGTTCAGCTTCCACCGGGCGCTCTCACTCTGGAGCTCCACCATGCGGCGGTAGAGGCCGCCGCGCTCCATCAGCTCCGCCGGAGTTCCCTGCTCGGCTACATGGCCGTTTTCCAGCACCACGATGTGGTCCGCCCCGGCCACGGTACGCATCCGGTGGGCGATGACCAGCACCGTCTTGCCGGCCAGCAGGCGGGAGAGGGCTCCCTGCACCTTGGTCTCGTTCTCCACATCCAGGCTGGCGGTGGCCTCGTCCAGCAGGACGATGGGGGCGTTTTTCAAAAGCGCCCGGGCGATGGAGATGCGCTGCCGCTCCCCGCCGGAGAGCTTCGCCCCGTTCTCCCCGATGGGGGTGTCATAGCCCTGGGGCAGGCGGCGGATGAACTCCCCGCAGTTGGCGGCCTCCGCCGCGGCCCGCACCTCTTCGTCGGTGGCGCCCCGCTTGCCCAGGCGGATGTTTTCCATCACGGTATCGTCAAAGAGCACCACATCCTGGAACACCATGGAGTAGTCGGTCAGCAGCGCCTCCGGGTCCACGGTGGAGATGTCCACGCCGCCTACCCGGATGGTGCCCTCCGTAACATCCCACAGCCGGGCGGCCAGCCGGGCGCAGGTGCTCTTGCCGGAGCCGGAGGGTCCCACCAGAGCGGTCACTTCACCCTCCCGGGCGGTAAAGTTCACACCGTCCAATACCTTCTTCTTGTCGTAGGCGAAGCCCACATGGTCGAACACAATGTCGTGGCCCTTGGGCTGGAAACGCTCCACTCCCTCGGCGGTGGGGGTGTTATAGATTTCGTTCATGCGGTCGGCAGACACCTGGGACACGAACAGCTCTGCAATGAGGGCCAGACTCTGGTCGAAGGGGGCGTACACACGGGTGATGACCAGCAGGAACAAAAACAGCAGCATGAAGTCGATCTGTCCGGAGACGATCAGGCTGGCCCCCGCCAGGATGGTGGTGGCGACCCCCAGGCGCATGATGACGCTGGCCGCATTGACAAAGATGCCGGTGCCCAGCTCGCCCTGGATGGTGACCTTCTCATGGTCGTCGATCTTCTGGTTGAGCCCGGCCAGATAGCGCACCTCCTGGTTGGTGGCGCGGATCTCCCGGACGTTTTCCAACGCCTCCTGGATGCCGTCGGAGACACGGATTGCGGCCTGTTTCGTCCGCTCCGAGGCCCGGGCGGAGATCTTCCGGGTGCCGAACAGCAGGCCGAAGGCCACCGGCACCCCCCACAGGCAGGCGATAGTCAGCCGCCAGTCATATACCAGCAGGCAAACCGCGATAATGGCCGTGGAGATGTAGGCGCCGTACAGGTATCCCAGCACATGGGACCAGACGTGCTCCATGCGGTTCACATCGCCCATGAGGGTCTCGGTCAGGTCCGCCAGATCCCGCTTGCCGAAGTAGCCCAAGGGCAGCTTGCGCAGCCGCTCCGCCAGGCTGAGGCGGGTGGACTTCACCTCGTTGTAGACCAGGCCGTAAGTGGCGTGGTACTGCTGCAGGTGGGTCACAAAGGACAGAATGACGAACGCGATTACCAGCCCAAGAAAGAGCGCCGGGCCGGGCAGCGGCGCTCCGTCCGTCAGGGTTCCCATCAGGCCGTACATCAACAGGTACAGGATGCCCATGCCGTCCATGACGACCAGATTGACAATGACCGTCCAGAAAGCGCCCTTTTTGGCGTTTTTCACGCCCTGGTCGGTGAGGGCGTATTTGCGCTGAAAGTTTTTGCCGAACATCTTCTTCACCCCTCTCTCACTGTTCGCTGGTGATCTTCCACTGGACCGCCTGGTTGTAATCCGCCCACATCCGGGCATAGAGGCCGCCGGCGGCGGTCAGCTCCTGATGGGAGCCCTGCTCCGCAATGCGGCCCTCCTCCAACACGAGAATTTTGTCCGCGCCCACGACGGTGGACAGGCGGTGGGCGATCATGATAACGGTGCGGCCCCGGGTCAGCTCAGAGAACGCCTTTTGGATCAATGCTTCGTTCTCGGGGTCCGCGAAGGCGGTGGCTTCATCCAGGACCACGATGGGCGCATCCTTTAAGATGGCCCGGGCCAGGGCGATGCGCTGCTGCTCGCCGCCGGAGAGGTAGGTCCCCTCGGAGCCGATCAGGGTGTCCATGCCCTGGGGCAGCTTCTCCAGAATGTCCCCGCACTGGGCGGCCATCAGCGCCGCGCGCACCTGCTCTTGGGTGGCGTCTGGGCGGGCGGCCCGGACATTTTCAAAGATGGAGGCTTTGAACAGGCGGCTGTGCTGGAACACAAAGGCGATCTGGTCCATGAGCACATGGGGGTCGATCTGCCGCACATCCACGCCGCCCACCTTCACCGCGCCGGAGGCGGTGTCCCAGAACCGTGGGATCAGGCTGGCGGCGGTGGTCTTGCCGCCGCCGGAGGGCCCCACCAGGGCCACAGTCTGCCCCGGCTCCGCCGTGAAGGAGACATGGGAGAGGGCGGGGGTTTCCGCGCCGTCGTAGGTGAAGCTCACATCCTCAAATTCCACACGGCTGCTCTGGGGGGACTTGGGCTGCTCCGGCACTTTCAGCTCCGGGGCGCACATGACCTGGTCGATGCGGGCAAGCGCGGTGCTGGCCAGCATCATGCCCGATGCGGCGAACATGATCTTGGCAAGTGCCGTGGAGATGATGGCGGAGAACACCGCGTAAAAGGCGAAGTTTGTGACAAATCCTGTGAAGTCGCCGGCGGCCAGAGCCCCGGGCGCCAGGAACAGGGCCGCCGGTACCAGAAACACAAAGGCGCCCTCAGTGAAGGTCAGGTTGATGGATTGAGGTGTCCGGCAAATATCTGCCTGGTAGTGCTCGGCCTTGGTGCTGTAGTCCTCAATAGCCTCCTGGAACGCCTTGAAGGAGTAGACGGTCTGCTGGAAGATCTTGACTACAGGGATACCCCGGACGTACTCAGTGCCTGCTTTGGTAATGCGGTCCAGGGCCGCCTGATACTCTGCCAGAATCTTGGCGTTTTTGCCGCCCATCATGGAGAACATGGCCACAATGGAGATCACCGCAGCCAGCAGGCAGGCCGCCCCCATCCGCCAGTCAAAGACGAACATCATCACCAGCATGGCGATGAACAACGTGATGGTACCCACGATGTCCGCCAGGTTGTGGGCCAGCAGGGTCTCCGTGTCAGCCGCCGCCGCGTCCAGCCGCCCGCGGATGAGGCCGGAGGCGTTGGAGTCGAAAAAGCCCAGCGGGGCCTTCATCACATGGGCCACACCCTGCTTGCGGATATTGGACGCCGTGCGGAAGGCAGCCAGATGGGTACACATCAATCCCGCAAAATACAGGATGATGCCGGCCACCGCAAAGGCGAACGCCAGCCAACCGTATTGGGCGACGCTCTGCGCCTTCGTCCAGTCCGGCGCCACCGCGATCAGGTCCCGGGCTGCCAGCCAGATGCAGATGTAGGGTGCCATGCTCAGCAGCATGGACACCGCCGACAGGGCCAGGCCCAGAAAGGTCAGGCCCTTGTGGCTGCCTGCGTAGCCCAACAGGACGGCCACATCACTCTTTTTCTTCTGCTTCATAAAAAACCTCCTTCTCAAAGTTAGCTAAAACTAACTGTCATCCAAAAAGACAGGGGGCTATCCCCCCATCAATTTCAGCCATCCGGCGGTGTAGAAGTCCCGGAGCTGATCCACATCCCGCATCGCCTGGTCCCGGGGCATGTCGTGAACCACGATCTCAAAGATGCCATTGAACATCCCGCTGGCGATGATATGGCACAGGGATTTGTCCAGCACCGGGATGTCCCGGCCCAGGCGGCGGAGTACCTCCATGTACCGTTGGGTGTATTCCACCTCTGCCTCCACCATGTTGTGGACGAAGTGCTCATAGCTGGTGCCCTCCGCCCGGCACAGGAGCAGCTTGACCGGCTCCCGGTGGGCACAGATGTAATCCACCATCCAGTGGACACAGCCAGAAGACTCCACGCCCATGTGCTCCGGCTGCTGCTCCTCAGGCAGCTCGGCGAAGGAGGTCTGGGCCGCCATGAACTTCCCCATGAGGGCGGCGGCATGGGGCTCCACGATAGAGGCGAACAGGGCCTCCTTGCTGGAAAAATAGCCGTAGAAGGCGCCGGTGGTCACCCCGGCATTCTTCACGATCTGCCGCAGGGAGGCCCCCTGGAAGCCTTTATCCAGGAATTCCGCCATAGCGGCCTCCTGAATTTTTTCCAATGTGGTAACAGATGTTTCTTCCACTGGAATCTCTCCTGTAACATCGTTATATAACGGTGTTATAATACAACCAGCCCCACAATTTGTCAAGGGGGGAAAGCCGAAAAAGCCCGGCGCAAGTGCGCCGGGCTTTTCGATCAAAATCTTTGCCCTGATTTGGGAAGGGGCAGAGCACGCATGCTGTGGAGGCTGACGCCCAGAGTGGACAGGTTGTGGAGCATGGCCGATGTGGCCGGCGGCAGCACACCCGCCGCGCCAAGGCCGATCAGCGCCCCGTTGAACCCGATGACGAATCGGTAGTTGGCTTGGATGCGGTTCATGAGGGCCATGGCCAGCTGTCGCAGCTGCACCAGCTCCCACAGGCTGTCGGCGGCGATGGTGATATCGGCGATCTCTCTGGCGATGGCCGCCCCGTCGCTGATGGCGATGCCTGCATCCGCTTCGGAGAGGGCAGGGGAATCGTTGATGCCGTCTCCCACCATGAGGACTGTGTGCCCCTCCCGCCGCAGGGCTGCCACATACTCCGCCTTGTCCGCCGGAAGCACCCCGGCCCGGAAGTCATCTACCCCCAGCTGGGCCGCAATGGCGGCGGCGGTGCGGGGGCTGTCCCCGGTGAGCATGACAGTCTTTTTCACGCCCAGTCTCCGCAGAGCGGAGAACACATCTTTTGCCTCCTCCCGCAGGGGGTCGGAGATACAGATCACGGCGGAGAGCACTCCGTCGATTGCCAGGTAGAGCTGGGAGAACTCCGGAGGCAGGGTGTCGAACTTTTCCTGCTCGCCTTCCGGAATGCGCACCTTCTCGTCCTCGAAGATAAAATGGGCACTGCCGATGCGCACTTGTTCCCCATCCACCGAGCTGGCGATGCCGTGCGCCACCAGATACTCCACCTTGGCATGGCGTTCCTCATGGCGCAGGCCTCGGCGGCGGGCCGCTTCCACTACGGCGTTGGCCATGGAGTGGGGGAAGTGTTCCTCCAGGCAGGCGGCCAGGCGGAGCATCTCCGCCTCATTCTTGCCGTTGAAGGGGATGATCTGGGCCACCTGGGGACAGGCGTGGGTAAGGGTGCCGGTCTTATCAAAGATGATGGTGTCCGCTTTGGCTGTGGCTTCCAGAAACCTGCCGCCCTTGACGGTGATGTGCTCACGCCCGGCCTCCCGCATGGCAGACATGACTGCCAAAGGCATCGCCAGCTTTAAGGCACAGGAGAAGTCCACCATGAGCACCGACAGGGCTCGGGTCACATTCCGGGTGAGGAGCAAATCCAGCAGGCTCCCGGCGAAGGTATAGGGCACCAGCTTGTCGGCCAGGTTGGACGCCTTGGCTTCAGCGGCAGACTTCATCTGCTCCGACCGCTGGATCATGTCCACAATCTGGTCGTACCGGCCCTGGCCGGATGCTTGCTTCACCTCCAGGGCGCACTCGCCCTCCTCCACCACGGTGCCGGCGTACAGCGCCCCTCCGGGACGCTTGGCCACAGGGATGGACTCGCCTGTGAGGGAGGCTTGATTGACGGTGATCTCACCCTCCGCCACCACGCCGTCCAGAGGGATGACGCCCCCGGCCCGGACCACAACCAGATCGCCGGGCTTCACTTGTCCAATGGAGACCAGTACCTCGTCGTTCCCGTTTTTCAGCCACACCCGGTCTACGTGAAGGGACAAACTCTCCGCCAGGTCGGCCACAGACTTCTTCCTTGTCCAGTCTTCCAGCAGCTCCCCGATCTCCAGCAGGAACATGACGGTGCCGGCGGTGCCAAAGTCCCGGCGGCAGGCCGAAATCCCGATGGACAGGGCATCCAGCAGCTCCACCTTGATCTGACGCCGTCCCAGACAGCGAAGGCCCTTGCGCAGGAAAGGCGCCATGTGCCAAATCACCCGGGCAATCCGCAGCGGCGCAGGCAGGAACAGGGTGGCCGCCGCCTTTACTGCCACCTTACCCACCAGTTTCTCCTGGAACTCCCGGTTCATAGCCCGGGTGCTGTGATCGGGGAGGGCGACAGACGCTTCTGCCCCGGCCCAGGTGAACGCGCCGAGTGCGGAGAGAACCGTTTCCCGCTCCCCTGTAAAGGTCACGATGATACAGCCTGTGCGCTCATGGACAGCGGCTTCCCGGACCCAGGGCTGGCCCTTCAGCCAGGTCTCCAGCAGGTCGGCCTGACGCAAGGTCAGGTTTTTCTGCCGGAGGCGCAGACGTAGCCGCCCCCGGCTCTCGTGTACGATGGTTGCTCGCATACAGGTACTCCTTCCTATGAAAAAGGGAGCCGCTTTCCGGCTCCCTTCCGCAGCTTTTAAGCCTCCTGACCCTCCACCTGGGTTTCGGCCTCCTTGGAGGCCCGGGCCTCATTGATGTCTTTGGCGGAGGCCACAATGTCGGCGGCGTTCTCTTGGACGGCGGTGACCGTCTCCATCACGCTGTCCTTCATCCGCAGGCCGGCGGCGGTGATGTGGATGTAGGCATTCTTGGCATCCTTGCTGGTCAGCAGCTTCACGCCGGCAGAGCCGAACAGAGCACCGCCCACAAAGCAGGCCAGTCTGACGTAATGCTTCATCATAGGATTCTTCCTTTCCGTGATTGGTTATTTGCGTTTGTAACCTGTGATCATCACCATGATCATGCAGATCACGGCGCCCCAGGCCCAGAAGCGATGTTGTTTCATCAAGATCTCCTCCTGTCTGGAAACAAGCCCGTCTCTTCGCGTATTAAAGTATTATAGCAGATGAAACGCCCGGTGTATCACCAAAACAGACGATGTTGTGCCGGTTCAGACATCCTTCCGGTACTTGGCCGGCGTCATACCGTACTGCCGGCGGAAGGCGGCGGTGAACTGGCTGGCACTGCCATATCCGACTGACTGAGCCACCCCCAGAACACTGAGGGAGGAGTCCCGCAGCAGCTCTGCCGCCCGTTCCATCCGCCGCTGCCGCAGCCAGGCGTGGACCGGCAGGCCGTACAGACGGCGGAAAGCATCCTTGAATGTTGTGGCGGAGAGCATGGCCATGCGGCTCAGGGCTGGGATGGTCAGGGGATCGGCCAGGTGATCCTCCATATAACGGCGCGTCTTTCCTAAAACCCGGACTACCTCCCGATCCAGTGCCGGGGCCGGGAGGACATTCGGCGCATTTCCCTCTGGGGCGGAGAGCAGATAGAGCAGCTCTGCCGATTTCCACACGCACCAGCGGGCCTGCTCGCTCTGGGGCAGGCAGTCCAGGTTGGCAAAGACCGCCCGGCTCCAGGTGCTGGGCCCCTCTACGGCACAGCCGTTCCGGCTGGCCATCCATCGCCGTACCTGCTCTGTGTCCAGAGAGAGGCCCCCCAGCAGCGCACACAGGGCCTCCAGGCTGTCCCGGGCGCTGCGGGCGTCCACTGCTACCAGGACTCCCTCCAAGGAGGTGCCGACCTTGGCGGCGGACAGGCTGGAGGCGTCCGTGAGAAGAAGCACCTGCCGGGCACCTGCCGTCAGGGCCGATCCGTCCCGCCGGGTCAGTGTTACCGTCCCGGCAACACAGAACAAGGCCTCGAAATGCAGAGGCTCCAGTCGAAGGGGCAGGGGGAGAGGGCTCTTTTCCAGAGAGAACAGGCAGGCCCGGACGCCGGGCATCACCTGCGACCAGTCTCCACGGTCCGCCAGAACCTCTGCCAGCATCCGTCTGCCTCCTCTCTCTGCTGATCTGTGTCCCGGCCGCTTACCGGCCGAACAGCCCCTTCTTCCCCCAGGGCTCTTTCCGAATCTCCCCTGCGTCATAGCCGGTGGCCCGGATGGCTTCCCGCAGGGCTGCCTCATCCAACTCTGTTTCTGCGATCACCGTGGTCTCCTTTTTGCTCCGGGACGAGGTGACTTTCTTCACCGGAAAGGCTCTGCGCACCGCGTCGTTCACATGGCTCTCACACATGCCGCACATCATACCTGTCACCCGCACAGTATATTTCCACATATTCTGCCGCCTCCACTGCTGCTTCTATTAGTTAACGCTAACCACAGGACAATCTTCTCCTGTCAGGGGAATTGTCCAGATAATATCAGTCTGGTTTCCCATGCAAATCGGTTAGGCATATCTAACCAAAAACATTATAGAGCCGCATCTTCTGGTTTGTCAAGCCCCGGGACCGCGCAAGCATTGGCACCCGGCATGGTATTCCGGCAGGGGCCTCTTAAAACCGGCTACGACCGTCTGGCAAACGGTACGCAAAGTGGCTGCTTTGAGAGAGGGGCGACCATACAAAAGCATTTGAACGGCGTGGCGCTCGAAAGAGGGGAAATTACGGATGTGCCTGCCTTTTATCGGCGTGTTGATTCCGTTTGCAGGAACCGCTTTCCGGCCTGCACCTTACTTTGGCCGGTGTCGGAGCAACGGCTCCCCCGCCTCCGCCAAAAGAGCCGGCAGGTGAAAGGGCCCCACACCCATCTGCGATGCTCCGCCACGATGGCGCTGGATGCATGGTGCCGGGCTAACAAGGAACATGCCCGGAACGAAGGACTTTCCTGCTCTCGACGGCCCTGCAGATTCTGAGCCGTGTTTCAGCCTGCGGCCCGATCTCCAGTTCTGCAGACGACGGCAGAATCTCCTGGTCCTGCCGGGCTGACGTCTCTTCCAGCTCTGATAAATTCGTCCTCGACTATCTGTCTCTTGCAGTTTGGCCTCTTTACCATGGCTGAAAATAGCGATTGCAGTCCTCTTGGGCCTGCTTCAGCGCTTCTTCTGGGGAACATACCCCCAAAACTGCCTGCTGGACATGGGCCGCCAGAATGGTCTCTAGTTGCAGCTCGCTGAAGTTCTGGTAGTAAGTGCTGTTGCTGCGGCGCTGCGCTGTGGGAAAGCTCTTTCGCGCAGTGGAGAGCCAGGGGTATTGCTCGCTGATATCGCGGTTGCTGTATGCGGAACGGCAGGGAGACAGGCCGCCCAGCATCGTGAAGACCGGTGCCACCAAGTCTGCATACAGCCACTCCAAAAACTTGCAGGCAGCCGCAGGGCAGGTGCAGCTCTGGGCGATCCCGATCACGCCGCCGCCCAAAAGCGGCTTTCCGCCAGGGACGGGGGCAAAGCCCAGCTTACCAGCAATTCGGGACATCTGAGAGTTCAGAATGTGGGAGGCATAGTTGATAAACACCACAGTCATGGCGGCCGTTCCATCGGCAAAGCCCTCCAGAGCATTCTTCCAGAAATCATAGATCGTCCGGTCCGAATAAGAATATGTCTCCCGGTAGTTTTCCAACGCACGCAGCGCCTCCGGCGTATCCAGGGTGATCCGGCCCTGACTATCCAGGAGACGTCCGTTCTCCGCAAAAAGGCGGGGCATGAATTCGCTGGGGCTTACGACAACATTGCCGATGGCTACCGTTGAACCGTACTGTGTGGGGGAGGCGGCATTGCAGCCTCTGGTAAAGAAAGACGCGACGCGGTTATAGTCGCGGAAGGTCTTGGGGACAGCAAGCTCTTCCCGGAAGTCCTCATAATACATCCGCTTATATGTGGGGTCGGTGAACAGATCCCGCCGGTAAAACAGCAGTTGGATGCTGGGATCATAGGGAACACAGCAGCGGTTGCCGTGGGCGGTGGTAAAATGCTGCCCCAGCTCCGGAATGGCTTTAGCCAGCAGCCCGTCCCAATCAAAGGGGATCTGGGCAAGGGGACGGTATACCTCCTCTCCAAGCTCATCCAGCCAGGCTACATCCATGCGGATCAAATCATACTGGCTGCGGGCGGGAGACTGGACCACCCGGTAGACATCCCGCAGAGAGGGCAGGACCGTCAGCTCCAGGTGGATGCCGGCGGTTTTCTCGAGATGCGGCGCCAGCCTGGCCAAAGCGGTGGTCGAGGGGGAGGCCATGGTCAGTATTCGTAAAGTTTGAGAATGCAGATGGCCCGGCACCATCTGCGCAGTGCGGAATCCGTCATTTTCCATACGGAGCTTTCCGGGCAGGGCTTTTCCCTGCTCCAGGCGGGCCAGCAGCTGTTTCACAATCCGGTGGGCAAGTTGCTTGTAGTCCAGTTCATAAACTGAGGTCTCCGGATCCGTCACAGCGGCCTTTGTGGCCAGCGTAACAAAACGAGGCAGCGGCGCCTGACTGGAGTAGGCGCAGGCTGCCCGGACGGCATCCTCTCTGCGGCGATCCGAGCATATCATATAATCATACGCCTGGCCGCCGTCAAAAAACGCAAAGGCCCGCAGGCCGATCTGATAATTGCGGCAGTCCAGAAAGTTGACGGCTTCCTTATTCTGGCAGTGCGTACGGACACCCCTGATAAACAGAGCAGCATCCGGCAGCTCCGCGGCCTCTGTAAAGACGCCGATTCGGGCAGCACCTTGAGAGCAGACATAGTCCGCAATCTCCCGGCCAGCCCGCTCAGGATCAAAACCTGCGTACATCACATCCGGCTGTTCCGGACCTTCCCGCTGCAAAAAAACCAGCGGCAGGTCCGGAGCTTCGGCCCGGTAGTGGGACAATGCATCCGTCAGGCAGGTACTGGTAATGATCGCGCTGAAACGGGCGTTCAATGCTTCCGTCAGCAGGGACAGTTCTCTGCTCTCCATAGAACGGGTGGAATAGAGCTGTACAGAATATCCTCTCTGTGAAAACTCGCTTTGAAAGACCTCATACATAGCCGCCCAGTGGGTGTACTCGATCCCCGGAAGCATAACCGCGATTGCCCGGTCCTTTCCCAGCCGCAGACTTTGGGCCTTGGCATTGACCTTATAGCCCAGCTTTTCCGCCGCCTGCCAGACCAAACGAATCTTTTCTACACTGACATTTCCGCGGCCGTTGATGACATTGGATACGGTTCCGTGGGAGACACCGGCCTCCCTTGCAATATCTTTGATAGTAGGCATCCCGGCGCCTCCTTCCGCTGATCTGTTTTTATTGTACTATGTGAGTTTGTTCCTGGCAAGAGCACTTCTCGCCAAAACGAAATAGTAAAATTGAACAGAATAAGGACTTATATTCTATATGTTTTGTAAGAAACGTGTAAATAGTACTGAAAAAATCCAAAAAAGAAATTGACACGTTCCAATTTTGGTGGTACGGTAACAATAGAAACTCGCAATTCTCAGCTTCGATTTTTCAATTTTGGATGAAAAGGAGATGTCATTGATGAAGAAGTTTCTCAGCCTAGCACTTTCTGTTTTGATGCTTCTGTCGCTGCTGGCCGGGTGCGGCGGTGGTTCCTCCACAGACGACGGCGCCCAGCAGAACGGAGGCAGCGAGACGGCGGAGACCGGTGGAAAACTGGTCGTGTACTCCGCGCTGAACGAGGACAACACCATTGCGATGGCGGAGCAGTTTGAAAAGGACACCGGCATTGAGGTCGAGTACATCTCCCTGGGCGGCGGCGACGCTGTGGCCCGCGTCCAGGCGGAAATGAGCAACCCACAGGCGGATTTCCTGGTGGGCGGCTCCGTGGACCTGTACGGCTCCCTGGCGGAGGCTGGGGCGCTGCTGGAATACGACTCCCCCAACAACGATGACCTGGATGCGCGCTTCAATGACCCCAATCATCTCTGGCAGGGCTGGTACATGGGCGTTTTGAGCATCATCATCAACGAGGAGCGATTCCAGGAGGAACTGGCCTCTCAGGGCCTGGCGGAGCCCGCCACCTGGGACGATCTGCTGGATCCGGCCTATGACGATGTATTTGTCTGGGCCAATCCCACTACTGCGGGCGGTGCCTACATCGCCACCGCCTGCCAGATTTTCCGCCTGGGTGAAGACGCCGCCTGGGATTACCTGAAGGCGCTGGACCAGAACGTCCACCACTATTATCAGGGTGCCGGGGACGTCATCAGCCCCGTGGCAACCGGCGAGTTCATCGCCTCCATCGCCTGGGCCCACGACAGCTTCAAGACCCAGCAGGAGGGCTACCCCCTCAAGCTCATCATTCCGGAGCAGACCGCCTATGAGATTGGCGGCGCGGCCATCATCAACGGCGGCCCCAACACAGAGAATGCCAAGATCTTCATGGACTGGCTGCTGACCAAGGAGGCCCAGGAGCTGAACGTGGAGTCCTCCTACCGCTATCCCGTCCGCACAGACGTGGCTGCACCCGAGGGCCTGCCGGCGCTGGAGGATGTGGATCTGGTGGACTACGACCGGGACCAGGCCACCGCGATGCGGGAGTCCGTCCTGGAAAAGTTTGAGGCGGAAATCATGGCAAACCGCACCTAACCGGTAGCAGGAAAGTGCCTGCCTGCAAGAGCAGGCAGGCACTTTTGCAATTTACAATTACGGAGCTGGAAGGAGGAGTCCCTATGGTCGCGGGCACGTCCGCACGGGAATCCGTCAAAGAAATGAAGCGGTTGAAAAATGAACCGCTCCTGCTGCTGGTCATCATCGCCATTATCCTGTTTGTGGGAATATTTGTGATCTATCCAGTGGTCAAGGTCATCCTGTTCCCCGATGGGGGGACCTATCTGGAGCTGTTCAACCGGCCCCGCTGGCTCACCGCCATCAAAAACAGCCTGTTCATGACCCTGGTCTCCACCATCTCCTGCACGGCGGTGGCATTTCTGTTCGCCTATGTCATCGCCCGCCTGGATGTGCCCTGCAAAGGGCTGTTCCGATTTATTACACTGCTTCCCATTGTCTCTCCGCCCTTTATCGTGGCGCTGAGCTATATCCTGCTCTTCGGCGTCCAGGGGATCATCACAAAAGGCCTGCTGGGACTCCATGTGGATATCTATGGCCGCCTGGGACTGTGGATCGTCCAGACTGTCACCTTCTTCCCCTACGCCTACTCGGTGATCTACGGCGTGATGAAGGGCATCTCCACCAATCTGGAGTATGCAGCCTACAACATGGGCGCCACCCGGTGGCAGGTGTTCCGGGATGTGTTCTGGCCCCTGTGCCGCCCCGGCGTGGCCGGCGGCGCCCTCATCGCGGCCATCAACGTCCTGACGGATTTCGGCAACCCCATCATGATCGGCGGCGATCTGGCCCTGCTGCCCACGGAGGCGTATATGCAGATCAACGGCTGGTACGACATGAGTACAGCTTCCGTCCTGGCGGTGGCACTGCTGATCCCGGCCGTGGCGCTGTTCCTGGTGAACCGCTTCTGGGTGGGCAGGCGGTCCTATGTTACCATTACCGGCAAGGAGATTTCGCTAAATCCCTTTCCGGTCCCCAAGTGGGTGAAGTGGACCCTGTTCACGCTGACCATGCTGATCTCCCTGTTCGTCCTTCTGGTGTACGGCACCCTTTTCTACGGGGCCTTCACCAAGACCTGGGGATATGACTGGTCCTTCACCTGGGAGAACCTGCAGTACGTGTTCCTGAAAGGGGAACAGATCTGGAACTCCATCAAATACGGCCTCCTGGCGTCTTTAGGCGCCGCGCTGCTGGCCATGGTCCTGGCCTACATCGTACAGAAGAAGCAGGTAGGCCTCAACAAGTTTCTGGACTTCCTGGCCATCCTGCCCGGTGCCATTCCCGGTATGTTTCTGGGCATCGGATTTGTGCTGGCGTTCAACGGCGGCTGGCTGTCCCTGACGGGGACGGGCGCCATCATGGTGCTGGCGCTGCTGTTCTGGAATCTGCCCACCTGTTACAGTGCGGCAACAGCAGGCCTGCAGCAGATCGGCGCCTCGGTGGAGGACGCGGCCCTGAATCTGGGAGCCAACAGCTTCCGCTCTTTCAAGGATGTCATCATTCCGCTGCTGAAGGCGCCGTTTCTCTCGGGCTTCGTGCTGTCCTTCCTGCGGTCGGTTACCTGCCTCAGCGTGGTGATCTTCCTCTACGCGCCCTCCACCACCGTGGGCACCATCTCTGTGATGGTCCTCGTGCAGAGCGGACAGTGGGGCGAGGCGGCGGCGTTTACTGTGGTGCTCATCACCATCGCGTTTACCGTGCTGCGGCTGGCTCAGTGGCTCCTGGGCCGCCAGGGCATCAAGCTGGAACTGTAAAGGGAGGCGGAACGTATGGATGCTTATATTGAATTTCGGAACGTCGTCAAGAAGTTCGACGACTTTGTGGCTCTGGACCATGTGTCCTTACAGATCCCAAAGGGGGCGTTCGTGACGCTGCTGGGCCCCTCCGGCTGCGGCAAGACCACCCTGATGCGCCAGCTGGCGGGGTTTTCCGAGCCGGAGGAGGGCGACGTCCTGGTGGACGGCAAGCGGATGAACGGGTTGCCGCCCTTCAAGCGCAATACGCCGCTGGTGTTCCAGGAGTATGCGCTGTTTCCCCACATGACGGTGTATGAGAACATCTCCTACGGCCTGAAGCTGAAAAAGGCGCCCAAGGAGGAAAAGGACCGCAAGGTGGCGGAGATGCTGGAGATGTTCAACCTCCAGGGACTGGATGGGCGGTTCCCGAAGCAGCTCTCCGGCGGCCAGCAGCAGCGGGTGGCCTTTGCCCGGGCGCTGGTGATGGGGCAGGAGATCCTGCTGCTGGATGAGCCCCTCAGCAACCTGGACGCCAAACTCCGGGTGGAGGTGCGGACGGAGCTGCGGCAGATCCAGCAGAAGTTCGGGATCACCACCATGTACGTCACCCACGATCAGGACGAAGCCTTGTCCATGTCAGACATCATCGCCGTGATGCGCAGGGGCCGCATCGAGCAGATCGGCAGCCCCTGGGAAATCTACTTCCGCCCCGCCACCCGCTTTGTGGCGGACTTCGTCGGCACGGTGAACTTCCTGGAGGGTACGGCCCATCGGGAGGCAGACGGCAGCCTGTCCGTGGACCACAGGGGTATGCGCCTCCGGGTGGACGAGGACACGGACCTTCAGGGCGGCGAGCCGGTGACTCTGGTGGTCCGCCCGGAGGGTATCAGCCTGATGGGGCTGGAAGAGACTGTCCCGGAGGGCACGGCGCTGCGCGGCACCATTGAAAATTACAGCTTCCTGGGTCGTATGATCCGCTACTGGGTGCGGGTAGGGGAGGAGGTCTTTGTCATTGATGACGCCAATGTGGACCTCACCGGCGCCCGGACAGGGGATGTGCAGCTTCGTTTGGATACTCGCAAGCTCCACGTGCTGAAAGGCGGTGGTGCGGATGCTGCTGGTTGACTTTATCAATGTGGGCTATGGCGACGCGATCCTGCTGCGGGAGACGGAGACACCCTTCGCCATGCTGGTGGACTGCGGGGACGCTCGCATCGGGCGCTCCCGACCGGACGGACGGCGGATCACTGCGGCGGACTACCTGCGCCGGGAGGGGATCCGGGAGCTGGACCTGCTGGTGCTGACCCACCTCCACCTGGACCACGCCGGCGGACTGACTCATTTGCTGCCGGGGGTCCGGGTGCGGGAATTCTGGACCAACTACCTCCCGCCGGAGGAGATGTGGGGGCACACACTCCCGGCAGTGCCGGGAGCTCCAGCCGGCGCCCGGTGTCTGATGACCTCTATGGGGATTTATGTAAAAGCCCTGGCTCATCTGCGAAGCCAGAAGACGGAGATCCGGCTGATCCGGACGCCCTGTGATTGCCGGCGGCTGACGGAGACATTGTCTGCCGGTGTTTTTCTGGAGGATGAAGAACTCCGGCTGCGGCAGGCTTCCATCTGGGACGCCGTCCTTTCTGGCGCGGGCAGCAGCGGGGACCTGGAGGCGCTTGACGGCTTTATCAACAACACCAGTATCCGCCTGCGGCTATCCTATGCCGGGCAGGAGATTGAGCTGCCGGGGGATGTGTATGCCTCCTGCTGGGAGCGGCACCAGCTCCCGCCCTGCACCCTCATAAAGCTGCCCCACCATGGGCACGGGGACGCCTTGACATCCCGACTTCTGGAGATGCTGCGGCCACGGTACGCCGTTATCTCGGTCTCGGATGATCGGACAGATGACTGCCCCAGCAAAAAAATTATTCAGCTTTTGTCGCAGTTTGGCGTTGAATGCTTTTTTACGGATGCAGTACCGTGTCAGTATGCTCCGGATCAGCCTCATGTTGCCATACGTTTTCGGATTGAAAAGGGAGTTCTTATGGTATCGGACGTGTAAAAAGATGTGGGGGGAGGGAACCGCTCTGAACACTGGACCCCAACGATTTATCAGGATGTGAACGACTCCTGCCTGACGCACGCCGATATTCCCGCCAGGTTGGATTACAATGGGGACTGGCGCGGAGACAACAAGTGAGAGAATCTCAAAAATTATTCCCGGATTCCTTCTGCATATTGTTCTATATGAGAGACTTTGTTCCACTATTTTATGGAATACGACGTTTATTACCCGCGGGGCATACCGAGGGCATCTTGACAGCATTTCCCGTATCCAAAGCGGTTGTAACCTGGACGGATCAGCCCATCTCCACTGATGGGGTACAGGTTTCCGCCATCATCGCGTGTCAATGCATGAGCCGGAAGCGGCTTACGTGCAGACTGCAGGGCATTCGGGCAGAAATGCGATTGCGGCTTCGAGAAAAGGGCAGGCGCTTCGGCGCCTGTCACTTTCCTAAAATTAGGAATGCGCACAAAAAATCAGGATATGTACGTGGAAGGAGTGCCGTTCTGCCCGTCGTGGCGGGATAGAATGCTGCTTCCGGCCTGACGCCTGCTGTCATACGCTTTCTGCTTTTTTGCGTCACAGTTGGCCGACGCGATGCCGCCCGGAGGAGACTCTGTGTTCTCGTACCGCGACGTTTTTTGCCTTTTACGGGGCCATGTAAAACAAGCTCAAATTGGTCTGGCAGACCCAACCTGGCTTTATAGCTGTTTGAAACAGCATCGGCTCATAGATGGAAATCTCGGGCTTATCTCTGCCGCACCTTGAGCAGTGGGCATTGCCCCTTTTTCTCTGCCTTTTCAAAGTGGACACAGGCTACCGCCTGGTATTGCATTCCGCTTCTCTCCCGGCTGATTTCCAAAGAAATCAGCCGGGTTTCCTGCGCCTTCAAAGAATTAGATGGTATCTGGAAGAATTTTTGCGTGGTTTTGCCGTATTCTGAGCTGCTGTGATAAGCATTTGTTGGCTTCATAGCCGAGACGATGATCTGGTGAATGCTTTGCGCTGTCTTAGGGCTCAAGCCCTTGAATGGTCTCTTGCTCCGGTTCCAGTCCACCCGGCCCTTTTCCGTGTCGCTTATACCTTTTACAGCAACATAACAGATGGCACCGCGGTGTCATTCTCAAACTGCTGGTTTTAAATACGACAGAAAAAATATTACGTTAAAAAATATGGCGGCTGAGGAGCGGGTTTATCACTCCACAGCCTGCATAAGCATATAAGCATTACTTATGCGCTATACGTACTGTTTCCAATGGAGAGACGGAGGGGGGCGGCGCGCTTCCCCGGCTTCATCCAGCTAAAAATAATTTGATTCAAAAATAATATTATGTCTTATTTTTTGCTTGTTTTCTGCGAAGTCATGAAGTATGATAGGGGTGTAAGAGACCGGCGTCCTCCAAAACGGTATATACCGTTTTTATTTCCGCTTTGCGGAAATAAGGAGCTTTGTTTTCCGGCGAAAATAACAGAAGAAGGAGCGAGAAAGATGAAAACAGGTAAGAAACTGCTGGCTCTGCTGTTGGCGGTCGTCATGACGATGAGTCTGCTGACCGTGGGGGCGTTTGCGGAGGAGACCCCTTCGTCCGAGACGCCTTTGGAGCAGCAGGATTCCGGCAGCGGGAACATCCCGGACGATCCGGCAGAGGGACCTGCGGATGACCTGACAGGCAATTCTGAGGATGGGGCCGCAGGCGAGTCCGACGCAGCCCTGACGGCGGCAGACACTTCGTATGTGGCAGAGGTCGACGGTCAGCAGTATGAAACACTGCAGGCTGCTGTTGACGCTGTGCAGGGCAGCGGCACGATTGAATTGACGAGCAGTATTGCATTGTCAGATCAGGTGACCATTGACAGCGGAAAGACGATCATTTTAGACATGAATGGTGAGACGTTGTCTATTGGCTTTTCGGACAGCAGTAAAAATTTGATCGTAAACAATGGCACACTTACAATTACAGGCGACGGTACCTTTGATGCAACTGAGGCGACAAGCTACAAGGGCTTCATCAATAACTATGGCACGTTGACTGTGGAAAACGGAACATTTCAGATAGCTGATAAAGCCATGACCGTTCATCTGAGAAATCAGGATGGCGGTAAGGCTGTGATTAATGGCGGAACTTTTAGCGGTGGGGCAACGATTGTTCGCAGCTTTGAAGGCTCCAATACGACAATTACCGGCGGAAGCTTTACAAATAGTGTTTATCCCGCTGTTGATGTAAACGGAGAAACGCTGATTACCGGCGGAATTTTTACGAATACGTCTTGCAGCAGGTGCGATAGCCAAAATTGGGGATATACGGTCCGCAGCGGCGTGGACAACGATCCTGATGCCAAGCTGACGATTACGCCGTCGTCTGAGGGAAGCGTTGTTGTGACCGGCACGCAGGGAGCCCTTAGTGCGACCGCTGGGACAATGGAAGTCAATGGCGGCAGCTATAAGACGGTAGATTGCGCCCAGAAGCATGGCGCTGTATTCTATGCGCTTTATGTGGCCGGAGAAGCCGGTGCCGTACAGGTTGTTGTAAATGACGGTACATTTGTGACGGAGGGGAAGCAGACTGCCGTTCTGGTTGGAAACAGCAACGACGGGGGCCTGAAAGAACAGGCGGTTCTCCAAATCAGAGGCGGTCAATTCAGCGCACCTGAAGGAATTCCGGCCTACAAGGTAGATGTAGCCTTGGGCGGATTGAACATCACTGGCGGCACATTCTCCAGCAAAGTCGATGAACAGTATCTGGCCGAGGGCTATGTGCAGAACGCCAACGGCGAGGTCGGCTCCCGGGAAGAGATGATGGTTGCCGAGGTCACAACCGCAGAGGGGGTGGAACAGTATACCTCCCTGGCAGAGGCTGTGGAAGCGGCTGCGGACAAGTCTGTCATTACGCTGCTCAAAGATACAGAGGGCGACGGAATTGTGATCGATACATCCAAAAAGAACCTGACGATCGACTTCAATACCCACTCCTATACGGTCAGCGGAAGCACGGTGGGGTCTTCCGGTACAGAAACCAACGCGTTTCAGTTCTTGACGGGTGGTTCCCTGACGCTGAAAAACGGGTCCATCATCTTTGCCAATCAGAAGACCCTGCTGATCGGCCTGCAGAACTATTGCAACCTGACGCTTGAGAATATGGTGATTGATGCCAGTCAGGCAAGCGCACCCTGTCAGTATGCGATTTCCAATAACTGCGGTACTGTTCAGTTTATCGGAAATACGAGTATAAAGGCATATAAAAACCAAACGGCTTTTGATTCCTGCAAGTTTGGCAGTTACGAGATTCCCACGGTGAAGATCAATACCACAGGCACCATTACCGGCGATATTGAATTGAGCGGCGGCAAGCTGGAGATTTCTGCCGGCACGTTTGAGGGAAATATTCGTACGGTCAGCGGTTACGCAAAGGGTGATGCAATCATCACCGGCGGCACGTTCTCCAGCGATGTGAGCAAGTATCTGGCCGAGGGTCTTGGACAGGATGCCAACGGTACTGTGGGCAAGGTCGAAGAGGGATTTGCTGCCGTCAGAATCGGCGATACCTATTATCAGACGCTGGCCAAGGCCATCACCGAAGCAAAAGAAAATGATACCATCACGTTGCTGAGAGAGGTGGATCTTGGCAGCGACAGAGTTACGATCAACAAAGCGGTCACTCTGGATCTGAATGGCTGCACGCTTACAAGTTCTAACGCGACCAATACGCTGTGGCTGGAAGCCAGCCGTGTGACCGTTCAGGACAGCAAGGGGAACGGCAAGATCCAGAATACTGGCTCCGGCAGCAACAATATTGCAGTTGTTGTCAATGGTCAGGGCACTGAGGCGTATTTCAAAAGCGGTACGGTTTCCGGCAACTATGCCGTCTTTATTCAGAACGGAGCAAAGGCCGTAATTGACGGCGGCAAATACACAGGCACCTATGGTATCAACACAGTTGGTACAAGTGATGAGGCAAACAAAACCGCTGTGGAGATCAACGGCGGGGAGATACAGGCGGTCGCATTTGCGGTTGCCGGAAATGGCTCTGCCGACTATACGGAGACAGTGATTACCGGCGGCAGACTGGAATCCACTGAGGGAAATGTCATCTATCATCCCCAGGTAGGCGACCTGACGATCAAGGGTGATGCAGAACTGATCGGCCCGAACGGCGTGCAGTATTGCGGCGCCGGTACGCTGACCATTGCTGAAAATGCTGTGATTACCGCAACGCTGCCCTTTACGGAATTTCCCACCAAGCCCGCTTCCCAGGGGGATGGCAGCACCGATGATGGCGCGGCCCTGTCTGTTGTTTCCCGCGGCGGCGGTTATCAGGGCGAGGGGCAGACCATGACCGTGAATATCACCGGCGGTACGCTGACCAGCCGCAACAATGCGGCGATTGCCGTATACCGTTTGGAACGTGTAAACGGCCAGTGGACAACAAATGAGAATACCAAGATTGTCAGCTACCTTGCGGCGCTGACAGTCAGCGGAGGCAACTTCTCTGCCGGCAGCAAAAAGGACGCTTTTGAGATTGATACCCAGGCTGCCGACAAAATCAGTGTTACCGGCGGCTACTTCACCTCTGATCCCAGCGATTACGTACCGGAAAATGCGGAACCCAAGCTCTTTGTGGTCGCTTCCGACAAGACGGGCTACGCCTACATGGTGACCACCACGAAGCCTACGGAGGTCGATCCCATTGTCACGGAGAAGACGGAGACTGAAGTAAGCGAGAGTATCGAGCTGGAAGACCAGAAAAAGATCGAAGCGGTCATCGACAATGCGCAGGTCAGCGGCGTTTCTGACGCGGTGACGGAGTCCGCGCAGAATGCCATTATCAATCAGGTGGAGGGAGAACTGAAGCCCGAGGACAAAGTGGTGGTGGAGATCACCGTGAGTCTGACCGCCGATAAAGCGGATTTGACCACAGCGGACAAGATGTATGTCTCCTATAAGGCAGAGCCTGTGGCGAAGGTCATAGTCAACGACGAAAGCGTAGGGAAAGAGATTCCCGTAACCAACGACTATCTGGACGGCCAGACCCTCATTGAGGTCCGCCTGCCGATTCCGGCGGACTTGGAGCCCCAGGAGATCATGCACATTGCGGATGACGGCACCCGTGAGCGATATCTGAATGGTTCCGGCTTCACTGTGGAGGATGGCTGCGCGGTGCTGCATGTTAAGCATTTCAGCACCTTTGTGCTCAACGGCCAGCTGACAGTTGCCGCCAAGATCGGTGAGAGCGAGTACGGCACGCTGCAGGAGGCTGTGAACGCCGCGAAGTCCGGCGATACCATCGTTTTGACGCAGGATTGTGACGAGAAGATCTCTGTCTCCGGTAAGAGCGTGACCATTGACCTCGATGGACACACTTATGATAAGGACAAGATCACGCTGGGCAGCCGCTGCAGCATGAGCGTGAGCGATGGTAAGATCACGATTACTTATTCCGCTCCCTCCGGCGGCGGATCCTCTTCCTCCAGCAGCGGTGATTATACCGTCAGCGTGGAGAACAGCAAGCACGGCACCGTCACCGTCAGTCCCAAGCGGGCGGACAAGGGCGATACCGTGACCATCACCGTCAAGCCCGACAATGGCTATGAGCTGGACGAGTTGACTGTCACCGACAAGGACGGGGACACTGTGAAGCTCCAGAGCAAGGGCGGCAACAAGTACACGTTTACCATGCCCGGCAGCAAGGTCACTGTGGAGGCCACATTCACTCTGGAGAAAGAGGAGAACCTGCCCTTTGCCGACGTGGCGGAGGACTATTGGGCCGTGGAGGAGATCACCTGGGCCTATGAAAACGGCTATATGAACGGTGTCAGCGCCGAGCGGTTCGCCCCCGGCAGCACGGTGACCCGCCAGCAGCTGTGGATGGTTTTGGCCCGTCTGACGGAGTTCAATCCCTCCAACATGACCGAGGCGCAGCACTGGGCCGTGGAGAGCAAGATTTCCGACGGCAGCAACCCCGGCGGCGCCCTGACCCGCCAGCAGATGGTGACCATCTTGTACCGCTGGGCGCAGCAGATGGGCTATGACGTGTCCGGGCGGGCCGATCTGTCCGCGTTCCCGGACAACGCCTCCGTGGCCGCTTACGCCACGGAACCCATGACCTGGGCTATCGCAGAGGGGATCATCTCCGGCACCACTGAGGGCCTGCTGAACCCTGCCGGCACGGCCACTCGCGCCCAGTTTGCGGTGATTTTGTACCGGTTCTTTGAAAATGTGATGTAAGTACCATGCTTTGCTTCAGGGCGGTCCTTCGGGGCCGCCCTGTTTTTCTGTCCGATGGCGGGATGCAAAGCCGTCAAGATACGAGATGAATGGATATATCTCCTGCATGTGCCGCAATGTCTATGAAACTCCCTGGGACGCACTGTGCGTCCCGGGGAGTTTCGGGCATAGAGGGGCGTCCCATGAAGTCGCTGGCCGTACGGCAGGACACGGCAGCGAGGGGCCAGACAAGGAGCAAAGAGGGATCCATTCAACCGTTAGGCCGGCGGCGGTTCCTGAAATAGAGCCGGAGGGCGGCAGGCAGACGCGATCCGCTTCTCTGCATGTCAGCTTTGACGGCCCAAGGCAGGAGGCTGGACCTCGTCCGGAACTGCCGCTGACATGCAGATGGAGGGGATGTGTTCCTTCCCGAGGGGGGACCTGCTCCTTGATGGAAGAGAATCCTTCCAGCACAGCTTTAACTTCGATTTTACAAACAGGGGGTGGAGCGACCCCCGCCTCTCCCTTTATACTGGTATCAACCGACGGGCCGGCCTTGTTGGAGAAAAATATTTCGCCTCTTCTACAAGCGGCCGATTCCCGCTGAGGGGGGGCTTTTCATGAGAACAGGCACCGCCTTGTAAGTTTGCTACGGGATAGGAGAGATCAGATCATGCGGCAGGATATTCGGGTTTTGGACCGGGTGCGCGGCGCCTACGCCTCCCTGCGGCCATCGGAGCAGCGGGTGGCGGACTATGTGCTGAAGGACCCGGAGACCTGTACCCGGTGCACCATTTCAGAGCTGGCAGACCAGGTGCAGGTGAGCCAGCCCACAGTGATCCGTTTCGTGCAGGCCCTTGGATTTGACGGCTACCGCAACTTCAAATACTGCCTCATCCGGGACCGCAGCGGCGGCGCGGCCCGGGAGGCCTGCTTCGACCACTTGGGAGGCTTCGACTTGAAGCCCTGGGACCAGCTGGAGGACCTCCCCCTGAAAGAGGTTCGGGTGTCCGGCGGCCTGCTGGAGGAGGCACTGAAGTCCCTGTCCGTCCAGGAGCTGGACCGGGCCGTGCGGATGCTTGCCACTGCCCGGACCATCGACATCTACGGGGTGGAGAACTCCTGCACGCCGGCCAGTGATCTCCTGACCAAGCTGACCTATCTGGGGCTCTGCTGCCGGATGCACACCGACGCCTATCTCCAGCAGATCGCCGCCGCCCATCTGGGGGTGGCGGACGTGGCGGTAGCCTTTTCCCACTCCGGCTGCTCCATGGATACGGTGAAGGCGCTGAGACTGGCCAGAAGGGCGGGGGCAAACACCATCGCCGTCACCAGTCGGAAGAATCCTCTCTTGGCCAAGTACGCCGACGTGTGCCTGTATACCGGGGGAGAGGACACTGTGATCTACGGCACAGCCATCTTCTCCCGCATTCCCGATCTGGCGGTGGTGGATCTGCTGTACATGGGGATCATTCAGAGCGACTATGAGCGGTTCTCCCGCAGTCTGGACAAAAGCGGAGCGGTCATTGCCGACCGAGGCTATCCGGAGGCGTGAGATTCCCCGGCGGGGGCTTTCTTTGTAATTTTTCTACAAGGAAGGCCCCCTGTTTTTGATGCCTTTTTACGTTTCTCTAACGGAAAATTAAACCTTTTACGCTTGTTTTGCGGAGCTGGAATTTGCTAGGATTACACCGTCGCCGGACGTGCGGCGGCGCCCACAAGAACTTTTGAAACCGAGAAAGGAGCGGTTTTTCATGCTGGAACTGGAGCATATCCAGAAGGCATTTGACGGCGTGCCTGTACTCAAGGACCTCTCTCTCCAGGTGGAGGACGGAGAGATCGTCTCCATCCTGGGGCCCTCTGGCTGCGGCAAGACCACCCTGCTCAATATCATCTTGGGCATCGTGGATGCCGACCAGGGAGAGATCCGATACAGCGGGGAGGATCTGACCCGCACCCCCATGGAGAAGCGGGGCTTCAACATCGTCTTTCAGGACTACGCCCTCTTTCCCAATTTAAACGTACAGCAGAACATCACCTACGGCCTGCGGAACAAGCCCGGCATCTCCTCCCGGGAGGAGGTGGATGAGCTCATCGACCTGCTGGGCCTGCGGGAGCACCTGGGCAAGCGCATCGACCAGCTCTCCGGCGGCCAGAAGCAGCGGGTGGCCCTGGCCCGCACCCTGGTGATGAAACCCCGGATTCTCCTGCTGGACGAGCCCCTGTCCGCCCTGGACGGAGTCATCAAGGAATCCATCAAGGACCGGATCAAGACCATCGCCCGGGAGTACCACCTGACCACCATCATCGTCACCCATGACCCGGAGGAGGCCCTCACCCTGTCCGACCGGGTGCTCATCATCGATCAGGGGTCCATCTCCCAGTACGCCAGGCCGGACGAGATCGTCCACCAGCCCAGGAACGACTTTGTGCGCAAGTTCATCCTCCGCCAGCTGGAGATCAAGCGCGGCAATATCTACGCCCTGTTCGGCGACCGCCCGCAGCTGGCCGGCGAGGCTGTTTGAGGAAAGGCGCCATGAGACGGAAAAATTGGGAGCTGAAGGGGATTTTCTGGATCATCACCCTTCTGTTCGTGGGCTTCCTGGCCGCCCCCATCCTCCTGCTGCTGGGCAAGTCCCTGGTGGGGGAGGGCGGATTTACCTGGGAGTTCTATGCCTCGGTGGTGACCCGGGAGGGATTTCTCACGGCCCTTGGCAACAGCTTTGCGGTGGCGGCCGCATCGGCCGTGACGGCCACGGTCATCGCCTTCCTGATGGCCTATGCGGTCCACTACACCGGATTGCCCAGGTGGGCCAAGCGGCTCATCACCGCCATCGCGACCCTGCCCATGTTCCTGCCCACCATCACCTATGGCTTTGCCATCATCTACTCCTTCGGCAAACAGGGGCTGCTCACCCGCCTGCTGGGGCGGCAGTTCTTTGACATCTACGGCTTCGGCGGGCTGCTGGTGGGCTATGTGATCTATACCATTCCGGTGGCCTTCCTGCTGATCCACAACACCATGGGTTTTGTGGACAAAAAGACCATCATTGTCTCCAAGGCCATGGGGGACCGGGACCTGGCCACCTTCTGGATCGCCATTCTTCGCCCCCTGCTGGGAACTCTGGCGGGCGCCTTCATTCAGGCCTTCTTCCTGTGCTTCACCGACTTCGGCATCCCCGCCTCAGTGGGCGGCGGCTATGAGGTCATCGCCACCCTCCTCTACAACCAGATGCTGGGCGGCATCCCCGACTTCAACCGGGGGGCGGTCATCGCCATGATCCTGCTCATCCCCTCCATCGGCAGCATCTGCATCCTGCAGCTGCTGGAGCGGTTCAATATCCGCTATACCCGCATCTCCCAGGCGGACCTGCGGAAGAACCCCCTGCGGGATACGGGGTGGGGCGTCTCCAGCACGGCGATCTCAGTGGCCATCCTGTCTATCTTCGCGGTGATCTTTGTGGTCCCCCTGGTGGAGGAGTGGCCCTATCAGACCAGCTTCTCCCTGGAGCACTTCGCCGCCGTATTCACCGACAGCGAGCTGATTACCGTCTACTGGCACTCTCTGGTGATGGCCCTGCTCACTGCCTTCCTGGGCACTCTGGCGGCCTACGGCGCCGCCCTCATCACCGCCCGGAGCACCTTGCCCCCGCGGTACAAGCGGGTCATCGAGAGCATTGCCCTGGTGACCAACGCCATCCCCGGCATGGTGCTGGGTGTGGCCTATCTGTTTCTCTTCTCCGGCAGCGGCCTGCAGAATACCCTGCTGCTGATGATCCTGTGCAACATCGTCCACTACTTCTCCACCCCCTATTTGATGATGAAGAACTCCCTGTCCAAGATGAACGCCGGCTGGGAGACCACAGCCATGCTCATGGGGGACAGCTGGCTCCAGACCATCCTCCGGGTGGTCACCCCCAACGCTCTGTCCAGTCTCATCGAGGTGTTCAGCTACTACTTCATCAATTCCATGGTCACCATCAGCGCCCTCATTTTCATCGCCGGGGCCCGGACCATGGTTCTCACCACCATGATCAAGCAGCTGCAGTACGTGAACCGCTTCAACGAGGTGTTCGTCCTCTCCCTGCTGATCCTGGCCACTAACCTGATCGCCAAGGGGCTCTTCTCCTGCCTGGCCAGCTATAAGGCATCCCATCCGGTGAAAGAGCGCCGTTCCATCCAACTCTTTGGAAACAGAAAGGAAGCAGTCCAATGAATTTCAAAAAATACCTCGCCCTGGGAACCGCCCTGACCCTGACCCTTCTCGCCGGCTGCGGCAGCTCCGGCTCCGGCGATGACCAGATCGTCATCTACTCCAACGCCGATGAGGAGGCCGTCACTGCCATGGAGAACGCTCTGGACGCAGGCGGCTATGAGGGCAAGTATATCGTGCAGACCTACGGCACCTCCGAGCTGGGGGGCAAGCTGCTGGCCGAGGGCACCAACCTAGAGGCGGATCTCGTGACCATGAGCACCTTCTATCTCCAGAGCGCCCAGGAGCAGAACAACATGTTCCTGCCCCTGGACTTTGAGGTGAACACCCTGGAGGAGGTGCCTGACTACACCGCCCCCATCACCTCCCAGGAGGGGGCCATCATCCTGAACACTGAGCTGATGGCCTCAGAGAACCTGCCCACTCCCACCTGCCTGAAGGACCTGGCTGACCCAGTGTACGCCGGACAGGTGGCCGTCACTGACATCCAGTCCTCCTCCACCGCATGGCTGCTGATCCAGGCCCTGGTGGACGCCTACGGCGAGGACGGGGCCGAGGAGACGCTGGCCGCCATCTATGACAACTGCGGCGCCCACATCGAGACCTCCGGCTCCGGCCCCCTGAAGCTGTGCCGGGCCGGCGAGGTGGCCATCGGCTTCGGTCTGCGCCACCAGGCAGTGGCCGACAAGGCTGACGGCCTGCCCATCGACTACGTGGACCCCACGGAGGGCAACTTCTCCCTTACTGAGTCCGTGGCCGTCCTGGACAAGGGGGAGGACACCAACCCCCTGGCCATGGAGATGGCGCGGTGCATCATAGAAAACGGCCGCGCCGAGCTGATCCAAACCTACCCGAATCCCCTCTATGAGGGCGAGACCGCCGACCCCGCCAACCAGTCCGACTACCCCAGCATCTTTGACGAGCCCCTGACCTTCGAGCTGTTCACCGCCCACCAGGAGCTCTCCGAACGGGCCAAGGGCTGAACTGGCTTGTCTGTGAGAAAAGGAGGAACCGACCATGAATACCTATAAACTACTGACCCCCGGGCCCCTGACCACCACCGACACGGTGAAGGAGGAGATGCTGGTGGACCGGTGCACCTGGGATGACGACTACAAGGCCGTCACCCAGAAGATCCGCCGCCAGCTGCTCCAGCTGGGGCACGTGTCGGAGGATGACTACACGGCCGTCCTGATGCAGGGCAGCGGCACCTTCGGAGTGGAGAGCGTCCTCTCCAGCGTGGTGGGGGACGAGGACAAGGTCCTCATCTGCTCCAACGGGGCCTACGGGGTGCGCATGACCCGGATCTGTGACCGGAACCGCATTCCCTATGTCCACTACGCCGAGAGTTATGACCACATCCCCGACCCCGCCCGCGTCGCCCGTCTGCTGGCTCAGGACCCGGCCATTACCCACGTGGCCATGGTCCACAGTGAGACCACCAGCGGCATCCTCAACGACATCCAGTCCGTGGGCAAGGTGGTCCGGGACGCCGGGCGGACCTTCATCGTGGACGCCATGTCCTCCTTCGGCGGGGTGGATATCCCCGTCTCCGACTGGGGCATCGACTTTCTGGTGTCCAGCGCCAACAAGTGCATCCAGGGAGTACCCGGCTTCTCCTTCATCCTGTGCCGCCGGGACAAGCTGCTCTCCAGCGAGGGCAAGGCCCGCTCTCTGTCCCTGGACCTGCTGGACCAGTGGAAGGGGATGGAGAAGGACGGCAAGTGGCGCTTCACCTCCCCCACCCATGTGGTGCTGGCCTTCTCCAAGGCACTGGACGAGCTGGAGGCGGAGGGGGGCATCCCCGCCCGGCACCGCCGCTATGCCGAGAACAACCGCCTGCTCATTGAGAAGATGCGCGCCATGGGATTTGCCCCATACATCGACGGGAGCCGACAGGGCCCCATCATCACCACCTTCTTCTATCCCGCCGGGGTACCCTTCCAGTTCTCCGAGTTTTACACCTACATCAAGGAGCGGGGCTACGTCCTCTACCCGGGCAAGCTCACCGATGCAGATACCTTCCGGGTGGGCAACATCGGAGAGATCTACCCGGAGGATATTGAGAAACTTGCTTCCATCATCGCCGGCTTCCTGGCTGCCCATAAGGAGGAGATCGCATGATCCAGGCCGTCATCTTTGACTGGGCGGGCACCACTGTGGACTACGGCTGCTTCGCCCCCGTCCAGGCCTTTCAGGAGGCCTTCGCCCACCACGGCGTGCCGGTCACCCTGGAGGAGACCCGTAAGCCCATGGGTATGCTGAAGCGGGACCACATCCGCACCATGCTCCGGATGGAGCGCATCGCCCGGGCCTGGGAGGAGACCCACGGCCGCCCCGCGGGGGAGGAGGACGTGGAGGCTGTGTACGCCCTGTTTGAGCCCAAGCTCTTCTCCATCCTGGACCGGTTTTCCACACCCAAGCCGTTTGCGGTGGAAACAGCGGCCGCCCTGCGGGAGATGGGGCTGAAGATCGGCTCCACCACCGGCTATACCGACTCCATGATGCACATTGTCGCACCCACGGCCGCCCGACTGGGCTACGCCCCCGACTTCTGGATCAGCCCCGACGGGGTGGGCGGCAGGGGCCGTCCCGATCCCTACATGATCTTTGAAAACCTGAAGGCGCTGGAGGTCCCCAGTGTGAAGAACGCCGTGAAGGTGGGGGACACTGTCTCCGACATCCGGGAGGGGGTCAACGCCGGCGTGTGGTCAGTGGGGGTCATCGAGGGCAGCTCCGTCCTGGGTCTGAGCCAGACAGAGTACGAGGCCCTCACTCCGGAGGTGCGCAGGGATGTCTGCCGCCGGGCAGAGGAGACCTTCCGCACCGCTGGAGCCCACTTTGTGCTGAACGATTTGTCCCAGCTGCCGGAGCTCATTCGGATGATCGGGTAATCACAACCCAAGTACATCTCAACTGATGCTGCCCCCAGGCCATGCAGATGGAGAAACCGACAGCAGCCCATAACCCGCAGGCCGTTGGTTCAAATCCGGCCCCAGCAGCCACAAAGCCGTCTGATTTTTTAAGAAATCAGACGGCTTTTCCGTGCATAAAGAAAACTGCCGGAACAGCCGGAGGTTCCCCAAAGCCTAAGCTCTGAAAAAGCATCCTCCTTTGCTGGAATGGAAGAGAGCTGCCAACCACCGGAACGAACAAAAGGAGGAATCAAGTCCGGATGAAATCTGAATGGGCGTCATCAATGAATGGATTTGGCAGTTAAGTGAGAGAAAGGCAAGGGACCTTCTGGAAATCAGCTATGTGGGCCGTAGACGTGTCTCCTACCATTTCCGGTTCTCAATTCGAGCCGATTGACTGGACTGAAAAGCGAGCAGAAGCAGCCGTTACAGGCACTGGGCCGGACTGTGCTGCCCACGATTCTCATACCATTAAGATTTTGCCGGCAGATCAGGAGAACAAACTCTCTATGTGAGAGGTGTGCCGACTCCCGAAGTAAGACTTAGCGGCCTTCGGCTCCAGGTTTGTGGCTTTGCTTGGCCGGAACGGCGGGATCCTCCGCCGGACTGATTGCGCCCGAAGACCCCAACATTTCATTTCCGGGAATTGAATATTTCGCCTCACAAAGCCGCCGCCCCGATAGCTCTCTCCCCACGAACCGGGACGATGGAGGGGCCTGTCCGTGCGGCGGTTTGCATATACGCCGACAGCCGGAAAATCCGCAAAAATGATTCAGCACCTTTTCTTTTCGACAAAATACGATATAATAAAGAAAAACGCCTGCTCCACAGCCGGGACGCTGCCTCTCCGTTTGCATGGAATGGATTCGGTGGGATTTGCCGGCGGGAGCTGTTTGAAATTCAGAACACTGCGTATGGGGAGGAGACTCATGATTTCGCTGTTTCTTGTTGAGGATGAGCGGATTGCCCGGGAGAGTATCCGAGACAATGTCCCTTGGCAGGAACACGATATCCTGTTCCTGGGGGATGCGCCGGATGGAGAAGTCGCTCTGCCGCAGCTCCTGGAAAAACGGCCGGATATTCTGCTGACGGACATCAAGATGCCGTTTATGGACGGCCTGGAGCTGGCCCGGATCGTGCGGAAGGAGCTGCCGGATACCCGCATCATCATCCTCAGCGGACACAATGAATTTGAATATGCCAGAAAGGCCATCACCCTGGGCGTAAATGACTATCTGCTCAAGCCTGTCTCCAGCAGGGATATTCTGGAAGCCGTGGACCGCAGCAAGGCGCAGATTTTGGAATGCCGCGCACGGCGGATTGAGCGGCAGAGCCATAGCATCACACAGCGGGAGCTCTTTTTCAGCAATCTGTACAGCGGCATCCTGATGGGACCGGCGCAGATGCTCCAGCGTGCGGCGCAGCTCGGGATCTCTTTGGCTGCAGGAGCCTACCAGATCATCCTGACGGAGCTGGACGGTGTGATACCGGATCGGGAGGCGCTGCGGGACAAGCTGTATGCCGCGCCAATGGCATACGGCTCCGGCTTTGATGGGGGGCGGGCCACGTTCCTGCTGCTGGCGGAAGACGCGGCCGGGCTTCCCCCGAAATTGCGGGAGTTCTCTGCATGGCTGGATGCACTGGCCGGGCAGGAGGGACTGAGCGTGCATCTGCTGCCTGGAAAACAGACGGCCCGGCTCAGCGACCTGCCGAAAGCATACCATCTGCTGACGATTCAGAAAAAGCAGCGGGAGTCCGCAGACAGCAAGACGCTGTCCCACTCCACCTCCTTCCAGCGGGACACCCTGCTGGACTTTTTGCGGACTGGGAAGCCGTCTGCGCTTCCGTCGTTTTGGGCCCACTACCGGCCGACCATCGAGTCGGGGTATTCCTCCTTTGTCTATCGCTGCTATCTCTATACAGAGCTTTTCTTTGTGGTCCATGAGTTCTGCCAGGAAAACCGGATCCCCCTTCCGGAATCCCTGCGCCAGGAGGATCTGCTGGAAAAGCGTATTCTGCTGACGAATTCCGTAGATGATTTCCTGACGCTGGCTTGCCAGCTCTGCGAAGAGGTGATGGAGGTCCGCCCCGGGGGCAGCCGGCACACGCCCTCCGCAGAGCAAGCCAGAGCGTATATCGACCGCCACTATATGGACCCGGAGCTGTCCCTCTCCTCGGTTGCGAATGCAGTGTCTGTAAGCCCCAACCACCTCAGCACGCTTTTCAAATCCAAAATTGGCGTCGGGTTCAGTGAATATCTGACGGAGGTCCGAATTCGCCAGGCCAAACGCCTGCTGATTACCAGCGATCTGCGGGTCAGTGAGGTCGGAGAACGGGTGGGGTATCAGAATATGGAGTATTTCAGCATGCTGTTCAAGAAAAACACCGGGCAGACGCCCAGCCAGTACCGCCGCTCCCACACGCTATGAGACGGATGAGTCGTGCAGCCGGCGCCCTGAAAACCGCCCTGGGCCGCCGTGGGAGCATACGGAGCAAGATCCTGGCGGGGTTTACGGTCATCCTGGTGGGGATGTTGAGTATCAACCTGCTGGTTATCGGCCTGTCCCACCACTTTTTGGGAGAATACCATATCCTGGCGGAGCGGGTCATTTCCGCAAACAAGCTGATCCCCACTGTCCGGGATGACGTGAGCCTGGACGCCTATTATCTGGTGGCGGGGCGCCGCACCCTGGAGACGACCCAGCTCTTCCACCACATGGAGGAAATTCGCCAGGGGCTGTATCTGCTGAAGCAGGAGAACAATTCTGAAAACGGCCGGATCCAGCTGCAGATTGCCACGCGCACCTTCGGCACCCTGCAGCGGTACTGTCAGAAGCTGGGGCAGGAGATTGATGCGGACGTGTCCCTGGAACTGCAGAATGTGACGCTGGAGCAGATTCGGGATGTCTCCGCCCTGGTGTACAACCAGATTGAGGAATACATTTATCTGGAGCTGCTCTGGGGGGAGTCCATTGATCAGATGCTCCAGACCGGATTTCAGCTGCTGCTGCTGGGGGATCTGGCGGCGGTGGTGCTGATGGTGGCGGTTCTGGCATTTTTGCTGATGCGCATCAACCGGACCATCAACGACCCCATCCAGGCGCTGGTGGAAAACACCCGGCGGCTGGCGGAGGGCGACTTTGATGCCCTGATGGAAGATGCCGGGGAGAATGAGGTCACCATCCTCAACAAGAGCTTCAACCGCATGGCGGCAAAACTCCAGCGCCTGATGGAAAAAGTGGAGGAGGACACCCGCACCCAGGAGCAGCTGGAGCTGCGGCTGCTTCAGGAACAGATCAATCCCCACTTTCTCTACAACACGCTGGAGATCATCGTCTGGCTGGCGGAGTCCGGGGATAAGGAGCAGGTCATTCAGGTGGTCCAGTCCCTCTCCCGGTTTTTCCGGGTGGTCCTCAGCAAAGGCCGCGCAGTGGTGTCCCTTCAGGAGGAGCTGTCCTGCATCCAAAGCTATCTCTATATTCAGAAAGTGCGCTATGCCGATATCCTGAACTATGAGATCCAGGCGGAGCCCGAAGCCTTGGACTGCCGGATCCAAAAGCTGAGCCTGCAGCCCCTTGTGGAAAACGCGCTGTACCACGGCATTGAAAAGAAGCGGGGGGGCGGCACCATCCGCGTCTGCGCCGATGTGAAGGACGGTTGCCTGGTGGTTCAGGTGGCAGATGACGGCTGTGGCATGACGCCTGAGAAATTGGAGGAAGTGCAACGGGAGGTGGCCGGAGATCTCGGCCAGATTTCCGAGGGCGGGTTTGGGCTGCCCAATATTCAAAAGCGCATTCAGCTGGCCTATGGAGCAGATTACGGCATTCACGTGAGTTCTCGGCTGGGCTGCGGGACTCGGGTCACACTGCAGATTCCGGCAAAATCGTAAAAAAGCTGAGAAGCAGCAGAAAAAAGCAAAAGTCCGGCTTTCCGGCCGGACTTTTTTCTGTAAAATTCAAATAAAAACCCGTTGGAGCGCCTCTTTTCAAAGGTGGAGGCGTCTTGTATATTATTTAACACAGGGCGCGAGACCGCCCATTCGGAAGATGAAGAAAGCGAGAAAGGATTGAAAGGTATGAAACTGAAGAAATGGTTGACCGGCGTTTTGGCCGCTGCGATGGCCCTGTCTCTGGCCGCCTGCAGTGATGGAGGCGCGGAAAGCGCCGATGCCGGCAGTGAGGACAGCATCACCCTTGGATTTGCCCAGGTCGGTTCTGAGAGCGAGTGGCGCACTGCCAACACCGACAACATCAAGGCTGCCGCGGAGGCCGCCGGCGTGACCCTCCAGTTCTCCGACGCACAGCAGAAGCAGGAGAACCAGATCAAGGCCATCCGCTCCTTCATCGCATCTGACGTGGATGTGATCTCCTTCTGCCCCATCGTGGAGACCGGCTGGGATACGGTCCTGCAGGAGGCCAAGGACGCCGGGATCCCGGTGGTCCTGGTGGACCGCGGCGTGACTGCGGACCCCTCTCTGTATGTGACCCACATCTTTGCCGACGCCCTGAAGGAGGGTGCCAATGCCTTCAATTGGGTTGACGAGTATATGACTGCTGAGGGCAAGACTCCCCGTGCCGGCGGCGATCAGTTCCAGGTGGCGATTCTGGAGGGCACGGTCGGCTCCTCCGTGGCCGCCGACCGCCTGCAGGGATTCACCGATGCCATGGCCGAATCCCCCAACAGCGGCAAGTACAACGTCATCTGTTCCCAGACCGGTGAGTACACCCGTGCCAAGGGCATGGAGGTCATGGAGTCCTTCCTGAAGTCCGACGGGGACAAGATCGATATTCTCTTCTCCTGCAACGGGGATATGGCTCTGGGCGCTATTCAGGCCATTGAGGCTGCCGGACTGAAGCCCGGTGAGGACATCGTCATCGTCTCCATCGACGCCGCCAAGGGCGAGTTCAACGCTATGATCGAGGGCAAGATGAACTGCGCCGTGGAGCACACCCCCAACTTCGGCGAGACCCTGATGGAAACCGCCAAGAAGATTGTGGCCGGCGAAGAAGTACCCGCCACCATTGAGCTGGAAGAGGGGATCTTCCCCGCTGACATTGCCGAGCAGGAGCTGCCCAACCGCACCTATTGACCGGCTTTCGCCAACCGTTCCATGATCCCGCGGGCGGGGGATGTCCTCCCCGCCCGCGGACTGTTTTGCCCTGGCTCCCCAGGGCCTCCGGCGGGATGCCAGGCCCGCCGAATCCAAGACAAAGGATGTGATGACCTGTGGCAGAAGAAGCCCTGTTGACAATGCGGGGAATCTGTAAATACTTCCCCGGCGTCCGCGCGCTGGAGAATGTGGATTTCACCCTGCACTCCGGTGAAGTCCACGCGCTGGTCGGCGAAAACGGCGCGGGAAAATCCACCCTGATTAAGGTCCTGACCGGCGTCCACGCAAAGGACGGCGGCAAGATCGCCATGGAGGGCAGGCCCATTTCCCCCTCCAGCCCGCTGGAGGCCATGAAGTGCGGCATTTCCACCGTGTATCAGGAGGTCAACCTGTGCCCCAATCTGAGCGTGGCGGAGAACATCTTTATCGGCCGTGAGCCAAAAAAGGCGGGCGGCATCGACTGGAAGACCATCAACCGCCGGGCCGCGGAGCTGCTGACTACGCTGAATCTGAACATTGACGTGACAAAGACGCTGGGGAGCTACTCGGTGGCCGTCCAGCAGATGATTGCCATTGCCCGTGCGGTGGATGTGGACGCAAAGGTGCTGATCCTGGACGAGCCCACCTCCTCCCTGGATGAGGAGGAGACCCAGCGCCTGTTCGCAGTGGTCCGCAAGCTGAAGGCCCAGGGCCTGGGGGTCATCTTTGTCTCCCACTTCCTGGATCAGATCTATGAGCTCTGCGACCGGATCACGGTGCTGCGCAACGGTGAGCTGGTGGGCGCCTATGCCGTGGCGGAGCTGCCCCGGGTGGAGCTGATCTCCAAGATGATCGGCAAGGAGCTGGGGGATATTCAGAGCATGGGCAAAAACACCGCCCTGTGCGGGGACGAGGTGCTGATCGAGGCCGACGGACTCTCCGCGTTCGGCCGTATCCAGGATTTTGACCTGCAGATCCACAGGGGCGAAGTCGTGGGCTTTGCCGGCCTGTTGGGCTCAGGCCGCACGGAAACGGCAGAGCTTCTGGCCGGCGTGGCCAAGCCCGAACAGGGCGCACTGCGGATGAACGGCCGGGAAGTCCATTTCAACTCCCCCCTGGACGCCATGCACCACAAGATCGCCTTCTGCCCGGAGGACCGGAAGATCCAGGGCATCATCGGGGACCTCTCCGTCCGGGAGAACATCATCATCGGCCTTCAGGCCAAAAAGGGCATGTGGAACCACATCCCCCTGAAGGAGCAGGAGCGGATCGCCGACGAGTACATCAAGCTGCTGCAGATCAAGGTCTCCTCTCCGGAGCAGCTGATCCGCAACCTCTCCGGCGGCAACCAGCAGAAGGCCATCATCGCCCGCTGGCTGGTGACGCAGCCGGATCTGCTGATCCTGGATGAGCCCACCCGCGGCATCGACATCGGCACCAAGACGGAGATCCAGAAAATGGTGATCCAGCTGGCCCGGGAGCAGCACATGTCCATCATCTTCATCTCCAGCGAGATTGACGAGATGACCCGCACCTGCACACGCCTGGCAGTCCTGCGGGACCGGCGGAAGGTGGCGGAACTGACCGGCGACGACATCAACTCCGACCGGGTGATGGCAGCCATTGCAGGAGGTGCCTAAATGATGGGAAAAGTGAAAAAGGTGACGTCCAACCACCTGTTTCTGCCGCTGTTTGCCCTGGCTCTGCTGCTGGTGTTCAACGCGTTTGCCACCCCCGGCTTTTTTGCCATTGAGTTCCAGAACGGCCAGTTTTACGGGCGCATTATTGACATTCTCAACCGGGCTTCGATCCTGGTGATCTTGTCCATGGGCATGACCTTCGTCATCGCCACCGGGGGCATCGACATCTCCCAGGGCTCTGTCATCGCCATCTCCGGCGCCATCTGCTGCTCTCTGATCGGCGGAGCAGGGGACGGCACCGCCAATATGCCGCTGCTGCCGGCCTGTCTGATCGCCGTGCTGGTCTGCGCCCTGTGCGGCGTGTGGAACGGCTTCCTGGTCTCCAAGCTGAAGATCCAGCCCATGGTGGCCACACTGATCCTGCTGACCGCCGGACGAGGCATCGCCATGCTGATTACCAAGGGGCAGAATGTCACCGTGTACTATGAGCCCTTCACCTACATCGGCACCACCATTCCCGGCAGCCCCCTGCCTACCACCATCTTCATTGCCGCCCTCATGGTGCTGTTTGTGGTTCTGATCCAGAAAAAGACGTCTGTGGGACTGTTCGTCCAGGCGGTGGGCATCAATGCCAACGCCGCCCGGCGCACGGGCCTCAAGGTCTCCTCCATCATCTTTATGGTGTACGTCTTCTCCGGCATCTGCGCCGGCATTGCCGGACTGATGGAATCCTCCATGATCGCGGCGGCGGACCCCAACAACGCCGGCCTCAACATGGAGATGGACGCCATCTTGTCCGTGGCCTTGGGCGGAACGCTTCTCAGCGGCGGCAAATTCTACATCGGCGGCTCCATCATCGGCGCCATCACCATCCAGACGATGACCACCACGCTGTACGCGCTGGGCGTCTCCTCGGAGCAGCTGCCGGTATACAAGGCCCTTGTGGTCATTTTGATCTGCCTCCTCCAGTCCGAAAAATTCAAGGGTGTTCTGGAGAAGCGCACAGCAGAAAAGGCGGTGAAGCAGAGATGAAGCAGAAGAGCAGCCTGAAAGACCGCCTGGTCGGTTCCCGGTATTTTTCCTTCGGCATCACCCTGAGCCTGTTCGTGCTGCTGTATGTGGTCGGCATGATGAACTACCGGGGCTTCATGAAGCCCCAGGTGTTCTGCAACCTGCTGATCGACAACGCGGCCCTGATTATTGCCACCATCGGCATCACCTTTGTCCTGCTGATCGGCGGGATTGACATCTCCATCGGCTCTGTGGTGGCGCTGACCTGTATGTCGTCGGCGCAGATGCTGCAGAACACGGGCCTGCCCGCGCCCGCCGTCATCCTGATCGTGCTGGCCATGGGGGCTGTGTTCGGCCTGGTCCAGGGCTGGCTGATTACGGAATTCAACATGCAGCCCTTCATTGTCACGCTGGCGGGGCAGTTCTTCGCCCGCGGCATGACGGCGATCATCTCCCGGGAGACGATTGTTATTGACAATCCCGTGTACACCTCGCTGGCGTCCGCACGGATCTATGTCCTGCCCGGCGGATTCATCTCCGTGGGCGTGGTGATCGCGCTGGTGACGCTGGTTGCGGCCACATTGGTGCTGAAGTTCACCCGATTCGGCCGGAACATCTACGCGCTGGGCGGAAATGAGATGTCTGCGCAGCTGATGGGCCTTCCCACCAAACGGACGAAAATCCTCGCCTACGTGGTGTGCGGCTTCTGCTCGGCGCTGGCCGGTGTGGTCTACTCCCTCATCATGCTCTCCGGGTATCCCCTCCACGCCGTCAGCATGGAGATGGACGCCATCGCCTCCTCCGTGATCGGCGGCACGCTGATGTCCGGCGGCGTGGCCTTCCTGCCAGGCACCCTTCTCGGCGTGCTGATCCAGGGTGTGATCCAAACCTTCATCACCTTCCAGGGGACGCTCTCCGCCTGGTGGACGCGCATCATCATCGCCCTGCTGCTGTGCCTGTTCATTGTGATCCAGGCGGTGGTCAGCCGCAGCCGGCAGCGCCTCAACTCTGAGCACTGATTTTTCCCAATCTTCTTTTCTTCTTTTTTCCGGCACAGTCACCAGGCACGTCCTGGTGGCTGTGTCCATTTCAGGAGGTTTCGGCATGGACGCTTTACTCATCAAAACCGGCGGGCTGCTGCTGATCGTGGCGCTGGGATACCTTCTCAAGAGACGGGGCGTCTTTCAGCAGGGCGATGCCCGTCTGCTGTCCAGGATCATCGTCAACCTGACGCTGCCGGGGGCTCTCCTCTCCAGCTTCAGCGCGTTCAGGCTGGTTCCGTCCCTGCTGGCGGTTCTCGCCGCGGCAGCAGCCGCCAATGTCCTGCTGCTGGCTGTCTCCGCCCTGGTGACCCGGAGGCGGCCGGGGCCCGTCCGGGCGCTCTACCTGCTCAACGCCCCCAGCTACAATATCGGCACCTTTGTCCTGCCCTTTGTGCAGAGCTTTCTGCCGCCGGACATGCTGCTGGCCGTCTCCATGTTTGACGCGGGCAACAGCCCCTTCAACTGCGGCGGCGCCTATGCGCTGACGGCCGCCCTCACCGGCGGGGAGCGCCTGACGGTCCGCTCCGTTCTGGGCAGAATGCTCCGCTCCGTGCCCTTCGACACCTTTTTGGTCATTCTGCTCCTGGGGCTGCTCGGCCTGCGCCTGCCGCAGCCGGTTTACACCGTGGCGGGGATGTTCGGTCAGGCCAACGCCTTTCTGGCGATGCTGATGATCGGATTGCTGCTGGAGCCGCGGATTCCGCAGGAGAGCCGGTCCGACGTTCTGCGGGTGGTTCTGCTGCGCTACGGATTCGGCCTGGCGGCCTCCGCCGTCTGCTGGATGCTGCCGCTGCCTGCCGGGATCCGGCAGGTGCTGGCGCTGAGCCTTCTGGCGCCGGTGCCCTCTGTCTCCCTGGCCTACTGTGAGCGGTGCGGCTGTGATTCCGGCGCCGTGGGGGCGATCCACTCCCTCTGCATCCCCATCAGCCTGGCCTTTACGCTGCTGGTGTGCCTGATGTGATGGCGCCCGCTGCGTTGTGCTCCGGGCCGCGGCTGTTGGGAAGATGGACGCTTGCGCGTCTGGATTTATGGGCTGTTTCTGCCGGAGCGGCCTGGCGGCCCTTTGCGTCCTGTAAAAAATTCTTGGCTGTTGTCCTGGAGGGCGTAAGTCTGACAGGGAGACAGCTGTCCCGGAGAGGAGGGCGCAGATTTCCAGCTTCGCTCCCGGAGGGGGAGGAAAAGAAGAGTCATTCGTATGGAGGTCAACAGCGGCCACACACTCTATCTATGCTGGTTCGACCTTGGAAGTCTGGGCGCGAAGTAAATATGCCCCCCGGCTCTAAAGAGCCGGGGGGCGCAACAGTTTTCAGGTAATTCTTTACTTGGAAACGGTCACGGTGATATCGGTGGCAATTGCGCCGACATCGCTGATTGTGATGGTCTGGGTCTTGTTTCCGGTAGCATCACCAGTTCCGTTAGCAGTGACAGGGACCTTGGAACCGTCAGTGCTGTTAGCATTGAACTTGCTGCCGAAGGTGCTGGTGTTGTGAGTCAGAACGATCTTAACCTGACCGTTCGCCGCAACATACTCAGAACCCTCTGCAATTTCCACACTGATGGTTTTAGCATCAACCAGAGCCTGGACATCAGCGTCCAGCTTCAGGTTGACAACATAAACCTGGGTGGCCGTCACGGTGGCGTTCTTCACAGTGCCGCCATTGGGCTTGGTGTAAGTCCACTTTGCGCCATTATTATCCTCAACGGAGATATCGGTGCAGCCCTTGTCCTGCAGGATGGCGATGATGTCATCCTCACTCAGAGTGATCTTGCCGGCCTCACGGTAGTACTCGATGGTAGTGGTGGAGCCCAGGGACACATCACGGACCTCGATATCCTTGCTCAGCTCGGGCTTATCCTCGTCGGAGGACTTGTCATCGACTTCCTCGATCACCAGGAACTCGACCAGGTACTCGTCCACAACAGCGTAGACCTTGTCGTTGCTGTCCTTGGAGACAGAGCGGTAAGAGCTGGACTCAATGTTGCCATCCTCGTCCACATAGAAGAACTTGGCGTCATCGGCCACAGAGATGGTCTCGTTCTTGTCCTTGGTATCCAGGATAACGGTGTAGTCAGCAGAGACCTTATCCACGCCGGAGCCGGTCAGATACTGCTTGGTAGAGCCATCGGTATAAGTGGTATAAGCATTCAGCTTGGTGATAACGCCATACTTGTCGACAGAATAGCTCTTGAACATGCCGTTCTGGGTCTTGCCGAGGCTCTCGTCGACCTTCACGGTCTTGACTTCACCGTTGACAACAGCCTGGTACTCGTAGTAGTCGCCATCCTTGTCATGGATCAGGTTGGAGACGGACTCCTTGGCCAGGAACAGGGTATCCTTGCTGCTGTCCTCAATGATGGAGCTATCCTGCACGAAGATAAACATGACAGTAGCCATCTTGCCGGACTTGCAGTAAGCAAATGCTTCGACTTTGGCGCTGGAAGAAGCGCTGATGGTGGGAGCGTTCTTGATGCCGGTATAGACGCTGTAATCGTCGTTGCTATCGTCATACACCACGAACACCGTACTGCTGTTGGAAGTCACAGTCGTACCACGGGTCAGGGTGATGCCGGCCTTGTCGTTGATCATGGAGAAGTCGGTCACGCCGTCAGTATACGCACTACTACCATCGCCGAAGTTGACCTCATTGTTGCTGTCAGTCTCGTAGACCTTCTTGGAATCGACAGGCTTCAGGGTGTAGTCGCCATCTTCGTCCACACGATAGGTAACGATGGTGGCATTGGTGATCTTATCTTTGCCGTTGCTATAGTTCTCAGTGGTGTCAACGACCTTCTCAGTGCCGTCGGCGAACACCAGCAGAGCGCGGTTGCTGGAGAAGTTGCTCTTATCCTGGGTGTCGACCAGCAGGGCGTAGTCACCGATCTCGTCGTTCTGCTCGACATAGATCATGTAGCCATAGGCATCCAGATAAACAGTGTATTCCTCATCCACGCTGACATTGCCGATGTCCTCGCCAGCGATCATCTTAGAGGCGTTGTACTTGGTGCCGCCGATGGTGAGGGCTTTCTTCACGTCCTCGTCCTTCACGCTGTTCTCAGCGCGGGTTACGGTACCAGTGACCTCCTCAGCCAAAGCCACAGACTTGACTTCATCAGCAGACTGGGAGTAGGTGTACAGGACATAGGCGTCGTCCTCGAAGGTCTCGGCGGTCTCAAAGTCCTCGACACCATTTGCACCGTCGGGCTTCACATCCTCAACAGCGATCTCCACATAGGCGTCCTTGTTGCCCTTGGCAGCCACGGAACGGTTGATGGTGCCCACATAGGTGTTCACCATAGTGATCACGACGGTGTCATCGTCATCATCATAGAAGACCTCGGTCAGAACGCCGTTGGCGCCGAACTCGGTGTCGTCGTCGTTCTTGGTGATGTCAACAGCCGCATTCTTCAGCTCAGCGCCGTCCTCATAGACGGTGACGTCCTTCTTGTCCACGCTGCTGCCCAGGTCCAGGTCGGCATAGATATCGTCCACGGCGACCTTGGCGGTGTAAGAAGCGTCAGCCTCCTTGGCGTAGGTGCCGATCTTCTCGGCCTTCAGACGCCACACGTTGGCGGGACGGGCGAAATCATCCGTGCCGTCGGACAGCTTCAGATCGTCGAAGTAACGCTCGGCGAACTGCATCTTGTTGTCCTCGCTGATGCTCTCGTTCTTGTCGTTGTTGACAACATCCTTCCGGCTGGAAGTGGTGTTGATGGTGATGTCACCCACAACGATGGTGTTCTGCTGGTCATACTCCACCATGGTGGCCTGCAGCATGTTGAACGCATACAGGGCAGCCTCCTGGCGGGTCACGGCCTTGGAGCCCACGAACTCGTCGTTGCCGTCGTCCAGACCGATGCCGCTGGCCTGCTTGATGACGCTGACCTGCCAGTTGGGGCCGGTGTAGCCCTCGATGGAGCTGTCATAGCCCAGAGCGCCCAGCAGCATCTTCATGAACGCGTTGCCGCTCAGGGTGCCGGTGGGACGGAAGGTGCCGTCAGCATAGCCGCTGATGATACCCTGCTGAGAGCAGTAGGTGATGTAGCCCGCGAAGGTGTTGGTCACGGGAACATCCTTAAAGGGAGCGGTGCCTGCGCTGAGCGCGGAGGCGGTGGTGGGGCCCAGGATCAGGTTGCAGACGATCTTGGCGGCCGCGCCGCGGGTCAGGACATCATCGGGACGGAAGTCGCCGCCGGAATAACCGTCGACAACGCCCAGAGCAGAGATCACATCCACAGCTTCTTTGTAGGTGATCTCGCTGTCGTCCGTGAAGTCCTTGGCGCCGGCGCTGACGGTGACCAGAGACATGGTCATCACCAGAGCAAGCACCAGAGAAAGGAACTTCTTCATTTGGGATTTCTCCTCCTTTAAAATATTTGCGGTCCGCCGGTATGCCTGCCGCCGGGTCTGAGATTCGTGTGGGGGCTAGCCAACCAACTTGTGTCGGCCTACACCAACCACAGAGCCGGCCGCCAGTGACACTCCCGCCGTCCGCAACGCCAATGTATCAGTGTTTTTCCGGATTGTCTACGGATTCGGCGTGATTGTTATTCAAACGAAACACGCCGTTCAAAAGCGCCTGATTCGTGGTAATTTATGTAACAAAAGTTGCAGATTTCCAAAAAAGAGAGAGGCGGGAAACCGGGGCTGCCCGGTCTCACGCCTCCTTCTGCAAGAGGATGTATTTCTGCCCGTCCTTGGCGATCTGGTGCTCCGCCAGCATCCGCTGGAGAATGGGCCAGCACTGGCGGGGGCCGATCCGCAGCACCCGGGCAATGTCCTGGCGGTAGGCAAACCCCGCCTCCGACAGGTACGCCAGGATCGCCTGCTCCTGGTCCTCCGGCGGCACAACCGTGCTGGGCAGGTAATAGCGGTTTCCCACTTTGGTCAGCTTTCCCCGGGCCACCATCTGCCGAAGCCGGTTGTAGGCTGTGTTCTTGGAGACCCGCAGAAGGGCCATCACCTCATTCCGGGTGATGGAGCCCTGGCGCCGGACAACGTCCAGCACCTGGTTCTCGCCGCCCACCCGGATGTCGTAGTCCAGGCGCAGGTCCCGCAGGGAGAGATCGTCCAGCCCGCCCTGCACCAGCGCCGCCCGCACCAGCTTGGACAGGCGGGTGCGCTCATAGGGGCGGCGGCTGCGGGGGGACATCAGGACCCACTCCGCCTCTGGCGGCGCCGCCTTGCGCAGCTTCTGGAGAATGGACAGGACGCCGCTGGTCAGGCGGACTTGCCGGTCCGGCAGGATAAGCCGCTCCTTCTGCAGGTCCACCTGGTCCCACCGCAGCGACGCGATCTCCTCCACCTGGAGCCCCAGCTGCCAGGTGAGCCACAGGGCCGCCCCGGCGGGGGTGTCCTGTTCCGCCTGCAGCAGCTTCCAGAGGGCGAACTCGTCGATCTGCGGCGCTGCCTTCCGGCGGATGCGGGTGGAGACCTTCTTCTCCGTCAGGTAGGCCGCGAAGTGGACGTTCATGGCGGCGGCCTCCAGCCCGGTGATCCGGGAGACGTACTGCCAGTCGTGACGTTCCAGCTGCCGCAGAACGTAGTCGTGGCGCAGGTCGATCAGGCGGACGGCCTTCAGGTCCCCGGCGTCCAGCGCGGCGCGGGCCAGGCGGGAGATGGACTGGGCCGCCAGGGGCTGCTGGTCCCGGTCCGACAGCACCACCCGTTCGCTGCTGCCGTTCCGCTCCCGGCGCAGGGCCTCCAGCCAGGCGGCCAGCTCCGGGGCCAGCGGGACCGCCCGGTCCGGCAGCAGGAGCTGTTCGCCCAGCAGATCCACCTGAGCCCAGGTGAGGTGCTGGATTTCGTCCCGCATCAGACCGGCCATCCACGCCAGCCGCAGGATGGCTCCCGCGGCATCATTTGTATGCTGTTCCAGCACCCGGCAAAGCAAGGCTCCATCGGGGCGGTTGAGCGTGTAACTCTGCATGGCGTCTCCTCGTTTTGTTACGCTTGTGTGTCACAAAAATGACCTTCCTGCTTTTGGAAGCCTGCGGGTGACGGAATCTTCTCTATAAGCTAACGTTTTTTGTGACAATTGTTATGCACGTGAAACCGCTTTTGAAAAAACTCCGTATCCATTGCACCACAATGGATACGGAGATTTTCTCACTCAAAATATACACTATAAGATAACTAAAATCAATATCTTATAGCATATTTTGAATGGACACGTTCCAGAATAGACTTATTCTAAAAGGAGCGTGAAACAGATGACAAAACAGGAGCGAGTCGCCATGGGGCACCGGCTGCGGCAGCAGAGGACCCTTCTGGGCCTCACCCGGGAGGAGTTTGCCGAGCTGGCGGATATCAGCGCCGGCTATTACGGCCAGATCGAGGTGGGGACCTCGCAGATGTCCATTGACACGCTGATTAAATTATCGAAGACGTCGCAGCTCTCAATGGAGTATATCCTTTTGGGAGAGGAGATTCAGCCCGATGCAGATCTGACCGCCATAGAGGCCCTGCTGGCCCGGTGCACGCCCCGGGAGGTCCGGCTGGCTGAGAAGGTCCTCCGGCTGTTTCTGCTGCGGGGAGACGCATAGCGGGCCTGCGGCGGCCGGATAGATCTGCGCCCGCTGGGTTGAAAAACCGGATCCACTTCTTGATTCGGCGGCCGCCATCCACTAAAATAGGGAGGTAAACCCGCAGGGCGGAGAAACGGATATGCGAGAAAGGACGGGATCCCATGGAACTGCAGAAGGGACAGAAGTGCAAACTGGCGGACCTGACCGGAAGCGGACAGCTGCGAATCTCCGTGACGGTGTCCCTGCCGGGGAGCGAGGCGGACGTGACCTGCTTCGGCGTGGACGGAGCGGGGAAGTTGTCCGACGACCGTTATTTTATTTTTTACAACCAGACCAGTTCGCCGGAGGGCGCCGTCTCCATGCACCAGTCCGGGGAGTCCGCGGTGTTCTCGGTGGACCTGAACCGCCTTCCGGGCTTCCTGCAGAGGCTGGTGGTGACGGTGGCGGCGGAGAGCGGCACCATGCAGGCGCTGGCCCGGGGACTCCTGACGCTGGAAGGAGAGTTGGACCGGGCGGCCTATGTCTTCACCGGTGCGGGGTATCAGCAGGAGAAGGCCCTGATTCTCTGCGAGGTGTACCGCAAGGATGGGATTTGGCGCTTTTCCGTGGTGGACAGCGGCTTCAACGGGGGACTCTCCGCCCTGCTGGCCCACTTCGGCGGGGAGGAGGTCAAGCCTGACCCGCCGACCCCGGCACCTGCTCCGCCGGAGCCGAAGGTGAATCTCTCCAAAATCAGCCTGAAGAAGAGCGGAGAGAGCCACAAGATCGACCTGACGAAAAACCGTCGGCGCATCCACGTGAACCTGAACTGGGACCAGCGGCGGGGCCTGTTCAGCCGGGGCATCGACCTGGATCTGGCCTGTATGTACCGGCTGAAGGACGGGCGGCAGGGGGTCATCCAGGCCCTGGGCAACAGCTTCGGTGCCGCCGATCAGCCCCCCTACATCAAGCTGGACAAGGACGACCGCTCCGGCGCCAGCGCCAACGGCGAAAACATGGACTTCTTCCGGCCGGAGCTGATCGACTTCGCCGTGGTTTTCGCCTTCATCTATGAGGGCGTGCCCAACTGGCGGTCCACCAACGCCCGGGTGGTGTTGAGCCAGCAGGGGGCGCCGGATATTGAGGTCCAGATCGACAACCCCAACAGCAACGAACGGTTCTGCGTCCTGGCCAGCCTCACCGGCCGGGACGGCGGGCTGGAGGTCCGGCGGGAGGACTTGTTTTTCAACAGCCACCGGGCTGTGGACGCCCATTACCACTTCGGCTTCCGCTGGGTGGCGGGCCACAAATAACACGGGAGAGGAGCCGAAGTCATGTTGGATTTGCAGCGGGGACAGAAGATCTCCATTCAAACCGTCTGCCGGACCTGGACCCTGGAGGTGGAGCTGCGGCATCAGGGGCCCCTGGCGGTCGACGTGTCCTGCTTTGGCCTGGACAGCGCAGGCCGCCTCTCCGACGAGCGGTATTTTCTTTTCTATAACCAGCGGCGCTCGCCGGAAGGGGCCATGGCCCTCTCTGAGGGAGCATCCGGCGGAACGGCCCGATTCCAGGTGGATCTGGCGGCCCTGCCGGACCATATCCAGCGGCTCTCCTTCACTGCCGCCATTGACGGCGGCCGCACCCTGCGGGAGCTGGAACAGGGCAGCATCGGTCTGTGGGTCAGAGGGGAGGAGATGGCCCGGTATGCCTACGCGGGGAACGAGTTCTCCGGGGAGCGAGCCATCGTGGCCGGCGAGCTCTACCGGAAAAACGGGGACTGGAAGTTCAGCGCCGTGGGCCGGGGCTTCAACGGCGGC
>NZ_JAOQKG010000005.1:209032-223889 GCF_025567605.1 Oscillibacter acetigenes | reverse complement strand
GTGCGCCGATGCCTCCGGCTCCATGTTCGACCTGTACCGCGGGGGCCGGGTCCAGCAGATGTTCGACAAGTTCTTCGCCCTGTCCTCCACCCTGTCAGACAGCGGCGCCCTGGACTGCTGGGCCTTTGCTGCGAAGAGCCGCCAGCTGGAGCCGGTGACGCTGGACAACATCCGGGACTACACCTTCTCTCAGGCCGGCGGATACGAGCGGTGGATGAGCATGCTCAACTACCAGTACAACAACGAGCCGGAGGCTATGCGGGACATCATGATGATCTACGGCGGCCTGCGCAGGCCCATTCTGGTGCTGTTCCTGACGGATGGCCGGTTGCAGTCCGACTGGGAGATCGAGGAGATCCTCATCAAGACCTCCCGTTTCCCCGTGTTCTGGCAGTTCATCGGCCTCTATGGCGAAGAGTACGGCGTGCTGAATCACCTGGATGAGATCGACGGCCGCCACACCCAGAACGCCGCCTTTTTGAAGATGGAGGATTTCGACGATTTCATGGACAGCGGCTTTTACCGGACCATTTTCGCAAACACGGCCGCTTGGCTGGAGGAGCTGGACCGGAAGCAGATGCTGCCGTAGGGGAGATGCGCTGAGGCGGATGCTATTTACGGGGCAGCAGGGGGCGGGAGCCGAGGCATGGGACTTTTTCGGGTGTCAAATGATGCGGAGGCTGTGAAAAGCCCCTGGGATGGAACCCGGCGCATCAGGGATTTTGCCGCCGGGCATTGCGCACTCCAGCTGATGCGGCCCTGCGGGGTGCCCCTGGGTCCCCGGAGCGGCAGGCCGTGAGGCTGCGGGATGGCTGTGCCTTCGGATGCGGCACGTCTCCATGCTTCTGTCAGGGGCCATCCCGGCGCTCTCGGGTTTGCGTTACCCCCTTGCCCGGACAGGAAAAAGAAGGTATAATTATTCTGTTCCATCACAGCGGGCGGACAGCCCGCGGCAAGGAGAAACTGAGGAGGTCTTCTTATGCTGTGCACGAGAGAAGTCACGGTCCAGGTCCCTGACGGCCTGCACCATCAGACGGCGGCCCGGTTCATCCAGACTGCCAACCGCTTTACCAGCGTCGTCCGCGTCGTATACGGCGACAACAACGTCAATGCCAAAAGCCTGCTGGGTGTGCTCTCCCTGTCCATCGGAGCGGGGACGCGGATCACGATCACCGCAGACGGAGCGGATGCCGGAGAGGCGCTGGATGCGCTGGAGCAGTGCCTTGCCGGGGCGTGAGCCTTTGGAGCAGACCTGGTCTCCTGAATCAAAGAGGGGCCGCCGGCAAAGCCGGCGGCCCCTCTTTACAGAAATGCGCGGGGACCGGACAGGCATCCGGTCCCCGCGCACTCTGAGATTGATCGTCTGACAAGCGTCAGTCTGCCGTCTCCTCCCGGCCGACCTTCACGCCCATCTTGTCCTCGTAATACTTGACCAGCGCCGCCTGGTCCTCGTCGATGTGGCCGTTGTCGTTCATCCAGTCCATCACGTGGAGGACCACATCTGTCAGCGGCGTGTCGATGTCCAGCTTGTGGGCATAGTGCTTGGCGTTCAGGATGTCCTTCCGGTGGACGGCGATCCGCGCGCCGGGGGTGTAGTCCCGCTTGATGATCTTGGGCACCTTGTTGTCGTACATGGGACCGCCGGCAAAGCCGCCCCGGGTGGCCTCGAACGTGGTCTGCAGGTCGATGCCCGCCTTGGCTGCGAAGGCATAGCCTTCCGCAATGGCCACCAGGATGGCGCCGCCGATCATGTTGTTCACCAGCTTGGTGACGCTGCCGCTGGCGGGGCCGCCGGTGTAAACGGGACTGCCCATGCACGCCAGGACCGGCTTTACCTTGTCAAAGGCCTCTTTGTCGCCGCCGGTCATAATGGCCAGTGTCCCGGCGATGGCCATGGGGTTGCCGCCGCTGACCGGGGAGTCCAGCAGGAACATCCCCGCGTCCTTGGCCTGCTGGTACAGCTCCAGAATGATGTCCGGTGCGGTGGAGCTCAGGTCCACAATCACATTGCCGGGCTTGCCGTACTGGATGGCCTGCTCCACGCTGTTGCGGATGATGGGATGGGTGGGCAGGATCTGGAGGATCACGTCGCAGGCCTTGTAGATTTCTGCCGGGTCACTGACGGGGATGCCGCCTGCCTCCCGGAAGGCGTCCATCTGCTGCTGGACCACATCGTAGCCCAGCACGGGCAGCCCGCACTTCTGCACCACGTTTTTCGCCATAGGCAGTCCCATGACGCCCATTCCCAAAAATCCGATTTTTTGCATATCCAAGACTTCCTTTCTTCGCAATCAGCCCGCCATGATGCTGGGAAGCAAGGTGGTGAGGGGCGAGACATAGGTGATGAGGAACAACACGATAATGGAGATCAGCAGCATGGGCATCATGGCCTTCAGGGAGTGAGACAGCCGGGTTTCGCCGGTCTGGTTGCACAGCAGCAGACACAGGCCCACCGGCGGCGTCACCAGACCGATGCAGAGGTTGAAGCTCATGACGATGCCGAACTGCAGCAGATCGATGCCGAAGGCATTCAACAGCGGCAGCAGGATCGGGGTCATCATCACCACAGCCGCGTTGGCCTCCATCAGCATACCGATGATCAGGAACAGAATGTTCAGCAGCAGCAGAATGACGACGGGGCTGTTTGTGATGGAGCTGAAGAAGGAGACCAGCTGCTGGGGCAGGCCGGAGGTGGTGATTACATAGCTGGAGGCGGAGGACAGGCCCACCATCACCATGATGGTGGCGGTGGAAACTGCGCCCTCCACAAACACCTGGGGCAGCTCCTTGAAGCTCATGTCCTTGTATACGAAGAGGCTGATGATCAGGCTGTACACCACTGCCACGGCAGAGGCCTCGGTGGGGGTGAAGATGCCGCCGAAGATGCCGCCCAGGATGATGATGGGCATCAGCAGCGCCCAGATGCCCTTGCGCACGGAGGAGCCGATCTTCCTCAGGTTGGGCTTCTCATGGGCCGGCAGATTGTGCTTGTGGCCGTAATACAGGCCGTAGGCAATCAGAGCCACCGCCAGAATGATGCCCGGCAACACGGAGCCCAGGAACAGCTCCGCCACGGACACATTGGTGATGCTGGCGTACACGATCAGCACAATGGACGGCGGAATGATGGGACCCAGGATGGAGGAGATGGACGCTACGCCCACGGCGAAGGGGGCGGGATAGCCCTCCCGCTTCATGGCGGGGATGGTGATGCCGCCGATGGCGGAGGCGGTGGCCACGCCGGAGCCGGAGATAGCGCCGAACAGGGCGGAGGCCAGAATGGTCACCAGGGACAGGCTGCCCTTGATGTGTCCTATAATGGCATTACAAATGTCAATCAGTTTTCCTGTAATACTGCGGGACATGATATTGCCCGCCAGAATGAAGAAGGGGATGGCCAGCAGGGCGCTGCCGTTCATGCCCGCGAACATTCTCTGAGGCAGCACAATCAGGGGCAGGTCCGCCAGGTTCAGGGCTGCCAGGGCGCCGATGCCCAGGGCGATGTAGATGGGGAATCCCAGGAGGGCGAGACCCAGCAGCAGAATGATGATTAACAGGCCGGCGTTCATACCTGGGCCTCCTTTCCGGCCCCGCGCAGGGCAGAGATGTTCTTGAAGAGGACCTCAATGGAAGTCAGGAGCATCAGCACGATGCCGACGGGCATACAGGAATAGGGGATGGACATGGGGATCCCAAGCCCCGCAGACATGGTGCGGGCGCCGGTCTGCACCAGGGTGATGGAGTAGGACAGCAGGAATACCATGAACACCATGCCGGCCAGAGTGGCGATGATGGTGAGGATGGTCCGCACCTTCGGCTTCATCAGATTGATGAGAATGTCGATCTGCAGATGGCTGTTGCGGCGGATGGCAATGGCTGCACCGATCATCACGTCGTAGATGAACAGATACCGGGCCAGCTCCTCGCTCCAGGAGTTGGCGTGGGCAAAGATGTACCGCATGATGACCTGGTAGGCGATGATGATGACCATAATCCCTACGGTGACAGCCAGGATCGCTTTCTCGACCTTCTCCAGGACATCTAGGAATTTGGAATATCCTCTCAGCATGTTTGACACCTCGCTATGTCCTTCGTGGCGGTTGTCAGGCATTGGGAGCCAGTGCACGGATCTGGTTGCACCAGTCGGCCAGATCGGGGAAGTTGGCCTCCGCATAGCCGCTGAAATGCTCGGTAAAGGCGGCGTTGTCCACATCCACAAAGGTGACGCCTTCCGCGGTCAGCTCTTCCTTGGCGGCATCCTCCCGCTCCAGCACCTCCTGACCGATCTGCTCGCCGGCATAGACGGCAGCCTCCTCCAGCGCGGACTGGATGTCCTCCGGCAGGGATTCAAAGTACGCCTTATCCATGATGATGGTGTTGGCGCTGTATACATGGTTGGTCAGAATCCAGTAGGGGCAGACCTCCTGGAAGGAATAGCTCTGGGAGTCCAGGATGGAGTTCTCCTGCCCATCCACGGTGCCCTGCTGCAAAGCCGTGTAGGTCTCGCCCATAGCCAGGGGAGTCGGGGCGGAGCCCATCCACTCCCAAACCTTGATGTAGCCCTCCAGATTGGGGCTGCGGAGCTTGAAGCCGGCGAAGTCCTCCACGGTCTTCATCTCCTTGGTGGCGGTCACGATCCGGGCACCACGGTAACCGGCGCCCATCAGCTTGAAGCCGGAGTCATTGCCCACGGTGTCTAGAATCTCCTGGCCCAGCTCGCCGCCCCAGACCGCCTGGAAGTGGTCGTAACCGTTGTAGATGTACGGCATGATGTCGATATTTGCCAGATTTGTGAAGGGAGCCAGCGTGCCCACGGACTCGCAGGTGATGTCCGCTACGCCGGCAGCCATGCCCTCCAGCACCTCAGTGGTGGAACCCAGGCTGTTGCCGCCGTAGAATTCAATGGAGACGCGGCCGGATGTGAGCTCCTCTACCTTCTCCTTGAAGAACGTGGCCATATCATAGCCCAGCTCGCCGGGGGCACTGCCGTTCAGCGCCATGCGCCAGGTGTATTCCGCGCCGGTGCCGTCTCCGCCGGAATCACCGCCTCCACCGCCGCAGCCTGTCAGCAGGGTAAACATCATCACAAGTGCCAATACCATTGCCAACGTCTTTTTCACATCAAACACTCCTTTTTCTTTTATCCTGTCGATTCTCTGCGAAGGGTCGCTTGCTGCCGGGACATGACAGTCGTGCCGCCGGCCTGACAACAAAATATGTTGCCTTATAAATGGTTTTACCATTTATATTTCTTGCTTTATTTTATAGCACTTTACCCAATGCTCGTCAAGCGTTATTAAAATAACGAGCTATTTTGCACAATTTTTAACAATGTCGCGTGTGGATATGTCTCGCCACTCCTGCAGGCATCCTACGGACTCTCCCTTGATTCCGGCTTTCGAGTATGATATACTTTTCACAAAAAGCAGGAAGGGTAAGGAGAACCATGATGGAGCAGCCTTCTTCCAAGGCCCTCTTCACGCCTGCCAAGACCCAGCGGGCGTCCGAGGCTATTTACAATCAGATCTACCCCAAGATCATTTCCGGGGAACTGCGTCCGGGGGACCGGCTCCCGCCGGAGCGGGAGCTGGCGGAGATGTTCCAGCGCAGCCGCCCTGTGGTGCGGGAAGCGCTGCGGATGCTCCAGCAGGAGGGACTGATCGAAACCGCCGTGGGCAGCTCCGGCGGCGCGGTGATCCGGGGCGTCTCCCTGAAATCCGTGGAAGAGCCCCTGAAAAACCTGGTGGCCATGGGGGCCATCAATCTGGATGAGCTGCTGGAGTATCGGCATATCAACGACCGCAGCTGCGCCCGTCTGGCTGCCATCCACCACACGGAGGAGGATGCCGAGGCGCTCCGGCAGACCCTGGAGGGCGCGAAGGCCAACCTGGACAGCCTCTTCAGCTTCCAGGAGTATGATGTGGCGTTCCACAGTGCTTTGGCCAAGGCCAGCCACAACACGCTGGCCTCTCTGATTAATGACGTGATTGTCCGCCTCAACACGGATGTGTTTGTGGAGACGATTCGGGATTACACACCGGAGCAGCTGCGGGAGATCAATTTGCGGATCTACAACACCCATTACGCCATCATGGAGGCCGTCCTCGCCCATGACCCCGACGGGGCGGACCGCGCCGTGGCGGCCATGGTCCGGCTGTTTCAGGATACGGTCCATTGAACAGGCACGGAGCTTCACAAGTACGGCAGCGCGCCGCGAAAAGAAACGCTCGCCGCTGCGCATGAGGGGGCGCATCCGGCTCCTGCTGCCTGGGAAGGGCAGGGAAATACCGTTCACAAATTTCTGCGATGCAGCTGCGTCGCAAAAAAGCTGGCTGCCCGCCGGGCAGCCAGCTTTTTTGCCATGATGTTTTGGAAAGGAGTTCCCGCGGTTAGGTGCCGCCCCGCAGGGTGTTCTCCTGGATGAAGCGGATCAGCTCCCACCCCAGCTTGGGCAGATAGCGCCCCTTTTTGAGAAAGAACCCCACGTCGAACACCACCGGCTCCTCGAAGGGGCGGATCGCCAGCCCTTCGCAGCCCAGGGCCTGCTGGCCCTGGGCCACGCTGATGATGCCCACGTACCGGCAGGAGCGGACCAGATTCGCCATGCACAGCACCTGGTCATAGTTGAAGAGAATGTCCGGGATCACCTGATGGCGCTCAAACTCCCGGCTCATCAACTCCTTCACCTTGGATTGGGCGTCCATCATAATGAGCTTCTCCTCCCCCAGCCGCGCCAGGGGGATCCGGTCCAGCCGCGCCAGGGGATGGTCCGGATGCAGCACCGCGTGGATCTCCATAGTGCCCATAGGAATGATCTCCAGCTCCTCCGCCTCCGGCGCTGTGGGGAAGGCGTTATAAGCCAGGTCCAGCATTTCACCCGTCACCATCTCCACGTGCTTGTTCATGGAGCCCTCGTTCAGGTAGATTTGCGCCTTGGGGTGCTCCCGCAGAAAGGTAGAGAAGATCATGGGCACGATGGGATTCGTCAGCACGTGGGAGATTCCCAGCCGCAGGCGCTGTTCCGCCGTGCCGGCCAGATCCCGCATGGCATTTTCCGCCGCTTCACAGGTGCTGAGGATGCGCCGCGCCCAGATCATAAACTGCTCGCCCTCGTATGTAAAGGTAACGCCCTTGGAGCTGCGGACCACCAGCCGCACCCCCAGCTCCTCCTCCAGCGCCTGGACGGCGGAGGAGATGGCCGGCTGGGACACGTAGAGCGCCTCGCTGGCCTGGGTGAAATTCTTATACTGGTAGACCGCGTCCAGATATTGCAGCCGCTTCAGATTCAGCATCCGGCAGACCTCCCATCCCTCCGGCGGCGCACCGCCGCGCTTTTCTTTAAGAATAAAGGAGTTTTATTGAAAAATCAAGATTTTCTTTATGCCAAAAGTGCGAATTGACATTTTTTTGACTAGCTGTTTATAAGTTTTTGTTATTCCTGCATAAAAACATGGTATTTCACTATTGAATTGCCAGTTGCTAAAATTCAAATTGGAAGACATATTGGGGGGCGCGGGAAAGGAGGGTACACGGCAGAGGGCGCCGCTTTCATCAAATCTGACAGAGAAGGACGGGAGGATATAGACAACATGATCGTAGTGAGCGTGATTGGAATCATTCTGGCATTCGCGGTGCTGATCTTTGCGGCTTACAAAAAAATCAGCATGTTCCTGGCGGCAGTGCTGGCTGCGGCCATCGTGGCCCTGTTCGGCGGGCTGGACGTGGCGGCCTCCCTGGTGGGGGCGGACGGCCCCTTCCTCATCGGCATGAAGGACTTCGTGGGCAGCTGGCTGGTGATCTTCGCCCTGGGCGCCCTGCTGGGCGCGCTGTATGACAAGAGCGGCGCCACCTGGCGCATCAGCAGCACCCTCATCAACAAGGCCGGAACCCAGTGGACGCTGCTGATCTACGTACTGGTAGGCGCCTTGTTGGTGTACGGCGGCATCCAGGTGACCGTGATGATCTTCGTGCTGCTGCCCTTTGCCAAGATCCTGTTCCCCAAGGCGGGCATCCCATGGTACTTGTTCCCCGGCATCACCGGCCTGGCCATCGCCACCTTTGCCATGGGCCAGATGCCCGGCAGCCTGCAGATGCAGAACATCATTCCCTCCCGAATCCTGGGCACGGCGCTGACCGCCGCTCCGGTGGAGGGCGTGCTGGCCACGCTGTTCATGATCGTCGTAGGTGTCGGCTACCTCTACTGGCAGGTGAAGAAGGGCCATGACGACCCGGAGGCGGCCATCGAGCTCTACCAGGTCCAGGGCGGCATTTTGGACGAGAAAGAGCTGGAGCAGCGGGCTCCGGGCTTCTGGATCTCCCTGCTGCCCATGGTGGTGACCTTCGTCCTCATCAACGGCTTCGGCGTGGAGCTGCTGTACGGCCTCACGGCCGGGTGCGTGCTGTCCCTGCTGTTTTTCTGCAAATCCCTGGGCGGCGTCAGGGGCTTTGGGGAGGTTGTCTCCGAGGGCTTCAACAACGGCATCTTCCCCTGCATCATCATCGCCTCCGTGGTGGGCGTGGGCAAGGTGGTCTCCGCCACCGACGTGTTCGCCCTGGTGCAGGAGAACATCATCAACCTGCCGCTTCCGGGCCTGGTGAAGGTGGCAGCCATCACCACCATCATCGCCGGAATCACCGGCTCCGCCTCCGGCGGCCTGACCATCGCGCTGGAGCTCTTCGGTGAGACCTTCATCTCCTGGGGTTACACGCCGGAGATCATCCACCGGGTGGCCTCCATCGCCTGCGGCGGACTGGACACCCTGCCTTGGAACGGCACCGTAGTGATGCTGTTCGCCCTGTCCGGCGTGTCCTATAAGAAGGGCTACAAGCATGTGGCGATGGAGACGGTCATTCTGCCGCTGCTGTCCCTGATCCCTGTATTTATCTACTATTCCATCGTACACTGAGAAAGGTCGTGTTGAATCGTGGCTACCTATGAAAAGAGCTTTTTGTTGTCCCTGTACCGGGACATGGTCCGGATCCGGGCCTTTGAGGAACACGCCGCCGAGTGCTTCACCAAGGGCATGCTGGCGGGCAACATCCACCTGAGCATCGGTCAGGAGGCAGCGGAGGCCGGTGCCTTCGCGGCCATCGAGCCCAGGGACTACTTCACCTCCACCCACCGGGGCCATGGCCATGCCATCGCCCGCGGGGCGGACCCCAAGCGGGCCATGGCGGAGCTGTTCGGCAAGGCTGCCGGCTACTGCAAGGGCAAGGGCGGCTCCATGCACATTGCGGACATGGAGAAGATGAACCACCTGGGCGCCAACGGCATCGTGGGCGCCGGGCAGCCCATCTCCGCCGGCAGCGCCCTGGCCTCCAAGATCATGGGGGACGACTCCGTCACCGTGGGCTGCTTCGGCGACGGCTCCACCAACGAGGGCTCCTTCCACGAGTCCCTGAACATGGCCGCCGCCTGGAAGCTGCCGCTGGTTTGGTTCATTGAAAACAACTGCTACGGCGTGTCCACGGAGATCCACCGGGTCACCAACACCCCGGATCTGGCCTCCCGGGCCGCGGCCTACGGCGTGCCCTACGCCGTGGTGGACGGCACGGACGCCATCGCGGTGTATGAGGCTATGAAGGTCGCCCTGGACCACGCCCGCAGCGGCAAGGGACCCTATGTGGTGGAGGCCAAGGTATACCGCTATCAGGGCCACTACTGCGGTGACCCGGCGGTTTACCGCCCCAAGGAGTACATGGAGCACGCCCTGGCAAACGACGGCATCGAGAAGCTGGGGCGGCGGCTGCTGGAGAGCGGCGCCGCCCAGGAGGAGCTGGACGCCATCCGGCAGGACGCAGAGGCCGAGATGGACGAGGCTGTGAAGTTCGCGGATGCGTCCCCATATCCGGACCCCGCGACGGTGCTGGATGATATGTATGTGACTGACAACGAAAGGTGCGTGGCGAGATGAGCAAGAAGATCACCGTCAGCAAGGCCATCGGTGAAGCCTTGCACGAGGAAATGCTCCGGGACGAAAAGGTTTTCATCATGGGCGAGGACATGGCCGTCATGGGCAATGTGTTCGCCATCACCAAGGGCTTTCTGGAGGAGTTCGGCCCCAACCGCGTCATTGACACTCCCATCTCCGAGGAGGGGTTTGTGGGCATGGCCGTGGGCGCCGCGATGCGGGGGCTGCGGCCCGTGGTGGAGCTGATGTACGATGACTTCGCCACGGAGTGCGCGGATCCCCTGTTCAACCAGGCTGCCAAGATCCGCTACATGACCGGCGGACAGTGCAGCGTCCCCATGGTCCTGCGGGCGCCTATGGGCGCCGGCCGCCGGAACGCAGGCCAGCATTCCCAGTGCTTGGAGAATTTCTTCTGCCACTTCCCGGGACTGAAGGTGGTGGCCCCCTGCACCGCTGCCGACGCCAAGGGCCTGCTGAAGTCCGCTATCCGGGACGACGACCCGGTAGTGTTCCTGGAACACAAGCTGCTGTACGCCCACAAGGAGGAGATCCCCGATGGGGAGTACACCATCCCCCTGGGTGCGGCGGACGTGAAGCGGGCGGGCAGGGACCTGACCGTCATCACCTGGAGCCGTGAGGTCCACTTCGCCCTGGAGGCCGCCCAGACCCTGGAGGCGGAGGGCATCGACGTGGAGGTCCTGGATCTGCGGACTCTGGTGCCCCTGGACTGGGATGCCATCGTGAAGTCCGTCTCCAAGACCCACAACGTCATCATCGTCTCCGAGGAGGTCAAGCGGGGCAGCTACGCCGGTGAGCTCTCTGCCCAGATCGCAGAGGAGCTGTTTGATGAGCTGGACGCCCCGGTGGAACGGGTCTGCGGCCTGAACATCTGCTCCCCCTTCAGCCCGGTGCTGGAGGACAAGAACTTCCCCCATCCGGAGGATATCGTGCGGGCTGTCAAGCGCGTGCTGAACAAGTGAGGAGGCGTGTGAGATGGCTTATGAAGTACTGATGCCCCAGCTGGGCCTGACCATGGAGGAGGGAACCGTCTCCCAGTGGATCAAGCACGAGGGAGACGCTGTAAAGGCCGGGGACGTGGTGGTGGAGATCACCACTGATAAGCTCACCAATGAGATCACCAGCGAGCAGGACGGCGTCCTGCTGAAGATCGTGGCCCAGGAGGGCGAGGATGTACCGGTGAAGGGACTGCTGGCCTACATCGGCCAGCCCGGCGAACAGGTGGGGGAGACTACTGCCCCCGCTGTATCCGCGGCTTCTGCTGCCCCGTCTGCGGAGCCTGCGGCTGCGCTGGCTTCTGCCCCTGCGGCATCCCCGGCGGCCGGGGGCAAGCGGATCCGAATCTCTCCCCTGGCCCGGAAGATCGCCGGACAGATGGGCGTGGACTACACCGTCCTCACCGGCACCGGCCCCAGCGGCCGGATCGTCAAGCGGGACATCCTGGCTGCGGCGGAGGCCGCGCCCAAGGCAGCTGCTCCCGCCCCTGCTGATCGGAAGATCGCCGCGCCTGCGGCTGTCTCCGGCACCGCCTTCCCGGTGAAGAACCTGGAGCTGATGGAGGGCGACACGGTGGAGAAGCTCACCGGCATGAGGAAGGTGGTGGCCCAGCGGATGTACACCTCTGCTGTGGAGATCCCCACCGTCACCCAGACGGTGAAGGTGGACGTCACCGCCCTGCTGGTCTTCCGCAAAAAGCTGAAGGAGGAGGGCCATGCCTTCTCTGTCAATGACTTTGTGCTGAAGGCCGTGGCCAAGGCCCTGCGCCGTCATCCGGAGATCCTGGTGAGCCTGGACGGGGAGCAGATCATCCGCCGGGCCCATGTGAATCTGGGCATGGCGGTGGCTCTGGACGCGGGGCTCATCGTCCCCGTGATCCGGGACGCGGACCTGCTGAGCCTGGAGGCCCTGTCCGCCAAGGCCAGGGATCTGGCGGAGCGGGCCCGTGCCAACCAGCTGGGCGCCGACGAGTACAAGGGCTCCACTTTCACCGTGTCCAATCTGGGCATGTTCGGCGTGGAGAGCTTCACCCCCATCATCAACCAGCCGGACGCGGCCATTCTGGGCGTCAACTGCACGGAGGATGAGCTGGTGATGGAGGACGACGGCACCATCGCCAAGCATCAGGTGCTGCGGATCTCCCTGACCTTCGACCACCGACTGCTGGACGGCGCGGTAGCGGCCAAATTCGAGATGACAGTCCGGGATCTGCTGGAGCATCCCATGGACATCCTGCTGTGAGGAGCGTAAACAATGGCAACGGAAATCAAAATGCCCCAGCTGGGGCTGACCATGGAGGAGGGCACCGTGGAGCGGTGGCTGAAGGCGGAGGGCGATCCCGTCAAGGCCGGTGAGCCCCTGCTGGAGATTACCACCGACAAGCTGACCAACGAGGTGGCGGCGGAAACCGACGGCGTCCTGCTGAAGATCGTGGCCCAGGAGGGCGCCGACGTGCCGGTAAAGGGCCTGCTGGGCTACATCGGCCGGCCCGGCGAGCAGGTGGGGGCCCCCACCGCAGCCGCGGCACCTGCCGCCCCGGCTGTGGAGGCCGCGGCTGCCCCCAACGGGCCTGGGACCGTGCTGGTCATCGGCGGCGGCCCCGGCGGCTACGTGGCCGCCATCCGGGCGGCCCAGCTGGGCGCCAGGGTGACCCTGGTGGAGCGGGAGCACCTGGGCGGCACCTGCCTGAACATTGGCTGCATCCCTACCAAGTGCCTGCTGCACAGCGCAGAGCTGGTGTCCCAGATCAAGGACCAGGGCGCGGAGATCGGCGTGGAGGCGGACGGCGTCCGGGTGAACTTCCCCCAGGTGATCGCCCACAAGAACGCCGTCTCCAAACAGCTGACCAGTGGCGTAGCGGGACTGCTGAAGGCCAACAAGGTGGTGAAGATCGACGGCGAGGCCAGCTTCACCGGCCCCAAGACCCTCTCTGTGAAGAAGTCCGACGGCTCCGTGGAGGAGATGACCGCCGACGCCATCATCGTGGCCACCGGCTCCGTCAACGCCCAGCCGCCCATCCCCGGTCTGAAGGAGAATCCCAACTGCATCGACTCCACCGGCGCCCTGAGCTTGGAACAGTTGCCCAAGAGCATGGTGGTCATCGGTGGCGGCGTCATCGGATTGGAGCTGGCCTGTGCCTACGCGGCCTTCGGCACCAAGATCACCGTGGTGGAGGCGCTGGACCACATGCTGCCTATGCTGGACGGCGACCTGACCAAGATCGGCGTGGCCCACATGAAGAAGATGGGCATGGCGTTCAACCTGGAGTGCCCGGTGCAGGCCGTGGAGGCCTCTCCCGTGGGCGCCAAGGTCACTTGCCGGAACAAGGCTGGCGAGACTGTCAGCTTTGAGGCGGAGAAGGTCCTGGTGGCCATCGGCCGGAAGGCCAACACCGCCAGCCTGAACCTGGAGGCTGCCGGCCTTGCCAACGACCGGGGCCGGATCATCGTCAACGACAAGATGGAGACCAGCGTGCCCGGCGTGTACGCCATCGGCGACTGTGTCTTCGGCAAGGCCCAGCTGGCCCACACCGCCAGCGCCATGGGCGAGGTGGCTGCGGAGAACATCTGCGGCATGGAGGCCCACTACGACGAATCCACCAATCCCACCTGCGTGTACATCGAGCCGGAGGCTGCCTCTGTGGGTCTCACAGAGGAGCAGGCCAAGGCGCAGGGGATCGACTACATGGTGGGCAAGTTCCCCATGAGCGCCAACGGCAAGGCTCTGATCCTGAACGGGGGCGAGGGCCTGGTGAAGATCATCGCCGGGAGGGAATACGGCGAGGTGCTGGGTATGCACATCATTGGGCCCCGCGCCACGGATCTGATCTGCGAAGGGGCGCTTGCCATCGGCAGCGAGCTGACGCTGGATGAGCTGGCAGCCACCATCCATTCCCACCCCACCGTCACCGAGACCATGCGGGAGTGTGCGCTGGACGCACTGGGCTGCGCGGTCCACATCCCGCCCCGCAGGAAATAACAGGGCAGTCCTTTCCGGAATTTAGAACAGGAGGTCAATGGGCATGAAAACACTTGGATATCTGGGCCTTGGCGTGATGGGCTACGGCATGACAGGCAATCTGATCGACAAGAGCGGCTGCGACATCTATGGCTACGACCCCGTGCCCGCTTTGCGGGAGCGGTTTGCCGCCCGGGGCGGCAAGGTCCTGGACGACGCTAAAACACTGTACAAAACCTGCGACATCATCTTCATGTGCCTGCCCACCAACGCCATCGTGAAGGCCACCATCACGGAGATCATGGAGACTGCCCGGCCCGGAACCACCATTGTGGACATGGGCTCCACCTCTCCCTATGTGATTCAGGAGCTCCACGCCGCGGCGGTGGAGAAGGGCTTCCATCTGCTGGACTCTCCGGTCAGCGGCGGCGAGACCGGCGCCAACGGCGGCACCCTGGTCATCATGTGCGGCGGCGAGAAAGAGGTCTTTGACGAGGTCCGGCCTTACCTGCTGATGATGGGTAAGACCGCCACCTACATGGGGCCCTCCGGCTGCGGCAGCACCGCCAAGGTGGCCAACAACATGATGGTGGGCATCCATCTGTGCGCCATGGGAGAGGCATTCGCCTTTGCGAAAAAGGCCGGGCTGGATCCTCAGACCCTTTTTGACGCCATCAAGGGCGGCTTTGCCCAGAGCGCAGTGATGGACGGAAAGGTCCCCAAGCTCCTGAGCCGAGACTTCTCCGCCAGTGCCCGGATCGCCGTCCACCTGAAGGACATCAACAACGCCATGGACGTGGCCGCCCACCTGGGGGTGGAGCTGCCCATGACGGAGATCGTCAAGGAGCAGATGGACTGGATGGACGCCCGCGGCATGATCGACGAGGACCAGTGCGCACTGGCCAAATACTACGAGGACGCCATGGGCGTGGAAATCAAGTGATCTCCCGCCAAGGAACAGGCAATCTGCGGGG
>NZ_JAOQKG010000005.1:138077-209008 GCF_025567605.1 Oscillibacter acetigenes | reverse complement strand
CCCCGCTGGTTTTTCCCTGCGGTACAGAATCATCGGATTTTTTGCGGGATAGCTGCGGGAAATCTTGCAAAGCGGCACAAAATATGGTACATTGTTCGGGAATACACACGGCGGGAGACTCCTCCCGTCCGTTTTTCGCGGTCTGACCGCCCCGGATTCCGCATGTAGCTGTGCGCCGTGGGTCGAAGATGGCCCATACTCTGATATTTTTCTGGAGGATATTCCATGTCTGAACTACGCACTGAAATTTCCCGGCGGAGGACCCTCGCCATCATCGTCCCACAAAAGCTGGCGCTTTTGCGGGAGCCCTGATTTGCGTTTGCTCCGGGCGGAGTGAATCCGCCCTTCGCCAAGGTTTTGCCTTGGCAAAACGCTTGGGCGGCGCAAAAGCGCCGTGGGTCGAAGATGGCCCATACTCTGATATTTTTCTGGAGGATATTCCATGTCTGAACTACGCACTGAAATTTCCCGGCGGAGGACCTTCGCCATCATCTCCCATCCGGACGCCGGCAAGACCACGCTGACAGAGAAGTTCCTGCTGTACGGCGGGGCCATCGCCCAGGCGGGCGAGGTCAAGGGAAAGCGGGCCCGCGCCGCCACCTCTGACTGGATGGAGATCGAGAAGCAGCGGGGCATCTCCGTCACGTCCTCCGTGCTGCAGTTCCAGCACAGCGGCTTCTGCATCAACATCCTGGACACCCCTGGCCACCAGGATTTCTCCGAGGACACCTACCGGACCCTGATGGCCGCGGACTCCGCCGTCATGGTCATTGACGGCGCCAAGGGTGTGGAGCCCCAGACCCGGAAGCTGTTTAGGGTCTGCGCCATCCGCCACATCCCCATCTTCACCTTCATCAACAAGATGGACCGGGAGACCAAAGACCCCCTGGAACTGTGCGAGGAGGTGGAGCGGGAGCTGGGCATCGACACCTATGCCGTCAACTGGCCCATCGGCTCCGGCAAGGAGTTCCAGGGCGTCTACGACCGGGAGAAGCAGCGCATCCTGTTCTTCCAGGCGGAGGAGCGGGGCAAGAAGGTCGGCTCCGCCGAGGTGGCCCTGGACGACCCGGCGCTGGAGGACATGATCGGCGCACAAAAGGCCGCCGCCCTCCGGGAGGAGGTGGAGCTGCTGGGGGCCGGACGGGAGTTTGACATGGAGGCTGTGCGGAACGGCACCCTGTCCCCCGTGTTCTTCGGCTCCGCCCTCACCACCTTCGGCGTGGAGCCGTTCCTGGAGGAGTTCCTCCGCATGACCACGCCGCCCCTGCCCCGTGTCAGCGACCAGGGGGAGGTGGATGTGTTCAGCGAGGACTTCTCCGCCTTCGTGTTCAAGATCCAGGCCAATATGAACAAGGCCCACCGGGACCGGCTGGCCTTCATGCGCATCTGCTCCGGCAAGTTTGAGCGGGACACGGAGTATTTTCATGTCCAGGGCAACAAAAAGCTGCGCCTCTCACAGCCCCAGCAGATGATGGCCGCGGAGCGGGAGATCATCGACGAGGCCTACGCCGGGGACATCATCGGCGTGTTTGACCCCGGCATCTTCTCCATCGGCGACACGGTGACGGTGCCTGGAAAGAAATTCAAGTTCTCCGGCATTCCCACCTTCGAGCCGGAGCACTTCATGCGGGTGTCTCCCAAGGACACCATGAAGCGCAAGCAGTTCATCAAGGGCACGGAGCAGATCGCCCAGGAGGGCGCCATCCAGATTTTCAAGCTGCCCGGCGCCGGCCTGGAGGAGGTCATCGTGGGCGTCGTGGGCACCCTGCAGTTCGACGTGTTCCAGTACCGGATGAGGAGCGAGTACGGCGTAGAGCTCTACATGGAGGGACTGCCCTACGAGCACCTGCGGGTCATCACCGCCTGCCCCTGCAAGCCGGAGGATCTGGTGCTGTGCACCGGCGCCGCCCTGCTGGAGGACTTCAAGGGCCGCCTGCTGGTGGCATTCGGCGGGGAGTGGTCCGTGGGCTTTCTCACCAAGCACAACCCCGGCCTGGAGCTGGCCGAGTCCCTGTCTGTCTGAGCCTGAAACCGTCCGCCGGAAAGAGGCGGACGGTTTTTTGTTTTTCTTTCTTCCGGCTGTCACCTTTTCGGCGGAAACCGCATCCTAATAAGTGACCGGTCAAACGAACCCAAAGGAGCGCTCAGTCCCGCCATGACAAATTTTTTGTTGGACAAAGAAATATTCTGCGACCAGGTAATCCGAAACCAGGAGACCATGTTCCGCACTGCCAAGGCTATCCTTCACCAGGACGAAGATGCGGAGGACGCCGTGCAAGAGGCCATCTGCGCCGCCTATGCCGGCCGCGGCAGCCTGCGGGACCCGGCGCGGTTCCGACCCTGGATCCTGAAAATTCTGGTCAACAAGTGCTATGAGTTCTGCCGGAAGCGGAGGACCACGGTGGACCTGGCGGATATCCAGGACTTCCTGCCGGCTCCGGCGGCAGACCAGGCGGAGCGCCTGTCTCTATGGCAGGCGGTCATGGCGCTGAACAGCGACCTGCGGGCGGTCGTGACCCTGTTTTATTATGAGGACCTCTCCATCCGGGAGATCAGCGCCGTTCTGGGCATCAGCGAGGCGGCGGTGAAGACCCGTCTCTCCCGAGGGCGGTCCCGGCTAAAACAACTATTACACGAGGAATGAGGTGCGCAAGGTGGAGCCATTCGACAAGCGACTGAAAGAGCGGGCGAAGCAGGAACCCTTCCCCCTGCCGGAGACGTATGCCGGAAAGGTGCGGGACACCTGCGCCGCTTTAAAGGAGACGAACATGAAAGAAAACAAGCAAAAACGTTCCTATCGCTGGCTGGTCGGCGTAGCCGCGGCCCTGGCCGTATTCGTGGCCATTCCCAATGTATCTCCCGCGGCGGCTGCCGCCATGGAAGAAATCCCGGTGCTGGGCGCCGTGGTGCGGGTCATCACCTTCCGGGATTACCAGTATGACGATGGTCACAGCACTGCCGACGTCCACGTCCCGGAGCTGGGCGGCAGCGGCGCTGCAGACGAGATCAACGACCAGGTGCAGGCCTATACCGATCAGCTGATCGCCCAGTTCCAGACGGACTGCGAGGCTGCGGGCGAGAGCTACCAGGGCCTGGATGTGACCTCCTCTGTGGTGACGGACAGCGATACTTGGTTCACTCTGCGGATCGATGCCACGAGGACCGAGGCCAGCGGCTACAATTTCACCCGATTCTACCACATCAACAAAGCTACGGGTGAAGCCGTCACCCTCAGCGATCTGTTCCGGCCTGATGCGGACTACGTCTCTGTCCTGTCCGCGGAAGTCCTGCGGCAGATGGAGGAGCAGATGGCCGCGGACGCATCCCTGAGCTATCTGACGGACGAATTCACCGCTATTGACCCGGAGCAGAGCTTTTACTGGAACGCCGACGGCGATCTGGTTCTGGTGTTCGACGAGTACGCGGTGGCTGCAGGCTACATGGGCATGGTGGAGTTCACCATCCCTCAGGATGTGTACAGCGCCCTGCTGAAGTGACCGCGCTCCCCCATAAACCTTTATACGCATTGGGCGCATCGTAGATAAGGGCAAATGCTGTGGTGAAAGGTTTGGCGCATCGTTTCCAGTTGCCCCAAAGGAGCGGGGAAAGATGCATTCAGTTTTCTGCGGTGCTTTTATATAACAGAGAACAGCGGACCGCTTCAGCGGTCCGCTGTTGTTTTCCCGGTTTACTGGGCTTGCTCCATCCGCCAGACGATGGCGGAGATCTGGCCCCGGGTCAGAGTGTTGTAGGGCTTGAAGGTGCTGGTGCCGTTGCTGAAGTAGCCCTCCACGATGCCTGCGGCATTCAGCGCCTGGACATAGGGGTCCGTGGTGTCGGTGAAGGGACGGACGCTGGACAGGTTGCTGATGCTGAGGCCCATGGCCTTGGCCGCGATCTGGCTGACCGCCAGCCGGGTGATGGGGGCGTTCAGGTTCACGCTGCCGGACACCAGCCCGTCCGCCTGCGCCCGGGCCAGATAGCCGCTGAACACGTTGGAGTTCACCGGCTTCTGCTCGTCATAGCCAGCGGCCAGCATGATGAGCTTCAGCGCCGCGCCGTAGGTCACCTGGTTGTCGGGCTTGAAGGTGCCGTCGCTGTATCCGTCGATCACGTCGGCGTCGCTGAGCTCCAGTACATATTTATAGCACCAGGTGGAGGAGGTGATATCAGAGAAGTCCTCCATAGCGCTGACAATGCCCAGGCAAAGCTTGCCGCTGGCAATGGGATCGCCGCTGCTGTTGCAGGCCACATAGGGGATTTCCACAGATCCGGTGAAGCCGCTGGCCGGCACGAACCGTAGCTGGCTGATCCGCTCGCTGCCGCTGGAGTAGCCGTACAGGGTCTCGGTGTCCGCCCGCTTGGAGGTGCCGCTGCCCACGTAGATGACACCCTCGTTGGTGGCGGGCAGTTCCAGCAGCTGGATGCTGGCCAGACCCAGGCCGCTGGACTGGGCCACCGCCGTGTAGATGGAGGCGGCGGGGAAGGTGACGGCCGTGTTTCTGGGCGTGGGGCCGTAAACGTCGGGCACCTCGCTGAGGTTCACGCTGATGAGGATGGTGCCGGACACAGAACGGCTGCCGGAGCCGTAAGCGGTGAAGGGGATCTGGGCGCAGTAGTTGACGCCGCTGGGTATGTATGTCAGCTCGCTGAGGGCGTGCTGGCTGCTGGAGGGACTGAAGTAGAAATCTATGTCGTCGCAGTTGTCGTCGGTGATGCGCAGGCTGCTGGAGCTGCCGTAGCTGCTGGTACCGTAGTAGTTGTAGTACAGGCTGCCGTAAGTGGGCGCATCTTTAAAGGTGACATACTGCAGGGTATAGCCGGGGTAGCTCTCCTCAAAGAACCGGGCGATGTCGTTGGCGTTGATCTGCACTCGGCCGCTGTAATCCGTATAATAGCGGATATCGCCGCCCTCTGCGGCCACGCCGGTTCCCCCCACATCGCCGATGGCGATGGCCACGGTGCCGTAGGCCTTGTCGCCGTCCTCACCGTAGGCAGTGAAGTCCAGCTCCACCACCTTGCCGTCGGCGTCCCTGTCCGCCACAAAGGTCAGGTCATCCAGGGTGAAGTCCTCGTCGTAGAACAGGTCCTTGCTGTCATAGTAGAAATAACCGTCGTCCAGGTCGCTCTCGTCAAAGTACGTCCGGTCATCATCGTAGTCGTAGCTGTACAGCTCGCCCCAGTCGTCCAGTCCGTCGGCGTCGGTGAACCGTACATACTCCAGATCGTCCCCGGTCTCGTCATCCAGGAAATCCCAGAAGTCGTCCCGGTCAAAGGTCACGCTGTCGTCGGGATCCACCTCGTAAATGATGTCGCCCTTCACCTTGGTGCCGGTGCTGCTGCCCTTGCCGATCTCAATGGTGAGGGTAGCGGAGATCTTGTCGCCTTTCACGCCGCGCATGGTGACGTCAAAGGTCAGGGTGTCTTCATCGGCATTCCGGTCCGCCGCAAAGGTCAGCGTGTCCAGCTCGAAGTCATAGTCGTCCCAGATATCGTCCTCATCATAGTAAAACACGGCGTCGTCCAGGTCACTGTCGTTCAGCTCGTAATCCCGGGTGTAGTCGTCGGAATCGTATCCGTCGGCGTAGAAACAGCCGTAATCGTCAAAGTCGTCATAGTCGGTGAACTCCACGTATTCCAGTTCGTCGTAATCCGACTCGTCGTAGAAGAAATCGTAGAAATCCTCCGCGTCCAGCGTCACATCGTCGTCCGGGTCCACCTGATAGGTCAGGTCGCCCTTGCTGCTGGTGCCGCTGCCCTTGCCGACCTCGATGTACAGAGTGCCATATACCTTGTCACCGTCCACGCCGTGCATGGTGAAGTCAAAGGCCAGGGTGTCCGCGTCGGCGTTCCGGTCGGCGTAGAACGTCAGCGTGTCCAGTTCAAAGTCATAGTCGTACCAGACGTCGTTCTCGTCGTAATAGAACATGGCATCGTCCAGATCGCTGTCATTGAGCTCATAGTCCAGGATATAGTCATCGCTGTCGTATCCGTCTGCGCCGAAATATCCGAAGTCATCGAAATCATCGTAGCTGGTGAACTCCACATACTCCAGCTCGTCATAGCGGCCGTCTTCCTCGTCAAAGAGATCCCAGAAGTCCTCGGCGTCCACCGTCACATCGTCGCCGGGGTCCACCTTGTAGGTCAGCTCCACGTCGCCGGAGCCGGAGCGGGAGCCACCCTCCACATCAATGCGGACCGTTGCATAGAATGACCCTTCGTCGCCGTACAGCCTGACATCAAAATCCAGTGTGTCGCTGTCGATGTTGTCATAGGTCTCAAACCGCAGCGTGTCCAGGTCGATGTCGTAATCGTCCGCATCAGCACGGTCATAGTAGAATTCGTAGTTCTCCAGCGCCTTGGAATCCACGTCGTCGAACCCGTAACGGTCAAAGTCCTCGAAGGTGAAATAGCCGTAATCGTCAAAGTCATCATAATCGGTGAATTCCACGTATTCAAGGTATCCGCCGTTGTCGTCCTCATAGATTTCCTGAAAGTCATCCGCATCCAGCCAGACGCCGCTGTCCTCGTCCACATCGTACGTCAGATCCGCCGAGGCCGCAGACGCCATGGGAACGGTTCCGGCCAGCAGCGCCAGCGCCAGCAGACACGCCGGGAGCTTTTTCTTCCAAAATGTTTTCATAGTCCTCTTTCCTCCATCATATTCCAAAAGGCTTGCTTCCAGCTTCTATCTCTCTACATGTAACATACCGGGAAAGTGCCCGGCAATCATGAACAAATTATGAACTTTTCGCCATTCGGGAAAAAAGATTCCGGTCCGGCCGCATCCTGGAAAACGAAATTGTCCCCTGAAATACACAGACGGCCCGGGATTTTCCGTTTTTTTACGGGTTTTTCTTTACAAACAAACGTTCCTCCGATATAATACTATGGCTAATGAAATTTGAGGAAGTGGAGAGAGCACATGGCTTTGATCGAATACGACGAATATAAGCAGAGGCTCCGGGACCTGGGGCCCGAGCTGGAGAAGCTCTCCGCCGCGCTGGACATGGACAGCGCCCGCGCGGAGGCCCGAAAGCTGGAGGACGAGACTGCCCAGGACGGCTTCTGGAACGACCTGGAGCGATCCCAGAAGGTGCAGCAGCGCCTCAAGCAGCTGCAGAACAAGATCGCCCGCCAGGACAAGCTGGTGACCGAGTGGCAGGATCTGACGGCCCTGTGCGAGATGGGCCAGGAGGCGGAGGATGAGGAGCTGCTGGAAGAGCTGAAGTCCGGTTTCCAGACCCTGGAGGAGAAGATCGAGGAGTCCCGGATGGCCACGCTCCTCTCTGGGGAGTACGACGGCCACAGCGCCATCCTGACCTTCCATGCCGGCGCCGGCGGCACCGAGGCCCAGGACTGGGCCCAGATGCTCTATCGGATGTACACCCGCTGGACGGAGCGCCACGACTTCACCTATCAGATCCTGGACTATGAGGACGGCGACGAGGCGGGCATCAAATCCGCGTCCATCGCCATCCAGGGGGACAACGCCTACGGCCTTTTGAAGAGTGAGAACGGCGTCCACCGGCTGGTCCGGGTGTCTCCCTTTGATGCCAACGCCCGCCGGCAGACCAGCTTTGCCGCGGTGGAGGTCATGCCCGAGATCGAGGATGACGACGAGGTGGAGATCCGGGAGGAGGACATTGAGATGCAGGTCTACCGGGCCAGCGGCGCCGGCGGCCAGCACGTGAACAAGACCTCATCCGCCGTGCGCCTCATTCACAAGCCCACGGGCATCGTGGTGGCCAGCCAGCAGGAGCGCAGCCAGTTTCAGAACAAGGACAACTGCATGAAGATGCTGCGGGCCAAGCTGGTGGAGCTGAAGCAGCAGCAGCACGCGGAGAAGATCTCCGATATCAAGGGCGTGCAGATGAAGATCGAGTGGGGCAGCCAGATCCGCTCCTACGTGTTCATGCCCTACCAGATGGTGAAGGACACCCGCACCGGCTATGAGACCGGCAACATCGACAACGTCATGGACGGCGATCTGGACGGCTTCATCAACGCGTATCTCACTCAGCTGGCCACCGGTGAGCTGAAAAAATAAATCGTCCACGCATCCTTCCGGATGCCCGGCTTTCCGGAGCCGCAACCTAATAGAGAAATCAAAATATGAGACGTGGCGCGGGGTGGTCTCCGTGTCACGTCTCTCTGAATGAGAAAGGATGTTGGAATTTCCATGGCAGAAAAATTCCCCCAGGGCGCGGCGCCCCAGGAGAACAAGATGGGCGTGCTGCCCATCGGACGGCTGCTGACCAACATGGCGGTCCCCATGATGATCTCCATGCTGGTCCAGGCCTGCTACAATGTGGTGGACAGCGTGTTCGTGGCACAGATCAGCGAGGATGCCCTGAATGCCGTGTCCCTGGCCTTCCCCCTGCAGAACCTGATGATCGCCTTCGGCGCAGGCACCGCTGTGGGCATCAACGCGCTCCTCTCCCGGTCCCTGGGAGAGAAGAATCAGGCCATGGCGGACCGGGCTGCCAACACGGGCATCTTTCTGGCCCTGTGCAATTTCGCGCTATTCGCCCTGATCGGCATCTTCTTCTCCCGGACCTTCTTTGAGCTGCAGGCCGGGGGAGAACAGGTGATTATCGACTACGGCGTGGATTACGCCTCCATCTGCCTGGGCTGCTCCATCGGTATTTTCAGCCAGTTCTGCTTTGAGCGGTTGCTGCAGTCCACCGGCCGCACGTTCCTGGCCATGTGCACCCAGCTTACCGGCGCCCTCATCAACATCGTGCTGGACCCCATCCTGATCTTCGGCTGGTTCGGCCTGCCCCGGATGGAGGTGGCCGGCGCCGCCATTGCCACGGTGGCAGGGCAGATTGTGGCTGCCGCCGCTGCCCTGGTGCTGAACCTCAAATGCAATCCGGACATCCACATCCTGCCCCGGGAGATCCGCTGGCACGGCAAGGTGGCGGCGGAGATCTACCGGGTGGGCTTCCCCTCCATCGTCATGCAGTCCATCGGCTCCGCCATGGTGTTCGGCATGAACAAGATCCTCTTCTCCTTCACCAAGACGGCCACCGCCGTGTTCGGCGCATACTTCAAGCTTCAGAGCTTCGTCTTCATGCCGGTGTTCGGCCTGAACAACGGCATGGTGCCCATCGTCAGCTATAACTACGGCGCCGCCAGCCTGCCCCGGGTGAAGCGGACCATCAAGCTGACCATCTGCACCGCCATGGCCATCATGGCTGTGGGATGCCTGATTTTCCAGCTCTTCCCCCAGCAGCTGCTGATGTTCTTCAACGCCTCGGAGGAGATGCTCTCCATCGGCTCCGTGGCTCTGCGGATCATCTCCGTGTCCTTCGTGCTGGCGGGCTTCGACATCATTGCCGGTTCCGTGTGTCAGGCTATCGGCAACCCGCTGTACAGTCTGATTACCTCTGTGTGCCGCCAGCTGGTGGTGCTGCTGCCGGTGGCATGGCTGTTGTCCCACACCGGCGTCCTGACGCTGGTGTGGCTGGCCTTCCCCATCTCCGAACTGGTGTCCCTGGTACTGAGCGCTATCTTCCTGCGCCGGACCATGCGGGCCGTTGCCGAGCGGATCGGCAGCCGGGCGGCCTGACTCCAGAGAAAAGCAGCGGCGGAACGGCCTTTGCCGTTCCGCCGCTGCTGCGTCAGCTGTTGAGAAATGCGTCCGGGTCCACAGCTTCCCCATCCTTTGCAACGGAGAAGTGCAGGTGGGCGCCCTGGGCGGCCTCCGCCGCGGCGGTGGTTCCCACTGCGCCGATGGTCTGCCCGGCGGACACCGTGTCGCCCGTCTCCACGGCGGGCTCCGCCTGGAGATTGGCATAGGTGGTCTCATAGCCGCCGCTGTGCTGGATCACCACGGTGGTGCCCATCAGGGGATCGTCGGTGATGGAGGAGACCGTCCCGGCGCAGGCGGCCAGGACGGCATCGCCTTCCGCCGCGGCGATATCCACCCCGTCGTGGGTCCGCCAGTCGTCCAGCGTCTCATTGTACAGCAGCTGGTCCACGGAGAATGCCGTCAGCACCTCTCCCTGGATGGGCAGGACCACCACATGGGGCTCCTCTGCCACCACGGGCGTGTCATCCACCGGGATGGTCACCTCCGGCATGACGACGGGCTCCGTCTCCTCCTCCGGTTCCTCCGGAGGCACGGTCTCCACCACCGGTTCGTGCTCCGGCAGGTCCTCCACCGGTGCGGAGGCTGCCGTGTCCGGGCCGGTGGGCGCTTCCGTCTGGGCCGGTTCCCCAAACAGCAGAAAGTAGCCGCCCACGCCCACCGCCAGGACGCACAGGGCCAGGACCGCGTAAAAGCCTGGCCCGCCCAGCAGGGATTTGACTTTATTTGCCATGTATCATACCTCCCTCGATCTTGGGTCTGAGGGAAGTATGGGCAGGATTTCCAGGAATTATACAAAAAGAGACCGCTGGAAAGCGGTCTCTTTTCTCTCAGAAATTGGTCACTTCACGATCAGCGTCTTGCCGTCCATCTCCTCTGGACAGGCCAGGCCCATCACGTCCAGCATGGTGGGGGCAATGTCCGCCAAGCGGCCGTTGGGGCGCAGCTCGGTCCCCGCGCCGCAGAGAATGAAAGGTACGGGATTGGTGGTATGGGCGGTCATAGGGCTGCCATCCGGCTCCGCCATCTGCTCGGCGTTGCCGTGGTCGGCGGTGATCATGGCGATGCCGCCCATCTTCAGTGTGGCGTCCACCACCCGGCCCACGCAGCTGTCTACGGTCTCCACGGCCTTCACCGCCGCGTCATAGACGCCGGTGTGGCCCACCATGTCGCAGTTGGCAAAGTTCAGAATGATCACGTCATAGGCGCCGGACTCAATGCGCTCCACGCACTTGTCCGTCACCTCCGCCGCGCTCATCTCCGGCTGCTTGTCGTAGGTGGCCACCTTGGGGGAGGGCACCAGTACCCGGTCCTCACCGGGAAAGACAGTCTCGGACCCGCCGTTGAAGAAGAAGGTCACATGGGCGTACTTCTCCGTCTCCGCGATCCGCAGCTGGGTCATGCCCATCTGGCTGAGATACTCCCCCAGGCCATTGCGCACCGTCACCCGGGGGAAGGCCACCTCCACATTGGGCATGGAGGCGTCGTACTCTGTGTTGCACACGAAGGTCACGGGGAAAAACTGGCGGGTGAAGCCGTCGAACTCCGGGTCCACCAGGGTCCGGGTGATCTCCCGGGCCCGGTCGGGCCGGAAGTTGAAGAAGATCACGCTGTCATTGTCGGAGATGGTGCCCTCGGCATCACAGACCACGGGTTCCACGAATTCGTCGGTGACGCCCCGGTCATAGGACTCCCGTACCGCGGCCACCGGGTCTGGATTCTGCACGGCGCCCTCGCCGTACACCATGGCGTCGTAAGCCGCCTCCACCCGGTCCCAGCGCTTGTCCCGGTCCATGGCATAGTACCGGCCCATGACCGTGGCGATCTTGCCCACGCCGATCTCCCGGCACTGTGCCACGGTCTGCGCCACAAAGTCTGCGCCGGAGGTGGGGGATACGTCCCGCCCATCCAGAAAGGCGTGGAGATACACATGCTCCAGGCCCCTTCGCTTCGCCAGCCGCAGCAGGGCGAACAGGTGCTCCAGGTGGGAGTGGACGCCGCCGTCGGACAGCAGGCCCATCAGGTGCAGGGACGTGCCCTTCTCCAGGCAGGCGTCCATGGCGTGCCGGTAGGCGGGATTTTCATCAAAGCTCCCGTCGGCAATGGCTTTGGTGATCCGGGGCAGGTCCTGGAACACCACCCGGCCGGCGCCGATGTTGGTGTGGCCCACCTCGCTGTTGCCCATCTGCCCGTCCGGCAGGCCCACGTCCAGGCCGGAGGCCCGGAGCGTGGTGTGGGCATACTCCCGGAAAAACTGGTCCAGCCGGGGCGTGGCGGCGGCGCGGATGGCGTTGCCCTCCGTCTCCTGCCGCAGGCCGAAGCCGTCCATGATGATGAGGGTTGTTGGTGTTTTGTTCATTGAAATCTCGTCTCGCTCGCTTTCTCACAAAACCGCTCTGCCGGAGCTCACTCCTGGTTGGCTGCGTTGATGATGTCCACGAACTGGTCGGGCTTCAGGGCGGCACCGCCGATCAGGCCGCCGTCGATGTCCGGCTGGGCCAGCAGCTCCGCCGCGTTCTTGGGGTTCATGGAGCCGCCGTACTGGATGGTGACGCTGCGGGCCACCCGGGCGCCGTACAGGCTGCGGATGGTGGCACGGATGTTGGTGCAGACCTCGCCGGCCTGCTCGGCAGTTGCGGTCTTGCCGGTACCGATGGCCCAGATGGGCTCATAGGCGATGATGCAGCGGCGCAGCTTGTCGGCGGGCACGCCGTACAGGGCGCTCTTCACCTGAAGGGCAATCCACTCGTCGGTGATGCCGGTCTCCCGCTGCTCCAGGCTCTCGCCCACGCAGATGATGGGGTTCATGCCGGCGTTCAGCACGGCGTGGACCTTCTTGTTGACGGTGGTATCGGTCTCGCAGAAATACTGCCGCCGCTCGCTGTGGCCCACGATGACGTACTTCACGCCCAGATCCTTCAGCATGTCGGCGGAGATCTCGCCGGTGTAAGCGCCCTTCTCCTCAAAGTACACGTTCTCGGCGCCCACGGAGATCCGCAGGTCCTTGAACGCCTTGGCGGCGGTCTGAATGTTGCAGGCAGGGACACAGATCAGGGTGTCGCACCACTTGGCCCGGGGCATGATCTTCTTCAGTTCCTCGGCGAATTTCTTCGTCTCAGTGGCGGTCATGTTCATTTTCCAGTTTCCGGCGATAACCGTTTTGCGATATCTGCGATTCATGGTGATCTCTTCTCCTTTATGTCTTCATCTATCCGCAATCGCGTTCTCCGCGATCTGATGCGCAGGTTTTGGCCGTTTCCAGGGCATTTTCCCCGAAAGGCCCTTTTTTTTATACAGAATTCCAGCCCGTTTGTCAAGTCAAATGAAGCGCGTTTGGGGACGGATTCGGCGCGGCCGCCGCAAGCGGCCGCAACATTCAAATTCATTTTCGCCTCAGGGCGTGCGTGGCGAAAATACTTTGCCTCAGCCGCCCTGGGCGGTGTCACCAGTCCGCAGATTGGTGAGGAGGAATGTAAAGGGGGGACACAGTCCCCCTCTTTAAGCATCCGGGAGGCAGGCCACGCGGGGCAGCTCTTTGCCCTCCAAAAATTCCAGCGGCGCGATTGACGGCTCCGGGAGGAACCGGGAAACGCAATGCCGCAACGGTGGATCGGCGGCACAGCAGCTTACTGATCAAGGAGGCAGGCCACGCCGGGCAGTTCCTTACCCTCCAGGAATTCCAGGGAGGCCCCGCCGCCGGTGGAGATGTGGGTCATCTTGTCGGCGTAGCCCAGCTGCTCCACAGCCGCCGCGCTGTCGCCGCCGCCGATGATGGTGATGGCGTCCGTACGGCTCAGGGCCTCGGCCACAGCCTCAGTGCCCTTGGCGAAGGCCGGGAACTCAAAGACGCCCATGGGGCCGTTCCAGATGACGGTGCCCGCGTCCGCCACGGCGCCGCAGTACAGCTTCACCGTCTCCGGACCGATATCCAGGCCCTGCCAGCCGTCGGGGATCTCCCCGGCCTTCACCACCTGACTCTTGGCGTCGGGGGCGAAGGCGTCCGCGCAGACGGTGTCCACCGGCAGTAGCAGCTTTACGCCCTTCTCCTTTGCCTTCTCCACCATCTCATTGGCGTAGCTCTCCCAGTCGGCCTCCAGCAGGCTGTCGCCCACCTTGCCGCCCTGGGCGGCGGAGAACGTATAGGCCATGCCGCCGCCGATGATGATGGTATCGGCGATGTTCAGCAGGTTGTTGATGACGCCGATCTTGGAGGAGACCTTGCTGCCGCCTAAGATGGCCACCAGGGGCCGCTTGGGATCGGCGATGGCACCGCCCAGGAACTCCAGCTCCTTCTGGATCAGGAAGCCGGAGACGGCGGGCAGGTACGCCGCCACGCCGGCGGTGGAGGCGTGGGCCCGGTGCACGGCACCGAAGGCGTCGGACACATACAGATCCGCCATGTCGGCCAGCTTCCTGGCCAACTCCGGGTCGTTCTTGGTCTCGCCGGGCTCGAAGCGGGTGTTCTCCAGCAGCAGGATCTGTCCCGGCTGCAGGGCGGCCGCCTTGGTTTGGGCGTCGGGGCCCACTACGTCATGGGCGAAGATCACTTCCCGGCCCAGCAGCTCGCTGAGGCGCTTCGCCACCGGGGCTAGGCTCAGCTTGGGGTCGGGGCCGTTCTTGGGCTTGCCCAGGTGGGAGCAGGCGATGACCGCCGCCCCATTCTCCAGCAGATACTGGATGGTGGGCAGCGCCGCCACGATGCGCTTGTCGCTGGTGATGGCGCCGGTCTCTTTGTCCTGGGGGACGTTGAAGTCGCAGCGGAGCAGGACCTTTTTGCCCCGTACCTCCACATCCCGGACCGTCTTTTTATGGGTATTCATCTGAGATGTCCTCCTATCTGATCTCGTTCCATTGGATTCCTCATGATTCATTCCAACGCAGCCGAAGCCGCAGAGGCGTTCGGCGGCGGTGTCAGCGCGTTCAGGGACTAGTATGGACCGAAGGATGGAAATTCACCCCCGGCCGCCCCCCCTGCAATGCAAGGCCGCTCCGCGCCCTGCAAAAGCAGCCGGGCCTCCCCAGCGGAATCGGCGCCGCCCGGCGGGGCTCAGCCCCAGGCCATCTCGCCGGTTCCCAGCAGGCCCGGAAACCCGTTCTGCCGCAGCGCCTCGTAGACGCAGACGGCCACGGTGTTGCTCAGGTTCAGGCTGCGGGCCTCGCTGACCATGGGCAGGCGGACGCAGCGGTCCCGGTACCGCTCCCGGAGAGCCAGAGGCAGTCCGGCGGTCTCCTTGCCGAAGAACAGCCAGCTGTCGGCGGTGAACCGGGCCTCCTGATAGGACCGGGGCGCCTTGGTGGTGGTGAGCCACAGGTCCCGCTCCGCCTCGGGGCGGCGGCGGAAAAAGTCCTCCAGATTCTCGTAATCAAAAACCTCCACCAGGTTCCAGTAGTCCAGGCCAGCGCGGCGGACGGCCTTCTCCGAGATGTCGAAGCCCAGGGGGCGGATCAGGTGCAGCTGGCTGCCGGTGGCGGCGCAGGTGCGGGCGACATTGCCGCAGTTCTGTGGGATCTCCGGCTCCACCAGTACGATATGAAGCATAGACAGCTGTCCCCCTCTTTTCATGCAGTCAAAACACATTGTACCGCGTCGCCCCGGCAAATTCAACTGTAATGTGTGAAGAAAACCGGATTTTTAGAAAAAATCACGACAAATCCAGCTGGATTTCTGCAAAATGCCGGAAATGACAGAAGGAGGGGGCGCCGCAGGAGCGGATCTGTTGTCTCCCACAAAAAAACGTCCCTGTACAAGAAAAATCTGGAGGAAATTTCTTTTATAAATTCGCCGGAAATACTGGATTTTCCCAAGATATTTGTTATAATAAAAAATACGAACGAACAAGGAGGAGAAAACCCATGGATTTTCCGCAGCGCGCCGTGTTTTTTCTGGAAGAGGACTCCTCCCTCCCGGCGCACTCCAAACCGCTGATGCTGGAAGCCGTGTTATTTTGCCCGATCCTAAAATGGATGAGTGACAAGCTGTTGGCCGACGGCGTGCAGCGGTTTTTTGCTGTCTCCAGCCCCCGCTTTGCCCAGGAGGTCCGCGCCTGCTTCCCGGAGGACGCAGACGTGACCATCTCTGAGCAGCACAGCGAGCTGCTGGACTTTTTGAACACGCCGGACCCGGTGGCCGTGTTTGTCCGGGCCGCCCTTCCCATGGAGGAGGCGGGCCCCGGCTTTGTCTACGGCGCCGCCGGCTACGAGCTCCAGGCGGTCTGGCAGGAGAAGATGACCAATGCCGTCTCCGCGGCGGAGCTGATCCCCGGCTGGGTGCCGGTTTTCAGTCTGGAGACCGTGGCCGAGCTGGAGCCCCTGCTCCGGGAGCGGATCGTCCGGCGGCACATCCGCGCCGGCGTCCGGGTGCTGGACCCGAACGCGGTGTATATCGACCCCCGGGTCACCATCGGCCGAGGGACCATGCTCCTGCCAGGCACCATCCTGCGGGGGGAGACCGCCGTCGGCTGCGGCTGCACCATCGGTCCCAATGCCGTGGTGCGGGATTGCGTCATCGGCGATGAGACAGAGATCAATGCCTCCCAGGTGAACGAGAGCACCATCGGCAGCCGCACCTACGTGGGGCCCTTTGCCTACGTGCGCCCCGGCTGCGCCATCGGGGACGACATCAAGGTGGGCGACTTTGTGGAGGTGAAGAACTCCGCCATCGGTGACGGCACCAAAATCTCCCACCTGACCTATGTGGGGGACAGCGACGTGGGCCGCAAGGTCAACTTCGGCTGCGGCACCGTCACCACCAACTATGACGGCGTGAAGAAGTACCGCTGCACCATTGAGGACGGCGCCTTCATCGGCTGCAACACCAATCTGGTGGCGCCGGTGACTGTGGGCGCGGGTTCCTATATCGCGGCGGGTGCCACCATCACCAAGGATGTGCCCGCGGACGCGCTGGCCGTGGCCAGGGCCAAGCAGGAGAACAAGGAGGGGTGGGCCAAACGGCGGCGGAAGCTGTACGGGCAGGAGCACTGATGCTCCTTCGGCTGATCGATCCTACTGACAGAAACCAAGAACATTCAGAACATAGAAAGAGGGCGTTCAAACAATGATTTCTCACGGCAAGGACATCAAGGTGTTTTCCGGCAACGCGAATCCGAAGCTGGCGGAGGAGATCTGCAAGTTGATGGGAACCAAACTGGGCGAGGCGGAGGTCGGTACCTTCTCCGACGGGGAGATCTTCGTCTCCCTGTACGAGACGGTCCGCGGCAGCGACGTGTTCGTGGTCCAGTCCACCTGCACCCCGGTGAACAACAATCTCATGGAGCTGCTCATCATGATCGACGCGCTGAAGCGCGCCTCCGCCGGCCGCATCACCGCGGTCATCCCCTACTACGGCTATGCCCGGCAGGACCGCAAGGCCAAGGCCCGTGACCCCATCACCGCCAAGCTGGTGGCCAACATGCTCACCGCCGCGGGCGCGGACCGGGTGCTGACCATGGACCTGCACGCCTCCCAGATCCAGGGCTTCTTCGACATTCCTGTGGACAATCTGGCGGGCAACCCCATCTTTGTGGACTACTACGCCAAGAAGTACGGCTCCGAGTGCGAGAACATGATGGTGGTCTCTCCCGACGTGGGCTCTGTGTCCCGGGCCCGGGCCTTTGCCCAGAAGCTGCACATGAATCTGGCCATCGTGGACAAGCGCCGGCAGAAGGCCAACAGCTGCGAGGTCATGAACGTCATCGGCGACGTGCGGGACAAGGACTGCATCCTCTTCGACGACATGGTGGACACCGGCGGCAGCCTGTGCAACGCCGCCAAGGCCCTGATCGAGGTGGGCGGCGCCAAGAGCGTCCAGGCCTGCGCCTCCCACGGCGTGCTCTCCGGCCCGGCCATTGACCGGATCAACGACAGCGTCATCACCGAGCTGGCCCTGCTGGACACCATCCCCGCCATTGATCCCAAAAAGAGCAGCAAGATCAAATACCTGCAGGTGGCCCCCATGTTTGCAGAGGCCATCGAGCGTATCTACCAGGAGATCTCCATCTCCAAGCTGTTCCGCTGAGAAGCGGCGGAGCTCCGGCATTTCTGCGTATCAATAATGGACTGGTCAAGGCGGGGAAGGGAACTTTCCCGCCTTGGCTGACGTTGCAAAGGAGTTTTTTTCATGCTGTTAGGCGCCAAATCCGCCGCCGTGGACTGGCTGGTGGTGGGCCTGGGAAATCCCGGGGCCAAGTATGAGCACACCCGCCACAACATGGGCTTTCTCACCGTGGACCTGCTGGCGGAGCAGGCGGGGGTGAAGCTGAACAAGGTCAAGTTCAAATCCGCCTATAACATCATCCCCTTCGCCGGGTCCAAGTGCCTGGTGATGAAGCCCCAGACGTATATGAACCTCTCCGGCGAGGCGGTGCGGGAGGCAGTGCAGTTCTACAAGATCCCTGCCGACCACGTGCTGGTGATCTATGACGATGTGTCATTGCCGGTGGGGAAGCTGCGGGTGCGGCCCACCGGCTCCGCTGGGGGGCACAACGGCATCAAGAACATCATTGCCCACCTGGGGACCCAGGACTTCCCCCGGATCAAGATCGGCACCGGCGCGCCGGGCGAAGGGGGCGACATGATCGACTGGGTCATCGGCGTGCCCTCCCAGGCGGAGCGGAAGGTGTTGGTGGAGAGCTTCCGCCGGGCCATCGACGCGGCGGAATGTATCATTGAACATGGCTGTCAGAAGGCCATGAATGACTTCAATTGAATGAGGGCCGTCCAATAGGGCGGCTCGCCGCGCCTCTTTTTGCCGCCGGGCATGGCGCCCGGTAAAGGGGAATACACTAAGGACGGATCCATTTTCCCGGATCGTGCCGGTGGATATGACCTGGGTGGGAGAATCATGTCCATCCGCTTTACAGCCCCTGCCTCCAAACAGGCGCCGGGCGGAGAACGCCCACCGGGCCATGCGCCCGGAAGCGGCCCGGCGCCCAGAGAGTCTTCCCAATTTTTCATGTTGACAAGGACCACATCCTATGGAACAGTTTCTGAGACAATTGCAGACTATCCCCGAGGCGGCGGAGCTGATCCGCCGGGTGGAGGAGGGCGGCTGTCCCGCGGCGGTCAGCGGCCTCCAGCCGGTGCAGCGGGCCTGCGTGGGCGCGGCGGTGGCGGCAGCCTGCGGCCGTCCGGCGGTGTTCCTCTGCGGGGACGAGCGGGAGGTCCAGGTCCTCTCCGCTGATCTGGAGACCCTGACGGGCCGCCGCCCCGTGACCCTGCTTGGCCGGGAGTGGCAGTTCCGCCCCGGGGCCGTGGGTTCTCGGGACTGGGAGCGGAGCCGTCTGGCGGCGCTGTACGCCCTGGCCCAGGGGGACGCGCCGGTGGTGGTGGCCACCGCGGACGGCCTCATGGCCCGGACCCTGCCGCCGGAGACCCTGCGGTCCCTGGCCATCACCCTGGAGGTGGGGGGGCAGGCAGAGCTGGGCGCGCTGGCGGAGCAACTGCTCTCCGCCGGGTATACCCGGTGCGAGCAGGTGGAGGGCGTGGGCCAGTTCGCCCTGCGGGGCGGCATTCTGGACGTGTTCTCTCCCCTGATGGACCAGCCGGTGCGGTGCGAGTTTTTTGACGATGAGATCGACTCCATGGGCGCCTTCGACCCCGGCACCCAGCGGCGGACCCGGAACGTGTCCTCCGCCCGGATCCTGCCGGCGGCGGAGGTGCTGCCCCACTGCGCCCCCGGAGGCCTGCCCGGTCTTGCGGACCAGCTGACCGCCCTGGCGGAGAAGCTGGCGAAAAAGCAGAAGACGGAGGCCATCGTCCAGACGTTGCGGGAGGACGCGGAGCGGCTGCGCAGCGGCGCGGCCCCGGGGGCGGCGGACCGGTATCTGGCAGCCATCTATCCGACTGTCACCGCCGGGGTCCACTACCTGCCTCCGGACGCGGTGGTGTTCCTCAGTGAGAGCGGCCGGGTGGACGAGCGGGTGAAGAACACGGTCCTCCAGCAGAAGCAGGACGTGGAGGCGCTGCTGTCCGCCGGGGTGCTGGCGGGGGAGTACGCCCATCTGACCCTCACCGCCGAGGAACTGTACGCCGCGCTGGAGGACTTCCCCGTGATCCTGGAGGACTCTCTGCCCACCTCCCGGCACCCCCTGCGGCCCCGGGGCCTCCTGACCATGAATGCAAAGCAGCTCAGCTCCTACGGCGGCAGCCTGGAGACCGCCGTCACGGATCTGGAGCACTACCGCTCCTCCGGCAGCGCGGTGCTGGTGCTCTGCGGTGGGGAGACCCGGGCGAAGAATCTCCACCGGCTGCTGGAGGAGAAGGGCATCCCGGCCACCCTGGATCTAAGCGGCGCCGCCATGCCTGCGGCGGGGGAGGTGCGCCTCTCCCTGGGGGCCCTGTCCGCCGGCAGCGAGTGGCCGGCGCTGAAGCTGGCGGTGCTGACAGAGGGCCAGCTGACGGCCCCGGCCATGCGCAAGCGCCAGCGGGTGAAGAAGGACTCCAACCGGCAGAAGCTCCAGTCCTACACCGACCTGTCCCCCGGAGACCTGGTGGTCCATGAGCACCACGGCGTGGGCCGGTTCGTGGGCATCCAGCGGATGCCGGTGGACGGCGTGGAGAAGGACTACATCAAGATCGACTACGCCGGCGGGGACTGCCTGTACGTCCCCGTGACCCAGCTGGATCTGGTGAGCAAGTACATCGGCGGAGGCGAGGACACCGAGCGCACCAAGCTCAATAAGCTAGGGGGCGCCGAGTGGACCCGGCAGAAAACCAAGGCCAAGAAGGCCGCCAAGGATCTGGCCAGGGGCCTCATCGCGCTGTATGCCGAGCGGCAGAAGCGGCCGGGCTTCGCCTTCTCCCCGGACTCCCCCTGGCAGCGGGAATTTGAGGAGTCCTTTGACTACACCGAAACCGACGACCAGCTGCGGTGCATCGCGGAGATCAAGGCGGACATGGAGAAGCCACGGCCTATGGACCGGCTGCTATGCGGCGACGTGGGCTACGGCAAGACGGAGGTGGCACTCCGGGCCGTGATGAAGTGCATCCTGGACGGGAAGCAGGCCGCCATCCTGGTGCCTACCACCGTCCTGGCCCAGCAGCATTACGCCACCGCTGTCAGCCGGTTCCGGGACTTTCCGGTGAAGATCGAGGTGCTGTCCCGCTTCACCCCCGCCAGGGAGCAGAAGCGGATCCTGGAGGCCGCCAAAAACGGCGGCGTGGACCTGCTGATCGGCACGCACAAGCTGCTTCAGAAAAACATGGCGTTCAAAGACCTGGGCCTGCTGGTGATCGACGAGGAACAGCGGTTCGGCGTCACCCACAAGGAGCGGCTGAAGGAGATGAGCCGCCAGGTGGACGTGCTGACCCTCTCCGCCACTCCGATCCCCCGGACACTGAACATGGCTCTCTCGGGCCTGCGGGATATGTCCACCCTGGAAGAGCCTCCGTCAGACCGCCAGCCGGTGCAGACCTATGTGCTGGAGCACGACTGGGCCATCATTGAGGATGCCGTCCGCCGGGAGCTGGGCCGGGGCGGCCAGGTATACTACCTCCACAACCGGGTGGAGAGCATCGACGCCACCGCCGCCCGGCTCCAGAAGATGCTGGGGCCGGAGGTCCGTATCGTCACCGGCCACGGGAAGATGACGGAGCAGGAGCTGTCCTCCGTCATGCAGGCCATGGTGGACGGGGAGGCGGACATCCTGGTCTGCACCACCATCATCGAGACCGGCATCGACATCCCCAACGTGAACACGCTCATCATCGAGGACGCGGACAAGATGGGGCTGGCCCAGCTCCACCAGATCCGGGGCCGCATCGGCCGCAGCGCCCGGCGGGCCTACGCCTATCTCACCTACCGCCGGGGCAAGGTGCTGCAGGAGACCGCCGCCAAGCGGTTGGCGGCCATCCGGGAGTATGTGGAGTTCGGCTCTGGCTTCAAGATCGCCATGCGGGACCTGGAGATCCGGGGCGCGGGGAACCTGCTGGGGCCGGAGCAGTCTGGGTATCTCATGAGCGTAGGCTACGACCTGTACCTGAAGCTGCTGGAGGAGGCCGTCCTGGAGGAGCGTGGCGAGGAGAAGCGGATCGAGACGGAGTGTGCCGCCGACCTGACGGTGAACGCCCATATCCCGGACCGGTACGTCCCCTCGGCGGAACAGCGGATGGACCTGTACCGCCGCATCGCCGCCATCCGCACGGACGAGGACGCCTCGGATCTGCTGGACGAGATGCTGGACCGCTACGGCGAGGCGCCCAAGTCCGTTCTGGCCCTGCTGGACGTGGCCCTGCTGCGTTCTGCCGCGGCCAAGGCCGGCGTGTCCGATATCTCCCAGAAGGGCAGCCTCCTGCGGCTGCAGCTGGGAGTGTTCCACCCACAGGCCCTGGTGGCGGTGTGCGGCCACGCCAAGTACCGCCAGCGGCTGACGCTGGCGGCGGGGGAGATCCCTGCCCTCACCCTGAAGCTCAAGCCCGGGGAGGATGTGCTGGAGGCCGCCCGGGACCTGGTGGAGGACCTGAAGCTGGCCGCGGAGGAGGCCGCGGGCGGGACCCCGTAAGTTTCATCATGTTTTTGCCATGCCCCGCATAGGATGGTGGCGGTGGGACGTCCCCCGCCTGTCCTGTGCGGGGCGTTTCCACGGAATCTGCGAGGAATGACAAAGGAGAACCGTGATGAAACGATGCATCGCTTTTTGCCTGGCCCTGGGGGCCGCCATCTCTCTCACCGCCTGCGGGGGCGGAGACACAGAGGGGGGACTTCTCTGCGAGGCGTCCGGCATCCGTCCGGACACTGTGCTGCTGTCCGTGGACGGGCGGGACGTGTCCGCCCAGCGATACCTCTACTGGCTGGCCTACGCCTGCGACTACATTGCCGACTACTACGACAGCGGGGAGGGGATCCAGTGGGGGGACACTGTCTCCGGCCAGAGCCTGGAGGATTACGCCAAGGACCAGGCGCTGCAGAACGCCGCCCTGTACGCCACAGTGGAGACCTGGGCGGAGGATTACGGCTGCACCCTCACCGACGAGGACCGGACTGCCATGGACCGGGAGTGGGCGGCCCGGGCGGCCCAGTACGGCGGGGAGGAGGCCTATCTGGCCGTGCTGGCCCGCATGGGGCTGGACCGGGCGGAAGCGGAGGCCATCTCCGGGGACTACTATCTCTACGAGCACCTGTACGACCTCTACTGCACGGAGGGCAGCGAGCTGGCCCCCGCGGAGCATGACCTGGAGACCTTTGCCCAGGAGCAGGGCTACCTCACCGTGGACCACATCTGGCTCTCCACCGCCGCCGCGGACCCGGCGGACGCGGAGGCCGTGGCCGCCTGCCGGGCCAGGGCGGAGGAGGCCTTTTCCAAGCTGAACGGCAGCGCGGACCCTGCCCATGACTTTGCTGTCCTGGCCGCCACTTACAGCGATGAGACGGACCGGGACCAGCATCCGTCCGGATACACCTTCACTGTGGGGGACGGCACGCTGCCCGCCGCCTGCGAGGAGGCGGCCCAGGCCCTGGAGGAGGGCCAGTTCAGCGGCGTGGTGGAGGCGGATGACGGCTTCTACCTGATTCTGCGCAAGCACGTGGACCTGGAGGCCGTGGCCCCGGACTACTTCGACGCCCTGCTCCAGGCTGCGGCGGACAGCGCGGACATCTCCACCACCCGCACCTATGCGGACCTGGATGTGAGCCGGTTTTACGACGAGCTCATCGCCGCCCGGGCGGAGCTGGATGCCTCCGGCGGAGAGGTTGCCTGATGGGTGTTTGTGCCAATTTTGGCAAAATGACGAAATTCGCAGAGGTTTTGATAAAGTTTTAACAAATTTTCGAATTTCACAGAAATTTGCATTGACGGGGCAGGAAAAACCCAGTATAATCAAATCAGCAAGCGGTTGGTGTATGAGCATTTGTCAAAAATTTGGCAATCATGTTTTTCTTTTGACAAACTCTCGCCGCCACCCTCAACTTGTGATTGGCGTCTGCGGCAGCGCCTGACGAAGAGCCGTCGGAGCTGCCAATCCCATATTTTTATAAAAACGGAGGAAGATCATGAAAGAGCTCTATGTTGTGAATTGCTGCAGAACCGCGATTGGTTCCTTCGGCGGCGCGCTGAAGAACACCCCTGCCGTCGATCTGGGTGCCATCGTCATCAAAGAGGCTCTGAACCGTGCCGGCGTGAAGCCCGAGCAGGTGGATGAGGTCATGTTTGGCTGCATCCTGACCGCCGCCCAGGGCCAGAACGTGGCCCGCCAGGCCTCCATCAAGGCCGGCATCCCCTATTCCGTCCCCGCTTACACCGTGGGCATGGTCTGCGGCTCCGGCATGAAGTCCATGATCGAGGGCGCCCGCTCCATCCTGGCCGGCGACGCCGACGTGGTTGTCTGCGGCGGCACTGAGAACATGAGCGCCGCTCCCTACGCCGTTCCCACCGGCCGCTACGGCGCCCGGATGGGTCACACCCAGATGATCGACACCATGATCAAGGACGGCCTGTGGGACGCCTACAACAACTATCACATGGGCACCACCGCTGAGAACATCGCGGACATCTGGGGCATCACCCGCAAGGAGATGGACGAGTTCGCCGCCTCCTCCCAGCAGAAGACCGAGGCCGCCCAGAAGGCTGGCAAGTTCGAGGCTGAGATCGTCCCCGTGCCCGTGAAGGTCAAGAAGGACATCGTGGAGTTCAAGGTGGACGAGTTCCCCCGTGCCGGCGTGACCGCCGAGGGCATCTCCAAGCTGAAGGGCGCCTTCCCCGTGGGCCCCGAGTCCCCCAATCCCCAGGTGGTCCACACCTTTGAGCCCACCGGCATCCAGGAGACCGACGACAAGGGTCAGCAGCGCGTGACTGCCGCCAACGCCTCCGGCATCAACGACGGCGCCGCCGCACTGGTGCTGGCCTCCGGTGAGGCTGTGGAGAAGTACGGCCTGAAGCCCATGGCCAAGCTGATCGGCTGGGGCCAGGGCGGCGTGGATCCCAAGATCATGGGCGTCGGCCCCGTGCCCGCCTCCCGTCAGGCCATGACCAAGGCCGGCGTGACCATCGACGATATCGACCTGGTGGAGGCCAACGAGGCGTTCGCCGCCCAGTCCATCGCCGTGGCCCGTGAGCTGGGCTTTGACATGAGCAAGGTCAACGTCAACGGCGGCGCCATCTCCCTGGGCCACCCCGTCGGCGCGTCCGGTGCCCGGATCATCGTGACCCTGCTGCACGAGATGCAGAAGCGGCCCGAGGCCAAGAAGGGCCTGGCTACTCTGTGCATCGGCGGCGGCATGGGCGTTGCCACCGTGTTCGAGAAGTGCTGAATTGATCTTCCGGCAGAGCACCGTCTCCGCTGGATGTGAAAAGGCGTCCCCGGCCATTAGCCGGGGGCGCCTCTTTTTTTGTGCCGGGAAGCGGCGTGCCGCAGGGCCGCCATCCAGCAGAACGGCAGGAGGACGAGGGTATAAAAGCGCCTGGAGGCGGCCTGAGAGGATGCCCCAGCAGTTTGCGGATCGCACATCAGCCGGAGTTTTTGCAGGGACCGCGCTATGAAAGGCACCTGGCAGCCGCTGGAATGCGGTGGAACGGATAAGAAGGCCGCTGTAAGCCGAAAACTGGCTTACAGCGGCTGACTTGGCACCCCTGACCAGACTCTAACTGGTGGCCTACCGCTTAGGAGTACGGCGTACCATTTCGTAAATTGTTCATATCATATCTTCCCGTGTTGTTTCTTCGCAAATTGTGCTGCCTGGAGGCAGGTCAATTTGCACAAATTCCCCTGAAATATGCTGCCTTACAACGGCTTTTCAAATGTCGTATTAGCAAGGTATTAGCAGGAACCCCTTGTGACAGAGGGCTTCCAGGGGCCGTTTGAAAATGCTATTAGCAAGGGAGGATCATTTTATGAGCACCAACGAAAAAGGGATGCCCCAAAGCAGAACATACACCGTGAATGACATCGCAGCCATTCTCGGTATCGGCCGCGCCTCGGCCTATAAACTAGCCAACTCCGGAGCGTTCAAGACAATCCGCATCGGCAACATGATTCGCATCTCCAGAAAGTCCTTTGAGGATTGGCTAAAGGCAGAGGGGCTGGACGACGAAACGGAATAAGTGCTTAAACTGCCGCAGGCTGTTAGTCTGCGGCAATTTAATATAGTAGACAATTTAAAAGGACCTGGTTTTTTAGCTTTGCAGTATTGAAATATCTGCAGAAAATCTATCAAGTTTTGCGCTTTCTTGATGTAACTCTCTGCGAGCCGCTCTTAATTTTTCTTCTATGAGTGCAAGTTTTTCTTCGGCACTCTCTTTTTGGCGCACAGCATATTCCACCTTTTCCGCTGAATAGCGCCGCAAATTCGCTTGGCGGTTAAACAGTGCTTTTCTCGCTTTTGATATTAGAGAAAGAATTTTGATTTCGTCTTTATTCCAAATCGTCAAAATTATTATGAATATTGAAATTACAGCCGTAATAATGCCTAATACTTCAGAATAATTTGTGCCAATGTAAACTGCAAGTCCTATTGCTATTAACGATGCTATTGTTATTATTATTTTTAACCCTAAAATTTGTTTGTTGACAGACTTATCAATTGCATCTTTTACCTGATCTTGTTCACTCAGAAATTCAGAAACATCTTCTATCTCTTTCTTTACGTCCGTTCTATCTTTCTCTAATACCTCAACATTCCGCTGGCACTCAAAAATAATCCTTTGTTGTTTAGCTTTTGCAAGTTCAAACTCTGCCGTTTCGTTTTTCCTTGTTAAATTATCAATTTCTTCTTGGCGCGATATGCTTCCTTCCGTATATGCACTCTGACGAATTTCCTTTAGAATTTCTAGCGGTGTGGAGTCTATAATCTTATCAGAAGCATTTGCCGTTAGTTTTCCGAGAATTCTTTGAGCAACAGGGCTAACTTTCAAGAAATAGCATTGCTCCGGAGTAATATCACCTTTTTTCTCCAACTTTATTAGCGCATCATTTAATTTTTTTGTAACATCATTAGAAGGTCGAAATGCAGCATATGCAGCAGAAACCAGCCGGGGCCTATTAATCGAAGATAGTGTAGACGGGCTATTAAACCAGACAAGAGTTCCCCATTTAATGTCGGTCATAACGGTTGGTATAAAGAAATCCTTTGATCCAGCAAATTCTAGAGAAATCTTATATCCAACCCGTGCCAATGATCTATTTCCGGTGATAAAAATGTTTTTGACCTCATTTAGATGATACGGAACAACTGTATTGTTTTTATGTTGAGTAAAGAAAATGGATTTAGCATCTTGGTTAATACTATAATCCTTATCATCAATTTGGACATCAGGGTTCGATTCTTTGTATTCCGAGACAATCATTTCTTTAATAATTGCTTCTGTCGGAGTCTGTATATCTTCCACTTTGGGATATGGCATATTGTCTATAACGATATTAAAATCTTCTTTTAAGCGAGTTCGTACATTACAAGAGAACTCATCAATTTCATCTATGCTCCACTGATTGCGTACAAAGAAATAAGTTGCTTCAGAAGAAAGCGTTGCATCATAATTGGGATTGTTAATCCACGACTTTGAACCTTCGATGATGCCGATCATTTCGCTAACGGTATGATCATATACCTTGACATGCATGCCTAGTTTTTGGATATTTCTGACAAATAGTTCATAGCTATCAGCACGGTCAGAGCTATCAATACCAAATAGCTTAAACAGTAAGCCAGTATCCAAATACACACATGCGTCCTTAGCTGTATAAGATTGAGGAGATTCACAATATGCAAAGACTTCCGACAATGCTAGGCCAATGGTATAATCGTTCAAATAGTCCAAAATGTCGGCCTGACCTGTTTCTTCACAATGGACCAAAAAAGCTGCAAACAAATAATCGTCTTTGACTTCTCTTAACACCCTTCTATCTACTTTAGTTTTAATGCCATATCGCTCAATAAATGCAAGTATTTTGTCACCCATATCTTCATCAGAAGAATAGATGTTATACTCTTGTTGCAAAAAAACTTTGAATCGAGCAAGGATTTCTCGATATTTTTGGTCTGTTTTTTCAACAATATCCATAAAGTCCTCTTCATCAATATGGGCATAGTCAGGGACAAACTGATGTATAGAGGAATTATATGTTAGAAACCCAAAGTTAATACATGTAGAAAGAATTGTTTGCATTGGATGATAGGGAACTGAAAAGCCATAATAGGCTTTGAAATCTTTACATAGAGTGTCTATATCGCATGTTTTGTATCTATTTCTCTGTATGAGAGCCGCAATCATTCTGGCATAAGCGTGGAGTATATCTTCTCTAGAACAGGAACTTAGAGCAGCATAGCAGGCTATTGTCGAAAATGAGCTCATGGCTGTTACCTCTCTGTATCTATTTTGGGGTAAATTTCATTTTAAAGTATAAATCCAATTCAGGTAAATTTCAATTCTATGAGTATTGATTTCTGACATAAATCGACTTTCCTTGTAAATCTCAAGAACAGAGCAGTTTAAAGGTCATAGGTTTAGTCCTATGGCCTTTTTTCATATCCATTTGTATCTTTGTATCATTTATTCTGGCTCTGAGATTACCACAACGATATTCTGATTACCAAGTCAAAACTGACACGAAAGGAGTCGAAAATCCCATGTTTTTTCTCCCACAGTCAGCCGGAAGTCCCCGCCCATAGGTTTTCCTCTCCGGGGTATCCGGGCGGCATAGATACCGCCTTTCTCCCAAAAACGAACACTTTTCCAAACCGCTGAAAGGAGGTGATAACATGGCGGTATTTCGCATTGAAAAAACCCGAGACTACACGGTGATGTCCAACCACCACCTGCGGAATGCGGGGCTGTCGCTGAAATCCAAAGGGCTGCTCTCCATGATGCTGTCCTTGCCAGAGGACTGGAACTACACCACCAGAGGCTTGGCCAAAATCTGCAAGGAGGGTACGGACAGCATCGGTTCCGCCCTGAAGGAGCTGGAGCGGGCCGGGTACATAGTCCGCAATCGGCTCCGGGACAGCAAGGGCAAGATCGTGGATGTGGAGTATGTCATCTACGAGACACCCCATCCCCCGGACACGGGCCAGCCGTGTGAGGATGAGCCGGATACGGCTTGTCCAAATACGGAAAACCCGGATATGGATAACCCATGTCTGGAAAACCGGCCGCAATTAAATAAAGAGAAAAGAAATCCTGAAGAACAAAATACTGATTCATCAAGTACGGAAGGATCAAATCCAATCCAATCAAGCCCCCAAACCCCCGCAGGGGCCAACCGGACCGGACGGGACTGGATGCGGGAGCGAGAGAGCTATCGGGAACTGATTCTGGAGAACATCGAGTATGACTATCTATGCCGGGATGACCGGCTGGATCGGGATATGCTGAATGAGCTGGTGGAGCTCATGGTGGATACCGTCTGTTCCCGCAGGGAGACGATCCGCATTGCCGGGGACGACTACCCGGCGGAGGTGGTCAAATCCCGATTTCTGAAGCTGAACAGTTCCCACATCGAGTATGTGCTGGACCGGATGCGGGACAACACCACCTATGTCCGCAATATCAAGAAATATCTGCTGGCTGCTCTGTATAACGCTCCGGCCACCATCGACAGCTACTATGCGTCCCTGGTGAACCACGACCTCTACGGCAGCGGAGAAAGGAGATGATAGGTCATGCAGGAAGAAGTCACCCAGCGCACCGTTGCCCTCTGTGTGGAGGCTACAAAGCTCTCCGCCGGGATGCTGCAACAGGCCATGAAAAAAGTGCTGGACGAGATGCAGAAAGGAGTGACCGGCCACAAGACCAAGCTGCACCACGGCAAGCAGACCCTCCGGCAGTTGATGAAGCACAATACCGGCGTTTCAAACATCGAGATCACTGACCAGAACATCCGGGCCTTTTCCGCCACCGCCAAGAAGTACGGCATTGACTTCGCGCTGAAAAAGGACACCAGCGGCGAGATACCCCGCTACCTAGTGTTCTTCAAGGGCCGGGATGCCGACGTTATCACGGCGGCTTTTCGGGAGTTTTCTGCAAAGAACCTGGAGAAAGAGAAAAAGCCCTCCATCCGCAAGGAGCTGGACCAGGCAAAGCAACAGGCCAAAGCCCAACACCGCCAGCGGGAGAAAGTCAAAACCAAAGACCGGGGTGTGGAATTATGACCGACACCTGGAAAAAGGCTCTCTTCCTCAATCTCCCGTATCTGCTGTTTGTCTATCTCTTTGATAAGCTCTGCCAGGCGGTGCGCTTTGCACCCGGCCTTGACGCCTCTGAAAAGTTCCTGCATTTGAGCCAGAGCTTTACGGAGGCGTTTTCTTCTGGGCTGCCCAGCCTGCATCCGCTGGACCTGCTGGCGGGTATCGTCGGGGCGGTCATCGTTCGGCTGGCGGTATACGCCAAAGGGAAAAACGTCCGCAAATACCGCAAGGGCATTGAGTACGGCAGCGCCCGATGGGGCACGGCGGCGGATATTGCCCCCTATGTCGATCCGGTCCCCGACTGGAACATCCCTCTGACCCAGACGGAAAAGCTCACCATGTCCAGCCGCCCGAAAAATCCCAAGTACGCCCGGAACAAAAACATCCTGGTCATCGGAGGCAGCGGCAGCGGTAAGACCCGTTTCTTCGTCAAGCCCTCCCTGATGCAGATGCACAGCAGCTATGTGGTCACCGATCCCAAAGGACAGCTTTTGTCCGAGGTGGGAACCATGCTGCGCCGGGGCGCCCCCAAGCTGGACGAGAACGGAAAGCCCATGCGGGACGCCCGCGGGAAGGTCATCTATGAGCCGTACCACATCAAGGTCCTCAACACCATCAACTTCAAAAAGAGCATGAAATACAACCCCTTCGCCTACATTCGGTCAGAGAAAGACGTCCTCAAATTGGTCAATGTCATCATCGCCAACACCAAAGGCGACGGGGAAAAATCCTCCGAAGATTTTTGGGTGAAGGCCGAGCGCCTTTTGTACTGTGCCCTGATTGGGTACATCTGGTACGAGGCGGAGCCGGAGGAAAAGAACTTCCTCACGCTGCTGGAGCTCATCAACGCATCCGAGGCCAGAGAGGATGACGAGGAATTTCAGAGCCCGGTTGACCTGCTCTTTGCCAAGTTGGAGAAAGAGCACCCGGACCACTTCGCCGTGAAGCAGTACCGCAAATTCAAATTGGCCGCCGGTGTTGTATGCTCTAAAAGACTTCTTAATCAAGCGGTTGGGAAGTCTCTTAGAACACACAACCTAAAACCGAAGAAAGGAGCGCAAGTTATGAGAAAAAACGAGAAAATCACTGCTCTGTACGAACGACTGAGCCGTGATGACTTTGGCAAAGATGATGACCAACAGCGTGAGAGCAATTCCATTTCCAATCAAAAAGCTATGTTGGAGGAGTTCGCCGCACGGCAGGGCTTTACAAACATTGTCCATTTCACAGACGATGGCATTAGCGGCACCTGCTTTGATCGCCCCGGATTTTTGGCAATGATGAAAGAGGTTGAAGCCGGGAATGTGGAGTACCTGTGTATCAAGGACATGAGCCGCATGGGTCGTGACTATCTGAAAGTCGGTCAGATTATGGAAATCCTGCGTCAGCGTGGCGTTCGCCTTATCGCCATCAATGACGGCGTGGACAGTGCCAGAGGGGACGATGATTTTACCCCTTTCCGCAACATTATGAACGAGTATTACGCCAGAGACACCAGCCGTAAAATCCGTTCCACTTTCCAGTCAAAAGGCAAGTCCGGCAAGCACCTTACAGGCACGGTCATTTACGGCTATCTCTGGAACGAAGCCAGAGACCAATGGTTGGTTGACCCCGAAGCCGCTGATGTGGTCAAGCGCATCTTTGCCATGACGATTGAGGGCTACGGTCCGTATCAGATCGCCAGCAAGCTGAAAGAAGAAAAAATCCTCATTCCGTCCGCTTACCTTGCCCAACACGGCGAGGGCGTGAACAAAAACAAGACTTTCAAAGATGTGTACGGCTGGGGTTCTTCCACCATCTGCAACATTCTTGAAAAGCGTGAGTATCTGGGACACACCATCAATTTCAAGACCCGAAAGCACTTCAAGGACAAGAAAAGCCATTATGTCCCGGAGGACGAATGGACAATTTTCGAGAATACCCATGAGCCTATCATTGACCAGCAGACCTTTGACCTTGTGCAGAAAATCCGTGGGAATGTCAGACGCTACCCGGACGGCTGGGGCGAAGCGGCTCCCCTCACAGGCTTGCTTTATTGTGCCGATTGCGGCGGCAAGATGTATGTCCACCGTACCAACAACGGCAAGCGTATTTCTCAATATACCTGTTCCCAATACAGCAAAGTCCCAGTTGGAAAGCTCTGCACGACACAGCACCGTATCAATGAAGATGTGGTACTGTCCCTTGTCTCTGAAATGCTGAAAGCTATTGCCGAGTATGCCAAGCATGACCGAGCCGAGTTTGTCCGTGTGGTGCAGGAAGCGCAGTCCAGCCAGCAGACAGCAGAGGTCAGAAAACAGCGAACACGCCTTGCCACAGCAAAGCAGAGAGTTTCCGAGCTGGAAGTCCTGCTCTGCAAAATCTATGAGGACAACATTTTAGGCAAGCTGTCTGACAGCAGATATGCCACTCTGGACGCTCAATATGAAAAGGAGCAGACCGAGCTTACCGCCGAAATCTCTGTTCTGGAAAAGGCTGTCAAGAGCTATGAGAAGCACGAAAAGGACGCTGACCGTTTTATCGCTCTGATTGATAAGTATGAGAACTTCGACAAGCTGACCATTGCCATGCTCAACGAGTTTATCGAGAAAATCCTTGTGCATGAGCGTGACCGTAAAGGCAGTATACAGACCACACAGGAGGTCGAGATTTACTTCAATTTTGTTGGGCGATTCGTTCCACCGGCGTTTGGCGAAGTGGAGCTTACCCCGGAGGAATTAGAGGAAATCCGCAAGCGTGAGGAACGCAAGGACAGGCTTCATCAGAACTACTTGAAGCGGAAAGCCAGCGGAGCGCAGAAGCGATACGAGGACAAAATCAAGGGGAGAAAAAAGGCAGAAATCGAAGCCAAGAAAGCCGCCATTCGTGCGGAGGATATTGCAAAGGGCGTGTTCGTCCCGGTCAGCAGTTTACCGCAGAGAGAGCCGATGAAAGGAGTACAAACAGCATGAATATCACTTACACACAGAACGGCGATTATCTTATCCCGAACATCATTATCCGCAAGACCAAGCCCCTCGGGCACTACGGCAGACTCCGCAAAGCGTATCTGGAAATGCACCGCCCGATACTGTTCAATGAGCTGGTGCTATCCGACAAGCTCTTTGAGCATTGCGCCGAGATTGACGAAGCGGCACAAAATCGCATGGAGCTGATCGTGCGGTCACTGGCAGAGCAAAACGGCGTGACCGAGCAACTGAAAGCCGAAAACCAAATGGAATGGGTGCGGCAGATGAACGCTTGCAAGGTACAGGCAGAGGAAGTTGTGAAAGCGGAATTGATTTATGATTGAGCGAGGAAGTCCGGGCAGAAAACTGTTCGGACTTTTCTCATGTAGTCCAAAGTTGCGGTAGAATTGTTCACGAGTTTTATGGTACAATTTATGCGAATAAAGAAAACGGAAAATTAGAATCTAACAAGAGAATGTGGTTGTATGAAAAAATCCATATTAGTATTTTGGGCAATCGTGTGTCTGTTACCTATTCAAAGGAGGTTTAAGAATTTTAAATGAAACATATAAGAAATATATTGCTGTTGATTACGATTATTTTTGCTTTTGTTATGCAAGCTGAAGTATATCAAAATATGCTCTGGAACTTTAATGGTGCTTATTATTTATCGTCCAGATACACAACTACTAATGACGATATGGATTCATTTTTAGCCAATGCAGAAGATACAGCTGAGAAGCATGGTGTTCATATTTTTTCGACTTTTAATCAGAGAGTTTCTAATTATCAGACAAGACTTTATATTTATGGTGATGATACCGTTGTTCGGGATAGTCTTAAAAGCACAATGGATATTGAGGAAAAAACATATACGGCTTTGATAGGCGGAATCACCGTAATAGAATTTGAAGATTTTAGAGAAGCAAAAAACACAGGCAATGGACAGGAAATAATGGTCAGCTATATCGGTGACGATGATGACATTATTGCCACATATCAAGATTTGGCAAAAGAATATTCTATATCGCAGCCAGAGTTTTGGCAATCAACCGAAACTGATATGATGTTCATTGTTTGGGGCCTGGTTGCCATATTGATGATTGTACTTAATATGATTGAGGTGATACGCAGACAAAAGGAAGTAGTTGTACGAGCTTCTCTGGGCGAAAATGCTGCTGTGATTGCTCTAAAAGCTGTAGTGGCTGATATGATTTCATATGCTGCATTATTCGTCTTAGCAAAGTTGCTTGTTTCTCAATTTATATCGGGAGCGTATGAAGATCATCTCATTTTGGCAGTGTATTGTGCCGGAGCAGTTCTTTCCGTAATTCCTTATGCTGCTTTTGTCCGCTTTGATGTAAAAAAAGCCTTTGCCAATGCTTCAGATAAAAAAGGTATGTTTTATCTTCTGAACGGTCTTAAAGTATTTGCTACTGCTATGACGATTTTTACAATAACTACAAATCTCAGTAGCATTCAAGGTAATTTACTTACAAACACTACTCTTTTAGAAAATCATTATAATGATTACTATTTTGGAGTTATGCAGATTGAACCTCCTTTTGAAGAAAATGAGGAGGAATCCAAAGAGAGCGAATTTTGGAATGACCTTTACGAAAATGAATACAACACTATAAATCCGGTGGTCTGCATAGGCAGCCGGATAAGCGATACGGATAATTATATTTTTGTAAATCATAATGCCAGAGATATGCTGCAAGGGTTTTCTGATATGCTTACTGAAGATGATGAAAAAGAGGATATCGTGGTCTTCGTGCCAAAGGGAAAAAATGCGGAATCATACAAAGATATCGCAAAAGAGGAAATTGACTCTCTTACCCAAAATGCAGAAGAACTGCGTGTTGTTTATAAAGAATATTCTGGCAGAGAGCAATTTTATTATCTCAATTCGAACAGAGAAGAGGCTATTGACGGATTGTCAAGAGCAACAAATCCGATTGTTATTTATCAGGCAAATGAGGCTGTTGCTTTGAATGGAAGTTATATCGAAACAGGAACATATAATGGTGAGGTGATCTACGGATGCGATGAAAGCACAATTCGTAATGCTGCGAAAAAATATGCAGAACAGCTTGGTCCACACTATTTTATGCTGACGAATGTCGGGGAGGATTATACTTATAGTCATAGTTTCCTCGTGAAACTGATTGGCTTTATAAGCTCTCTTTGCGTATTAGTATTGCTGTTAGATATCGCTATCATCATATCTGAAGTGAAAATGGAATTTAGACTTAATGCGATGGAAATCTCCCTCAAAAAGGTTTTGGGCTATCGCTTTTATGAAAGGCACAAAAGATTTATTTCCGTTAATCTCTTAGAAAATATAGCCGTTGTGATATTGATTTGCATTGTTTCGCTTTTTATATCTAACGCAAGTGTCGGGATTGCTTTACTGGTTGGAGCATTGCTCACCATTATTGAAATGGCAATCATTTTCACAAATGTTATGTGGGTTGAAAAAACAAATATCTCAAAGTCCTTGAAAGGTGGATGTTTATGATTATAATTCGTGGCTTAAATAAAGCATTTGGAGAGAAAATAATTTTCTCCAACTTTAATTTGGAAATTCCGGATGGAAGTTTTGTAGTAATCAGCGGGGATAGCGGCAGTGGAAAAAGCACTTTGCTCAATATGATTGGTGGTATCGAAAAGCCGGATAGCGGCAGTATCATAATCGAAGGGCTGAATATTACCCGGCTTAAAAATAAAAACAGTTTTTTTGCGGATACAGTGGGGTTTCTTTTTCAGAATTTTGCACTGCTTGAAAATAAGACAGTTAAAGAAAATTTAAGTTTGATTAAAAAATCAAGCCGAACTAAAGTATCACTTAAAGAAGCTCTTAATCGTGTGGGGTTATCAAAGGAAGTTAACAAAAAAGTTTATCAGCTTTCCGGTGGTGAACAACAGAGAGTTGCTTTAGCTCGTCTTATGATGAAAAAATGTTCTGTTGTTTTGGCAGATGAACCTACTGGCTCACTTGACAAGAAAAATAGAGATATTGTTATGAGGTTATTGCACGAACTCAATGAAGAAGGTAAAACGGTTATCATTGTTACCCACGATCAGGGTATTATTGAAGATGAACCTTATGTTGTGAAAATCTGAGAGTACCTCTTAGAAATGTCTTGATCTACATTTTATGTAATTTGGGTCAGAAGAAAATCCCTTTAGGAACTAAAGGGCGCACTTCTATACTCTCCTATCGGGAGTATGTGCGTCCTGCGGAGCTTCATTCCCGGTCAGCAGAGAAAAACTGCTTGACCGAAAATGTTTCGTCACTTCGTTCCGTCAAGGGAGCTACACTCCCTTGCGACGCTTGTGCGTCTATCCCTTGTGGACTTGCCGTCCGCAAACAGCATGAAATGCTGTTCGCCGCCAGCAAGTTTGGAAAAATAAATACCGAAAATCAGACCGTTGACTGGTCGCAATGTGCGAAAAGTTGACGGTCTTTTTTTATCCCAAAAATCAAAAAAGGAGGTCAATCACAATGACAAAACCGAAAACCCTCGATCAGCTTCGAGCCGAAAAGGAACGAGCTGAGACGCAGCTTGCACAGGAGAAGCACAAGCTGGAGCGTCTGGAGAACAGAAAGAAGTATCTGGAGAAAGGCGAACGCACCAAGCGCACCCACCGCCTTTGCAATCTGGGCGGCACGATTGAGAGCCTTGCCCCGGAGGTCAAAGATCTCACACGCACCGAAATGACAGAGCTGATGGAACACATCTTTTCTCTGTCCGAAGTCCAGCGAGCCGTCCGGCACATGGCGATTACTCACACCAACCAAGCGAACAGAGAAAAGGAGCTGAAAGCCGATGGCACTATTTCATCTGAGCGTCACGCAGACTAAGCGAAGCGCAGGACAGTCCGCTATTGCTTCTGCCGCCTACCGTGCCGGGGAGCGATTGTATAGCGAGTATTACGGCGAATACAGCGACTACACCCGCAAGGGCGGCGTGATCTGCTCTGACATTCTCCTGCCGTCCCATGCACCGCCCGAATACGCAGACCGCCAGACCCTATGGAACGCCGTGGAAAAAGCCGAGCGTGGAAAGAACGCCCAGCTTGCATACAGCTTTGACATTGCCTTGCAGAATGAATTTTCCCTTGAGGAAAACATCGCTCTTGCAAGGCAATTTTTATTGGAGAACTTTGTGAGCCGGGGCATGGTGGTTGACTTCGCCGTACACCAGCCAGACCGGGAGGACGGCGGCATACCCAATCCACATTTTCATGTGCTTTGCCCTATCCGCCCCATCGAGCAGAACGGCAAATGGGGGCTAAAGCAACGCCGGGTGTATGAGCTGGACGAGGACGGCAACCGTATCCGGGACCAGAACGGCGAGTTTGTTTTCAACGCCGTTCCCACTACCGACTGGGGCAGTCCCGAAACGCTGGAATACTGGCGGCAGACATGGGCAGAGTTATGCAACGCCAAGTTTGCGGAAAAGGGGCTTGACGTTCGTATCGACCACCGAAGCTATGAGCGTCAGGGCGTGGAGCTTCTTCCCACCGTCCATGAGGGCGCAACCGTCCGGGCGATGGAGAAGAAAGGCATACGCACCGAAAAGGGCGAGTTCAACCGCTGGATCAAAGCCACCAATGCCGTTATTCGAGACATCAAGAAGAAAATCACTTCGCTTATGGGATGGATAGCGGATATGAAAGCCGAGCTTGCCAAGCCACAGGCACCCGACCTTGTTTCTCTGCTGAACGCCTATTACACCCAGCGCAGAGCCGGGGCGTATTCGCAGAAAGGCAAGGTAAGCAATCTAAAGGAGATGAACGAGACTTTCAATTATCTCCGGGCAAACGGCATTTACTCCCTTGAAGATTTGGAACACCGTGTCAGCGAACACAGTGCTGCCACAGAGAGCTTGAAGAAAACGCTGGACGAACAGACCGCCCGAATGAAAGCAATTAAGCAGCTCTATGACAGCTCCGCTGCTTTCCAGAGCTTGAAGCCTGTCTACGACGGCTTGCAGAAAATCAAGTTTGAGAAGCCCAGAGCCAAGTACAAGGCAGAGCATGAAGCGGAACTGAAACAGTTCTACGCCGCCAGACGAAAGCTGACCGGGGAGTTCCCAGACGGCAAGGTGGATATGAAAAAGCTGTCCGACGAGTATGACGAGCTGGAACAGGCGCACAACACCACCTATGGCGAGTTTAAGACCGTCAGAGACGATTTACACCGCCTTTGGAAGGTCAAGTCATGCGTAGATACTGCCGCCCGATTTAACGAACGCACAGAGGAACAAAAGCTCCAAAATCGACCCCAAACACGACAGAAAAAGGAGGAACTATCCCGATGAATTACACCCAAGCACAGATTGACCGGGCAAACGCCGTCAGTCTGGAAGATTTTCTCCGTACACAGGGAGAGACGCTTATCAAAAGCGGACGGGAATACCGCTGGAAAGAACATGACAGCCTGACCGTTCGGGGAAACAAGTGGTTTCGCCACAGCCAGAGCAAGGGCGGCTATCCCATTGATTTTGTCATAGAGTTTTACGGCAAGTCCTTTCCCGAAGCCGTCCAGATGTTGACAGGCGAAAACGGCGATGGACAGACCGAAGCCACCACAGCACCGCCCACAGCGTTCCACTTGCCCTTGCACAACCGAACAGCCGACAGAGCAATTCAATATCTTTGCGAAAGCCGAGGTCTCAACCCGAAACTGGTTGAGACTTTTCTTCTTTCCGGGGATATTTATGAGGACAGCAAACGGCACAATGTTGTCTTTGTCGGCAGAGACCGAAACGGCACACCGAGATACGCCCATGTGCGAGGAACGGCAGACACATTCAGACAGGATATTACCGGGTCTGACAAGTCCTATCCGTTCCGCTATGAGGGAAACGGCAACCAGCTCTTTGTCTTTGAAGCGCCGATAGACCTTTTGTCCTTTATCTGCCTTTATCCGCAGGACTGGCAGACAAGGAGCTATCTTGCCCTGGGCGGCGTTTCGGGCAAAGCCCTTGACCGTTTTCTTTCTGAACGCAAGGACACCCGAAAAGTGTTCCTCTGCCTTGACAGCGACACCGCAGGAAGCGAAGCCTGTACCCGACTGGCACAGTCCATTCCCGGCGAGATCGCCGTCATTCGCCTTGTCCCGGCAAGGAAAGACTGGAACGATGTTCTCCGTCAGCAAGGGGACATTCCCAGCCGCAAATTCATAGCCGAAACAATCACGCTGCGAGAGCTGCCCACCGCCCAGCCTGTCCCAATGCTCCGTATGGCAGATGTGGAGCTGACGAGCGTGGAATGGCTATGGTTTCCCTATATCCCCTTTGGAAAGCTGACGATTATACAGGGCAACCCCGGCGAGGGCAAGACCTACTTTGCCATGCGTCTTGCGGCGGCTTGTACCAACCGAAAGCCTTTACCCGGTATGGAGACCCTTGAGCCTTTCAACATCATCTACCAGACCGCAGAGGACGGTCTGGGCGATACCGTCAAGCCCCGACTGATGGAAGCGGAAGCAGACCTTGAAAGAGTGCTTGTCATTGACGATAGGGACACACCGCTGACCCTTGCCGATGAGCGCATAGCAAGGGCAATCCGGGAAAACAACGCAAGGCTGGTTATCATTGACCCGGTACAGGCGTTTCTGGGCACAGATGTGGACATGAACAGGGCAAACGAGGTGCGCCCGATATTCCGCAGTCTGGGAGACATTGCACAGGCTACCGGGTGCGCTATCGTGCTGATTGGACACCTGAACAAAGCCGCAGGAACGCAAAGCACCTACCGGGGATTGGGGTCTATCGACATTACGGCGGCAGTCCGCAGTCTGCTCTTTATCGGTAAGCTGAAGGACAGCCCCACAACAAGGGTGCTTATCCATGAGAAAAGCTCCCTTGCGCCGCCCGGACAGTCCCTTGCCTTTTCTCTGGGAGACGAGAAAGGCTTTGAATGGATAGGAGCTTATGACATTACCGCTGACGAGCTTCTTGCCGGGACGGACACCGCCAAGACCGAAAGCAAGACCGCACAGGCGCAAATGCTCATTCTGGAACTGCTTGCAGATGGAAAGCGTATGCCGAGCGCAGAGCTGGAAAAGGCAGTCAATGAGCGTGGGATTTCCTCACGCACCATGAGAACGGCAAAGAGCCGTATCGGGGACAGACTTGTGACCGAGAAAGACGGCACCGCATGGGTCTGCTATCTCCGAAACTGACAACAGGAACACGGCAAGCGTGGCAAAGACGGCAAGGGTTTTATAGATACCTTAATGTTGCCGCCTTGCCTTGTTCCCTCATACTGACACCGCCCGATGATGAACAGTCACCGGGCATTTTTCATTTACAGGAGGATTTTGAATGAACAATACCGCAACCAACAGTACCCCTTGCCCGACTGTGAGAAAGCAGATCGGCAAGACAACCTATATCGTCCGTGTGCATTTCAGCGAGACCGCCAAGGAGACAATGGAGGACAAAATCAAGCGTCTGCTCCGTGAGGAAGTCCGCAAAATGTGACTTCTTTTTGAATTTGATGAAAAAGTCCTTGACTTTTCGTCTCTGGCAAGACCCTGAAATCCATCCTCATTAGCTGCGGCGCCCGCCTTGCTCCCTTCGATATTGCGGAGCTGCGGGAGATCATGTCCGACGACGAACTGGAGCTGGATACCCTGGGCGACCGGAAAACGGCGCTGTTCCTCATTATGAGCGACACGGATACCACCTTCAACTTCGTCATCGCCATGCTGCAAAGCCAGCTATTCAATCTCCTTTGCGACAAGGCGGACGATGTGTACGGCGGCAGGCTGCCCGTCCATGTGCGGTGCCTCCTGGACGAGTTTGCCAACATCGGGCAGATACCCAACTTCGACAAACTGATCGCCACCATCCGGAGCCGGGAAATCTCGGCTTCTATTATTTTGCAGTCCCAAAGCCAGTTAAAGACCATCTACAAGGACGCCGCAGATACCATTGTGGGCAACTGCGACACCACCTTGTTTTTGGGAGGCAAGGAGAAATCCACCCTGAAAGAAATCTCGGAGCTGCTGGGCAAGGAGACCATCGACAGCTTCAATCAATCCGAGAACCGGGGCAGCCAGGTTTCCCACGGCCTCAATTATCAGAAATTAGGAAAGGAGCTGATGACTCAGGACGAAATTGCGGTGATGGACGGAGGCAAGTGCATCTTGCAGCTTCGAGGGGTGCGGCCATTTTTCAGCGACAAGTTTGATATAACGAAGCATCCCCGCTACAAGTACCTTGCCGACGCCGACAAGAAAAACACCTTTGACATTGAACGGTACATGAAACGCAGACCGGCCATCGTGAAGCCGGACGAGCCTTTCGATCTGTACGAATTGAAAGCGACCGACCTTCAACCCAACAATTCAACTGAACGAAAGGAAATGTGAATATGAGCTTTTTTACTAACGCTATCGACGTTTTGCAGACTCTGGTCATCGCCCTGGGCGGCGGTCTGTGCGTGTGGGGCGGCATCAACCTTCTGGAAGGTTACGGCCAGGACAACCCTGCCTCCAATGCTCATGTACGGTAGAGAAGCACAAAGCAAAACAAGGATAGCCAGCCCTGCCACTATTCCGAAGTCAGGGGAACGCAATAGAAAAATTCATAGCTGTATGCTATACTTAATTAGCATTTGAACATATCAAGCTGACACAGCAATCTCTTTACTTGCCGTTAATGCGCGTCTACCAATAGTCCGCACAAAGCAAGAGTAGCGTAAAGGTATAAAAATTTCAAACTTCTTTGTAACGAAATTCCGATTTCTCCGTCTAACCTATGAAGCTGAAGGAGGTGATGACAAGTATGGACTATGAAAAGCTCTATAAAGCCTACTATTTACAGGTATACTCGTATACTATTTCTCTTGCCAAAAATCGTGAGATAGCAGAGGAAATCACGCAGAACACATTCTATAAGGCTGTTTCTACAACATCACAATTCAAAGGTAAGTCAGATGAATTGACATGGCTCTGCTCCATAGCAAAAAACCTTTACCATGATGAAATGCGAAGCCGTCAGCGAGTAGCTGATGTGAGTGAAATCAATGACTTGCCATCAAATGAAAATGTTGAGAACTCAGTTGCAGATTCTGACATGGCGTTCCGCATACACCTCGTTCTTCACCGTTTGGAAGAACCATACAAAGAAGTCTTTCAGCTTCGCGTATTCGGGGAACTATCTTTTTCACAAATCGCTGCAATTTTTGGAAAAACAGAATCATGGGCGAGAGTTACTTATCATCGTGCAAAGCTAAAAATTCAAGAAAGGATGGATGAAAAGCATGAGTAAACAATGCGATATTGTTCGAGATATTCTTCCGCTGTATGTTGACGGTGCTTGCAGCGAAGCAAGCGCAGAGATGGTAAAAGAGCATTTGAACGCCTGTGCTGACTGTAACGCAATTTATCAGAAATTGCTTTCTCACACGAGCGAAGATGTTCTTCACGAAGAAAGCGAAAGCGTTATTATGCGCCATGAGGCAAAAGAAAAGCAGAGAGGCAGAAAAAAGATAACGATTGCTGTTCTCGTTTCCATCGCTCTTTGTATCATTGCAATTTTTACAGCTCTCTTTCTGTTACCTATAAACATTGCTTATGAGCCTGTCAAAATCAACTTCCCATTTGAGGTTGAAGATGTCGAAAACGTTGAAATGTACCACTATGACGGAGTGCCTGCATCAGCAGAAAAGAAAGTAGTTGTTGCTGAAAATGATATAAAGACCCTGTATGATAAGTTCAAGGGCTTATCCCTAAAAGACAAAACGACTGAGGAAACTGCCGGAGCAGATGTGACCAGCTTTAGATTTAACCTCTCAGATGGAACAAGCTACGATTTGATTTACGCCTGCTATGGGGTTAAAAACGGCGAATTGAAGTCAGCAGCAGGCGGTTTTAAGTATTTCACAAGTGCGGATATCGGCTCTTATTGGAACAATTTGAATACGGAACTTGAGGCAATTCCTATCAATGAGAGTGAATTGCCGTGAGCAGATAGCAAACCCAGCCGAGCCTGTCAACGGTCAAGATGAACGGCGCAAATGCGCCGCCGTTGACAGCCCCGCCCGTCTTTGCTGTTCGGTAATCAAGAGGGCGACAGCACAAGATGCTGCCGCCCTCTGCCATTATTCAGAAAGGGGGATTTTCCATGACCGAACACGAAAAGTATCAAGAACATATCCGGCATACACACGATGCCTTTTGCAAGACTGTTATTCGCCACGCTGCCATAGACGCAGCCCGGAGCATACGGAGCCGCCGCAAGCGGGAAATCTCGCTTGAATATCTGATAGAAGAAAAACACTATCCATTCAGTACCACAGATAAATACTTTGCGGAGCAATCCGGCATGACCAGCTATCCGCTTTTCGTCTGTGGTCAGATGGTGCTTTTGGAAAGTCCAGAGCTTGCCGCAGCCCTGTCCGCACTATCACAGATGGAACAGGAAATCATTTTCTTGTACTACTTCCAACGATTGACGCATAGGGAGATTGGACGGAGATATGGACGGGCTGGCAACACAACCGGGCGGCGTATTCAGATGATTTTACGGCGGCTACGGGCAGAGTTGGAGGGTTTGTCCTATGAGCCAGCTACTTCCCTATGAGACAATCGTTAAGGCAAGCGAGGGCGACCCGGAAGCTGTTGCCGCCGTCCTATCCCATTATGCGGGATATATCCGCTCTTGTGCGAAAATGGACGGACAGATTAACACGGATATGCAGGAGCATATCGTCAGGCAACTGATAGAAAGCCTGTTGAAGTTCCGCTTTGACCGCTAAACAGAAAAGTTGTATAATTAGAGCCTGACAAATTAAACTTCAATGAGGGTAGAGCAAATGGAACAGATTATCAATTATAGAGACATACCCACAGATAAAAGGATTGACATATTAAATGCTCTTGAGCGAATAGGTTTTTTTCCGGCATACGGCGGCGTGAGAACAATGCAGCAAATTATGGAAAAGTCAGTTCCAGGTTCAGGCCCACAATTCTATTTCGTTTTCCGTGAAAATGAGTTGATAGGGTACAATTTTCTCATTGGGGACACTAAGAAATATAAAGCGTTCCCATGGCTTGCTATTAGCAATATGGATGAGCAGAAGTTGACTGTTTGTGAAGAACTGATGAAAATACAAATTGCCTTTTTTGAAGAACTCGGAATGCAAAAGATAGCAGATCATTGCGTTAGGATTATGGAAGATTACAGAAAAGGAATTGGAAAGCAGAAAGAAAGCGATTGCAGATAAATTCCATTTGAAAAACGGCTGACAATTTAATACCGCCACCCATCACAGCGGCAGATAAGCAGTAAATCTTGAAAAGGTTTACTGCTTTTTTTGCGCCCATTTTCAAAAATCTTTGGCAAACCACACCGCCGGATTGTTGTAGGGAGCAGACAGGGAAAACAAAAAAATTTCCGCTGCGTTTGCCAAAACGCCCCCTTTTCACCGTTGTAGTGGTGAACAGCGGGCAGAACACGCCACCGCAATCGCTATATTGGTGGAGCAAGCCAGTATATCCGCAAACCAGAGCCGCCGAGGAAAGCGGTAGTTTTTTAGAGCAAGATTCTACCACGGTGCCAAAATCCGCATATCTGCGGTTTTGCCCCCTTTGGTAAATCTTGTTGGGGAGTGCCTTCCCCAAACCCTGCTCATGCGCCCTGTCGGGCGAGAAAGGAGGTCAACGCTTGAAGAAAAAATATAACACACCCCACCGCTGCCATGTGGTCAAAACCCGCATGACCGAGGAAGAATACGCCGACTTTACCGAGCGGCTGAAACACTATGACATGAGCCAATCCGAATTTATCCGGCAAGCCATTACACGGGCGACCATTCGTCCCATCGTTACCGTTTCCCCGGTCAATGATGAACTGTTGTCCGCCGTTGGCAGGCTGACCGCCGAATACGGAAAAATCGGTGGCAACCTCAATCAGATTGCCCGCGCCCTCAACGAGTACGGCACACCATACAACGCCCTGTCCGTTGAAGTCCGCGCCGCCATTTCTGACCTTGCTGCCTTGAAGTTTGAAGTCCTGCGAAAGGTAGGTGACGCTGTTGGCAACATTCAAACATATCAGCTCTAAAAATGCGGATTATGGCGCAGCCGAGCAGTACCTCACCTTTGAACATGACGAGTTTACCATGAAGCCCACCCTTGATGAAAACGGGCGGCTCATGCTCAGAGAGGACTATCGAATAGCCACGCTGAACTGCGGCGACGAGGATTTTGCCGTTGCCTGTATGCGCTCCAATCTCCGCTATGGGAAGAACCAGAAGCGGGAAGATGTAAAAAGCCACCACTACATTATCAGCTTTGACCCACGGGACGCGGTGGACAACGGTTTGACCGTAGACCGGGCGCAGGCGTTGGGCGAGGAATTTTGCCGGAAGCAGTTTCCCGGACACCAAGCCATTGTCTGCACCCACCCGGACGGACACAACCACAGCGGCAATATCCATGTGCATATCGTTATCAATTCTCTGCGGATAGAGGAAGTTCCGTTCCTGCCTTACATGGACAGACCGGCAGACACCCGCGCCGGGTGCAAACACCGCTGCACAGACGCGGCGATGGAATACTTCAAAGCCGAAGTCATGGAGCTGTGCCACCGGGAAAATCTCTATCAAATCGACCTTTTGCATGGCAGCAAAAACCGCATTACCGAGCGTGAGTATTGGGCGCAGCGGAAAGGGCAGGCAAAGCTGGACAAGGAAGTTGCCGCCTTGCCAGCCGAGGAGCAGCCAGCCAAGCCCACGAAGTTTGAAACAGACAAGGAAAAATTGCGGCAGGCCATACGCACCGCGCTGTCCTCTGCCACAAGCTATGGCGAGTTCGCCGCCGTTCTCTTGCAACAGGGCGTGACTGTCAAGGAGAGCCGAGGGCGGCTATCCTACCTCACGCCGGACAGGACAAAGCCCATTACCGCCCGCAAGCTGGGAGATGATTTTGACCGCGCTGCCGTTCTTGCCCTTTTGGAACAGAACGCCCACAGAGCCGCCGAGCAGACCGCAACCGTACCCGAATACCCCCGCAACATAAGGGAGCGTTTGCAGGGCAAAAAAGCTGTCCAAACCACCCCGGAAAAGGACGGTATTCAGCGCATGGTTGACCGGGCAGCGAAGCGAGCGGAGGGAAAGGGCGCGGGCTATGACCGCTGGGCGGCAGTCCACAATCTGAAACAAATGGCGGCTACCGTTGCCGCCTACGGGCAGTACGGCTATTCGCCGGAGGAGCTGGACGCAGCCCTGGTATCTGCCAATGCGGATTTACAGGACAGCACCGCCAAGCTGAAAGCCCTGGACGCTGCTATCCGGGAGAAAAAGGAGCTTCAGACACAGGTGCTTGCCTATGCCAAGACCAAGCCTGCCCGTGACGGTCTGAAAGCACAGAAAACGGAGAAAGCCCGCAGCACCTATCGGGAACGGCACGAAAGCGATTTTATCATAGCGGACGCAGCCACCCGTTATTTCCGGGCGCATGGCGTTTCCAAGCTGCCAAGCCATAAAGCCCTGCAAGCGGAAATCGAGCAGCTTACCGCCGAAAAGAACGCCCATTACAACGAATACCGGGAGAAAAAAGCCCGTGTCAAGGAGCTGCATACCGTGAAAAGCAATCTTTCTCAAATCCTGCAAGGCGAGAAAGACAGAGAGAAAAAGCACGAACATGAGCGTTAAAAACCGCCCCGAAACGATACCAAAACAGGGATATGCCCTGCACCCTATCCGCAATACTGCCCACCTTTGAAACGGGGCGCACAGCGCAGGAAATCCCCGAAAATGACACCGAGAAACTACATTTTTACCGACCTATCCGCTTATACCAGCGGAAACGGCAGAAAGGAGCGAGAAATGCCACGTATGAGCAAAAAGCGGCGGTTGGAATGGAGCTTTTTCCTCAACCACCGAAACCGTATTACCTACAATGACCTTTGCCGGGGCTGCACACACGGCTGCAAGCAGAGCTTCCGGGCGATTATCGTCCTCTGCCCCCGGTATTTCTCTAAGAGATGGAAACACAGGGAGGACACCGCCAATGGCAGATAACCGCAAATATTACTACCTCAAACTGAAAGAAAACTTCTTCGACAGCGATTCCATTGTGCTGTTGGAGGACATGAAAGACGGGATTTTGTATTCCAATATCCTCTTGAAGCTGTACTTAAAATCGCTGAAAAATGGCGGCAGATTGCAGCTTGACGAGCATATCCCCTATACCGCCCAGATGATAGCCACGCTGACCCGTCACCAAATCGGGACGGTGGAACGGGCATTAGCCATCTTCCAGCAGTTAGGGCTTGTGGAGCAGCTTGACTGCGGGCTGCTTTATATGACCGACATCGAGCTGATGATCGGTCAATCCTCTACCGAAGCGGAACGGAAACGCGCCGCAAGGCTTGAAAATAAGGCACTTTTGCCGCCGCGGACAAATGGCGGACATTTGTCCGACATTCGTCCACCAGAGATAGAGATAAAGAAAGAGATAGATATAGAGTTAGAAAAAGAGGAAGAGTTAAAGGGACAAGCCCTCGCCCGCAGCTATGGCAGATATGAGAATGTATTTCTGACTGATACGGAGCTTTCCGAACTGCAAGCGGAGCTGCCCGAAAAATGGGCGTACTATATTGAGCGGCTTTCCGGCTATATCGCGTCCACGGGCAAGAAATATAAAAACCACGCCGCCACTATTCGCAGATGGGCGGCAGACGATACCGCAAAGGCTGCCCCGAAACAGGGCATACCCGAATACACCTGCAAGGAGGGCGAGAGCTTATGAGTAATCTGTTTACAGAACGAGTTTTGAATATGACGGCTGTTACCCCACAGCCGGAGGACTACATGGGCGAGGACGGACTGCTTTACTGCGGCAAGTGTCACACTCCGAAAGAAGCCTACTTCCCGGAAAAGCAAGCCGCCTTGTTTGGGCGTGACCGCCACCCGGCAGAATGTGACTGCCAGAAAGCCCAGCGTTTGGAGCGTGAAGCCGCCGAACAGCGCAGAAAGCACCTTGACACCGTGGAGGACTTGAAACGCCGGGGATTTACCAATCCTACCATGCAGGAATGGACTTTCGCCAACGACAACGGGAAATGCCCGCAAATGGAGATTGCACACTTCTATGTGGAGCATTGGGAAATCATGCGCGAGGAAAATATCGGCTATCTGCTATGGGGCAAGGTCGGCACAGGAAAAAGCTATTTTGCCGGTTGTATCGCTAATGCCCTCATGGAGCAGGAAGTCACTGTCCGCATGACGAACTTCTCTGCGATTTTGAATGACCTGACCGCCAGCTTTGAGGGGCGCAACGAGTATATCGAGCGTCTTTGCCGTTTTCCTCTGCTTATCATTGATGATTTTGGAATGGAGCGCGGCACAGAGTACGGTTTAGAACAGGTCTACAATGTGATTGACAGCCGCTACCGCAGCCGCAAGCCCTTAATCGTTACCACCAATCTGACATTGGACAGCCTGCAAAATCCGCTGGACACCGCCCATGCCCGGATTTATGACCGCCTTTTGGAAATGTGCGCCCCTATCCTCTTTACGGGAGAGAACTTCCGCCGTGAAACGGCGCAAGCCAAGCTGAACAGACTAAAAGAATTGATGAAATGAAAGGAGTTGCCTATGGCAGAGAACAAGCAGAACACCACCCCGGAACGCCGCCCGGACTGCGTGACAGAGATCCGCATGGGCAACACCGTCCTTATCGTTTCCGGCTTTTTCAAAAAAGATACCACCGACACCGCAGCCGATAAGATGATGAAAGTGCTGGAGGCGGAAGCCGCCGCAGGACACAAAGCCCAGCTTTCGCCCTAACGCTACAAGCCGCACAGTAAAAAATCGTCATTTTGACAGGCGGTAAAGAAGCAGAAGCCGCTATACAGACAGCCGCCCCATGTGGTATAATCGAAATACGGAATAGTGGGGCTGGCTGTCGGAAACGGAGGATTTTATGTTAAGACAGACCACCCAGAAAATCACTGCCCTTTATCCAAGACTATCCCATGAGGACGAGCTGCAAGGCGAAAGCAATTCCATTTCCAACCAGAAGCGTATTCTTGAAACCTACGCAAAGCAGAACGGTTTTTCCAATCTGCGCTGGTACACGGACGATGGTTATTCTGGTGCGAACTTCCAAAGACCGGGCTTTCAATCCATGCTTGCGGATATTGAAGCCGGGAAAGTGGCTACTGTTATCGTAAAGGATATGTCACGGTTAGGGCGAAACTACCTGCAGGTGGGAATGTATACCGAGATGATTTTCCCACAAAAAGGCGTCCGCTTTATCGCCATAAACGATGGAGTGGACAGCGCACAGGGCGACAATGATTTTGCCCCTTTGCGGAACATTTTCAACGAATGGCTGGTGAGAGATACGAGCAAGAAAATCAAAGCCGTAAAACGGTCAAAAGGCATGAGCGGCAAGCCTGTTACGAGCAAACCCGTGTACGGCTACCTCATGGACGAGGACGAAAATTTCATCATTGACGAGGAAGCCGCACCCGTAGTCAAGCAGATATACCGTCTGTGCCTTGCCGGGAACGGTCCGACCAAGATAGCCCGTATGCTGACCGAGCAGGAAATCCCAACGCCGGGAACGCTGGAATACCGCAGGACGGGCAGCACACGCCGCTATCACCCCGGCTATGAGTGCAAATGGGCGACAAATACCGTGGTGCATATCCTTGAAAACCGGGAGTACATGGGCTGTTTGGTGAACTTCAAGACGGAGAAACCGTCCTACAAGACCAAGCACAGCATAGAAAATCCCATTGAGAAACAGGCAATTTTCGAGAACCACCATGAGCCTATCATCGACACCCAGACATGGGAGCGTGTGCAGGAATTACGCAAACAGCGCAAGCGTCCGAACCGCTATGATGAAGTGGGCTTGTTCTCTGGTATGCTCTTTTGCGCGGACTGCGGCAGCGTCATGTATCAGCAGCGTTACCAGACCGATAAGCGGAAACAGGACTGCTATATCTGCGGGAACTACAAGAAGCGCACCCATGACTGCACCGCACATTTTATCCGCACCGACCTTTTGACTGCGGGCGTTCTCTCCAATCTACGGAAAGTGACGAGCTATGCGGCAAAGCATGAAGCCCGGTTTATGAAGCTGCTGATCGAGCAGAACGAGGACGGCGGCAAACGCCGGAACGCCGCCAAGAAAAAGGAACTGGAAGCTGCCGAAAAGCGTATCGGTGAACTTTCCGCTATTTTCAAGCGGCTGTATGAGGACAGCGTAAGCGGTCGCATTTCTGACGAGCGTTTCACGGAGCTTTCGGCAGACTATGAAGCCGAACAGCAGGAATTGAAAGAGCGTGTTGCCAGAATACAGGCGGAGCTTTCCAAAGCACAGGAAGCTACCGTAAACGCAGAAAAGTTTATGAACATTGTCCGCAAGCACATGAACTTTGAAGAACTGACCCACACCCTCTTGCGTGAGTTTGTAGAGAAAATCGTTGTGCATGAGTGCAGCTACGATGAAAACGGCACACGCAGACAGGATATTGAGATTTACTATTCTTTCGTCGGCAAGGTGGACTTGCCCGAATGACCGCCCGCCCTATCCGATACCAAAGACAAGTATCGGATAGGAAAGGCAAAATTTTTTACACTTCTATTACTTCTTTATCACACATAAGCAAAGAGCCAGGGCATCAAGCAGCTCATGGCGGGCGGCGGCGTTGCCCTCATCGGCATCACCCTGATTCCCCTGCTCTCCGGTCTGCTGTCCACCACCTGATGTTTCTCTAAAACCGGTGGGGGCTTTCGCTTGATAGCGGGAGCCCCCGCAAAGGAGGTGATCTCCCTTGATATTGGATATGATCCAGGAGTGGTTCAAGGAACTGCTCATTGACGGTATCATTTCAAACCTGACCGGGATGTTTGATACCCTGAACACAAAGGTGGGCGAGATCGCCGGGGAGGTCGGCATGACACCCGCCGCCTGGAACAGCAGCATCTTCAACATGATCCGCAACCTCTCGGAGACGGTGATCGTCCCCATCGCGGGCATCATCCTCACCTTCGTCATGTGCTACGAGCTGATCCAGCTCATCATCGAGAAGAACAACCTCCACGACTTCGACACCTGGATTTTCTTCAAGTGGATTTTCAAGACCTTCTGCGCGGTGTTGATCGTCACCAACATCTGGAACATCGTCATGGCGGTGTTCGATGTGGCGCAGAATGTGGTCAGTCAGTCGGCGGGGGTCATCATCTCGGATGCGGGCATCGACATCTCTGGCGTGGTGGGCGATCTGGAAACCCAGCTTGCCGACTGGAGCGTGGGCGCCCTGCTGGGGCTGTGGTTCCAGAGCGTGTTTGTGGGGCTGTGTACGCAGATACTTTCCATCTGCATCTTCCTGGTGATCTACGGCAGAATGATTGAGGTGTATTTGGTGACCTCCATAGGCCCCATCCCCTTTGCCACGATGGTCAACCGGGAATGGGGCTCCACGGGGCAGAACTACCTTCGCTCCCTGCTGGCCCTGGGCTTCCAGGCCTTCCTCATTATGATTTGCGTGGGCATCTACGCAGTGCTGGTGGAGGGCATCTCCACATCCGGCGACAACATATCCGCGGCCATCTGGGGCTGCATGGGCTATACGGTTCTACTGTGCTACACCCTGTTCAAGACCGGCAGCCTTGCAAAATCCCTGTTCGGCGCCCACTAAAGGAGGTGTAAAACATTGGCTTATGTAACGATCCCGAAGGACCTGAGCCGGATACAGAGCAAGGTTCTGTTCGGGCTGACCAAACGACAAGTGATCTGTTTCGGAGCGGCGGCGCTGGTAGGTGTGCCGCTTTTCTTTTTGGCAAAAGCGAGCCTGGGGACCACCACGGCGGCGCTGTGCATGATCCTGGTGATGCTGCCCTTTTTCCTGTTCGCCATGTACGAGAAGAACGGGCAGCCGCTGGAAGTATTTCTGGGCCATCTGATCCAGAACAAATTCATCCGGCCGAAGGTGCGTATCTACCAGACCAACAATCTCTATTCCGCCCTGGTGCGGCAATCCCAACTGGAACAGGAGGTGAAGCGGATTGCGAGAAAAGGCAGAAAGACCGGCGAAGCGTAAGCTCACCCGTAACCAGCGCAAGCAGATCGAGGCGGTGATCCGGCAGGCTAAGGGCGACGGAAAAGCCCATACGGTGCAGGACAGCATCCCGTTTCAGAATATGTTCCCCGACGGTCTGTGCAGACTGGAGGGCGGGACCTTTTCCAAGACCATTGCCTTTGAGGATGTGAATTACCGCCTGGCTGGGCCGGAGGACCAGCGGAGCATCTTTGAAAGCCTCTGTGACTTCTACAACGGCTACGATCCCTCCATCGGCGTCCAGGTCACTTTGGACAGCCGCAGCGGAGGCAGCGCCGCCGATGAAATGTTCGGCATTACCCGGCAGGGCAACGACCTGGACCCCATCCGGGACGAGGCGGTGGACATCCTGCGGATGCAGTACAAACGGGGCAACAACGGCTATGTGAAAACCAAGTATGTGACCCTGACCATCGAGGCGGAGAACCTTCCCGCAGCACGGGCGCGGTTTGCCCGCATCGAGACCGACACCCTCAACCGCTTTAAGGTCATGGGGGCGGCGGCTCATGTGCTGGACGGAAAGGAACGGCTGGAGCTGCTTTACAACATCCTCCACCCGGAGGGTGGGCAGTTCGCCTTTGAATGGGACTGGCTCCCGGCCAGCGGCCTTTCGGTGAAGGACTTCATTTCGCCGTCCTCCTTCCACTTCGGGGAGACCCGCACCTTCCGCATCGGCAGGCGGTACGGGGCGGTGTCCTTTCTGCAAATCCTGGCGCCGGAGATGCACGACCGCATCCTCACCGACTTCATGGAGGCGGACGGGAATATCATGGTGACCATGCACATCCGGGGCATCAACCAGAACGAGGCCATCAAAATGGTCAAGCGAAAGATCACCGACCTGGACGCCATGAAGATACAGGAGCAGAAGCGGGCGGTACGCAGCGGTTACGATATGGACATTCTTCCCTCCGACCTTTCCACCTACGGCGGCGCGGCAAAGGACCTTCTCACCGACCTGCAATCCCGCAACGAGAGAATGTTCAACATGACCTTTCTGGTTCTGCACACGGCGGAGACCCGGCAAAAGCTGGAGATCGCCGTGTCCCAGGCGGCCAGCGTCGCCCAGACCTACAACTGTCTTCTGACCCGGTTGGACTTCCAGCAGGAGGACGGGCTGATGTCTTCTTTGCCTCTGGGCCTCAACTGCATCAAGATTGAACGGAGCCTGACCACTTCGGCCCTGGCGGTGTTCGTCCCCTTCGTCACCCAGGAGGTGTTCATGGGCGGCGACGCCATGTACTATGGCCTCAATGCCCTCTCCAACAACATGATCCTGCTGGACCGCAAGCAATCCCGCTGTCCCAACGGCCTTGTGTTCGGCACGCCTGGCAGCGGCAAATCCATGAGCTGCAAACGGGAGATCACCTTTATCATGCTGATGACCCAGGACAATGTCATCATCTGCGACCCGGAGGACGAGTATTCGCCCCTGGTGAAGCGGCTGGGCGGCCAGGTAATCCGGCTGTCCCCGTCCAGCACCGACTATGTAAATCCCCTGGACATCAACCTCAACTATTCCGAGGAAGAAAACCCGCTGGCGCTGAAATCCGACTTCGTGCTGTCCTTCTGCGAGCTCATCATGGGCAGCAAGACGGGGCTGGAGGCCATCGAAAAGACGGTCATCGACCGGGCGGTGCAGATGATCTACCAGCCCTACTTTGCCGATCCCCGGGCGGAGAATATGCCGATTTTGGGCGACCTGATGAACGCCCTGCTGTCCCAGCACATCCCGGAGGCCGACCGGGTTGCCCAGGCACTGGACCTCTATGTGAACGGTTCGCTGAACTTCTTCAACCACCGCACCACCGTGGACATCTCCAACCGCCTTATCTGCTTTGACATCAAGGGCCTGGGCAAGAACCTGAAAAAGCCCGGCATGCTGATTGTCCAGGATGCGGTGTGGAACACCGTCACCATCAACCGGGCCATTGGCCGGTCTACCTGGTATTTCGTGGACGAGTTCCACCTTCTGCTGAAAGAGGAACAGACTGCGGCGTACAGCGCCGAGATTTGGAAGCGGTTCAGAAAGTGGGGCGGTATCCCCACCGGGGCGACCCAGAACCCCAAAGACCTGCTTTCCTCTCCGGAGATTGAAAACATCCTGGAAAACAGCGATTTCATCTATATGCTCAACCAGGCGGCGGGCGACCGGAAGATACTGGCGGAGCGGCTGAACATTTCTTCTGAACAGCTTGCCTATGTGACCAACTCCGAGCCGGGCCACGGGCTGCTGTTCTTCAACAATGTCATCCTGCCCTTTGCGGATGACTTCCCGAAGGATACCGAACTTTATAAGCTGCTCACCACCAAGCCCAGCGAGGTGGAACATGAGGAAAGGATGGGATAAGGATATGGAACAGGAAAAGCTGTATGTCATTGAGGAAAAGACCTACGAGGCGCACATCGACGAGGAGGTCCACCTCTACGGGTTGCTCCACCAACTGGCCTTTCTTGCCGGGAAGATCAAGGACCGCCGGGACATGGAGAACCTGATCGACACCGCCCGGCACTATGGGGACATTGCCGACCAGATGTTTGACCGCTGGAGCATCCCCGGCCGCTATTTGGTGTTCGGCGACAAGGACGACCTTGCCCGGCTGAAGGCCCTGGAGCTGTGCGAGCTGGACGCCTTCTATGTGGACTGCGAGGACGACGAGGACCAGCTCCATGCCTGACCGCCTCACCCATGTGAGCCTCTTTTCCGGTATCGGCGGGCTGGACCTGGCGGCGGAGGCGGCAGGCTTTGAAACGGTCTGCCAATGCGAGTGGGCGGACTATCCCTATTCCATCCTGCAAAAGCATTGGCCGGATGTGCCGAAATTCCGGGACATCACCACATTCACGAAGGAGGCGTTTTTTGAAAGAACAGGACTTGAAACCGTCACCATCCTCTCCGGTGGCTTCCCGTGCCAGCCCTTCTCCACCGCCGGAAAACGGCGTGGCTTTGCGGATGAACGCTACCTGTGGCCGGAGATGTGCCGCGTTATTGCCGAACTGCGACCCCATTGGGTGCTTGGGGAAAATGTTGCTGGCTTCATCAATATGGGGCTCGACAAAACGATTTTTGACCTGGCAAAAGCGGGATACGCTGTTCTCCCATTCGTATTTCCGGCTTGCGGCGTCGGCGCATGGCATGAGCGCCAGCGAACTTTTATCGTCGCGGCTGATGTTTCCCACACCCCTTGCCTCCGACAAATCCACGGGGCGAGACGCTGCCAACCTGGATGTGTTCCTGTCGGACAATGGGATATTCCGCAAACGGAACAAGGACGGGTCCATCTGGAGCCTGTCCCTGTCGGCGGCGGTGTTCTACCTGACCCCGGCAGCGTCGGAGGACTACCGTTCCACCCTGAAACCGGCGGCCTTCCGGGACAAATCCCCGACCTCCAACCTGTCGGCCCAGGTGATCCGGCAGGAGCAGCCCTTTTCCGAAAAGGCGGCGCTGAACCCGGACTGGGTGGAATGGCTCATGGGATTCCCCCCGAAATGGACGGACGCATCCTATGGCGTGCCGAGCCCGAAGGAGTCCCCCGCATGACCGAGGACACGGACAACCGGGCGTTGCGGCTGAAAACCCTGGGGAATGCGGTCTGCCCTCCCCAGGCCTATCCCATTTTCCAGTACATCGCCATGATCGAAACCGGGGCCTGTGTCAACATCTGCCCCTATGGAACAGGAGGTGACGCACCTTGAAAGAATGGAAAGCCCCCGAAAAGGAGGCGCAGAAGATGACCCGTGACGGGTCGGTGTCCGTCAATCTGGTCACGGGCGAGACTACCTATCCCTCTGATCGGACGCCGGAGCAGGACTATTCCACATCCGGCGACGCGGCGGGCGCCGCTGGAAAAGCGGTGGACCGTGCGGAACTGCACCGGGAACAGGCAGCAGCCAAAAAGAAGCGCCGGAAACAGCGCAGAGCCTATCGGGAGGGCGAGGCGGCAGCGGGCCGTCCATCCTCCCGATTGCAGTTTTCCGAGGCGGACCAGGCCAAGCCGGAGCTGCAAGGTGCTATCCGCAAGTCGGACAAGGCGGCGGACCGGCTGGATGCCGCCAGAGACGCGATCCCCAATAAGAGTCCGGGAAAGCCCCACACCAATCCGCTGTCCCGCCCTATTCAGGAGGCAGGCGCGGCGATCCACGGCAAGGTCCGGGAGGTGGAGCAAGAAAATTCCGGCGTCCAGTCGGGCCACCTGGGGGAACGCAGCTTTGAGAAGGCTGTGGGCTACGGAAACCGCCGTGTCCAGAACTGGCGGGCGGAACGCAAGCTGAAACCCTGGCGAGACGTAGCAAAGGCGGAGCAGGCGGCGGTCAAGGCCAATGCGGATTTCTGCTATCGGAAAGCCGTGGCGGAGAACCCCCAGCTTGCATCCAATCCCATCTCCCGCCTGTGGCAGAAAAGGAAGCTGCAAAAGCAATATGCGGCGGCATATCGGGCAGCGGGCAAGACTGCCCAGGCCGGGAAAACAGCGGAGGCCACGGCAAAGGCGGCCAAGAAAACCGCCCAGGAGTCCAAGCGCACCGCCCTTTTCCTGAAACGGCATTGGAAGGGCGCGCTGATCGTGGGCGGCATCGGCCTTCTGCTGGTGATGCTGCTGGGCTCCCTGCAATCCTGTTCCTCCATGTTCGGCGGCGGAGTGTCCAACATCATGGCGTCCTCCTATCTCTCCGAGGATTCCGATATGCTGGCGGCGGAAGAAGCCTACTGCGCCAAAGAGGATGAATTGCGGGAGTACCTGGATACCTACGAGGCCACCCACGACTATGACGAGTATCACTTCGACCTGGATGAAATTGAGCACGACCCCTATGTGCTGATCTCCATTCTGTCGGCAATCCATGAAGGGGTGTTCACCATCGACCAGGTACAGGACGACCTTCAAAACCTCTTTGACAAGCAATATATCCTCACCGAAACCGTGACAACGGAGACCCGCTATCGGACGGAAACAAGGACGGACAGCGAGGGCAATCCTTATACGGTCCAGGTGCCGTACACCTGGACCATCTGCACCGTCACGCTGGAAAACTTCGACCTCTCCCATGTGCCGGTCTACATGATGGGCGAGGAACAGCTTTCCTTGTACGCCACCTATATGTCCACCCTGGGCAACCGCCCCGACCTGTTCCCGTCCTCCGGGTATGTGAACAAGTACATCGACAACCCACCTACCGCCTGGGAGATTCCCGCTGAATACCTGACGGACGAGCGGTTCAATACCCTTATCACCGAGGCAGAAAAGTATTTGGGCTATCCCTATGTGTGGGGCGGCAGCAGTCCCAGCGCTTCTTTCGATTGCAGCGGCTTCGTCAGTTATGTGCTGACCAACAGCGGCCTGTGCAATACCGGGCGGCTGGGCGCACAGGGGCTCTACAATATTTCCACTCCGGTATCCGACCCCCAGCCCGGCGATCTGGTGTTCTTCGTGGGGACCTACGATACAACCGGCGTATCTCATGTAGGCATCTATGTGGGCGACGGGATGATGCTGCACTGCGGCGCCCCCATCCAGTATTCCAACCTGAATACAAGTTACTGGCAGTCCCATTTCTACGCATACGGCAGACCGCCGTACAACTGATGGAGGTGATGAAGTATCAATATGGTTTCCTATGGGGGCGGCGCCAACAGCACCGCCCTTCTGATCGGGCTGCACCAGCACCGTATCCCGGTGGACCTGATCCTCTTTGCGGATACGGGGGCAGAGCATCCCCACACCTACGCCTATCTGGAGGTGATGGATTCCTGGCTGAAGGATCACGGGATGCCGTCCATTACCAGAGTATATAAGACCACCCGTGAGGGTAAACGGCTGACGCTGGAAGATGAATGTTTGCAAAGTTGCAGCCTTCCGTCTATCGCCTACGGCTTCAAGCGGTGTTCCCTGAAACACAAGATCGGGCCGCAGGAAAAGTTCTGCAACCATTACCCGCCATGCCGCCGAATATGGGAGGCGGGCAAGCGGGTGGTCAAATTTATTGGCTACGACGCGGGCGAGGGCTACCGCAGCAATAAGGTGCTGCTGGGGGACTTGGCCGACCGAAAATACAGCAAGTGGTATCCCCTGATGGAATGGGGATGGACGCGGGACGATTGCATCCGGCAGATCGAGGCGGCAGGGCTGCCCCAGCCGGGAAAATCGTCCTGTTTTTTCTGCCCCAGCATGAAACCCGACGAGATCACCGCCCTGCGGGAGCAGTATCACGATTTATTCCGCCGCGCCCTGGCGCTGGAGGACAACGCCCGGCAAAATCTGAAAACGGTCAAGGGCCTGGGGCGGAACTATTCCTGGAGAGAACGATTTGGAAAGGAGTTTTGCACACATGGCAACGGTTGAGAAGATCCGCAAGGACATCGAAAAGACGAAGGAGAAGATCTCCGCCCAGCAGAAGCGCCTTCGGGAGCTGGAGGCGCAGCTCACCGAGGAAGAAAACCTGGAGATCGTCCGCATGGTCAAGGCGGTGCGCATGGACAACAAGGAGCTGACCGCCTTTCTGAAAGCCTACGCCAGCGGCCTTATCACCCTGCCCGACGGGATGATGGAGGCGGAGGCGGCGCCGGACCCCGATGACGAGGATATGGAAGGAATGGAGGACGGCGAAGATGAAGCGTAACAGAGTTTTCCGCCTTTTGGCGTCCCTGACGGCGGTGGTCCTGTGCATGACCGCCTTCTCCGTCACCGCCTTTGCGGGCGGTGGGGATGGCGACTATTACACCGGGGAACCCGCCGAGACGACCCCGGAACCCACCGAGGAACCCGCCACCGGAGGCATGGAGCCGGAGGACCAGCCCCTTACCCCGGAGGGCAACGCCACGCTGGTGGACGATTATTACGGCGATAAGCAGCTTATCACCGTGACCACGAAAGCGGGCAACTATTTTTACATCTTAATCGACCGGGCAAACAAGGACAAGGAGATCGCCGTTCACTTCTTGAACCAGGTGGACGAAGCCGACCTGATGGCGCTGATGGAAGATGGGCAGACGGAGGAACAACCCGCAGTCTGCACCTGCGTCGAGAAATGCCAGGCCGGTGCGGTGAATACCGCCTGTCCGGTCTGCGCGGTGAATATGAGCGAGTGCGCCGGAAAAGCGCCGGAGGTGGAGCCGGAGCCTGAACCGGAACCGGAGAAGGAGTCCGGCAGCGGCGGCGCCCTGGTACTGATCCTGCTGCTGGCGGTCCTGGGCGGCGGCGGAGCCTTCGCCTACATCAAGTTCATCAAGCCCAAACAGGGCGCAAAGGTCAGCGCCGACCCGGACGATTATGAGTTCGAGGACGAGGAATATGAAAACGAGGACGTTCCTGAACAGGAAGAACAGGAGGACCAGAATTGAGCAAATTGGTGATCTGTGAAAAACCGAGTGTAGCAAAGAGTATCGCATCGGCCCTGGGTGTCACATCCAGGGCCGATGGCTATTTTGAAGGCGGCGGCTGGCTGATTTCTTGGTGCATTGGTCATCTGGTGGGACTGGCGGACGCGGCCGCCTACGATGACCGCTATAAGAAGTGGCGGTATGAGGACCTTCCCATCCTGCCCGCCCCCTTCCGCTATGTGGTGTCCGAGGAAAAGGCTGACCAGTTCCACATTCTCCGTTCCCTGATGGAACGCCCTGATGTGACGGAACTGGTCAACGCCTGCGACGCGGGGCGCGAAGGTGAGCTGATTTTCCGGCTGGTCTATGAGGCTACCGGATGTTCCAAGCCTTTCTCCCGCCTCTGGATTTCTTCGATGGAGGACGTGGCGATTCGGGAGGGCTTTGCCGACCTGCGCCCCGGCAAGGACTATGACCCGCTGTATCAATCGGCACTTTGCCGCCAAAAGGCGGACTGGCTTGTTGGTATCAATGCCTCACGGCTCTTTTCGGTGTTGTATCATCGAACGTTAAATATTGGGCGGGTGCAGACGCCCACCCTGGCGATGCTGGCCGACCGGGACAGCAAGATTGTCCTGTTCCGCAAGGAGAAATACCACCATGTGCGGCTGGCGCTGGAGAGCGCCGAGGCGGTCAGCGACCGCATTGTTTCCCCGGAGGACGCCCAGACCATCCGGGATGCCTGCGATGGTAAAAAAGCAACCTGTGTATCCGTGGCGCAGGAGAAAAAGACGGAGAAACCGCCCAAACTGTACGACCTGACCACCTTGCAGCGGGAGGCCAACCGGGTGTTTGGCTACACGGCCAAGCAAACCCTGGACTACGCCCAATCCCTCTATGAAAAGAAACTGCTGACCTATCCCCGCACGGACAGCCGGTATCTGACCGGCGACATGGCGGAGACCGCCTCCGTGGTCCTGCATCTGGCGGCGCGGGTGCCTCCCTTCGACGCCTGCCCAGAGTTTTTCCCCGATGTTCTGGCGCTGCTGAACGACAAGGAGGTATCCGACCACCACGCCCTGATTCCCACCCTGGAGCTGGAAAAGGAGGATGTCCCTGCGCTGCCTGTGGGCGAGCGCAATATCCTTCTGCTGGTCTGCTGCAAGCTGCTGTGTGCCGCAGCGGAGCCTTTCGTGTATGAGGCGGTCACGGCTATCTTTGACTGCGGCGGACATACCTTCACGACCAAAGGAAAACAGGTGCTTTCCCAGGGCTGGCGGGCTATCCAGGAGGTGTTCCGTTCCTCCCTGAAGGAGAAGCCGGAGGATGAAGATGCCGAGGGTGTTCTTCCCGCCTTGACCGAGGGGCAGGTTTTTGAGCCGGTCGCCGCCTCCGTCACTGAGCACTTCACTTCGCCCCCCAAGCCCTACACCGAGGATACCCTTCTGTCGGCCATGGAGAACGCAGGCAAGGAAGATATGCCGGACGAGGCAGAACGCAAGGGCCTGGGCACCCCGGCGACCAGGGCGGCCATCATCGAAAAGCTGGTGTCCGGCGGATTTGTCGAGCGCAAGGGCAAGAACCTAATCCCCACAAAGGCAGGCGTCAACCTGGTCACGGTGCTGCCGGAACTGCTGACCTCTCCCAAACTCACAGCGGATTGGGAGCAGCGGTTGAACGAGGTGGCAAAGGGTCAGGCGGCGTCGGAGGCTTTCATGGACGGGATCGAGGCGATGACGGCGGAGCTGGTGCGGAAATACTCCCACATTTCCGAGGATGGGCAAAAGCTGTTCCAGCCGGAGAAGGAGACGGTGGGGCTCTGCCCCCGCTGCGGTAAGCCGGTTTATGAGGGTAAGAAGAACTTCGCCTGTTCGGACCGTGCCTGTCAGTTTGTCATGTGGAAGAATGACCGCTTTTTCGAGCAGCGCGGAAAGGTCTTTACTTCCAAAATTGCCACTGCATTGCTCAAAGACGGAAAGACAAAGGTCAAGGGACTGCGCTCCCTGCGTACTGGGAAAACCTATGACGGGACAATCGTTCTGGCCGACACCGGCGGGAAGTATGTGAATTACCGCATTGAGAAATAAGTATCGTGTCGTTCTTCCTTCACGGCTCTATCCAAGAGTAACGATTTGCTGTATAATAAGGCCAAAATCTTTCAGGAGGTAAATAGCCGTGAGGGATATGATCGCATACTGTGGGCTGGACTGTGAGAAGTGCGACGCTTATCTTGCAACGATCAACGACGATCAGGCATTGCGCGAGAAAACTGCAAAACTATGGTCTGAATTAAATCATGCGCCCATTCTGCCGGAGCATATCAACTGTCAAGGCTGCCGCGTGGATGGAGTGAAAACGGTGTATTGTGAAAGCCTTTGCGGTATTCGTCAATGCGCCCGACAAAAAGGCGTGACGACCTGCGGTGACTGTCCTGAATTGGAAAGTTGCCAGACAGTCGGCGCAATTCTTTCCAACAACCCCGCTGCGCTGGACAACCTGAAGGGATAGACTACATACCACAACAAAATAGAAGCCGCCAGTGACGGCATCAAGCAGGAAACCTTTCCGGGTTTCCTGCTTTTCTTTTACCCATTTTCAGAAAGGATGATGTCTTTGAGCAAAACCGAACCTAATTTCATGGAGCATTTGAAACCGCTGCTCCCCGCAAGCGGTGACGCAAGCGAGCTGGAGGCAGCGGCCCAGGCGCTTGCCGGACTTTCCCTGGAGGATCGTGACCTCCTGGCCGCTGTCCAGGAGTCGCCCTATCGTCTGACCACCCTGGAGCAGTTCCGGGAGTTTCCCGCCAACGCCGAGTATTTTGTCCTGGAGCCCAACATCAGCAAGGTGGAGGATGTGGGCTGGCGCTATCTGGCGCAGCATTTGGATGTCCTTCTGCCCCCGGAGCTGCTGGACGCCATTGATCCCGTTCCCTTCGGCAACCACGCCATGCAGGAGGAACAGGGGTGTTTCACCAGTAAGGGGTATCTCACCCTCTCCGGCGACGAGTGGGAGCACGAGCGCCCCAGGGAGAAGCAGACGGAGAAAAAGCCCTCCATCAAGGAGCGGCTGGAGCAGGGCCGGAAGGAATGTGCCAATCAGAGCAAGGCGCAGCCCCATCGGGAAAAGCCTGCGCCGGAACTGTAAGGAGGTGTCGCTATGCCCCATTATGATTATGACAAAGAGTATCCCTTTGCCGCTTTCATCACTAACCTGGGCAAATACAACGAGGGCGCCCTTGTGGGTGAATGGGTGAAATTTCCCACCACGGCGGAGGAACTGAAAAAGGTCTTTGAGCGCATCGGGATCGGCGCGAAGGACGACTTCGGGCAGACCTATGAGGAATGGTTCATTACGGACTACGACTGCTATGTGGACGGCCTCTATGACCTGCTGGGTGAGTATGCAAACCTGGACGAGCTGAACTACCTGGCTTCCAAACTGGATGATATGAGCCAGGATGAATACGAGCGGTTCCAGGCGGCCATGGAGATCGGCGACCACACGGGCAGCATCCAGGAGCTTATCAATCTGACGGAGAACCTGGACTGTTACGACATCTACCCTGACATCCACGACCACGACGATCTGGGCCGGTATTACATCGAGGAACTGGACGCCATGCAGGTGCCGGAGCATCTGCGCAACTACATCGACTATGAGGCCTACGGACGGGACATTGCCCTGGAGGAAAGCGGCCAGTTCACCGACCTGGGCTATGTGCGGGACACCGGGGACAGCTTCCATGAGTATTACGATGGCGAGCGCGGCAGCATCCCGGAGGAATACCAGGTGATGACCTTCCAGGACGACATCCCTGAAGAAGAAATTTCGGAATGGGCCATGGACCTTGCCTACGATATGGACGAGTTTTTCCGGCAGCACGACCCGCAGTATGCCGCCGAGCACCCGGAGGAACACGCGGCGAAGGAAGAAATCTACGAAAATCTGATGGCCGGGCGCATCTCCACTCTGGACGAGAAGCTGGCCGCTCTGGGGCAGACCCAGGAGGACTATCTGCCTTCGGAGATTGAGAAGTTCAAGGACGCCACCGGCTATGAGGAATTTCTGGATGTGGACCCGCAGGCGATTCGGGAAGCTATTGAAAACCCGGACCAGTCCCATGTGGACGAGATGCTGTCCTTTGCGGAGCAGGCAAATCGGGAGTATGAGGCGGAGTTGTACGGGCAGCAAGCGGCGCCCACCCCGGATGACCGGGAGACCGGCGAAACGGTGCGGACTCCCAGGGGAATCTTCCATGTGACGGATATGAGCCGGGAACAGATGGAGGCGGCCGGATACGGTTTTCACCATGAGTCCGAGGACGGGAAGTATCTCATCATGGCCAATGGCAGCCGTGCCTTTGCCATCCCCAGCGGAGCCGCCCCCGAACATACCGCGCCGGAGAAGCTGACTGTTCTGGTGGTGGAGCCTATGAAGGAACCCTATGTGAAGGAGATCGATCCCGGCCTTCATGCGCTGCAAGCGGAGGTGGGCGGCGATATTGCCGCCTCCTATCCCTTTGACGATCCGGTGGGGCTGGTGCTGAATGATGAAGGCAAGCTCATCGGTCTGGACCTGAACCGTTCCCTCCGGGACGAGCATGGCGAGATTTACGACATTGTGGCGGGCACCTTCCTGGTGGTGGGCCTGGGGCCGGAGAGTTTCGCGTCCCTGCCCCCGGACATGATCCAGAAGTACACTGAGCAATTCAAGCGGCCGGAGCTGTTCGCCAGCATCAACGGGCAGATCGTATCCGTTCCCGTGGAGCCGGAAAACCCGCTGCGCACGGCGGAAATGACCCTAGAGGATGACTACGGCATGATCGACGGGATCATCAACAACGGCCGCCGTGGGGAGGAATTGGAGAAAGCCCAGGCCGAGGCGCGCAGGACCACGCCGGAGAAAAAGCCTTCCATCCGGGAGCGGCTGGAGGACGCAAAGCGGGAGTGTGGGTCGCGAAAAGGCCCGGACAAGCCCACCCCGCAGAAGGAGCCCCCGGAGCTGGGCGACTTATGAGCCGGAGCAAGAAATGGCGTCTGGAATGGGCGTTCTTCCTGGGCGAGAACGGCAGGCGTCAGTATAACAAGCTCTGCAAAGGCTGCGCCCATCCCTGCAAGCAGAGTTTCCGGACAGTAGTAGTGTCCTGCCCGTACTATCTTTCCCGCCGTTCCAAAAAACGCAGGAATTAGGGTTCAAAATAGGCGAAGAAACCGCCTGTGGCGGCTTTTCTGTGTAGGGGCAGTATGATTTCCCATGTGGGGCGGTAAGGCATTTCTGCACAGGGAAAACGTTCGTATTTCACCTTTTTCAAACAGAAAGGCTCGCTGCCATCGGATGTTGTCCGGTGGCGGCGAGCCCTTTTTTATATTTTGATTCTTGGCTGAACTTTGTCCCGTTCTCTTTCCACAGCTTTCAATTTTACATTATTACGTAATTGGTTGTACAAATCGATGTTTTCTTCAGACTCATATGCAAAAGTTACGCATAATGCATAAGATTGAGGCTGCTCTTGTTGAGCATATTTAAACCGCTCTTTGCCCGATATTAATATGTATATATATGGTTCATCATTACCAGGCCATAGGAGGTCAGCACCGCCCGTAGGACTCTTTTGCCAACGTCTCTGTTGCAGGGTTGATTTCTGTACAGTATCATAACCAGGGATAAAGTCTTTAATTTTGTATTCATCAGGAAGCTTCTTAAAATCATCTTCTGTATCTGTACCAGCTTCTCTTTTGGCCTTATATTTGATTAGCGTATCCTCATCAATCCTACGAAAAATCTCAATCCACAAATTATTGGCTAAGTATTCTTTCCTGCTTATTCTTGTTACAGGGTTATATGCCAAACTAACAGTAATCGATTTTGCCGCTCGAACTTTGAGAAACTGTTTGGGTACAGGTATCTTATAAAGATGAAAATCTCGTAACGGAAGTCTATCTTCTGCAAAAAGTGTAACATGGTTATCCGTCGAAGTAAGTATCTGTTCTGAAATTTTCCCATACCCGTATAAACGCATAAATCGATCATGTTTTGGATTATCTTTTCCAGTATAATCTGCGTCTTTCGACATTTCGCCCCAGGTTTGCATATCATTAGAGCACTTAGCTGAATTTGCAAGCAGCGCTCGAATTAAATTTGCTGAAGGCCTTCCATCAATTTGAGCTTCCAAAATGCGTTCTAGCCGGGCCGCAATATGAGTAACATGTGGAGCAGCAAAGCTTGTTCCACAATATCCTTTAAAGACTCGATCATTAGTATGGTTCAAAGTAGGTTCCATAAGATTCTGATCTGTCTTTAGCCACCGGCTGGCCCCTCTCGATATTTGTCGAAGTGAAAAATTACCTCCGTAATCAACAAAATCAGGCTTGATAGATTTGTTGACACCTTTTCCGATCCTTGTAAATACCGAGGGATGGTCTTTTAAACCTACAGAGATGGGATTAATTCCAGTACCTCGTAAAACTGCTGGCTCAGAAGAACGTGATATTGATCCAACGGTAACGCTAAGAGCAGAAGTAGCAGGATCAATCAGACGATGGTCTTGAGCAAATAGCTGATCGCGAACTTTTTCCATCGCTTCTTCTCGGGATTCAAATTCTGGTATTTCAGGATCGGAAACATTTCCGGCGCTCACAATAATTACAATATCTAATTCCCGTGCTAGATCATCCAACATGCTCGCCCAACTCAATTGGCGTCCGCCATTATACATGCTACCTGCATCGCCCGCCGAAAGATTAAAGATGCGGCATCCATACGTTTCATAGAAATATACAATAGCATCTCTAACAAGTCTTTCAGGACGAACATCTTCTCGGAAATAGGGATCGCCATCTTCATCATGCATGATTTTAGCACTACAGATTCGTACTAAGGGTGTAAAAATTCTGCTTTCGTCGGGGGTGGAAAAGTCACCATACACTACTATGCCAGCAACACCAGTTCCATGACCGTTCATATCTGCTGTTGTGTGTTCCGTAGTATCAAAATCTTCTTCTGCAACGACTACAGATTTAAGCAAAGGATTTCCTGTAAAAATACCAGAATCCAGTACAGTAGCAAGCGGCGCCGTTTCGTCAAGTGTATCATTTACAATAGGGACATAATCATATTGATAAAGTTCGTGGGGCTCCTGGGTAACTATCTCCGCAGGTAATTCAATTGAGGATATAATATCCATGCTAAGCAGTGCATTTAAGGAAAACTCATTAACCTTGGCGCGCCCCAGTAGCAAACCAGAAATCGCAAACAGATCACCTAGCAATTGACTGCCTTGAGTGCCTAAAACGCTTCGGATTTGCCTCTCAGTCGACAATATTTCCGAAGGATTGTTATTATACCAGACATCAATATTAACTATAAAAAACCCCATGTCTTTTGGGATTGCCTTTATAAAATCTTTAAGATGCGGTCCCATTCTGTCCTCGGGAGTTAAACTTCGGACAGCATCTATACAGGAAAACAAATTACGGCGTTGTGCATGCGTTAAAAGAACTTCATCGGGTAAATCATCTTCCCAAAGAGCGCGTTCGGCATTAAATTGGGCTATTGCCTCTTGATCCTCAAATTGCACTATCAATTTCGATTGATTTGATCCAGGTTCTGCCGTTTCTTCAACTAGAGACAACCTAAATTTATTAATTAGCAGTTCCAGAAGGTCACCCGATAAAGCTTCTCCAGATAGTTCCAACACCATCAGTTTATCTGTTTGAATTCCAATGTTCTTTCTGGAATCAAGAACATTTTTTGATGCTTGAGAGATTTCTTCTGATAGTTTTTGCCCATGCCGCTTTCTATCACGAACTGGAGGTTTTGGGGCTGCAGGGTTAGGCCGACCGCGGTAGGTAGAGACGGTCTCTTGACGCTCAATTTGAATATGATCATAATTTGCCATCTCATAACCCCCCCTTAGTTAATATTGGCTTCTTCTCAAAGAAACTAATTTCTTTTGTTTTTCGACTGCAAATTCAATGTCTTTTTTGCTATATGTTCGTTTCCCATTAAGGATGCACCCTCGCATTATTGTTTTACATATATTTTCGACATCCGCATAAGAAAACGAATTGGTTTCATTCAAAAAGGACTCGAATACATGCGCTGGCCCATTAAATTGTTTTAGCCGCAAAATAAAAAGGTTTAGCTTTTCTTCGTTTGACGGCAAATCAAATTTAATCGTATCATCAAATCTGCGCCATATTGCATAATCCAAGGACTGTTCAAAGTTTGTTGCAGCAATAATAATTGAGCGTCCCCTAAAGCAATCAATTTGCTGTAAAAAAGTATTGACCACTCGTTTGATTTCGCCGTGCTCACTTGTGTCGCTCCTACTTCTGCCTATCGCATCAAACTCATCAAACAATATCACGAAACTATCGCTTTTTGCCAGATCAAAAACTTTTCTAATATTACTAGCGGTTTCTCCCAAATACGACGATACTAATGCGTCAAATCTTACATACATTAATGGAATTCCAATTTCAGCCGCAAGCACATTTGCGCACAATGTCTTTCCACAGCCAGGAGGGCCATAAAAAAGTAGTTTATTTATTGGTGCAACTCCGTTGCTAATTAAGATATCCCAATTCTGAAATTCTTTTATTACTTCCGACAGTTGAAGCATTTTCTCTTGTGGAAGAATAACATCATCAAAATATTTATCGGGATATATAATCTCAACTAGCCGTTCTTCTTTGCCTGATTTGGACAAATATGTGGGTTTCATTGTGGACATCGAGTGTCCAAAACTCTTCTGTGCACCGTTAAGAACCATTTCCAAGTCATCTGCTAAAATTGCATGGTTCTTTTTTCGCTCATCTGCAATAATCTCATGAGCGGTTTTCAAAAATGATTCTCTATCATTATTATTAAAGCTACTAAATAGCTTTTTCAACAAATCTGCCCTCGCCATGGTAGCGTCTCCTTTCCAAATTGCAATCAGAATCGAATAAAGCAGTTAGTATTTACTGAGTTCCATTATGATCATTTCCTCGATACCATTCTTTTTGCAATATTCGAGAAGTCGCATTTTTGCCAGTACACTAGGCTCAGTACGTCCATTTTCCCATCGATTTATTGTGGAGAAACTCACATTTAGTTCTCTAGCAAACTGCTCTTGAGTATATTTTTTTTGCTTTCGGATAGATTTTAAAATTTCAGAAAAGGGCATGTGAGTACACCTCCGTTACTGTAAATTATAGCATGTGCTATAGCAGACGACAAGTATCAACGTAAATATTTACAACATATACTCCTTGCTTTTTTGAAGATTTTTGTGTGAGGGTAGTAATAAATCTACATTTCTATGGAGCATATCATATTCCTTTTCTTCCTGCTGTATTTTACGAAGTTCCGCTTGCAGGGCGGTCTTGCAGGAGGAGAGTTCATCCAGTTCTGCTTTCAGCTTCTTGGCGGAAGGAAGTTTGGTGATCCCGGCCTCCTTGATGTCCCTGGCCGCCGCCTCAAATAAGATGATCTCACTCTCAAACCCACGCAGGAATTTTTCCTTGTCCTTTGACATTTTGTAACGGTCATAGATAGGCTTCAGTTTGCGGTAGGTGTCAATCTGTTTGCCCAGGAGGGCAAGGTCGGTGAGCTGCTGTTCCACATCCCGCAGGCTTTCCCTTGTGCGGATGGTGGCGGCGGCAATGGCGTCGCACCGTTCCTTCAATTCCTCATAACTGTCGATGCCGTGTTCGGTAAGAAAGTTCATGGTGGCGGCCGCACGTTTCAGATTCTCAATGGTCGCCCACCGTTGGTATCCGGCGCTCTGCTGGGCCTTGATATTATTCTGAATGTCAATGAGCAGGCTGACCTTCCCGCTGCGCTGCTGGGGCTGTCTGGAGGGGCGGATGCCTCCGGCAATGCGGGAGACAACGGCTTCTTCCGTGTAATCGGCACCCAGGGTTTTGAGCCGGGTAAACCTCTCCTGAGCCGGTGCCCTGGCGGAGATATACTTTCCCCGCTTGATCTCGTATCCTTCCCGCTGCAACCGGGCAAGCAAATCGTCTATGCTGGTGGACACGGGAATCAGCCGGTCAATGACGGCTTTCAGCTTTGCCTTATAGCTAGTGCCGTTCTGTACGGCCTGATGCTCAATATAGCTCTTGCCCTTGTCCCGGCCAGGGACGATGACGGATAGGCCGTGTTCTCGGCACAAACGGTCGCTGGCCCGGCGTATTTCGTGATAGCTACGCTTGTTGGAATGATAGTGCTTGTGGTCGGTGAAGCTGACCGCATTGAAAATCAGATGATTGTGAATATGTCCCTTGTCAATATGGGTGGTAAGTACAAACTCGTACTTACCATCCAATATTTTTTTTGCCAACTGCAACCCTATTTCATGGGCTTCCTCTGGCGATACCTCCCCAGGCTCAAAGGCTTGAATCAGGTGGCGGCCCAGGTGCGTGCCTTTGTCAATGGCATGGCGGCGTGTCCATTCAAATTCAATGTCGGCGGTCTCGGCGGCGCAGCCAAAGGAGGACACCAGCAGCTTCCCGTCCGTCTTGTCGGGATTGCAGATATAGTCAATGGCCGCTTTCAGCGTTGACTTAATAGGATGCGTCTTTGTAACTGCCATATCTGATCCAGCCTTTCCCGGATTTCTTCCATGTCGGCCTGATAGGTAGGTCCTCCGGCGTTGACCCGTTTGGCGATCTGATTGATGTTCCGGCCAATGGCGGACAGGAGTTTGTTTATCTCCTTGATGTCCCTGGTGTCCACATAGATGATATATCCGTCGATTGCCATCTTCCGCAAGTAGGCACCGATCCGCTTTGTCTGGAGCTGGGCCATTTTCTGCTCAATCAGGCTCCGTTCTTCTGCCGTCACCGGACAGCGCAGGATGATGGGGCGTTTTCGATTTACCATAGGGTGGCACCGTCCTTTCTGCATAAGGGTTTGGGGCTATCCCAACAAGCAATTTTGTATTTAGGGGGAAGGGGTTCCCTAAAGCAAAATTCGCAAGTGTGGCCACACTTGCTGTGCTTGCTCTACGCTCCTTCCCCCGTAAATACAATGCCGGAACCACCTTCGTCTGCCCACAAAATCCCGGATTTTTTCAAAAGAAAAGGGCGGCAGAGCCGCCCAGAGGAAACGAAAACGGAGGATACTTTCACACACCCTCCGTTTCGTTTGCTGATTCTTTAGTTTTAAGCGCCCCGTCAAGCGCACCCTCGATGATGGTCAAATACTGCTCTGGACAAAGTTTCAGTTTGTGGCTGATACGCTGTCTCTGTGCGCTTTCCTCCCGCATGACCTCTGGATTGAAGTACCGTTCCACGGGAAGTCCGCACACTTTGATAAGCTGTATGATAACCGGCAAGCTAGGAATCGTACCTTCGTTCTCGATATTTGCGAGATACCGGGAGTCGATGTTAACGATCTCTGCCAATGTCTTGCGCGATAGATGCTTTGCGCTCCGAGCGGCTTTTACATCGGCACCGAAAGTTTCAAAACCGGGGCAATCTTCAATATTCGCCATATAGCATCACCCACTTACATTGTATATTTCATATTTTGTCTGTGGAATGTTGCTATATGCTTTATTACTACATTTTATTTTTCATACTCATTTCTTGCACATGGGCAAGCGCTATGATATAATTACAATGTTTAAGAGCGGAAAGAAGTGGTATTAATGACAAAGCTCAACGAAGAATGGCTCCATGCAAAGCCAGTAGATTGCGACATTTGCATGGAGTAAAAATTGTCGCAAAATGAATATGCTGGCTTTGCTACTTGACAATCATCTCAAGGAGGAAGCCTGCATGAAATACATCAATGCAAAAGATCTTCTTCCCGATGCGCTAGTCAAGGAGTTGCAAAGCTATGTGCAAGGGGGCTATCTTTATGT
>NZ_JAOQKG010000005.1:61471-137783 GCF_025567605.1 Oscillibacter acetigenes | reverse complement strand
AGAAAGGAAAAAACTATGTGTACTCGATTTGTCTACCGAGGTGATGATATAATCACCGGCTTCAATTTTGAGATTGACCTTGCCGTGTGGAATCACAAAATCATAACAGAAAAAGACCGCTTTTATATCGGCATCCTGCGGCCCGATGGGATGCGTCATTCCTATCATGGCGTGAACCGCAACGGAAATGTCGGAACCTTGTTGTATGTTCACGGAAACCCGGAGGGGGCCTATCAGGATTTCAAAGGTTGCATGACAATCGCAGACCTGACAGAACAGTTTGTGCAGGCAAAAATCAGTTTTGACGATGCACTGCAGATCGTGCAGGAACAGAAGATCGTCTATGCCCCGGATGCCACCATGCAGGCCATGTTGTCCGACCAGCAGGGGCGTACCCTGATCGTTGAACCGGGTATTGGCTGGCGGGAAGGCGATGGACGCTACTCGCTGATTACCAATTACTCTATCCTTGCACCCGAAAGCACAATGCCCTTTCTTGTGCCGGGAGATGATCGATACGAAAGGACTGCTCAACTTCTAAACACTTACGGAAAGCAGTTTACTGTCAGCGATGCGTTTTCTGTACTTCAAGCCGTCCGGCAGGAAGGAATCTGGGCCACTAGAGTTTCTTTTGTTTATTCGGCCAAGGAACACGCTGTTTACTATGTGGAGAACAACCATTTTTCACTGATTAAGAGATATGAGTTCTCATAACTTCGAGAGGAGGGAAAGTCATGAATCCAGAGAACATTTATCCTCGCACCAACGACCACGAAACCGTTTATCTGAAAAATGTCATCAAAAATTCCAACATCCTTGTCGGGGACTTTACCATGTATAACGACTTCGTCTATGATCCGCGGCAGTTTGAGAAGAACAATGTACTGTATCACTATCCGATCAACCATGACAAACTTATCATCGGAAAATTTTGTTCCATCGCCTGCGGAGCAAAGTTTTTGTTTACTAGTGCCAATCATACGCAAATGTCGCTATCTACCTTTCCATTTCCTATCTTTTTTGAGGAATGGGGATTGGATGTCCAAAACATAACGAGTGCATGGGACAATAAAGGCGATATTATTATCGGCAACGATGTTTGGATTGGATATGAGGCAGTGATTTTGTCTGGTGTTACCATTGGGGATGGAGCAATTATTGGTACCCGCGCTGTCGTTACAAAAGATGTTCCCCCTTATACGATTGTCGGTGGCGTTCCCGCTAAGACAATCCGAAAACGCTTTTCAGATAATGATATAGATACATTATTAAAAATGAAATGGTGGGACTGGCCGGTTGAACAAATCCAGAGTCATATTACTGAAATTCAATCAGGGAGAATTGCGGATTTAAGAAAACTGTTCTCTTGACTTTGAGAGTTTTATTTTGATTTGGCTACATTCAGTGTATGCGCCTTGACTTTTGCTATTATTGATAGTACTATTGTTAATAGTAAAAGTTGGAGGTGTCGTTATGTCGTCGATTGATTTAGTCATACTTGGTATTGTACTGGAGAAACCGCAAAGCGCCTATGACATTCAGAAGGATGTGGAGTACCACCATTTTTCCCGCTGGACAAAAATAAGCGTACCTTCTATTTATCGTAAGGTCCTTCAGTTGAGCGAGAAGGGGTATCTCCAAAGCGATATTGTCAAAGGTGATAAGTTTGCGGACAAGGCCATCTATTCTATTACCGATCGGGGCAGAGCGTATTTCAAGGAGCTGATGGCCTCTTGCGCCGCTGGCCCGGTGCCCCTATTATTCGATTTCAATGTAGTCATTACCAATTTGAACAAGATGGACAAAGCCGAAGCAGTGGAGCTGGTTTCGGCATTGCGCCAGAGCATACAGTCCTCGGCTGAATTGAACGAGGGCTATGCGCGGGAATTTGCAGACATTCCCTTGGATGGGAGAACGATTTTTGAACAGCAGCAGCTTCTCTATCGTGCTCTTTTGGAATGGCTGGATCACTTTGAAGGGCAGTTCTTGGAAGAATGAGTACAAGCTCCCAAAGCAGTTTGACCATCCTGTTTGAAGCTCCATTTTGGATCGGTCTATACGAAAGAACGGATAACGGTAAGTACGAGGTATGCAAAATTACTTTCGGCTCAGAGCCCAAAGATTACGAGGTCTATGAGTTTCTGTTGAAGAATTGGCACAAGCTGAAATTCAGTCCTCCAATCCAGGCCGAGATAGCCATAGAGCGAAAAATCAATCCCAAACGTATGCAGCGCGAAATTCAAAGCCAACTGCAGGATAAAGGCATTGGAACAAAGGCGCAGCAGGCGTTGAAACTCCAGCATGAGCAATGTAAGCTGGAACGGAAAGCCAAGAGCCGTGAGCAGAAAGAGACGGAGAAAGACCGCCAGTTTGCCATACGGCAGGAAAAGAAGAAAGCCAAGCACAGAGGAAGATAACATGAAGATAGAATGGATTTTATGCCCCTTTTGCGGCAGCAAAACGCGATTGAAAATCCGCGATGATACAGTTCTGGAAAACTTTCCGCTGTATTGCCCAAAATGCAAACATGAAACCTTGATCGCGGTAAGACAACTGAATCTATCCATCATCCAAGAGCCAGACGCTAAGACGCAGAGCCGATAACACTGAGGAAAAACCTCATAGGTTATCGGCTCTGTTTTTATATCCTCTATGATCTGCCCGGCGGCAGAAAAGAAAAAAACCGCCGCGGGGCAGACGGCTTTCTATGCGCAAAAGAGCACTTGATTCACGGCGGTTCGATTCGAGCCGCCGTTTTTCTTTGTCCAGACAGCTCACACGGCGGCATAAAAGGGGGATGCCGCCATGCTGCGCCGGATGCTGTCACCGCCTGATCTGACAAAGGTTAGCCGCTCAAAAAAAGCTCGTTCCAGTCGGCGGAGATGTTCGGCCATGAGTATGAACTATACCATGTAAATAATCTGCATATCACTTGCTATTGTGCCCGGTGGGTCTGTGACCTGCCGGGCGCTTTTTGTCGTTTCCTGCGGTCGGGCTGGCTGGCCATTGCTTTTCTCAAATTTTCTTCAAAAAGGAGGCGTTTAGCGGGCAGAACACGCTCTCGCAGGATTGGTAGTAGCGGAAAGGGAGAGAACCACCTGATCCCCCCATGGAAAGGGGGTGAAACTGATGGAATCTAACCCCCGCGACTATGGCGAGCAATGCCGGTTCGATGCTTTTTGCAAGAAGGTATTGCGAAACGAGGCCAGAGCCTACCTGCGGAACATGAAACGCCAAAGAGAGCGTGAAGCCTTCTTTAGCGACTTGTCCCAGGCGGAACTGGACAAGCTCTGTGTCATGGATCGTTACCCCAGCGACAGCATTGTGTTCTCGTCGCACGGCTACGATCTACATATCGACAACGAGCTTGTAGCCGAGGCTTTTGCCGCTTTGCCGCAGATGGAGCAGAGCATTTTGATTTTGCACTGCACCCTGGACCTGGCAGACGGTGAGATCGGCAATCTCGTTGGGATGTCCCGGAGCGCCGTTCAGCGGCACCGGACGAGGGCGCTGCAGGAGCTGCGTGAAACATTGTCGGCGCTGATGCCGAAAGGAGGCTGAGGAAGATGACAGAGCCCATCCACAAGGGAAAGGACCTGCCGTCCGTTTGGGTGATCCACGCGGCCTCCGGCGGTGACAGCGAGGCCATGGAGCAAGTGCTGCGGTACTACGACGACTATATGAGCCGCCTGTGTACCCGTACTCTCTATGACAAGGACGGAACCCCTCATGTGTGCGTGGATACCCACATGAAGCGCTGTCTGGAAATCCGACTGATCCGGGCCGTGATGCGCGCCTGATCCTTTCAGCCCTGGCAGAAGGCAAGCGGCTTACCCTTTCCTCCTTTGCCGATGCCGGGGACTGACCCCACCTTGACAAAGAAAGCCTTCGGGCAGCATAAGGCAGACGGATACGATCTGTCTGTGTGGAGCCGGTCGGCCGGTGCGCCATGACCCTGTTGCAAGTCCGCAGGACGGGACCCCTACCAAACAGGTGAGCGACAAAACCAGGCCGCGAAACAGGCGTGGCAGTCTGTGGGCGAGGATACACAGACAGGATAATGAGACTCCCGCGTTGAACGCCCTCAAAGCATTGCGCGGCGCACCCATCAGCATGGGCCGGGGTGAGATTCCCGTGGAGCTGCGGCCAGCAGCCATCCGTTTTTTTGCCTCTTTTATTTTCAGATAAATCTTCTGCTTTTCTGTTTACGGATAATTCGTAAACTTTCCATTAGCAGCAGACAAACCCGAAGCGGCGCGGTACAATGAGGGTGGAAGTTATGAATGAACACCCTTTTGCGTGCCGTTTCTGACTGGAAAGGAGGCTGCTGTGTCAGAAATTCAGAACGGTACGGAGAGAAGGCCTTTGGAGTGCCGGACCTATACGGTCAACGAGATTGCCCGTATATTAGGCGTCAGCCAGGCACGGGCATATAGACTTGTGCAGGAGGGCCTTTTCAAAAGCGTACGAATTGGCAACGCCATACGAATTTCCAAGCGGTCGTTCGACCACTGGCTGGAGTCACTTGACCTGTGACACAAGAAAGGAAGGTTCGTTATGGCATCCATTATCAAAAGAAAGAAAAACTATTCCATCGTCTACACTTATGTGGACGAGAACGGTGAGACCAAGCAGAAGTGGGAAACCCGCACTTCCTATCAGGAGGCATTGAAGCGTAAGGCGGAGATTGAGAGCCAGAAAAGCTCCAACTCTTTCCTGCCGCCCACCAATCAGAATATTGCGGAGTTCCTGTCCGACTTCGTCTCCCTCTATGGCGAAAAGCGGTGGGGCGTGTCCATGTATGACAGCCAAAACTCGCTGATTGCCAACTACATCAACCCCATCATCGGGGATATGAAGGTGCAGGACATCACCACGCGGGTGGTGGATAAGTACATCCAGACTTTGCAGAAAACCCCTGCGGTGAACACCAGGACGCACCACGCCAAAACGGAGTTTGTCACCAACGCCACTATTGAGAAGATTATTAAGCTCCTCCGCTGTGCCTTCAAGCAGGCGGTTCGGTGGGAACTGGTTGCCAAGAATCCCTTTGACAATGTGGTGCTGCCCAAAGTGGAATACAAGAAGCGGGACATCTGGACCGCCGATATGATCCGCGCCGCCCTGGATCAGTGTACGGACAGCAAGCTCTATGTGGCTATGAACCTCTCTTTTGCCTGCTCGTTGCGTATGGGCGAGATTCTGGGACTGACCTGGAGCAATGTCCACATCTCCGATGAAGAAATCGCTGATGACAATGCCTATGTCTACATCGACAAGGAGCTGGCGCGGGCCTCCAAGCGGGCCATTGAGATGCTGGGACAAAAGGACATCTACCATGTGTTCACGCCTCTGTTTCCCAATACCAGCACCAGGATCATCCTGAAGAAGCCCAAGACCGATTCCAGCATCCGTAAGGTGTGGCTGCCCAAGACCCTAGCTTACATCCTGCGGGAATGGAAATCCGCGCAAGACGAGTTGCGGTCGCTGCTCCGTGACGAGTATCAGGACTTCGATCTGGTGGTGGCACTTCCCAATGGACGGCCCTGCGAGGATCGGATCATCCTCAAAGAGTTTGCAAAGCTACGGGAGAAAGCAGGGTTGCCCAAAGTGGTCTTTCACTCCCTCCGCCATTCCAGCACCACCTATAAGCTGAAGCTGAACCACGGCGACCTGAAGGCCACTCAGGGCGATACCGGACACGCCCAGATCGACATGATCACCAGCGTGTATGCCCACATTCTGGACGAGGATCGCAAGATCAATGCCCAGAAGTTTGAGAGCGCCTTCTATGCCAATCCCGACCTGCGTTCGGTTCGTCCCCCGGAGGAACCAAAGGAACCGGCACCCGCCACATTGGATTTGGAGTCCCTGGTGGAACAGCTTCGCAAGTCGCCGGAACTGGCCAACACACTGGCTGCATTGCTGGTGTCGGCCCCATCCGAAAAATAGGGCGGGAAAATCGTATTAGCAAATCGGCGTTTTTTATTAGCAAGGCCGGAAAAATAGTTCGAAGCCAATTAGCAGGCATACAGCGGAAAATGTATAAAATCGTTCCGGCGGAGCGGCAAGAATACTCCGAAGAAACGATAACAAAAAACCGCTGTAAACCACCGAAAAACGGCTTACAGCGGTCATTTTTGGCACCCCCGGCTGGGTTCGAACCAGTGGCCTGTCGCTTAGGAGTAGACCCGATACGACATCGGGAAGTGGCATCTAATGCTTAAAAATGCTTGGAAATACAAGGTTTTTCAGCATTTCAAATCCCATCTGATACTACGCTGTGATAGCTAATTCAGAGGGATTTTACACCGTCCGATTGGCTCGAAATTAGCAAGTCTTTCGATTTTTGGTGGACGTTGCAAGTGCAAGTAAATGTCACTATGTAACTTCTCGTGATGCGAAATGATAGGAAATCCTATTCATTCTCGTGTGAGGGTGCGGGTGTCCTTAGACACAGATTTCAGTCTGTTTTATATATCATTTCAAAATGAATTTTTCAACCAGAATTATTAAGAATTTCAAAGGTTTTTCAGACTCAATGATTCTATGTAATTTAGACCCGCCGAAGCAGGTCTTTTTTTATTTCAGCATAATCTCTCTATCCTCAGCGCCGAGCATATAAGCACCCTTGGCAAAAGCATCCCTTGCAAGAAGCTCTGCTACATCAACCCTATCGAACAGCATCCATATTTCTTTCTCTTTCGGAGTCAGTTCATGGCTATGGTCAAACAAATGCTCAAGTCCCAATCCTTCAAGCAATGCCGACTTTGCTGCTTTGTATTCCTCAGCTCTGCCAACATATTCGTCGTTCCTTTCCTTGGAAAATGCCTCGATATTGTCAGCTCTCAGATGCTCGTAATACTCGTCCATAAAGATTCTATCCATACTCGTTGACCTCCATAACAAAAAAATAAGGGCAGACCCTTTTACAGCTATTGTAGCTATGTAAAAGGATCTGCCCTTGCAGTTACTATAATGTTTTTGCCAGCGACTTCAGGAGTGCTGCCATTTCCGGATTTTGCAGAAGCTTCAGAAGAAGTTCTTTATCATCAGCGGAGCTTTCCGTTGCGGCTGGTTGAACCGGCTCAGGCGTTGCCTGTCTGCCTGAGTAGAACGCAGCTTCCATTCTTTCAGCGTTCAGTCTGCGGTCATCGTCGATGATATGGGAGTAAACATCCGCTACCATCTTGACCTGTGCATGACCGGAATCGCCTTGAACGGATTTCATATCGCCGCCGTTCAGCTTCAGCTTGTAAGTGATACTGGAATGTCGGAGACTATGGAAAACCACTTTCGGCAGTCCCTTCTCCTCAATCAGCTTATTGAAAGCACGGTTGATAACCTGCCCCTCAATCGGCTTGCCATTGGAAGAACAGAAAACCAGATTGAAGTCTACGAACTCGTCACCGAAAAGGTCTTTCAGTTCTTCGATGTCAGCCTTTCGCTGTACCAACATTTCCGCTACGGTTTTCGGTAAGAACACCTTGCGGACACTTGTTTTGGTCTTAGGAGTTTTGAGAACCAATGCGGTATGCGTACTGGCGAAGGTCGGTGGGAACTTGAACATGATGTCCTTACCGTCCAGATCTGCCATCGCTTCACGATTTACTCTCTGCAACTCCTTTTCAACGAAGATGCTTGCCTGACCAAGTTCAATACTGGTGGGGGAAATGTCAATACAGTCCCAGGTAAGCCCCAGAAGCTCGCCCATTCGCAGGGAACAGGAGAAGGCAAGGTTAATAGCCAGACGAAGAATATCATCGTCACAGGCTTCCAGAGCCTTCTGGAGCACTTCTGCTGTCCAGATATCCCTGGTCTTGTGTTCTTCTTTCGGCAGCGTAGCGTGCTCCACAGGGTTTCTGGTCATCAATTCCCACTTGACCGCTTGATTGAAAGCATTTCGCAATGTCTTGTGAACCTCTCGGACAGTATGCGGAGTCAGATATTCTGTACGGGCTTTTACATACTTAGAAGAAACCGCTTTGACAGAAAGCAAATCTCGGTAATACTTGTCCATGATTCTCGGCGTGACATCCTCCAGCTTCATATCACCGATGAGGGGACGAATATAGTTTGCAATCAGGCTCTTTCTGCTTTCATAGGTAGACATCGCCCAGGTGTTCACACCATAGATTGACATATACTCATCCAAAAGATCATTGACGGTTTTAGCAGAAGGGGGAATAAAGGTTCCGGACTCCTGCTCATATTCAACCTGCAACTTCCTTTTCTTTGCTTCGGCATTCGTTTCAAAGGTTTCCCACTTCTGACGCTTGTTGCCGTTCTCATCGGTGTATGTATAAACCACAGAATACTTCTTTTTTCTCTTAACGATAGATGCCATGTAATCAGCTCCTTTCCTGTCTATCTTCCGCTAACTGGTAGCGGGTCTGATTGTGATACCATTTTTCAAAGCTCTCTTTGGTAGCTCGCTTATACCTGCCAACCTTGATAAGCTCAAAATCTTCATTGGCAACGATATAGTAAATGGTCTGACGATGTACCCCAAGCATTCTTGCCATTTCCGGCAGACCGTAGGTGGATGCCATAATATCTGCATCCAGTTCCTGATCCTCTACCGTGCGGTAATCGGTTTGAGAAGCATACCATCTTTCAAAGCTCTCCTTTGTCACTCTGCGCTTGCCCAGGACATCGACCACATCAAAATGCCCTTTGGCAACCAGTTCGTAAGCAGTCGCTTCTTTCAGCCCAAGGCGCTGTCCAAGCTCCTCCATTGAATATGTAGTTTTCTTCAATTCCTCGCCGGGAGGGGTTCCATCGACCTTCTGGTATTTGAACTGATTGGCATACCATTCTTCAAAGCTGTCGATCATCACCCTCATGGTGTTGCCGACAAGAATGGTTTTGAAGTAATTCTTCTTAATGAGCCAGTATGACTCCGTTTTACCAAGACCGAGCATCCTGCCCATTTCCAGAACAGACATACTCGTGCGTTTTCTCATTTCCGCCATCGTACAACCTCCTATGTAAAAAATGTAGCCATGTGTTTCTTGTCATGGCTACATTTTATCGAACTCTCAATATGTTTTGAAGTTTGTCGCCGGGTTGTACGACGCCCTTGACAAATCTTACATTTGATGATCCAACCACTCATCAAAACTCTTTTTGGAGATTCTGATACTGCCACCGATGCGGACGCTATGGAAAACTTTCTTTTTCACAAGGTTGTATGCGCTGGTTCTGCTGATGCCCAGAATATCCTGAATCTCATCAACCGTATAGGTTCTCTTATCAAACTGAACTGCGTTAGCAGCCATCGCTTCTTCGGTGCGCTGATTCATGGCAGCGATTCTTTCTTCAAACATTTATGTTCACTCCTTCGCTCTCTTTGCTTTATGTTTTGGGGAACGCTTTTTCAGCTGTTCCATTGCCAGGCTGACAGATAAGGCTTTCTCAATCGCTACCATTTCACGGGGCGTTACCTTACCTAAGTAATTATCAATCCTGCTTTTATCAATGGTACGAATCTGTTCCAGCTGAACAACGGACGCTTCTTTGAATGCAGGATTGTCGTAAATAACAAAGTGCGTCGGCATATTCGCTTTCTTATGGATTCTGGTGGTGACCGTTGCCACAATCAATGTGGGAGCGTGTTTATTACCGGTATCGTTCTGAATGACGATAACCGGACGGATGCCGCCTTGTTCCGACCCAACTACCGGGTCCAGCTTGGCGCAATAAATATCACCACGGCAATATACCCAATTTTCTTTCATCATGTGCCATGACCTCCTTTCGTTGGCTATGTAATAACTGACTGCCAGAAAGGAATCAGGCAGTCAGTCCAAAAGTCTATGTGTCCCATATTTGCCACGCACCCCTGGGAAAGAGGGCTTACGCCCTCAGGGAATCACCGAACGACTGATTGCGAATCAGTTCCATAGGAATCTAACCTCTGCCGGGTTCTCCGCCAGCTCCGTAGAGAAGTATCTTTAATCCTGTTGCTTTCATGGCCGTATTGGGAGCAACCCAATATTTACAAGCCAGTATTGATCGCTGGCATCGGGAGAGAGACAAGCGCTTAATTTATAGAAGAAAGTCGTTCTGTTTCTCTATCCGATACGTCTCGGCGTACCGCTGATGTGGCTGATGCTCTCGCACCGGCAACAGGAACGTATTCGATGACTGTGTATTCAGTTTTCAAGGATCAAGCAGCCGATTTTCTTTGGCTGTATCTAAATTGTACCTGTTCCTCATGCAAGTTTTTATTGCCTCGTAGGTATAGTTTTGAGGTTATTCACGACCTAAAAATATGTAATCAAGGGTTGTCTCAAAGCGCACAACCAGTTCGATTGCCAAATCAATAGAGATACCTCTGTTGCCGGTTTCAATTCGTGCAATGGTGTTTGCGGCAACACCTAACTGCTCCGCAAGCTGTTCCTGTGTAAGCCCATGTTCCTTTCTCAAGGCTTTAATTCTTTTTCCGCTTTCAACCAAGTCGTAATACATTTTCGTTCCTCCGTGTTTTTGAATTTGTGAAGTTGCAAAATCAAAAACAGCGGGAGGAGATCGTGCCCGATTCTCAATACCCTTTGCCATCTGCCTGTCCTCCTTGCAGGCATAAAAAAAGAGCCGGAGTAAATTACTCCAAGCTCTCGTTCATGCCTTTGTGTTAATTATGGGGGAAAATAGGCAGGTATAAAAAAAGCCCCGTACCCATTACAGGCACGAGGCGTAACTCTCTCTATTCAATTTTATGCCGCTATCTCCCAGCATAGCCATTTTAACACTGGACAAGTCGGACTTTCAGTAGGGGAACCGTCGTATTTTCATCGGATTTTAGTCGGACTAAAATCCTGTCTTAGCATTCACAATAACACAATGCTTCTTCCTCCCGGGCACTTTCCAGGAAATCTTTCAATTTAGGAATGGCTGTTCCCCAAAGTGACAGACCAAATAACAGTATCGCTTCTTTCTTTCGGTCATAGTAGGTGCTGCGTTCCATATTCAAAACCTCCAGCATTTCTGATTCCCTGTACTTGAAGCGGTTGAGATATGCCTTTGAGATAATCTCACAGTACAGAGCGCCTTTATCTGGATATTCTCTGATTTTCAACATAGCCATATCTACCAGTTCAATGATCCACTTTGTCTCAAATAAGCTGCGAATGCGTTCTTCAAATCGTTCTCTCGCTTCATCCGGAGCAAAGTTCTCCAGATAAATCAATGCACCATCTAAGCTGTCACCGTAAGTACAAATAAGGGTATCACATACATCATTCGCACGATCAATGGTAGACCAGCACACCTCTCGATATATGGATAAAATCAGCTTTGCTCTTTCATACAGAACCTTCTCGTCAATGTTCTGCATCCGGCAAAGCATTCGAATACTGCTTAATACCTGTGTATTATATCTGCTCATTCAGAATCTCCTTTCAGCCTAATCCATAAAATAAGAATTCCTTTCTAACTCCTGTCACTTGGCTAAAGGGAAACAAATACCATGGGACAAGAATGACTATAACTTCCGATATTTGATTAAAATAACAGAAGTGAAATCGGAAGTTCTTGACTTTATAAAAGTTCCGATATATAATTAAGTGGAATTAAAACTTCTGTTATGATTCTTATTATAGCATTTTCCAGAAGTTTGTCAACAAATAATCGGAAGTTACGAATAAATATTTTTTGAAAGGAAGGATACTACCATGACATTTGGAGAAAAAATTAAAGAAGCTCGTTTGGCTATGAACCTATCTCAAACGGAGCTTGCCCAGATGACCGGCATTTCCGAAAGATCCCTTTACACCTATGAGCAGCTCGGAACACTCCCCAGAAAAAGCAACATCAGAAAACTTGCTGAAGCACTGCATATCTCTGTGTCCTATCTTTTGGACGAATCTGAAACGGATAGCCAGAGCCATATAGATCAGGATATGTTTATTTTAGAGGCAAAGGAAAACTTCGGTTCAAAAGGAGCAAAAGAAGCTCAGGAAGTGTTGGGTCGTGTAAATTCTCTGTTTGCCGGTGGAGAATTGGACGAGGACGCAAAAGATGTATTCTTCCAGGCGATTATGTCAGTTTATATGGACTCTAAGAAAACAGCACGGGAAAAGTACACTCCGAAGAAATACAGAAAGCATAAAGATAAAGAGTAAAATCCTCAAGCACAGAATATGTTTTCTGTGTGCGATTCGGAGGTGAAGCAAATGAAAACGGCAGAGCATATCATTGAAACTGTCGATAAGCTTGTGCGAAAATATCACACCAGAGACCCTTACGAGCTATGTCAGCTGTTAGGTATCAAAATCCACTATTACGATTTACAGAAGAAATTGAAGGGCTTCTTCTATTACCAGTCCAGACAAAAGAATATCGTGATAGATCACAATGTGAACGGTATCCTGGAGCGTATATTAGTCGCACATGAATTAGGACACGCTGTCCTGCATACAAAAATCGCTATGATGCACGGCTTTCAAGAAATGGAAGTTTTTGATGATAGATCAATCGAAGAAAATGAAGCAAACTTCTTTGCGGCGGAGCTTCTGTTAGAAGATGGGAAAGTCCTGGAATGCCTTTCGGAACACACATTTTTTGAAACGGCTAAAATGCTCTATGTACCGGCAGCATTATTAGACTACAAATTCAGCCTGCTCCACGAAAAAGGAGAGCTGGTAAATTCGATGTATATTCGTAAAGCAGATTTCCTGAAAGAAGATCTTCATGCCTACGATAACGACATTGGTTATGGCGATATATGAATATCTATTTTTATATCTTTACAGAAAAAGTCCACCAGTACGATGCGTAGTGCATCATGACTGGTGGACTTTTTGCTTCTTAAAGAATCAGTATATTGTGCTGCAAAAAAGAACCCCATAGCAGTTCACTCTGTACCGTCAATGGGCTTCTTTTTCATTATATCAATCAAGCTCCGCTTTTTTTATCATCTCTTGCTGGTCAATCAAGACATCAATCAACTTTCCTACGGTTATCAATGTTGTTACATTACACTTTTTCAGTTTTGCAGCAATCTCATTATCAATGATGCTGTCGCATTTTGCATATGGGGTATCCAGTAAAAAATAGTCAAAGTTCTTTTCCAAGACGAATGCCAGTTTTAGAAGCATTGCCAAAGAAACTTTCGTCTGTCCAACTTCAACATGGCTCATATGATTGTTCGAGCAACCAACCAACGCACCCAAATCAGCCTGACTATAACCCTTTTCCAGTCGGGCAGCTCTAATGCGCTGACCAATCTTAACGTAATCAATTTCCGGTTGCGTTTCAATCACCTCCATGCTGTGTATGATTCTGCTATACATTATAAAATGTACCAAAAATCTCAACAACCAACATCGGGTGCAAGTTGCATTTATAAATGCAATATGATAAAATTTTATAGGCAGATTGCATTAAATGATAGAATGAAAAGAACCCCAAGACGACAATATGAGCTATCTTGAGGTTCTTTAAAATAAAAAATTCGTAGAGTAATGTACTCTACGAAAGAGTATACCCAGGAGGAGATTTATTGATTCAATTTGTAGGGCGAGATGCTTATAAGCAGTTTTGGAATTTTAGTAAAGATGAGAAAGAGAACTTGGCCACTCAATTGGCGATTGAGTTACCCGCACCCAGAGGAAAAGTTGGTGCATCACAAGAAGAAATTGCTTCGGCTGTTGGTATTTCACGACAAACTTATAGTGCCTACGAAAATCGGACACGCCCAATTCCATGGAGTTTATATCTAGCACTATTGTTTTATTTTGATTACATTCCAAGTACACATTATATGATTCGCCAGCTTGAATTATTCCCAAATGAATTAGACGAATGTTGGTTAGCTGGTAGAGTTTTTATTGAGGAAGAAAAATGAGCGAATATTCACAGCAAATAAAAAGGGATATTACATGAACAAAAATATAAAATATTCTCAAAACTTTTTAACGAGTGAAAAAGTACTCAACCAAATAATAAAACAATTGAATTTAAAAGAAACCGATACCGTTTACGAAATTGGAACAGGTAAAGGGCATTTAACGACGAAACTGGCTAAAATAAGTAAACAGGTAACGTCTATTGAATTAGACAGTCATCTATTCAACTTATCGTCAGAAAAATTAAAACTGAATACTCGTGTCACTTTAATTCACCAAGATATTCTACAGTTTCAATTCCCTAACAAACAGAGGTATAAAATTGTTGGGAGTATTCCTTACCATTTAAGCACACAAATTATTAAAAAAGTGGTTTTTGAAAGCCATGCGTCTGACATCTATCTGATTGTTGAAGAAGGATTCTACAAGCGTACCTTGGATATTCACCGAACACTAGGGTTGCTCTTGCACACTCAAGTCTCGATTCAGCAATTGCTTAAGCTGCCAGCGGAATGCTTTCATCCTAAACCAAAAGTAAACAGTGTCTTAATAAAACTTACCCGCCATACCACAGATGTTCCAGATAAATATTGGAAGCTATATACGTACTTTGTTTCAAAATGGGTCAATCGAGAATATCGTCAACTGTTTACTAAAAATCAGTTTCATCAAGCAATGAAACACGCCAAAGTAAACAATTTAAGTACCGTTACTTATGAGCAAGTATTGTCTATTTTTAATAGTTATCTATTATTTAACGGGAGGAAATAATTAAACTATGTTTTGAACCATGAATTAAATAAAAATGACTCTCAATTATTGGAAGTCAATTTATTAAACCAATTAAAGCTTGCAAAACGTGTAAATCTTTTTGATTATTCTTTAGAAGAATTACAAGCCGTTCATGAGTATTGGCGGTCAATGAATCGTTACTCAAAACAAGTTTTGAATAAAGAGAAAGTGGCTTAATATGGCAAATATAGTCAATTTTACTGACAAACAGTTTGAGAATCGCTTAAATGATAATTTAGAAGAATTGGTTCAAGTAAAAAAGCGGTTGAATCGCCAACCGCTTTTTTACTTGGTGGGCAATCAGGGTCAGGGAAAACCAGTTTGCGAAGAAGATGATTGAGCAGGCAGGAACAAAGTGATAAATTCAAATTGTGAGGGAAAATACAGATGAATCAAGGAAGAATTATTGTGATTACAGGCTCACCGGGGACAGGAAAAACAACAACTGCGTCAATTGTCGCAAAGGAATCAGATATGGATAAATCAGTGCATATGCACACCGATGACTTTTTTCATTACTTAAGCAAAGGCGCAATACCACCACATTTGCCAGAATCCAACAAGCAAAATCTGGTTGTCATTGAAGCCTTTTTAGAAGCTGCAAAGCGATATGCTCGTGGCGGATATGATGTAATTGTAGATGGGATTGTCGGGCCATGGTTTTTGGAGCCATGGAAAGCTCTTGCCCAAGAAGATTACGAGGTACACTATATTGTATTAAGAGCGAGTAAAAAAGAAACTATGAAGCGAGCTGTGGAACGCTCAAAATTAGATAGAAAAACAAATATTGAATTAGTGGAAACAATGTGGGAGCAATTTTCCGGTTTGGGGATATATGAATCAAATGTCATAGACACAACTACATTCACAATTAAAGATACGGTTTCCGCAATAAAAGAAAGAGTTGCATGTGGGACGTCTTTACTATCTTAGACATTCCCATTTGTCAGGAAGATAGCAAAGCCAGCCGAGCCAGTCAACGGTCAAGATGAACGGCGCATTTCATGCGCCGCCGTTGACAGTCACGCCCGTCTTTGCTAAAAAGTAATCAAGGCGGGAAAGCCCTAAAATGGCTTCCCGCCCATTTCAATTTTTAGAAAAGAAACGCTCCAAAATCAGAAAGAGAGCGTCCAAGCACTTTGAGGGATTGGCCGCCTTGTCCACCCATTCAGCGGGACAGCGGGCGGAGGTCAAGGCCGGGTGTAAACCCGTTCATTTCAGCTTAGAAACCCTTCATAAAACGGGCTTATTTAGCGATATAAGGCTTTATAATAGAGAAGGAGTGAAACTTCTATTCAAGTTTAGAAACGCCTTCCATTAGTCCGAAAGAGACCTTAGAAAGAGAATTAAATCGTAAAGTATCAGGGAAAGAAATTCAACCGACTTTGGAGAGAATAGAGCAAAAAATGGTTCAAAATCAACACCAAGAAACCCCTGAATTTAAAGCAATTCAACAAAAATTGGAAAGCTTGCAGCTACCTACACCACCAATACCCAAAACACCTAAACTTCCAGGACTTTAAACCTTAAAAAAGGAAAAGAGTAGTTACCAAAAAACGGTAACTACTCTTTTTTTATAAAAACCTTTCCTCATGTTTGAAAAGCTGATCGAGAAATAAAGCACACAACGGTATTCTTTCTTTTTTCAGTTGGTACATTTTGCAGTCTGTAACGTGTCATTTACTGTTTGTTACCTTAACATATCCAGTCGAAAACACAAGGGTATATAAACGAGCAAGCTCGCCCTTGTGTTTTCTTTGTGTCTATGTTGCGTTCTCGTCACAGCAAACGACACGAACACACTGGCGAAAATGAACCAACAAAACGAAAAAAGAAAGGAGCGTATACTTCACAGACGGTGTTAAGGATACTTACCAGATGAAACCGTACATTGCACCGACCGCTGCTGAGTTGGAACAATTTCTTTCCTCTCTAAATTAAATCTTGCCGAAGCAGTGATGTGTCAGACTTTCCTGACACATCGCCGCTTTGCACTTCACAAAATCCGCTGCCAGGAGGTGATGAAATGAGTATGGTAAATGCTGACTCCGTTCAGCTATTCGCAATGCTGAAAAAAATGCAGGATTCCATTTCCTCCATCGAAACTACCAAAAAATCTGTAAAGATGAAATATGAACAGTTAGGTGCTGGATGGCAAGATAAAAAATACAACGAGTTGGGCGTGGTTGTAAGAGACTGCAACAAGGCTCTCAATGACATATTGGTAATTATGCTTCAAGCAGAAAAATATGTGGCTTTACTCGCCAAGAGCCTTAGTGAATACGAAAGTGTTCAACTAGGATCTACAAATGGAATATCTGCAAGCACACCTCAGACCAGTAGTTTTGCTGTTACACCATCAAGTGCAGATACAACCACCTTTGAGTCAAATACCTTTGGTTCTAATCTTGCATTTGTTCAAGACAGACTATCAGCTGAACGATATTTTTCCCGTGGAAATCACTATGAAGAATATCGAGATTATTGGGAGAACGGGAACTATACCTTTTCTCGAAATGAAAATCCAGAACTCGTATACGTTAGAGCAAGGGATATTGAAGGAGTTTATCTCAGTGACCGAGAACTTGGGAACCCGGAAGGATTTTGGACACGGAATGGTCGAGAGGGATGGTCGAGAGAAAACATTCTAAGGCGAGCTTCGCACATCCAAGATGTTCGTCAAAATACTGAGTCAGGAATGTCTTTGGATGAGCTTTCACAAAACCCAGTGTTAGATGATACCATTCGTAGCTATTACAATAATCCTGTCCAGGTTGCGCAGGTAGGTTCTTATTATGTATTTCAGAGTGATGGGCGACATCGAACACTTGCAGCTCAATCGCTTGATACATATATCCCGGTTTTAGTAACAGGTAGCTACACTCGAAATGATTAACAAATGAGGAGGTGAGTGTTTGAGCAACGTAAATGCTGATGCAACTCAATTACTGACAATACTGAAAAATATGCGGACCTCCATTTCTTCTATCGAAACTACAAGAAGTTCTGTGAAGATGAAATATCAGCAATTGGGAATTGGATGGAATGACAAGAAGTACGATGAGCTGGGAACTATCGTAAAAGATTGCAACAAAGCCCTGAATGATATTTTACAGATTATGCTTCAGGCCGAAAAATACGTTGCTTCACTTGCCAAAAGTGTACAAGAATATGATAATGTTAATTTGGACACTCCTTCTGCACGAAATTCTTTCCTCCAGGGTCTGCAAACACCTAATGTTGGTAATTCGTCTTATCAGTATTGCCTTGGCGTGCTAACCCAAGGTAGCACACCAGACGGATATATCGCTGTTATATCACAACGCCATGAAAATGCAGAGCAGAATGTCAGAGAAGTGTTTGACCATTTCGCTGGTAAACTGATGATACAAGATTCTGAATATCCACCGGATCAGACAGCACATTACTCACCGGGAAATTATATAGGGCATTCACGAGGAGTCTACTACAATGCAGCTTCTGATATGACAAATCCAAGAGGTGCAGGAACAACTTATTTCCACGAGCTTGCTCACATGATCGACCATGCTTCGTGCAACTATCGGAGCAATCTATCCAATACTCCAGAATTTGCTGAGGCACTGGTTGAGGACGGACAAAGAATCCTGAGCTTATATAACAATCTTCCAGTGGAAAAGCAAACTGCTTTTCTGACCCGTATTAGGCAGGATTCAGCTCACTCCTTCTCGGACTTAATTGATGCGACAACAAATGGTCAATTGCACGGAAATTATGGTCACTCAAGGAACTATTGGACGAGACCGGGCAATCTACAAGCAGAAGCCTTTGCCCACTTTTTTGAAGCGTCTATGGGAGACCAAGGCAAATTAGAGCTATTAGCAAATTTCTTTCCTACAGCGTTTGGTATTTTTTCTTCAATGATTGATTCTATTAGACCAGATAATCATGTTAGGGTCTTGAGCAGAGAAAGGTAGGTGCATACAATGGACAAAAACAAGAGCGTTGCAGATTTTATGAATAGCTTCCTTAATACACCTGAACCGAAAATTGATAATGAGTATTATGAAATCGAAGAACAGTATTTTCGGCAATTCGGTCATGGTGTCCCAAGGGAAATGTTGCCTGATAGCATTTCAACGGAACAAATTAAACAAGCCATGAAAAAATGCATTCTTTCCAAAAAGGATAATCTCTTTGAACTATTAGGCATCATTATCAACGATAATTATTTATATTAAGAAAAGGAACGACGACATGGATGAAGACAACATTATAACTTTGAATGATGAGAATGGGAACGAAGTTGAATTTGAATTTCTTGACTTAATACCGTATCGCCAGAACGAATATGTTGTCCTGCTTCCTATTGGAGATTCGGATGGGCAAGTTGTTATTTTGCAGCTGAAAGAAATTGACGATGAAACAGAAGAATATGTTGGTGTTGAAAACGAATTTGTGTTAGAGACTGTCTTTGCTCTGTTCAAAGAGCGAAACAAAGATTTCTTTACATTTGAGTAATTAAACAATGCAAGCTCAAACCAACAACACGATAAAAGGGGGGTGCATTATGGATATTTGGCATCGTGTAGGCAGAATTGTTCGCTTCTCAAACTTAGGAACTCTTCTGTTCTTTACTCTTAATATTCTGCTGATTGTTGCTGTGTTCGGTTCGTCAGGAAGCATTGTTGAACTGATTTGTATTTACTTTTTCACAGTAGCTATCAGCTTATCCCCATTAGGCGAAATGTGCCTGGCTGCCTTCGCAGGAGCAAGCGATATAAAAAGAGTAGATATAAAACTTCGAGTTGTCCCGCTGGTTCAATATGTTTTAGATAAAGCAAAAGAGAACACATCATACTGTCCTAAAAAAGTGAAAGTGAAGATTATCCATGATCCTGCTCCAAATGCATTTGCTCTAGGTAGGCAAACACTATGCATAACTGACGGATTGCTTTTACTCTCCGATGATATGATACTTGGAATTCTCGCCCATGAGATCGGACATCTCTCATACGGACATACTGTTATCCAATTATTGATTGGCGGGGGCAATATATTTATATCCGGGTGCCTCCTGTTAATCAAAATATCCTACTGGATTTTTTCTGCAATCATGGGGCTGTTCGCAATATGCTCTCGTAGTGGTGTAATGGGTATAATTACCGCAGTTTTCGCAGGAATATCAACAGCACTTTCTTGGTTATGGGTAAAGTTCTGTATGCTTTTTCTGATGTGGTCTATGAGACAAAATGAGTATCTGGCTGATGAATTTGCTTATAAAATTGGTTTTGGTCTTGAATTAGCGACGGTATTAGACCAACATATCTCAGATGTTCCGCATGATGGTTTTCTCAGTGCAATATACTCAACTCATCCATGCAACGATGATAGGGTTGCAGCATTGCAAAATTTAGGTGTACCCTATTCTCGATACTAAATTCATAATCTCACAAATTGGCAAGCAGTGTAAACCTGTACAGGTTCACTCATTTTCTCGATTTTCCCTTCGGTGCAATCTTCGCAAATTTGCTTGTTGGGGAAGCATCCCCAATCCCCTTTGAACATCATCTGCCGATGATGGCTACACGATTTTCAATCGTTTCTCAAAGAACAGTAGAATAAAAATTTGCCCATGGTTGAAAGCACCGAAATCGAAAAGCAAAAAAGCAGCCACGATCCGCACCCTTTGGGGAGTGCAGACCGTGGCTTTTTGCTTTAACGGAAGTTCTTCTTTTCCTCTTTCTCTTTCTCTTTTTCCTGCTCTTTCTGCCTGTCGATATTCAAAATCGTTTCAACCGTCCGTTTGGCAATCAGCAGTTCTTCTTTCTCTTTTCTGATCTGACGGTACTCAGCGTAGTCCTGCTTTTTCTGGACTGCCAGCTGATGAAACTCCTCATACAATGATTGCATGGACGGGAGCTTTGTAATCTGCAATTCATCAAAGGCTTGCTTCGCCGCTTTATGAATTGTGATTTCCTGACGGTGTTCTTCAAAGAATTTTTTGCTATATCCAGACTTGCGGTACTCGATATAAATTTGCCTTGTGTTGCGATAATTTTTGATGTGCTGCTGCAACGCCTGAACCTCAACCATACGTTTCTCTGCGACCTTGATAGAATCAGAAAGCGCATCGAACTGGGCAGACAGATTTTCAATATGAGCAGTCAGATCGTCGTAGTTGCCCAAGCCTTTTTCTTTCAGTAGGATTACCGTTCGGGCAGCTTCTTTTCGGTTGAACTTCTTCGCCCACTTTTCATAACCGACCGTCTTGCCCTCGGCCATCTTTGCCTGAATATCAATCAGCATCTGGAACTGCTTCGGGGCAGGAGCCTTGGCAGAGCCGCCTTTTGATTTGTGCAGGTTCTTGCCGGAGATAACCGCTTGAATTTCCTCTTTGCTATATCCTTCGCCCAGGGAACGCAGCCGAATGAAACGCTTCTGATTCTCGCCCTTGAACGCAGGCTGCTTTCCATCCTTGAACTCAAATCCCATGTCAGCCAGAGCCTGAACAAAGCCATCAAAGCTCTTTGGTTTCTGCTTCAGCACCGCATCAATCGCATCACATAATTCGTCACGCTGGGTACGCTTCTTGGGATAAACAGTTCTTTTCTGGCGCTCCCGATACGGCTTCGGTGTAATAATGGACAGCCCGTGTTCCAGGCAAACCATATCACTGAGTCTTTGCACCGCCAGACCGGAAAGAAAGAAGTTTTTGAATTTCCGTGTGGCATCCAGCGAGGTCGAATTATAAATGATATGATTGTGAATGTGGGATTTGTCGATGTGGGTCGCAACGATGAAAGCGTGTTTTCCCTTTGTCCATCGCATCGCTGTTTCATAGCCGACTTGGTTCGCTTCTTCCGGGGTGATTTCTCCCGGCTTAAAGGACTGGCGTATCTGGTATGCGATGATATTGTTCTTCTGCTGTCTGCCGGTAATATGCTGATACTGCCGTTTGGAAAGCAGAAATTCCTCATCTGCTGTCTTTGGATCACACTCATAGGAACTGATAAATTCGCCATCATTGGTTTTTGCGGCATTTTGTGAGTAGTCGGTTCTGTCTGCCAAACATTGAGCGACCGTCTTTCCCTTATTCACATGGAGTGCAATCAATCTTGTCGCTGCCATTCCCATCACTTCCTTCCCAAAAAGAAAAAGCCACCGGTCGGTGACTTTTCTCTGATATTATCTTATGACCTGATAAATGCTCCCAGACTTTCTCCAATATTCTCGACTTTCATAACAGCCCAGACGAGCAAGAACACCGCTGCTATTGTCGCAATTCCAAGAACCACAAGAATAAGCAGGGACTGCCACAAAGCCTTTACAATGCAGTAAATCGCAGATCCGCCAATGACCAAGAGCAATAAACCAATTACATAGGACACAACATTTGTAAGCAGATTTCCAAGAATGCAAATCACTTTTACAACGAACAGCACCGGCAGTGCCAATATCTTCAATACCAGCTTCATAGGCTCAACCCCTTTCTTTTAATTATATTGTACAAGGGTATCTGCCATAACGCAATGATGTCAACCCTTATGTAAAAGCCGCAGCCGAAACTGCGACTTCCCAACAAGTTGTCGGATTACTGGATTGAGGACAGGCGAACAAGAACTTCTCTCATGTCCGTCCAGATCTCCTCCAGCCGTTTTTGCAAATCCTCAATGTCAGCACGATAGATGCTGCCTGTTTCGTTCGCTCGCTTTGCGTACTGGTTCAGGTTGTTGGAGCAGATTCGCAGGAGCGAAACCAGGGCTTTCACATCCTGCAAATCCAGTCTGATACAGTAACCATCCAGAGCCATTTTCCGCAGATAGGCTCCCATGCTGCGGATGCCAAGCTCGTCCATCTTCTCATGGATTCGCTCGACCTCCTCCTTGGATGCAAGGAAATGAACATCCTGATCTCGCTTTGCCATTACAACACCTCCTCACGGGTTTCAGAGTATTTTGCAGGCGGGATATGCTCCGCTTTGGATTTCAGATCAGCCAACACAGAAGGACGCTCTGACTCGCTTCTTTCGTCACGATTTTCCACAGAGTCCTCCATATTCAGGGCTGCATCCAGTTCTGCCAGTCGCTGACTTTTGGCTGTCAGCTCTGCTTCCTGCGGGAACGGTTTTCCAACCTCCGCCTTGGCTGCTTCCTGCTGATTGTAGAGATTATTCAACTGCTCATTGGCTCGTTCTAAGCGCTCAAGGATGCCTGCAAGGGCATTGTCCAGTCGGGTGATATTTCCTCGTGCGTCCGTTCCAAGGGCTACTCTGTGGCTCACAGCGCCCTTCAGGGTCACATCGAACTCGTTCCGGAAACTGTCAAACGAAAGCTCCATCTGAAAGCCACGGTAACTGCCAAGAGGAACCGGATCGGCACTTTTCGTGTCCTTACAAGCCGCAAGGAGGATTTCACCGGCATCTGCCTTTTCGGTGTAGGCTTTGCCCATGATTTCCATGCCGCAAAAGCCATCGGCAATCTGCGGGTGTGCTTCCACGGTTTTAATATCAGCTTCAAAGCCATGAATATAGCCTGTCTGCTTTTCAATCTCAGCCGGGAAGTATTTCAGAAGCTTATCTTCCATACGGTACTGCTGGCTCTGGTGGTCAGCTTTCAGCACCTTCAGCCTTGCCACATCAATGTCCAAGTCCATCTTTTCCTTGATAAGCGGATTGCCGGCACACAGCGCCTTGATCTCCGCATAGGACAGCGCCTGCTCATCCACATCGTCACAGGAGCGAACCGGTGATTTGGAGGTCATAATCTGAGAAATAAACTTCTGCTTGTTTTCCAAGGTCTGATACAGGTAGGCATCGAAGGTTCCCTCGGTCACATACTGATACACCTGAACCTCTTTGTTCCGGTTGCCCTGACGGATGATACGACCGTTTCTCTGGGTCATATCAGACGGACGCCAACCCACATCCAAGTGGTGAACTGCCACCAATTTGTCCTGGACGTTGGTTCCTGCACCCATCTTTTGCGTACTGCCAAGAAGCACTCGCACCTGCCCGGTACGAACCTTGGCAAAGAGGTCTTTTTTCTTTGCCTCGGTATCTGCATCATGGATAAAGGCAACTTCTTCCGCAGGCACACCGTTTGCAATCAGCTTGGTTTTGACATCATCATAGACATTGAAGGTTCCATCATTTTTCGGTGTGCTAAGGTCGCAGAACACCAACTGGGTCAATTTGTCAGCCTGACCGTCCTGCCAGATACGCAGGATATTTCCCACGCAGGCATTGAGCTTGCTGTCAGGGTCATCGGGTAACAGGGTGTTCATTAGCCGCTGATCCAGTCCCAATTTTCGTCCGTCGCTGGTAATCTTGAGCATATTATCGACGGACGGGTCTACAATACCGGCATGAACATCTGCTGCTCTCTCTGAAAGGGAAGCCACCATATCCTTCTGGTACTCAGAGGGCTGAACCACAACCGTTTCAAACTTTGCTTCGGGAACAGGGAGATGCAACTGGTCAGAGGTCTTGATGTCGGCAACCTCCTTGAACATATTCATCAGTTCAGGCAGGTTGAAGAACTTCGCAAATCGGGTTCTGGCACGATAGCCGGTTCCCTCCGGTGCAAGCTCAATCGCAGTTGTTGTTTCTCCGAAGGTCGATGCCCAGGAATCAAAATGGGTCAGGTTCTTTTGCTGGAGCGTACTGTACTGGAGATAGCGCATGACCGTATAAAGCTCGGTCATCGAGTTACTTACTGGAGTACCGGTTGCAAAGATCACACCACGCCCGCCGGTCAGCTCATCCATATAGCGGCACTTCATAAACATATCCGAAGATTTCTGGGCTTCGGAGGTGGACAGACCTGCCACATTTCGCATTTTTGTGTAGAGGAACAAATTCTTGAACGCATGGCTTTCGTCCACAAACAGCCGGTCTACACCCAACTGCTCAAAGGTAATGACATCATCTTTCTTGTCAGCGGCAAGGAGCTTGTCCAGTCTGGCTTCCAATGATTTTCGTGTTTTCTCCATCTGCTTGATCGTGAAGTTTTCGCCACGCTGCCATTTCAGCTCCGCAATCGCACCCTCGATCTCATCAATCTGCTCCCGCAGCTGCCGTTCCTGTCGTTCGGCAGAAAGCGGGATTTTTTCAAACTGGCTGTGACCGATGATGACTGCATCATAGTCACCCGTTGCGATACGAGCGCAGAACTTCTTACGGTTTGCTGTTTCAAAATCCTTCTTGGTGGCAACAAGGAGCTTGGCACTCGGATAGAGGTGCAGGAACTCGTTTGCCCACTGTAAGGTCAAGTGATTCGGCACAACGAACAGGGATTTCTGGCTCAATCCAAGCCGTTTACTCTCCATAGCCGATGCAGCCATCTCGAAGGTCTTGCCCGCACCAACTTCGTGTGCAAGCAGCGTATTTCCACCATATAGCACATGAGCGATAGCATTTCTCTGGTGTTCACGGAGGGTAATATCCGGGTTCATGCCGCCGAAACGGATATGAGAGCCATCATACTCACGAGGTCTGGTGGAGTTAAAAAGTTCGTTGTACTTGGTGGAAAGGGTTTCTCGTCTGTGCGGATCTCTCCAAATCCAATCTCGGAACGCATCCTTGATTGCCTGCTGTTTCTGCTGTGCCAGGGTAGTTTCTTTTTTATTGAGGACACGCTTCTGCTTACCATCTGCATCTTCAATCGTATCATAGATACGAATATCCTTCAGATTCAGCGTTTCCTCCAGAATCCGATATGCGTTGGCTCGCTCTGTACCGTAGGTGACATACGCCGCCACATCGTTGTAGTTGGGAGAACTCTTACCGTTGATGCGCCACTCTGCGGTCAGCTCGGAGAACTTGACCTCAATGGAACGGCGCAAGTAATACGGCGTTTCAAAGGTTTCCTCCATGAACTGCTGAATATAATCGGCATCAATCCATGTTGCACCCAAACGCACATCAATCTCGGACGCATCCAAGTCCTTCGGCTGTGCTTTCTGCAAGGCTTCCACATTGATGTGGAAGGAAGAATCCCTGTCTGCCGCCATCTGTGCGACACGCAGCTTGCTTCTTACATCACCGGAAAGGTAATCATCGGCAGTCTGCCATCCAACTTCCACAGCATCGGGAGCCATCGGGTCTTTGAAGATCACCCCTCGAAGCTCTGCCTGAATCGCATCGTATTCTCCAGGTGTTCCAAGCAGCTGTGCCATAAACGGCAAATCCACCTTGCCACGCTCACCGATAGAGATTGCCAGAGCTTCGGACGGCGTATCCACGCTCGTCACTCTGCGTTCCGGCTTGATGGTTCGCTTGGTGAACATATCCGCCTTGCTTTTCAGATTGCCGTCCTCATCCACATTTTCCAGAGAACACAGGAGATAGTAGGAGGAATCGTCAGCAAATGCCTGACCATTGGCTCGATTATTGATAAGCCCGTTCTTTGCGGCAAACGCATCGTAGGCATCATTCAGTTCTGCCTGTTTCTGAGTAATCATTTCATCCGGGTAATCCTCAAGCTGATATTCGATCAGCTCGTTGACGATACCACGAAGTTCCACCATGCCCATCACACGGTCTTTTGCTTTCTCATTCAGGTCTACACGGCGCATCAGGGAGTTTTCACGGAAGTACACATTGCCATCCACCACGGTATAAGAGAAATTCTTTACATCCGGGGTTGCAGGAATGGTTTCGATTTCCTTACCCTTGTCAGCTTCGGGAAGCTCCACAGCCTGATAGGTTCCTTGGATGTGGGAAACTGCTTCTTTCAGAAGTTCGGACAGTTCCATGCCCTCAATGGGACGCACTGTAATGTCCATGCCGTAGGCGGTACTTTCTTCCACCGTATCGCCCAGAACCATTTCAGGATGAGCGACAAAGTAGCTGTTCATGGTGTGTCCTTCTTCGGTGCGGTCAAGGTTTACCCATTCCGGTACAATGTCAATCGGATGGTCACGCTTTTGCAGGAACAGGATGTCGGACACGACTTCCGTGCCTGCGTTTTTCTTAAAGGCATCGTTTGGCAGACGGATTGCACCAAGCAGTTCCGCCCTCTGCGCCATATATCGCCTTGCGTCAGAGTTCTTGGAATCCATGGTGTAACGGCTTGTCACAAAAGCGACCACACCACCGGGACGAACCTGATCCAAAGCCTTGGCAAAGAAATAGTTGTGAATGGAGAATCCCAGCTTGTCATACGGCTTGTCGGACACTTTGTAGTTGCCGAAAGGGACATTACCCACAGCCAGATCGTAAAAGTCTCGGCGGTCTGTCGTTTCAAAACCGGCTACTTTGATTTCTGCGTTGGGATAGAGCTTCTGAGCAATTCTGCCGGTGATGGAATCCAGTTCCACACCATACAAACGGCTGCTCTGCATTTCAGGAGGGAGCATACCAAAGAAGTTGCCGATACCCATAGCAGGCTCCAGAATATTTCCTGTTTCAAAGCCCATCTGTCCGACCGCATCGTAGATGGAGCGAATGACCGTAGGGCTGGTGTAATGTGCGTTCAGGGTGGAAGCTCTTGCCGCAGCATATTCATCTTCGGAAAGCAGGTTTTTCAGTGTCTGATACTCCTTCGCCCAATTTCCCTTGTCCGGGTCAAAGGCATCTGCCAGACCGCCCCAACCGACATAATTCGACAAAATCTCCTGTTCTTCGGTAGTGGCGTTCCTGTTCTCGCTTTCCAGTTTGAACAGAGTTTCAATGGCTGCGATGTTTCTTGCGAATTTCTGCTTCGGTCCACCTTCACCGATGTTGTCATCCGTGATGTGGAAGTTCACCGCAGGAACAGGTGGGATTTCTCTGGTGGTGATGGACTGCTCAAGCTGAGCGATAATGTCCATGACTTCGGCATTCTGCCATCCGTCCACCTGGGCATAATCCTGAATGATGGTGTCCTTTCCATCTACGCACTGTACGAAGTCCAGACTACCCGGCAGATCTCTGGTATTCATTGCACCCAGGGCTTTTCTCTGCGTGTCAGGAAGTGCATAGTAGGCTCGCAGGGCATCATCAAAGGAACTGTATTCCTTGATGTCCAGCGCACCCCGCTTCTGAATGTCCTCGGCAACATAAAAATGATCGATGAAGTGTTCCGGTTCCTGCTGTTCGGGTTCCGCACTGGCTCTGACCTGTGCGTGTGCCTTTTCGTCAGGGTAGTCCCCATAGATACGGATGCACTTATGCTCCTGCTGATCGTAAACGGCAGCACCATCGTACTTGAATCCGTCATCCTCCATGGTTCCGTCCACATAGCCCTGGGCAGCTTTTTCCGCTTCTTCCAGAGTGTAGTAGTCCAGTTTATCATCGAAGCCGTTTTCAAAGTGATGGTAGGCGGCAACCAGATAGCGGGGAGCCATGCGCTCCTCGTAGCTGTTAATCATCTCAGGTGTCAGCCATTCTGGTTTGTCGGGAATCATTTCATACAGCTCACGCATCTTGGCAATCTGTGCATGGCGGTTGCCTGCCCACAGATGCTTTTCGCTGTGCTGTCCTGCACCAAGGAAGTATTCGCAGTCCATACGCAGACGGTCTAACAGCTGATACTCAGGGGTGTAGTCCCTCGGTTCGGTTTTGCCCAGAAAATCCTCTGTAACGGGCTTTTCTTCGGTTTGGGCATCAACCCTTACCGCATGGTTTCTTTCGTCCTGAGAGAGCATACGCTCGAAATTCTCACGATTCTCGGCACGGAAGATGGGATAAGCAAGCGTAGGGTCACGCAGCTGAACTTCTCTGTCCGTGATCTGCTCCACACGGAAAGCTGTATCGTCCAGATATACCGTGTCACCGACCTGATAATTCCATTTCGGTTCCTCGGAAGCAGATGCTTCCACAACTTCGGCAGGCTCTGCCACAGGCGCTTCTGGCTGAACCGACTCCATCGCAGCTACGGACTGACGAACTTCCTCCAAATAGTCATTGGCAAGCCATTCGTCCGTGAAGTATTCCGTAACGCCTTCCGGGTCTACATAGTAGTCATCGGTCTGATTATCCCAGATCGCATACTCGCCATCCTCGGTATCAATCACTGCGAAACGGTCATAAACATCTTCCAACGGATCAGTTTTAGCTTCTTCGATAGCCTGTCGTTCCGCTTCTTCCTCCGGGCTGAGGTAGCGTCCCTTTCGTATCAGACCGTCGATTCTCTGCACCACCTGCGCCCAGGACATCTGCAATTTATCGCAACCGCTCTTGGTGTAAGCAACACCCTTGGCATCGTGATCCTGACCGCTGTGCGTTGCACCAGAGCAGGCATGGGAATGACCACCGGTTCCGTATTCATGCTTCAGGAAGTCCATCTTTTCCTTGGCAGAATGATTCTCCTGCCAGTAGTTATAAATACGGGCTTTACCACCGGAAAAGCCGCTTCCACGGGTCAAGTCTGCATTGACTTCATCATCCGTAATGAACTGGCGGACAAGGGGCATCTGCATCATATCGGTCTGATACTCACGCAAAGGCATATTCAACTCATACAGCTGTTTCTGAATGAGATTCAGCTTGTGATAGTGAAAACGAAGCAGATCGGGATTTTCCGCAAGGGTTTTTCTAAATTCCGAATACTGCTGTACCAAGGTTGCGTGGAAACGAGGGTCATCCAACTTTTCAGCCAAGTCTGCGGTTTCGTCAGGGAAACCACGAAACGGTTCCTGATGAAGAATTGCCAGATAGTTGCTGGAACGGGCTTCTTCACTCAAATCGTGATAAAGATGCCACAGGGATTCTGCCAACTTCTGACGCTCATATCCGGATGCTTCTACCAGTTCCACATTAGTTGCGAACCGACCATTTTCAAGCAGTTCTCCAATGCGCTCGGCAACCGTTTCCCAAGAAACGATCTGCGCTCTGGGGCTGTCAATGGCAGAGGAACCTTTGGCAAGGTGGATACCGTCCTCGGCATACCACGCACAGATATTCCCGCTATCTTCTTTCAGACCATAGCCGCCGTGATAGACCTGCTTTAAGGTCTGAACGATTTCTTCCAACGGCTTCTGCTTCATATATTCCAGCGCTACGACTTTTCGGGCTTCATCGGTATTGCTACCAAGCAGAAGGAAGTGGTCGATTTCTTCCTGGGCAAAAGAAAAAGCAGAGGGCGTAAAGCTCTCTGCTCGGTCGATAAAACTGATTTGTTCATTTTCGGAGAGGAAAAGGTTCAGACTCAGCTGTTGATAAGCTCCGTCATCACGACTTCCTCCGCCTGTGCTTTCAGGCTGTTCATGTGCTGCACCCACGCCATCTGCTGCGTTTCCTTGTCCGGTGCGGGGCTGTCCTTCAGGTACTGCTCCATCAGAAACTCCACTCTGGCTTTCGCTGTTTCCTCGATCTCCCACAGGTGCGGGAACAGGCTCTCCGTCAGAATCATGTCGTTCAGGAGCATCGGATTGTTCTGTTCCAAAAATGCTCGACGCATCCTGCCGTACTTGCCCAGAGGTTTCTCTCCCTCGTTCTCCAACTGAAGGTTCGGAATCTGATAATCTCCGGCCTGTCTGTAAGTCATCTCGCTCATAATCTGTACTCCTTTCGGTAGCTTTAATCTGCTCATGTTCTCCAATCGCTTTTTCGATTTCCTGAAACATCCTTGTGCTGATGGCATTCACCGCAGTACCAAGGGCATTTACCGTCTGTCTGGTGTTAAAATCAAACACCTTCTGGAAATCCTCATGCTCGAAGTAGTTGTCGGGACTTTCCACGAACCGGCAATACATCGTATAGGATACGCTGTTTGCCACCGCATTTTTGAAAGCTACTTCGATGTTGAGTTCATCATACTCCTCAAGGAAGCTGTTGGCAACGATGTCGAGGAACTGCTTTTTGTAATCGTCCCAATACTCAGCCGCCAGTGCGGATGCAATATCTTCAAGCTGTGCTTCCAGTACCCCGTCAGCGGCAACACCGAAGGTACGCTCCATCGCTTCCATGACATAGGAGCGGTTTTCAGGCGTCACCTCCCACGGTTTCAGTTCCGGGGAAGAACGGCGAACGCCGGTATCCGCCACATCAAACACATAGCGCAGATACGGTTTATCCCTGTTCATCACAAACAGAGCAATGCCGGTAGAGCCACGCTTTACATATCTGCGGTAATTTTCAGCGTTCCAGTCCTCATAGGGCTTGCAAAAGGTCGCATTGGGGCGCTGAGCATAAATCATCACCTGTTCCGGATAGGTGAACTCATAGTTGCGGGACATCGTTCTCAAAAACGAAGTCCAGTTATCTGTGTTCGAGGTGATTTTCCCAATCGTTTCTTTTGCTAATCCGGAATAAAATCGCTCTTTTGCGTTCATTGTATCCCTCCAATCCTATCAATCCGGATAAAGGTTCAGCTTCTCAAAGGCGGCATCGTCCATGGCTGAAACTTTACGGAGAACCGAGTCTGCCAAAGCAAAAAGCTCTGACTCGTCCTCCGAAAGCTGTTCCTTCATCAGTGTCAGTGCTTCACACAGCCCTGACCTTGTGCCAGGGCTGTAAAGCATCATCATGTTCCGCTCATCCTGTGTGAAATCCATCATTCAATCTCCCTTTCCGGGTGGCTCTTGGGCGGCTTATGGGAAACATCCGGCACGGGCTTTTCCTTTAACTGCTCCAACACCGAAGGACGTTCCTCTAATCCGGACGCTTTTCCGTTATTGATGATACCGTCAATCATCCCATAATCATCTTCCATTGCCATCTCTGCGTTTTTCAGGTAGTTTTCGGACTTCATAAAGTTTTCCAGCTTCTGAAACCCAACAGAATCTACATAGTGAAAGGATACCTCACCGACTACCTTTAAGGCTACGATGTCGCTGACCGACATACTGTGACCACGGAAATCATCCGGGTGGTCAATATTGAACTTTACATACAAATCTTCCAGCTGCCGATTCACATCCTCGGACATAGAAATGGAGCCATGATAGACCACCTCGTAACGGTCAATCTCAGGCTCCATTTCTTTCTTCTGAAGGTAGCTGTAATTTGCAAACATGAGCGGGATATTATCGTCTACATCTTCCCGCAGCTGAAGAATCGCATAGGAATCCGTGGGGCTTTCCAGAAAAGCAACCATTCTGTCATCCGGGGTGGTATTTCCGTGAACATCATCCCATTTTTCGTTTTTCATATCCGTGTCCTCCTTATCGTTCAGGCTCTTTGCGTTTGGGAGAGGGACTGGCAGGCGCAGCTTTTTCTGCGGCCTGTGCCAGTTTTTCCATGACCGACTCACGCTTCGGAGAGTCGAGCTTATCCAGCTGACTTTTCAGCACTTTGGCAACCTCAACCGCAGTTTCCTCACGGGCTTCTTCAATGGCTGTATTCAGGAACTCACGATACGGAGCCGTATTACCAGCGGCAAGATCTGCCTTGATTTCTTGGATATGCGCCTGCACATCATCGACCTGATCCATATATTCATAGGGGTCGAAGTTCTCTGCAAAACGGTCGAGCTTAAAAGCAAGCTCAGCGATAGGGTCATTGACCACCACCGCCTGTCTGCCGACTTCAAAAGCCTGCTCCATGACATCCTCATAGAACATTGCCCGCAGTTCCCGGCGCTCCAGCCCGAAGGATTCCAGAATATCCCGGCGGACTTCGAGCATGGACAGTTCAGGGTTATCAACCTGACCGCCATCAATCTCGTTGTAGTTTTCATCCAACAGGGTGTAGTCGTAACCATCTTCGCAGGTCTGCACCGCAAGGATTCTATCCTTTCCGACCTTCCATGCGGCTTCATCGCCCATAATCTCAGGCTCCGGCATATAGCTTGCGCCGTTGCGCTCCATAATTTCTGCAAACTGGCAGATATGAAACACATTGTATCCGATCTGCGTATGATACTCGTCAATGAAGGTGCAGGGCTTCACAACCATTTCATCCGGGTAGTGAATCTGCACACAGCTGCCATCGGGGATATGAAACAAATCCTTATAATGGCTGTCGATAAATCGGATTTCCTTACCATCCGGGTTGTACTCATTTGTCATTTGCGCTTTCCTCCATTTTCAAATTCCATACTGAACTTCGTTTTGCCATCATCTGATACCTCCATAAAGACGGTGGCATCAAAGGTGTTGCCCGTTCTTTCGGACTTGCAATTCTTGAGCTTTACCTTGCCGGAACCAAGCAATTTCTGCGCCGTGGCAGAAGTCATGCTCTTGCCGATGCTCGCAAAGTAGCGATTGTTTTTCCAGAGGGCAAATTTGCAAGCTCTGTTGGAACAGAAAAATGCCTTGGCTTTGTCCTCTACAGCACTGCCGCAGAGCGGGCATTTGCCGATAGAATTGGCTTCTTTCGACATCATAACCTCGGAATCACGGATTACTTCATAGTTCTGAATCAGACCGGCAATCACATCTTTGATCTCGTCCATAAAGTCCTCGCTGGCATATTCGCCTTTCTCAATGAGCAACAATTTTTCTTCCCAATCCGCCGTCATGGATGGGGACTGAATCTGTTCCGGCATGACTGTTACCAGAGCCGTACCCTTGTGGGTCGGAATCAGGTGTTTGGTTTTCTTATCACCCTTACGCTCCAGAAAACCGATGCGAACCAGCTTCTCAATGATACCGGCACGGGTCGCAGGCGTTCCCAAACCTTTGCGCTCCACCTCATCAGGCATTTCGTCCGCACCGGCAGTTTCCATAGCAGAAAGCAGAGTATCCTCGGTAAAGTGTTTAGGGGGAGATGTTTTCCCTTCCTTGATTTCCGTGCCGCTGACGGTCATTTCGTCACCAACGGAAACAGAAGGGAGTGTCTGCACGTTTTCGTCGGATTTTGTCGAATCATTTTTCTGAACCAGAGCTTTCCATCCATCCTGCACAACAGTTTTGCCTTTGGTGGAAAACACGGTACCGCCACAGTCCAGCTCAATAACTGTCTCTGCGTATCGGTGCGGATCGCCAACAGCTACGCACAACCGATTCGAGATCAGTTGCAAAATTGCAAGTTCACCCTTGGGAAGTTCGCTCAGATTGCATTTCTGCAATTCTCTGGTCGGAATGATGGCATGGTGATCTGTGACCTTTTTGTTATTCACAACCTGCTCTGCATGAACTGGTATGTTATCCACATCCTCCACGGGGAATGTGTGGAAAGCCAGCTTTACGAGGTCGGTCAGGCTATGTGCCATATCTTCCGTCAGAAACCTGCTGTCGGTACGGGGATAAGTGACCAGTTTCTTTTCATAGAGGTTCTGCGTGTAGTCCAAGGTCTGCTGTGCCGTGTAGCCAAGCACACGGTTGGCTTCTCTCTGTAAACTGGTCAGGTCATAGAGCGCAGGCGGCTTTTCTGTTTTCTCCTTACATTCAGCTTTCTGAACGATTGCCACCGAACAGCTTTGTTTGACAGCTTCGGCTGCTGCCTTGGTTTTGAAGCGTTCGCTTGCAGCCGTAAAACCATCCAATCCAATCTGAACTGTGTAGAACAGTTCAGGCTTGAATGCGGAAATGGCAGCTTCTCGCATAACAGCCATAGCAAGGGTAGGGGTCATAACACGACCAACATTCAGGGTCTGCCCGTAAAGGGTCGAAAAAAGTCGAGTAGCGTTAATACCAACAATCCAGTCGGCTCGTTCTCGACACAGTGCTGCTTCATACAAAGCATCATATTCCGTTCCAGACCTGAGATTTTCAAAGCCCTCCTTGATTGCTACATCTTCCATCGAGGAAATCCAAAGCCGCTCAAACGGCTTTCTGCACCCGGCTTTGTGGTACACCAACCGAAAGATCAGCTCGCCCTCACGACCGGCATCTGTTGCACACACAAGACTCGCAACATCTTCTCTGGCCATGAGCTTTTTCAGAATCCCAAACTGTTTTTTCGTACCGGCAGAAACCTCATACTGCCAGTCCATCGGGAAGATAGGAAGGTCTGCATAAGCCCATTTGCTGTACTTCGCATCATAGACTTCCGGCTGTGCCAGCTCCACCAAATGCCCTACACACCAGCTGACCACATATCCGTTTCCCTCTAAGTAGCCATCCTCACGCTTGGCAGCACCTAACACTTTGGCAATACTCTGTGCAACCGAAGGCTTTTCAGCCAAAACTAATTTCATTTGCATCTGCTCCTTTCACAAAAAAATAAGCAGCCACACACCGTAGTGCATGACTGCTATGTAAAAAGTTCGGAAAGGATTTTTGCAACCTGATACAATTTTCTGTTCTACAATCTCCGTCATAATAAAAATATCTCCATCATTTCAAAAGAGAATGACGGAGATATTTCACCTTGCTTATTCTTGTAGCAACCAATCGGCTATATCGTGAATTTCGATTCCTTCATAGCTATATTGGGGATGTTTGGTTCTGGCAATAATCATTTTCGGATAAGCGTCTCGAATCTGAAGCAGAGGAGAGCATTCTCTCTCAAATGTTTCCTGCCCGGAAATGTTGTCGCTGACCTGAATATAAATCTTTTCGCTACCTCTCTGAGCAACAAAGTCGATTTCCTTTTGATAGAGCTTGCCGACATAGACATCATATCCACGGCGAAGAAGCTCGATACAAACAACGTTTTCATATACTCTGCCATAGTCTATATTTCTGCTTCCCAGTATTGCATATCGAATACCGCTGTCACACAAATAGAACTTTTCAGAGCTTTCAAGGTATTTCTTACCTCGGATGTCATATCTCTTAATATCATAAAATACAAAAGCATTGCACAAATACTTAATGTACTTGCCGACGGTTACATGATTGGTTGGAGTCTCATTTGCTGTCAGTAGCTGACTGACCTTATTCGGAGAAGTCAGGTTGCTGATATTATCCATAAGGAACTCGCTCAGACGTTGTAAAACCAAAGTGTCCGGGAGAGTATATTTCTGTACCAAATCCCTTGTAACAATCGTTTCGTAGACCTCTTTGATATAGTTTGTTCTGTCTTTTTCGGTTCTATAAGCATAGGAACCTGCTAAACCGCCCTTGATAGCGTACTCATCAAAGAGCTTATCTTTGTCACTAATATCATCATAATACTGGCAATATTCCTGGAAGCTGAAAGGAAACACATGAATTTCAATATAGCGTCCGGTAAACAGAGTTGCCAGATCTGCACTCAACAGGAAAGCATTAGAGCCTGTTACATAGATGTCGTATTTTCCCTTAGAGTACAGGCTATTGATTGCCAACTCAAACTTGGGACACATCTGAACCTCGTCTACAAACAGGTAGTTCGTTTTTCCTTCCTGATAATGTTCTTCCACATAGGCGTGTAAGGCATGGTATTCCTTGATTTCTTCATACGCCAAATCCATGAAGTCGATGAAGATAATATTGATGTTTTCAAAATTGCTTTTCAGATACGCAATATACGCCTGCATCAATTTGGACTTACCAGATCGACGAATGCCCGTGATGATCTTGATGTCAGGAGTACCATTCAGTTCAATGATTCTATCGAGATATTTTGCTCTCGTGATTGTTTTCATATAGTCACCCGCTTTCAAAAATTGAAGTTTTTTCATTTCTCGAAACCGCTTCGCTGTACTTATTATACTGTCTGCTAATAGTATATGCAAGATGTCACTTTCAAAAACGCAAATTTTTTTATTTTTTGAAAGCGGAAACTATGTAAAGGCAACCCGAAGGCTGCCCCAGGCATCAAGCCTATCCTGTTTACACAGGTTCATTATCATCTTCATCGACGGAGCTATCTTCATCGTCGTCCTCAAACTCCGGATCGTACCCATAGTCCTCGTCATCGTCCACATAATCAGCATCTGGGTCAGGCTTTGCCGCTTCCTGTGCCTTCTTCTTTTCCTGGACTTTCTTAAATACGAAGAATCCACCACCACAGGCAAGCACAATCAGAGTAAGAATCGCCGGGAGCATATTTGTGGATTTCGGCTTTTCCTCCGGTGTCGGTTCTGTAATTTCAGGAACTGTTTCAACTACTTCCGGCTTTGTTTCCTCAACCGGCTTGGTGAACTCTGCAACTTCTTCCTCGTCCATCAGCTTGAGCAGGTCGGCTTCATCCACCTGATTCAGAAAATGCACGGTTTCCTCGCCCTTATCATCACGGTCAATGATGATATAGAAGTAGTTTCCGTTTTTGGTTACAGCGGTAATGAACTGCTTTCCGCTTTTCGTAGGCGAGCCAGCGTCATCAACCAAAGTCAGATTGCCGTCGGGAGTAAGCGGTAGCATCGGCTCCTCCGGCTCTGTTTCGGGAACTTTTTCTTCGACCGCAGGTTCTTCAGTCGCTACGCTTTCATCTACATAGGCAAATGCCGTTGTAGAAAACACGCCAAAACACATTGCACACGCCAGCAATGCGGCTCCAATTTTCTTAAATCTCATTCTGCGTTTCCTCCTCATTCATAGTATTGATCGTATCAGGCTTCGGAGCCATATCCGCAGCAAACATACGGAGCAGCTCGGAAAGCTGTTCGGGATTCAGGTTCGCAGCATGAACCATCTCATGGATTTCGGAATTTTCCTCCTCACGGTATCTGCGTTCCAGGTCTTTCACCTTAGCATCCCATTCTGCCCGTTTCTTACGGGCTTTTTCAAGGTCTGCACCTATTCTGTCTAACTTGGCACTCAATCGCCATCCCTCCTTTAGTTTCTGATTCTGCCGAAGCAGTAAAAATGCTGTTGCCAGTAATTCGATTCGATAGAAGCGTAGGAAATGGGGTTTCCGCAGTGGATCATCATACCATTGCCAACATAGATACCAACGTGTGATGCACCGGAGGTATCATAAGTGCCTTGGAAGAAAATCAAATCTCCCGGTTTGGCAGAGCTTTTCGGGATAATGTCGCATACGCCCATCAAACCGTTTGCGGTCAAACGACCAACACTCCAACCGTTTCCGCAGTGATTGATTACATAGGAAACAAATCCGGAGCAGTCAAAGGAGGTAGACGGGCTGCTGCCGCCCCACACATACGGGTATCCCAGATATTTTTCAGCTTCCCGAATCATATTGGCAAATCTTGTGTCTGTCAGCGCTTCGCCCGGAATATCATAATCGGTGTACTCGCCGCCAGGGGTGGCGTAAATGTCATTTCCGAAAATATCCGGTCTGTTGCCCCTTGTCTGAAGCAAAATTCTATATCGCTCCATATCATCTTCCGACAAGCCGGAATTTGAAATCACACTGTTCAAGCCCTTATTTCTGAGCTTCACATTCAGAATATAATATTCGTAATCTTCTTCCTCTGTTGTTGTCTCTCCCGTTTCGGGATCAGTAGAAGATGTTGTTCGTGTACGAATCTCTACTACTTCCGTCAGGGTCAGCTCATATTGTTGCTCAAATAGCCATTGCAGGGTAGCCTGCACCTCATCTCTGGTGTAATCCTCAAACTTCACCGTCAAATACGCCGCCAGCTCATAAGGATTGTGGTTGATTTCATCAAGGTCATACCGGTACTCGTCATATCCGCTATGAGTACGCTCGATATTATTGATTTTATTGCGGAGCGCAGCTTCCAAAGCCTTGTAATCATTGTCCGCACCAATAATATCTTCCTCTTTTGCAGTAAAAGAAGTTCCCAGAATGATCTGTGTGCCGCCTTGGAACATAGCCGAACAAGACGAGAACATCCCTGAGAGTATCATAAAAAGCAGTCCGGCAATCAAAACAAACAGAATCGTTTTAGAGTGTGTGGTGCAGAACTCCGTTACTCTTTCTGTGATGTTCTTGGCTCCCTGAGCTGCTTTGCCCGTTGCCTTGCCTGCACCCTTAGATGCAGAAGCCGTTGTCGAAGCGGTATTCTTACCGGCTTTGGCGGCAGCATATTCTTTCTTGATTGCCCTTTTCTGTTGCCAACGGGAAAAGGGATTGGAACCGGCATCGGGGTTGTCCTTTTTGAACTTCTCATACAGGGCATTTACATTTGCTTTATCTGACTTCTCAACCAGCTTTTCCGCCTTGTCGTAGGCTTTCAGCTTGTGACTGTAAACGGCATGATCGACGGTATAGACAGTGGATTCAACAGCCTTGGTCGTTTCCTGCACAGCCTGAACGCCGATATTATCATCCTCATATTCTGACACCGCCCGATGTGCTTTGGATGTGAGCGTGACTGCGGCACCACGGCTTGCCATGTGCTTTGCCACAGATGGGCGCTCGATTTCCGTAAACTCCGCTTTTTCAAAACGGAGCTTTGCTTTACGGGAACCGGCTGCATCTGTTTCCAGCTTTAGCTTCGGCTTTGCCTTTTTAGAAGCCAATTTGTCTGCCGCTTTTTCAGCCCTATCAACCGCCTTATCTGCACGGTCGGCAGCTTTCTTCACATGAGAATCTGCAAGGTCATCTTCGGTAAAACGGAGTCGTGTAGGTCTTTTCGCCATACATTACGCCTCCTTTTCCTGTGCCACCTCGTTTAACTTCGTGGTCATAATGCGATACAGTTCCAGATCTGTCGGGAATCGGTCAATGAACGGCAGAATCACATTGCCATAGAACAGAAGTCCTTCGCCCTCACCGGAGTTGGTTACATAGGACAGCTGATGCGGCGAAATGTTCAACCGCTGTGCCAGAATACTTCGGTCATCGCTTGCCTGATTCAGCATATAGATGAAATCAGAGTTTTCGAGGATGTTGGCAATCTCCGGGGAACGAAGCAGGTCTTTGACATTCTGAGTAATACCGGTCGGCAAGCCGCCCCATTTACGGAATCGCTTCCAGATTTCTACGGAATAGGTTGCCGTCTGTTCTTCCTTCAGAAGCAGATGGAACTCGTCAATATAATATCTGGTCGATTTACCGGCAGAACGGTTGGCAGTTACACGCCCCCAGACCTGATCCTGAACGATCAGCATACCGATTTTTTTCAGCTGATTGCCCAGCTCCTTAATGTCGAAGCACACCAGACGATTCTGAATATCCACATTGGTTCTGTTGTTAAACAGTTTCAGAGAACCCTTAACATAGATTTCCAAGGCGGTCGCTACATGGTGGGCTTCCTTTTCGTCCTGTTTCAGAAGGGCATCATACAAATCCTCAAGGATCGGCATATTCTCAGGGGCAGGATTGTCGAAATATCTCTGGTAAATCTGATGCACACAACGGTCGATAACCGTCTTTTCGATAGGCTGCAAGCCATCCTTACTGCCCATAATCAACTCACAGAGGGACAGGATAAAATCAGCTTTCAGTGCTACCGGGTTGTCATCCTCAGAGTAGTTCAGGTTGATGTCCATAGGGTTGATATAGTTGGTACTGGAGGAGCTGATTTTTACCACCTGACCATTGAACTTGTGAACCAGAGCCGCATATTCCGCTTCGGGGTCGCAGATGATAATATCGTCATCCGTAACCAGGAACGCATTGGTGATTTCACGCTTTGCGGAAAAGGATTTACCGGAACCGGGAGTACCCAGAATCAGTCCGTTGGGGTTCTTGAGCTTCTTTCTGTCCACCATGATAAGGTTGTTCGACAGAGCATTCAGCCCGTAATAGAGCGTTTCTCCACCATTCTGGAACAGCTCCTGCGTGGTGAAAGGCACAAAAATAGCCGTGGAACTGGTAGTCAGGCCACGACGAATCTCAATCAGGTTTTGTGCCAAAGGCAGGCTGCTCATCAGTCCGGATTCCTGCTGAAAATCCAAACGACGCAGATTGCAGTTATGCTTCTGGGCGATGCTCTGTGCCTGGAACACATTGTTCTCCAGTTCCTGCTCGGTGCGCCCGGTGTTCAGCACCAGAAATGTCACCATGAACATTCGCTCATTCTGGCTCTGCAATTCTTTCAGAAGTGACTTCGCATCTTTACCATAGGTAGCAAGGTCAGATGGGATAATGTCCATGTCATAGCCAGAACGCACAGCCTTTTTCTGTTCCTCGATTTTGGAACGGTCAAGCTCGGTGATGATTCTCTTGATGGTCTTAATCGCCGCAGTCTGGTCAACCGACTGGATGTGCATGGTCACGATCTGCGTGGATTCCATATCCAGAAAATCCGCCAGCATACGATCAGACAGGTCTGATGCCGTAATTGCCAGATAAGACATCGAACCGAAGATACTGCCCATCTGGAAGGTGCGGTTGGTCTTAAAGGCAAACGCCGTCGGAGCAATGAAGTCCTTTACGGACAGCCCGGATTCCACAAGATACTTCCAATCGAAGAAGAACTTATCATTATCACCCATGTGGAACATAGAGTGCATCAGATGCAGCCGCTCTTTGCCGTTCATGGTAGTGGCAATGACACCCAAACGCCGAAAGTTATTGAGCAGATCGTTTTCGATATGGTTGAGTCTCGGCTTTGCCTGCCGCATGGATTCGGCTTCAATGCCGAATGTCAGGTACTTGGTTTTGGTCAAGCCGTTGTTGCCCTGCGCCAACTGCTTTTTCAGCATCTGGCTATACTCGGCACGGACGGGATTGAAGCTGTCCTTCTTGAACGGGATACGGATACTCTTTTCAAAGCTTTCAGCATCGGTACTCAGGTTCATAAAGGAAAGCTCAAAGTGAATGGAGCTGTCAAAGAAATTCAGGAAACTGCACCACTCATCGAAGATGGCAGTCTTATCTTCCTGCTGTGCCAGCTGATAGTTGATGTCCTGAAACTGAATGGTCTTGGTGTAATAACTGTCAGTGACACGGCAGATGCCATCCGGGAACATTCTCTGAAAGGGAATGGACTGCTGTGCAGTCTGCGGAATACCGTTGTCCTTCTTTGCCCGTTCCACAACAGCTTTAATTTCTCGCTGCTGCTTCCGATTCAGATTTGCAGGCATTTTGATGTTTCTTGCCTGTGGCTTCTTTTTGAAAAACAATTCGTTCAACCTCCTTTTCCAGTTTGTACTGACGCATCAAAGCGTCATAATAGTTGTCCGTCTGATAAGGGCGAACCTTGGGACGAACGAATTTGGTCTGAATGAAGTGTTCTACAACCACTTCCAACGGCTGACTATCCTTTTCATACATTGCCAGAAAGAACAACGGTAACATGACGATCATCATGGACAGTGCTGCAAGGCTCACATTTCCGGTTGCTTTGACCAGAAAGAAAATCGGCACTCCGATGAGCGCCGCCGCACCAAAGCAAAGTAACTGCCGTTTCGTCAGATTGAAGAACACTTTTGTTTTTACCCTCGTCAGGTCACGAGGTACGGGAATATACGCTGCCAAACAATTTCCTCCTTCCCTTAGTGAGCGCTGAATACACCCTTCGCAAGCGAACCAGTCTTAAACAGGGTGAAGCACAAAAGGACGGTGTAGCCCATAACACCCCAGATAGAACCGATGATGTCATCACTGAATGCGATAGACTGAATCAGCACCGCATAAATGCCCACGCAGATCATAATCAGGAATCCCTGGAATCCGATTGCAAACAGCGAACGCAGATAATTCTGTCCGATATTGCTCTGTTCTCTGTTTCCAAAAGTGGAAAGCGGAATCGGGGCAAGGCTGACCATCAGATAAATTTCAATCATTCGACCGTAGACGATCACAAAGATGATGATTGCCAAAGCGGACATCGTGACCTGCACGATAAAGGATTGCAGGAACAAGCCGAGCAAAGGACCCAAATCCATTGCCATCAGCGTTTCTTCCATTGTTTCCAATGCCGAAGCATCTATGGCAGTATTTCCGGATATGATACCGGCGCTTGCGTTTATAACGTGCTGTGTCACATCAAACACAGCCATCGTGATATTGAATGTGTTTGTGATTAACATGACCGCAACAAAAGTCTTGAACACCCATTTGAAGAAGATCCAGGTTTCAAAATTTGCCAGATTGTTGTGGTCAATAATCATCTGAATTAGCTCATAACAGGCAATGAAGGTCAGAATCAAGCCTGCGATTGGGATAATCACTGACTCGGAGATGTTTCGTACCATGGCAAAGACACCCGGCGAAAAATTCGCCGGGGTCATGCCAACGGAGGTTGCTATCTCGCCAACCTGGTTGTTGACGGACTCAAACATCCCCGACAGATTTCCCATAATAGCTGAAACGAGCATTTCTTTCAGCCAGTCTGTGATCTGTTGGAGTATGCTGTCCAAAGGCGATTACCTCCTTGTTTTGTGATTAACCGAACAGTCCGGAGAGCAGAGGTACAAGGGTGGTGCCGATGAGGGCAACACCGCCGCCAGCCATGAGCTGCTTCATGCCCTGGGACTTTGCGCCGGGGTTATCGTTGCCGTAGCCCTCAAGCAGATTGATTGCACCCCAGATGCCAAGACCTGCGCCCAGAGCGATAACGAGAGTCTGAAGAACGGTTACTGCGCTATTGAAAAATGCCATAATATTTTCCTCCTAAAATTTGAAATTGTTTTGAGAATAGAAAAAGCCCTCCGTACTACCGGCATCAAAACCGGACGGAAGGCTTAGTTTACGAGAATCTTTTCAAGGAACTCCTCGACGGTTATCACGCCAAGTTTCTGTTCCATTCTGCTTCTTGCATATTCAGTTTCACAATCATATATATCACCACCACCTTTCATAAGAAACAGCCAATACATTGACTGCAACAAATCTTCACGAGAAGCACAGATTGTCGGTGAAAAAACGACAGGTGAAACCTTCAGAACCTCTGCGAGTTTCGCTGTGGTTTCTGCATTAGGGGTTCGAGCGTTTTTCTCATACTGAGCAATACGGACATCCGCTGTTTTCTCGGAATACCCCATCAGGAGTCCAAGCTCTTTCTGGGTAAGGCGGCGAAATCGTCTAACGAACTTCAATCGCTGCCCAATAGAGGTATCCGTGATCCACCAAGTCATTTTTTTTACACCTCGCTTTCTGCAAATTCTCGATATACAACCTCATTTTTTGCTCTGCGCTTGCCTACGGCTTCACTGGGAGCAAGGTCAGGGTAGGTTGCCTGCACTTTCTGTCTGCTTCTGCGGACAGTTTCAAACCCCGGAAAGCTGCGTCTATCCAGTTCCTTCAAAAACACAGGAACCGTCATGGCATGAATGTCGATGCCACGCAGACCGGAATAGTGTTCCAGTACCATCAGGTACAAATGATTGTCGGTATTTCTTGCCTTGTGGTCGTGTTCCAAGATGTTCTTAACCAGGGCAGATACCGTTTTCAGATTTTCCAAACAGAAACCTCCTTAATCCGCATCGACTACCACAAACTCATCACCTGCCTTGAGCTTCAACCTTCGACTCAGAAACTGCTCAATGTTGAACTCATTTCTCTTATCAAAGTCTGATGTGTACTTATAATTGGGGTGCTGCGTCAGATCGTACTTGTCAGAAAGAAACGGTCTGACACCACGCAACTGCAAAATACACTTGCTGCCATCCAGAACCGCAAGCTCATCTACGCTCGCAAGGTCTTTGCCTAACTTCTGATAATTCAAGCCGTAAGACGGGCTGTTACCTCTGGTGTTGGAGGTGTTGTAGGTGTCGATAGTTTCTTTTCCCAATGCCTGATTCAGTTCTTTGAGCGTGGTTGGCTCAGAACCACCCAGGAAAATTCGGGAATCCATGTTGCCGATGATGGTATCGGCATTGTCTTTATAAATGGCTTTCAGCTGTGATTGTGCCTGGAGAACAAGGCAAGCCGATATTTCACGGCTTCGGATTGTCGCTACCAGTTTTTCCAGATTGGGAATCTGACCGATGTTTGCCATCTCATCAATCAAGCAGCGCACATGAACCGGCAGTCTGCCGCCGTACACATCATCTGCTTTCTCGCACAACAAGTTGAACAGCTGTGTGTAAATCATGGAGATCAAAAAATTAAACGTCGCATCCGTATCTGACATAATCAGAAAGAGCGCCGTTTTCTTATCTCCGAGAGTATCCAACTGCAACTCGTCATAGGCAGTCACATCTCTGACCTCCTGAATATCAAAAGGAGCCAGACGAGCGCCGCAGGAAATCAAAATCGACTTAGCGGTCTTGCCGGCAGCCAGCTTGTATTTTTTATACTGACGGACTGCAAAGTGATTCGGCTTTTTCTTTTCCAGGGCTTCAAACATCAGATCCACCGGGTTCTGGAACTCCTCATCATCTTCCCGCACCTCCATTGCGTTCAGGAACTCAATCAGGGTGGAGAAATTCTGTTCCTCAACCGGAGCTTCATAGTGGATATATCCGATCAAGGCACAGTAGAGCAGCGTTTCCGCCTTCGTCCAGAACTCATCACCGGCTTTTCCATCACCCTTTGTGTTGGCAATCAGCGTTGTCACCAGTTTCAGAATGTCTTTTTCTGAATGGATATAGGCAAATGGGTTATAGTGCATCGACTTCTGAAAGTTGATGGTGTTGAAAATCTTGATGGTGTAGCCATGCTTCAAAAGGGCGTTGCCGCACTCAATCACGATGCTGCCTTTCGGGTCAGTGACCACATAGGAACTGTGCATCTGGAGAAGGTTTGGCTTCAACCAAAAGCGAGTTTTACCGGAACCCGAACCGCCGATAATCAGAACATTCTTATTTCGGGCATTGGCAGGATTCTTCGGGCGATTGCTCATCATCAGCCGCTCCGTTTTCGTCAGGATCACATTGTCCTCGAACTTTGGTGCAATAAACGGCTCAATATCTTTTGCCGTTCCCCAACGAGCAGAACCGTACTCAACATTGTGTCGGTACTTCTTTGCGTTTTTGCCTTTTAGATAGACAGCCAGCCGAAGTCCTGCGCCGCAGAGAATACCAATCAGCAAATCCAACGGGTGAAAGCTGGGAAACGGATTGTTCAGGGCTATCGGAAGGGCATGAAAAAAGCTGAGGATTTTCGCAGATGAATCTGCCCCCTCAGCCAATCTCCATGCTTCTCCTAAATTCGTAGCGAACAACCCTACCAGAAAATACGGTAAATTCAGAATCAGGAGCTTTTTCATTTTTCTCTTATCCATCACAGATCACGCTCCTGTTTCTTCTCTCGAACCTTCTTCGGAATCGCTGCGACAATTTCCTTGAACTTCTTCAGCTGCGCCAGAACGCTCGGCTTTTCATTCTTGGTTAATGCCCTTGCCTGATGTTCCTTGCAGATTGCATCCAAAGCATCTGCATCTTTAGAACGGACAAAAACAAGAAACCGGGGAGGATCAACGGACTTATCTTTTCTTACGGCAAAGTCCACGCCATACTTCTTGGCGAGCTTTTCAAAATCACGGATACTCTCTTTGTCGATCTCAACATTCGTAGCACCCTGATTCTGTCCCAAAAGCTGTTTCACGGATTGCTTTCCATGAACGGCAGGGTCTCGTGCCTTTTTCATCTTCACTTTTTCCCGGTGCTGCAAATACTTGCGGATACCGGCAATGATAGTGCGCCCCGTCAGCTTGGTTGTGCTGATCGCCAGGTTTACTGTTCTGTTTTCAACTTCTTCCTGCATGATTCATCACCTCCTGCAAGCAGTAGAGTGAACAGATTATCGTGCCATATCTCTGTGGTCGTAATACAGATTGCCCTTGGCAACTGCGGCATGGCTGATAATCTTGATATTGCCAGCTTTCTGGTTATCCAGAGCCTTCTGATAACCCACATCGCTCAAATACAGGCGATTTCTTTCGCCTTTCCAACCGACAGGCGATTCATCGGTCAGCACATCGAAAATAATCATGTGCTTGGTGGCGTCATCAAATCGTGCCAAGTCCATATAGGTATGTCCCTGGTACTCCTTGGCACCATCCTGAATCCGCTTTCGCTCCATCAGCTCTCCAATCGTCGAATTTCTTTGCATAAGAACCTCCTTACAGAACATCTCGGTCAGGGTTACTTTTGTGGGGAACCGAATCAGCTTTGACAGGTGCATCTTCTTTCTTCACCATGTCATCCGGCAGGGGAAGCGCCATAATGCTGCGCCCCATGCGTACAAAAGTCTCAGGCTGATGAAAGTGTTCCTCAAACTGCTTCATCAGTTCCGGGGACAGAGAACAAAAATCATCCTCGCCCAATCCCACAACCAGAAAATCACCGGCGATAATGTCATAAATATCGCCGTCATCATCACGCAGCGCACGGTTCAGTTCTTTGCCTACGAGTTTACCTTCGTCGTGCATCACCAGTGCAACCGGCTCATTGAACGGATAAGTTGCCTCAATATCGCCACCTACGGCTTTCTGCAAATCCTCCAGCTCACAGCCGATCTGCACAGCCTGCGGATACATGAACGGCTTTACCAGCAACACATTCATGGTATCTGCCTGTTCTTTCTGAACCTCCCGTTCCTCGGTCGTGCCGAACGCAACACCGGTAAAGTTTTCGGAGTCCAGAATGTACTCCGAATTGTAATAAGCGGCTCTAACCTGTTCCTCTGCCGCATCGTGAGATTCTGCTTGCACCGTAACCGTTTTCTCCAAGGTTTCGGTGATCTTCACATCGTATTCTTTCAAGTTTCGATACCTCCGTTTCTTTGGAAATAAGAAAAGCGACCATCCATGAACCTGTTACAGTTCATAAATAGTCGCATCCACATCGGCTAAAAGCTCGAACAAGCAAATATCGTCCAGTTCGCAAATCAGGGAACCCATGTCGAAGAAAATATCGTCCTCGCATTCCACCGTAGTAACCACGCTGCGGTGTTCGTTAAGACAAATGGCTTCTTCCTTGTCCATCGTGATCGTAGACATACAGGACACCACATAGAATGTCATATCTTCTGCTAACCACAGCTCCTTGCTCTGAATCGTGCGAACTTTTTCATCGCCGCTCATATCTTCTACATAGGACAGAAGCCGCACGGCTCTGCTGTTCAGAAGTACCTTTCCCTGATAGTCGATACCCTCACCAGCAGAGGACAATACTCGATACTCGCTAATCATCTCGGCATTTTTCTGAAACGACTTTGCCAGAAGCGCAGGAGAAATATCATCGAACTCCTCACTGTAGTTTACGAGCATATCTACCATATAATCAGGATCGCAAAGGTCGTAGAGTTCTTCCAAAGCGCCCTGAATGTTTTTGGGTGTAAACATTTTTTACCTTACCTTTCCATTGATTTTTCTCTTTTTTTCTGCCATTGCTCCAAAAGCTGAATGATTTTATCCTCCATCTGCTTGTTGGTATAGGACTTCGGGAAGTATTTTCGCAACGAATCCGTTTTGAAGGTTACTCTGTCCAGCTCTCCCTTCTTGATTTCATTCATAATCTCGCACATCGCATCCAGCGTACACTCGCCCTCCTGTGCGAGCTTTTTAATTCGCTGTGCTTGCGAAAGGGAAGGAGCTGCTTGAGCATAATCCATTGCAGAAAGAAAATCCTTCTGTTCTTCACTTGCCAGATAGGAAAGCTCCACCGCAGGATTGAATTTGATCTGACCCGTATCTACCATATCCAGCAGTTCCGGAATCAGTTCGGTCAGACGGATATAACGGTGTACCTGATTTCTGCTTTCTCCTGCCTCCTGACCGACTATATCCATTGCCTGCAACTTCATCCCAACTTGGGATGAAGTTAAATCGGTGCGTTGACCTTGATGTTTAATCGCATCCAGCTTCATCTTATAAGCAAATGCTCTTTCACTCGGCAGGATACTCTCCCTCTGCAAATTCGCATCAACCATCAAAATAATGGCTGCATCATCGTCCAGGTCACGAACAATCGCAGGCATGGTTTCCTTACCCGCAAGCTCCGATGCCCGGTGCCGCCTGTGACCAGAAACGATTTCATAACCACCGTCGGGGTCAGGACGGACAATCGCAGGAGTGAGAACTCCGAAATCTCGGACGCTCTCTGCCGTTTTCATCATTTCTTCATCATCAACCACACGGAAGGGGTGTCCCTCAAAGGGGTGTAGCTCAGAAAGCGGAATTTCCTGCACACGCTCCTGCTGGGCTTCAGCTCTGGATTGATCGGTGGAGAAAATATCATCGTACCCCTTCAAGCTGATGTTTGCGCCTTTTTTCTGCATTGTTTAACACCTCCTTCGTCAGAATTTTATAGGCTTCGGCAACTTTGCCTTTGGGATCATGCTTGAAGATACTGGTTCCCTCTGCGCTGATTTCCTCTGCACGGACAGAGCGGGGAATGTCGGTCTTGTAAACCTTCAGCTTTCCGCCGTAGCTCTCCCGAATCAGATTGCTGATGTCTTTGGAGTAGTTGGTGCGGCTGTCCACCATCGTCAGAAGAATCCCTTCAATCCTCAGTTTCGGGTTGATTTGCCTCTTGACCTTGTTGATGGTTCCAAGCAGCTGTTCCAGACCCTTTGCAGGAAGGTATGCTGCCTGAACCGGTATCAGCACATTGTCGGCAGCTGCCAACGCATTGACGGTCAGCATACCCAAAGACGGCATACAGTCAAGAAGAATGTAATCATAATTCTGTTTGACTGTATCCAGGTATTGCCGGAGAATGGTTTCCCGGCTCATGGCATTGACCAGTGCTACCTCCATACCTGAGAGTTCGATGTTGGACGGCACCAAATCAACGCCCTCCGGATGATGAAGAATCCCTTCATCGGGAGTAATAGGGTTTTCCATCATAATCTTTCCCATCAGATCGGAAAGTGTCGGAGACAGATCATCCGGGCAGGGATTGCCCAAACTGACCGTCAGGGAAGCCTGGGGATCGGTGTCTACCAGAAGCACCTTTTTTCCTTCAAGAGCCAAGCCAACGCCCAGATTCTCGGTGGTGGTGGTCTTTCCAGTGCCTCCTTTCTGATTGACCACCGCAATGATGGTTGCTTTTTTCGACATTTATCGTCACTCTCCTTCCTCTCGCTTCATTTTCAATTTCTTAAATCCTCCTTCCAAATATCCGTGTGACATATCGTGCCGAACAAGAGCATCGTAGTAGGTGTCTATTGTCGTCGGCGCATTGTATATCGTAGTCAGCATATACTGACGGATATTTCTAATCTTTGTGGTGTTCTCCTTGAAGCAGTCCATAACATATCGAATGTGTTCGGCATTCAGTTTCATAAACCGACTGCGGACAATTTCTGCCGGACGCTCCTCTGCACCAATGCGAATCAACGGTCGCTTCGTGCAAACTGTTTCAACGATCAACTCCAGAATGTTATCCAGCATTTCGGAATCGTAAGGGTAATCCTTCTTCAACAAATCCATACTGAGCTGATCCGAGAAATAATCAAAGTATTCTTGATACCGGTCATTCTCGTCCATCATTCCACCATTTCCGGAAGGAAAGATAGAATCAGTATCACTAAATTCAGTATTTTTAATATCAGTATTATTACATTGTGATTTCGGAAGTTCTTGAGTTGTGATTTCCATTGTTCCAGAATTGTGATTTTCACAATTCAAGAGTTGTGAATCCACAGCAGAGATAAAGTTCTTCACATAGATCAGGTTGGGCTTTCCCAAACCCTGGCGCTTACGTTCAATCAATCCTGCTTTCTTCTCAAGTTCACTGAGCAGCTTGATAGCCTTTTGTTCAGCACAGTTCAGAGCCATCTTCGCTTCGTCGATTGTAAAAATGATATACACTCTACCGTTTTTATCTATCCAACCATTCTTGGCAGACAGGCTCATGCGGTCAAGCAAAATGCCATACAGCATCTTGGCATCGGCAGAAATATTCCAGAACCTCTCGTTCGTGAACAACACCTTCGGAACTCGATAGAATGTGAATAGATCGGATTGCTGACCGTAAAAATAATCAAAACTCACACGGCTTCACCACCTTCTTTCTGCGGAAAACTTTCTGTTGTCAGCGGAATGCTGCGGAAAGTCGTATCCGTCTTTTCGTAAGGACATCGGGCAAAATAGTAGAAGCGGTATTCCTGTTCATACACATCCATATCAACGAAGCCCCACTTCACGCATAACCTTCTTCGTACACCAACCAATGCACGGGTGATCTCGCCCATAGGGACAGCCATCACATTCCGACTTGGGTTTCGGCGGCAAAGAGATTAAGTAGTAGCAATTATTTCTACCCAGACGGCAGCCCTTTCTGCCATTCGTCCAGAAGTAGCAGTAATGACAGTCGCTCGGCTTGTCTGCGGTATAAACAGGCTTGCTCAAATAAAACACCTCCAATCTCTTGTATTTGCCCATGGGTTTGGGCATAAAAAAAGAGCGCCTATCCATCCCCAATGCGGGGCAAATAGACGCTCTATGTACATAACGATATTTAATTTTATCTGCTATAACTGCATGGTATTCAAAACATCCGCCTTTTTTGATTAGCTGGATTTTTGGCACGATTTTGGGGCTGATTAGCAGGAAGGGCATTTTCATTAGCAAGAACAGCCCGTTTTCTGCTAAAAATTAGCTGGCGATTTTGTCTTATAACAACCGTTCGATTCTGGAGGGGTTGTCAAAAATCAAATTTTGGAGTAGAATTTTATCTCATACAGTGAAAGAGCTTTTTCGTAGCTTTTTATATAAGAAAAGCCGAAAACCCTTGAAAACAAAGGCTTTCGGCGTTGTTCACTGGCGTCCATAAGAGGATTTGAACCTCCGACCCCACGCTTAGGAGGCGTGTGCTCTATCCAGCTGAGCTATATGGACGTGTCTGATATATGATTATAGCCCGATCAAAGTCGAACTGCAATCCCTTATTTAGTTTTTTTTGAGGTGGCCGTTGTAACGCAACCTTAGGAGGCGACCGCTCTATCCAACTGAGCTACGGGGGCTTATACAGAAAATATTCAATTTTACAGGGCTCCAGGATTCGAACGATTCGATTTTTAGGAGGCGGTCGCTCTATACGACTGAGCTACAGGGGCATATCAAATAGGCAGAAACCATTGTACCTGTTTTCCGCCCTGCTGTCAATGGGAAAGGGCTGCCGCGCAGGCGGCAGCCCTTCGGCGCTCACTGGATGACCCGTACCCGGATCACATTCTCCAGCGCCGTCACCTCGTCGATGACGCACTGGTCCGCCGGGGCGCTCAGGTCCACGATGGTGTAGGCGTAGTCCCCCCGGGACTTGTTGCTCAGGTTCTCCACATTGATGCCGTCCCGGGACAGCAGGGTGGTGATGCTGGCCAGCATGGCAGGCACGTTTTTGTGGATCAGGCACAGCCGGCACACGCCGCTGCGCTCCTGGCTGACGGCGGGCAGGTTTACGCTGTTGCGGATGTTGCCGTTTTCCAAGTAATCCCGCAGCTGGTCCACCGCCATGACCGCGCAGTTCTGCTCACTCTCCGGTGTGGAGGCTCCCAGGTGAGGCATGGCCAGCACGTGGGGCGCACCCACCAGGCGGTTATTGGGGAAGTCTGTGACATAGGCCGCTACCCAGCCGGTGTCCAGCGCCGCCAGCATGGCATCGTCGTCCACGATCTCGCCCCGGGCCAGGTTGATGAACCGGACGCCCCGTTTCATGGCGCCGATGGCCTTGGCGTCGATCATGCGCTCTGTGTCCTTGGTGTAGTGGATGTGGATGGTGATATAGTCCGCCCGCTTGTAGAGCTCGTTGATGTCCTTCACCACATGGATGTGGCGGTCCAGCCGCAGGGCGGCATCCACAGACAGGAAGGGGTCGTAGCCGTACACATCCATGCCCAGGGACAATGCGATGTTGGCGACCAATGACCCGATGGCCCCCAGGCCGATGACGCCCAGCGTCTTCTTGTACAGCTCCGGGCCGATGAAGGCGGCCTTGCCCTTCTCCACTACGGTGGTCACGTCCACGCCGGAGGCCACCTGCTGCCGGACCCACTGGATGCCCCCGTCCACGTCCCGGGAGCCCATCAGCATGGCGCACAGCACCAGCTCCTTTACGGCGTTGGCGTTGGCACCGGGGGTGTTGAATACCACGATGCCCGCCTCGGAGCAGCGGTCCAGGGGGATATTGTTGACGCCGGCCCCGGCCCGGGAGATGGCCAGAAGGTTTTTCGGAAAATCATAGTCCAGCAGCTTGGCGGAGCGGACCAGGATGGCGTCCTCGTCCGTCTCCGAATCGGAGACGGCGTACAGCGCCGGATCCAGGCGGTTCAGGCCGACGGGAGAGATCTTGTTGAATGTTCTGATACGGTACATGGCAGAATGCCTCCATTGGGCGGCCCCAGCGGGTCGCGGTACTTGCGGGGGAACGTGCGGTGCTGGCACCGCTTCCGCCGCAGCATCTTCTATTATAGGTAGAGGCCGCCGTCCCAGTCAATGTGCCGAACCGCCAAATCCACGGCCGGTTGGGCCGAAAGTTTTTGGAGAGGTATTACTTTTGGAACGGCCTGGGAAAATACCCCAAAAGGCAGTTCTGCGCCTCCGGAACTGCCGCTTTCCTATGAAAACTGCGGAATCGTCCTGTTTTTTTGAAAAAGCCCCTGAAAGCAGCTTGCAAAAATCGAGAGAACGGCATATAATGCAAAACTGTGTGCAAATCTCGACCGGCGGCCGGAATCGGACGGCCGGCAGGGAGGCCGCGTGTGTTGATCCGCCGCCCGGCGTACCCCACGTGGCCCCTTCATAGAGAAAAGGAGATGGAAGATGTGCAGAACGAACATTTGAGGAACATCGCCATCAACGCCCACATCGACCACGGCAAGACTGCCCCACAGGGCTGACACCCTGCGGGGATCGTTTGATAGAAATGCCCGGCGGAAGCACCCGCAAGGGGTACGCCACATCCGTAAGGCGGGAAAGCCGCCAACGGCTGTGCAGTGAATTCCGCCTCCGCCAAGGTTTTGCCGCAGGCAAAACACTTGTACGCGCCGCCCGGCGCGGCCTTGCCAGAGAAGAAGGAGAAGAGAATTATGCAGAACGAACATTTGAGAAATGTCGCCATCATCGCCCACGTCGACCACGGCAAAACCACGCTGGTGGACGAGATGCTGAAGCAGGGCGGCGTCTACCGGGAGAATCAGGAGGTGGTGGACCGGGTCATGGACTCCGGCGACCTGGAGCGGGAGCGGGGCATCACCATCCTGGCCAAGAACACCGCCATCCGGTACAAGGACACCAAGATCAACATCGTGGATACCCCGGGCCACGCCGACTTCGGCGGCGAGGTGGAGCGCATCCTGAAGATGGTCAACGGCGTCATCCTGCTGGTGGACGCCGCCGAGGGCCCCATGCCCCAGACCCGCTTCGTGCTCTCCAAGGCCCTGGAGCTGGGCCACCGGGTCATTGTGGTGGTCAACAAGATCGACCGGCCCGACCAGCGGATCCACGAGGTGGTGGATGAGGTGCTGGAGCTGCTGATGGACCTGGATGCCACCCCGGAACAGTTGGATTCCCCCATGCTGTTCTGCTCCGGCCGCAACGGCACCGCCTCCTACTCCCCCGACGTGCCGGGCACGGACCTCAAGCCCCTGTTTGAGACCATTCTGGAGTATATCCCCGCCCCGGAGGCAGATGTGGACCAGCCCTTCCAGATGCTGGTCAGCTCCATCGACTACAACGACTTCGTGGGCCGGATCGCCATCGGCCGCATCGAGCGGGGCACCTTGAAGCAGAACCAGGACATCGTCGTGTGCAACTACCACGACCCGGAGGCTGTGCTCCGTAAGGCGAGAGCCACCGCCATCTACGAGTTCGAGGGCCTTGCCCGGAATCCGGTGACCGAGTCCACCGCCGGCAACATCATCGCCATGAGCGGCATTCCCGACATCACCATCGGCGACACCATCTGCGTCCCGGACTGCGTGGAGGCGTTGCCCTTCGTGAAGATCAGCGCCCCCACCCTGGAGATGACCTTCTCCGTCAACGACTCCCCCTTTGCCGGCAAGGAGGGCAAGTTCGTCACCTCCCGCCAGCTGCGGGACCGGCTGTACCGGGAGACGTTGAAGGACGTGTCCCTGCGTGTGACCGACACGGACAAGGAGACTGCCTTCAACGTGGCGGGCCGGGGCGAGATGTCCCTCTCCATCCTCATTGAGACCATGCGCCGGGAGGGGTATGAGTTCCAGGTTTCCCCCGCCCGCGTGCTGTACCAGGAGATCGACGGCGTCAAGTGCGAACCCATCGAGCGGCTGGTGGTGGACGTGCCCGGCGACTGTGTGGGCGCGGTCATCGAGAAGCTGGGTGCCCGCAAGGCGGATCTGGTGGAGATGACTCCCGTGGGCGAGCGGATGAAGATCGAGTTCCTGATTCCCGCCCGGGGCCTCTTCGGCTACCGCAGCGATTTCCTGACGGACACCAAGGGCGAGGGCATCATGGCCAGCGTGTTCGACTCCTACGCCCCCTACAAGGGCGACATCTCCCGCCGGGGCACCGGCTCCATGATCTCCTTTGAGACCGGCGAGTCCGTCACCTACGGCCTGTTCAACGCCCAGGAGCGGGGCACCCTGTTCATCGGGCCCGGCGTGCCGGTGTACGGCGGCATGGTGATCGGCGTCAGCCCCCGGAGCGAGGACATCACCGTCAACATCTGCAAGAAGAAGCAGCTGACCAACATGCGGGCCAGCGGCTCCGACGAGGCGCTGCGGCTGGTGCCCCCCAAGCAGATGAGCCTGGAGCAGTGTCTGGAGTTCCTGGCGGACGACGAGCTGCTGGAGGTCACCCCCAAGAGCCTGCGGATGCGCAAGGCCATTCTGGACCACGAGAAGCGCATGAAGGCGCTGCATGGCAAGAAGTAAACCGGCCATTGCATGGGCCCTGGCCCCCGGGAGGGGGCCGGGGCCTGTTCGTTTGCCGCCCGGGCAGGAGGCGGGGGCTGTTGGGAAAGACCGCGCCGCATCCGCAGGGGGGCGATGATCCCGGCGGCCCGGAGGTGGACTGCCCCGCGGGGGAAACCAGCCGCTCCGGGATGCCGGGCCCCGCAGGCTCGGGTACAGCGCCCTCCGCGGCGCCTCAAAAATATTTGTTAAAAATTCTGCCTTGGACGGGAACTTTTTCCCGCTGCCCTGCGTCAGTACAGGCAAACGGAGCAGATGCTCCCCCGAAAGCATTGGAAAGGATGAACGAGAATGAAAAAACGGATTCTGCAATGCCTGTCCCTGATCCTCTGCGCCGCCATGCTGGCGATCCCCGCCGCGGCCGCGGAGACCGCTGACGAAGAAGCGCCCGCCCGCCTGGGCCCCGCGGCCTATTGGGGCACTGTCACCTGGATGGATGAGGACACCTTCCTGCTGGACAGCGGGAAGGAGGACGGCCTGGGCGACGCGGTGGTGGTCCACGTGGGGGATGCCCCCTACCTGGACGCCGTCACCGGCAACACCCTGAACCTGGAGACGCTGGAGGACGGGGACGCCGTCTATGCCTGGGTTGGCCCCGCCATGGCGCTGAGCCTGCCGCCCCAGTCCACGGCCAGCCTGATCGTGGGCAACATCCCCGCCGACTACGCCGTGCCCCAGTACTATGAGATCACCAGCTCCACCGTTACGGAGGAGTCCGCGGTGCTGCATGTGGCGGGCAGCAATGACACGATCACCGTGCCCGCCTCTGCAAAGCTGACGCCCTACCTGACGAAGAACATTGTCACCCTGGCCGATCTGCGTCCCGGCGCCCGCATCCTGGTGTGGTCCGATTCCAAGGGCACGCCGGAGAAGGTGCTGGTGTTCGCCTACGGCTATCGGGGCTATATCAGCGTGGCGGAGGACGGCGTCGTGTCCGTCAACGGCCAGTCCACGACTCAGAAGGCCAAGACCACCGCTGACGGCGACACCCTGCTGCCCATCCGGGCGGTGGCGGAGGCCCTGGGCATGAGCGTCCGCTGGGACGCGAAGCAGGGCGCCGTGGTCTCCTATGGCGATGACATGGTGAAGCCTGCCCCCCTGACCACGGAGACGCTGATGACCGCCATGCCCGGCGGCGCCATCGCCGCGGTGAACAGCGACGGCACCACGGAGGAGGTCTACGGCACCTGCGTGAAGGAGGCCGGTGTCACCTATGTCTCCCGCTCCGCGCTGGCCCAGGCGCTGGACCTGTATCTGGCGGACTGAGTCCGGCACAACAGAAAAACCGCGTATCAGATCCCCGGAGGAAATTTCCACCGGGGATCTGTAACGTTTCGGGGGCGCTGTGCGTTAATTTGGTGAAGGGAGGGAGGACCGTGGACTTTGAGATTCTCTATCGCCTGTATTTCCGGGATGTCTACCGTTATGTCCGGGGACTCTCTCGGGACGAACATCTGGCGGAGGAGATCGCCCAGGAGACCTTTGCCCGGGCCCTGGGAGCGGTGGACCGGTTCGACGGCCGGGGAGACGTCCGGGCGTGGCTGTTCACCATCGCCAGAAATGTCTGGGTGGACCATTGCCGCCGGCACCGGCGGGAGACGGAGCTGCCGGGGGAGGATCTGCCCGGCGGCGGAGACTTTGCCGGGGCGCTGGAGGACCGGGAGGAGGTCTTGGCCCTCCACAGAATTCTCCACACCCTGCCGGAGCCCTATAAAGAGGTGTTCGGCCTGCGGGTGTTCGGGGAGCTGCCCTTCCGGGCCATCGGACAGGTCTTCGGAAAGACGGAGGGCTGGGCCCGTGTGACCTACTACCGGGCCAAAAGCCGGATCTTGAGACAATGGGAGGCGGAGCGAGATGAAAGTGAGCTGTGACGTGATCCGGGACCTGCTGCCCCTGTATACTGACCAGGCGGCCAGTGCCGACACGGTCGCCCTGGTGGAGGAGCACCTGGCGTCCTGTCCCGCCTGCCGGGAGGAGCTGGGGCGCTTGGGGACAGCCCTGCCGGCGGAGCCGGAGGGGGTGGAGCCCCTGCGGCGCTTCAAGCGGCGGTGGCGGCGGAGGCAGGTCCTCATCGCCGTGACGGCGGCAGTGGTGACGGCGGCGGTGGCGGGGGGGATCTTCCTGACCTGCTTCTGGGGCCGCCGCGTGGCGGCGGGGGATGTGGAGGTCTCTCTGGAACTGCAATGGTCAGGCCTCACTTCCGGGGAGGATTCCGGAGGAGACGGGAGCCGGGGAGAGCTGGAACAGGGGAACTGGAGCGGCGTGATACATGTCTGCTCATCGCATGAGAAGAACCTGCGGTCCAGAATAGAGCCTTTTTCAGAGACAGACGAAAATGGAGTCATCGTTCGGGCGGGCTATGTCATAGACATGTGGGAGGTGCCGGACCGGGCTCCCAGTGGCTCGGGCTCGATCACCGCCGGCTATGGCTATCCCAATGAGGCGGGGCCGATCCCAGAGGACTTTGATATCGTCTTTATTGTCCGCTACCGGGATGGAGAAGTCACTTACTCCGTCCGGGAGATGGGACTACTGGACCCGGCGGGGTGAGAAAAACTTGCGGGAGCAGAATGGCGGCGGGGCTTGTCCACGCCGCTGTTTCCCGTTATAATGGAGGCAACGATTTTTCGATCAGGGGGAATTGGACCATGAACACCCGCATCGAACACGACACCATGGGCGAGATTGCTGTCCCGGCGGAGCATCACTGGGGCGCCCAGACCCAGCGGAGCCTGGAAAACTTCAAGATCGGCGGCCAGCGCCAGCCGCAGGAGATCATCACCGCCTTTGCCTATTTGAAGGAGGCCTGTGCCCAGGCCAACGCGGACTGCGGCAAGCTGACGGCGGAGCAGGCCGGGGCCATCGCCGCCGTGTGCGCCGAGATCCGGGCGGGGAGGTGGAATGACGAGTTCCCCCTGGTGGTGTGGCAGACCGGCAGCGGCACCCAGACCAACATGAACGTCAACGAGGTCATTGCCCACCTAGCTGCGGACCGGGGGATGCGGCTTCACCCCAATGACCACGTGAATGCCTCCCAGTCCAGCAACGACACGTTCCCCTCCGCTCTCCACATCGCGGCGGCCCTGAGCGTCACGGAGCAGGTGCTGCCAGCGGCGGAGCGGCTGGCAGGGGCCTTCCGGAGGCTGGAGGAGGCCTATCCGGACCTGATCCGCATTGGCCGGACCCACCTGCAGGACGCCACGCCCCTGAAATTCGCCCAGGAGGTCTCCGGCTGGCGGGAGCTGGTGGAGGCCCCCTGCCGGATGCTGCGCACCGCCCTGCCGGAGCTGACCAAACTGGCCATCGGCGGCACCGCCGTGGGCACCGGCCTCAACGCCCCCAAGGGGTACGACGAGATGGTGTGCGGGCGGCTTCGGGCCATGACCGGGGTGGACTTCACCCCGGATGCCAACAAATTCCACGCACTGACCAGCAAGGATGCCCTGGTGTTCGCCCACGGGGCGCTGAAGGCCCTGGCCGCCAACCTCATGAAGATCGCCAACGACATCCGGTTCGAGGCCAGCGGTCCCCGGTGCGGCATGGGAGAGCTGAACATCCCGGAGAATGAGCCCGGCAGCTCCATCATGCCCGGCAAGGTGAACCCAACCCAGTGCGAGGCCGTCACCATGGCGGCCGTGCAGGTGATGGGGAACGACGCGGCCATCGGCTTTGCCGCCAGCCAGGGAAACTTCCAGCTGAATGTGTTTCTGCCGGTGAGCGCCTATAACTTTCTGCTCTCCGCCCGGCTGCTGGGGGATGTGTGCGATTCCTTCCGGGTCCACTGCGTGGAGGGCATCACCCCTAATGTGGAGCGGATGACGGCCAACCTGCACAACTCCCTGATGCTGGTGACCTGCCTGACGCCGAGGATCGGCTACGAGGCAGCGGCGGCGTGCGCCAAGAAGGCCCTTCACGACGGCACTACCCTGAAAGAGGCGGTGCTGGCCCTGGGGTATCTGACGGGGCCGGAATTCGACGAGACGGTACGGCCGGAGAAAATGGTATAAGAGAAGAGTATCCCGCCGGGGACGAAAAGATTCGCTCCCGGTGGGATACTCTGCGTTTCCGGGACGTTTACCGGACGGGGGGGATGCGCCCCCAAGAGAGAAGAGGAGGCGAGCGCGTTGCTTTCCATGCTGCTGGCTATGCTGGAGACGGAGGAGGACCGGGAAAGGTTTTTGAAGCTCCATGGGACCTATGAGAAGAAGCTATACGCCGTGGCGGTCCGTGTTCTGGGGGACCGGACCGCGGCGGAGGACGCGGTGCAGCAGACTTGGCTGCAGCTCATCCGGCGGTGGGACCGGGTGAGCGGCCTGGCCTGGAGCGAGACGGAGGGATATCTAGTGACCGCTGTGAAGAACGCGGCGGTGGACATGCTGCGGAAGGAGCGGTGGGAGGAAGCTCTGCCGGAGGACTGGGATCCGCCCGCTCCGGAGACGGGGGAGACGGACTACCGCTATCTGGTGAGCCTGATCCGGGCGCTGCCGGAGAGCTACCGGCGGGTGCTGGAGCTGAAGTGCGTGGAGGAGGAGAGCAACCGGGAGATCGCCCGGCGGCTGGGGCTGAAGGAGTCCACCGTGGCCACCCGCGTCCTGCGGGGGCGGACCATGCTGGCGGCGGCGCTGGAGAAGGAGGGGTACGTCCATGGATGAGCGGATGCTGCGCCATGCCCTGATGGAGGCCAACCTGGAGCGGTTCCGGGACGTGCTGGACGCGGCGGAGGAACCGGACTGGTCCCACCGGTATTTGAGAAACCGGACGCGGCTGCTGGCGGATCCCTTCGGCTGGGCGAAGCGGATGGCCCGGCCGGTGTGGAAGCGGGCGGCCCGGACAGCGGCCTGCGTGCTATTGGCATGCCTGGTGACCCTGGGGGGCCTGATGGCGGTGAGCCCCGCCGTCCGGGCGGCGGTGTTGGGGTGGTTCCATCAGGTGCAGGAGGATCTGGTGACCTTTATCAACCCGAAGCGGACCGTGGCAGAGGATCCGCCCGGCGGCTGGCGGCTGTCGGAGATCCCGGAGGGCTTTGTGCTGACGGACGTGAGTCCCAAGGAGAGCTCGGGCTATTGGAGGTACTATGAGCCGGGGACCGGCGCATGGCTGTGGTTTGCCGTCTACACGCCGGAGGCGGGAGAGGTAGCTACCAATGTGGACGGAGCCTCGGACGCGGGGGAAAACCACACCACCGTCACTGTGCAGGGGTACCAGGCAGACCTCTTCCAGTCGGAGGGGACAATCCTGCTGACCTGGCAGAACGAGGCGGGATACCTCTTTATGCTGCGGGCCACGGATTTTGGCGACACCGAGACCCTGCTGTCCATGGCGGAAGGCGTGGTGCCTTACGAGGGACCCGGTGTGGCCTGGGAGATGGGCTGGGTGCCGGAGGGCTATGAACCCATGTACCGGGATGAAGGCGCTGGAGCCGTCCAGCAGGTGTGGGTCAGGGACGGGACAACACTGACCTGGCAGTATGTCACTGACCCCATCTGCCCCTTCGAGACCCCGGAGGGGGAGCCGGAGGAGATCGACCTGCGGGGCGTCACCGGCTGGTACTGGACGGCGGAGGAGGAGCCGGAGGAGAGCGATGGCCCCACCATTACTGTGAATGGGGAGGAGATTCAGGCGGAGGGCTCCTCCGTCACCGTAGGCGGCGTCACCATCATCACCGGCGGCTCCCCGGACACAGAGGAGACCGGCACTCTGATCTGGACGGACCCGGACACCAACACGACCTTCTTCCTGGAGGGGGCCCTGGACCGCTTTGACCTGCGGGACATGGCTGTCCGTACGGAGGAGACGGAGCCGCAGCTCTCACCTCCCACGAAGAGAGCGCAGTCGATCACCGGCACTGCCGGCGGTGGGAAGTGAAACAGTCAGACTCCACAGAAAGAGACGAGATCTTTGTGATTTTTGACAAAGATAGAAAAGTCCGTGGATACGTCCTGCCCACGGCACGTTCAACTAATAGAACGGCCGGGGGCCTGTCCCCCGGAAACACACGGAGACAGAAAGGAAGGAGTTCCATGAAAAGACGAGTCCTATCATTCCTGGCCGGCGCGGCCGCGGCGTTGGCGCTGACGGCCCTGACCGCCACCGCTCTGGCGGCCTCCGGGCAGGTGCAGTTCAACTTCGCTGGGGTGGCTCTGAACGGCGAGACAAAGATCGCCGCCGGCAGCGACATCACCGCCCCCAACGGCCAGCGGGTCCCCGGCTCCATCCTCTATGTGGATGAGGCTGGCGGCAAGACCAACTACCTGCCCATCCGGACCATCAGCGAGCTGCTGGGGGTGAAGGTGGGCTACGACTCCGCCACCCGCACGGTGCTGCTGGGGGAGCAGACCGAGCCGGCCTCCGCAGCCGTCGCTTCAGGGCTCTACTGGCACAGGGAGACCGATGAGGACGGCGTCACATACGCCAGCGAGGACCCTGGGATCGACTACACCGAAGCCCCTGGCTACGCGCTGACAAAGCTGCCGGAGGGCTGGGAGCTGGAGTCCGTGCGGGCCGGAATGGGCGGCAGAGGGAATCTGAGCTACTGGAATGGCGGCGGGCGCATCTCCTTCTCCTGTGCCTATCCCGACGGCGGGAGCTATGGCTGGAGCCCCGGCAGCGGGGAGATCCCCTGCCGCACCGTCACCGTGAACGGCCATGACGCGGCGCTCTACACCTACAGCAGCGAATACGGCGACAGCTGCCTGCTGGTGTGGGAGGACGAAGCGGGGGTGCTGTTCTGGTTCACCGGGTCGGACGTGGACCCGGACACGCTGGTGGAGGCCGCCTCCTCCGTGGAGCCCACATCAAAGACTGCGCCCGCTTGTGAGGCTGACTGGCTGCCCGGCGGCTACAGCTGGTTTGAAACCAACGCCTCCGGCGGCGCGGCGGAGACTACCTGGGTCGGCCAGGGCGGCAATATCACCCTGACCTGCTCTGCCACCCCCTTGCTGATGCCGGAGGGAGATGGAGAGACCGTGCGCTTCGGCGGTGTGACCGCCAGGTTCTGGGAGGCGGAGAAGCCTCACGAGGCGGAGACGGATGCGTGGGAGCCTGAGACGGTGGGCGGCGTGATTATCTCGTCTGGCACCATCTCCGGCCCCCAGGCAGCGGATGTGGCCACCCTGGCCTGGACGGACGGCGGCCTGAACTTCCGCCTCCACGGCACTGTGGATCAGGAGAATCTGCTCCATGTGGCGGAGAGCCTGCGGATCAAGTGAAGATCGGACGGCACTCATAAAAGCAGCCCCGGCGTGCAAAGCACGCCGGGGCTTTTCTGTCAGCAGCTCTGGCCGCAGCTACAGGTGAAGCGGGTCGTGACATACCGCCGCAAAAAGCAGAGGATGCCGCCTGCCATCAGGGCCAGGAAGGCGCAGCAAAGCGCCGCGCCGATGTGGAGCCCCACGCCGGAGGCGGTGGAGAGGGCGGTAATCAGCGCCGTCAGCAGCGCCCCCAGGGCGCCCACAGCGGAGGCCTCCCCGCAGCAGAGCCAGGCGTCCGCCAGGGCCGGCGTGCGGTCTGCCAGCAGGCCGCCCAGCAGATAGGCCAGCAGGCCGCCAAGACCGGCGGCAGCGGTGGCCGCGAAAAAGAACAGAGCCGTGGGCGTGGCGGCCGTCAGGGTCAGCACGTCCGTGCGCAGCAGGGCGAACACCAGGCCGCCCACAGCCAGGGACCCCAGCACCAGGGTCAGAAGATAACAGAAGCAGCGTTTCATAGGACCAGCCTTTCTATCAAAACGCGCAGGTCCGCCCGGCGGGGCGACCGCCCCGCAGTCCAGCCTATGCGCTGGGTGCGGAGATTGTGTGAGCGAGTGTATATATTCATATTTTTTTGAATATCGAAATAAATATACGGTTTTCTAAGACGTTCATCGAAATTTTATGCAAAAATGCGCGGAAGAAGCTGGAAATGTTGTGCAAAATGATGCTTGAATAAATATGCGTGAAAGATGTATAATCCAAACATCATCAATCAAAACTCCACGGAGGGAATTCATTATGGATCAGAAAAACATCAAGAAGATCGTGCTGGCCTATTCCGGCGGACTGGATACATCCATCATCATCCCCTGGCTGAAGGAACACTACAACAACCCCGAGATCATCGCCGTATCCGGTGACGTAGGCCAGAACGACGAGCTGGAGGGGCTGGAGGAGAAGGCCATCAAGACCGGCGCCAGCAAGCTGTACATCGCGGACCTCACCGACGAGATGGTGGACGAGGTCATCATCCCCTCCCTGAAGATGGGCGCCAGCTATGAGCAGTATCTGCTGGGCACGGCCTTTGCAAGACCCATCATTGCCAAGAAGCTGGTGGAGATCGCCAAGGCGGAGGGCGCCGACGCCATCGCCCACGGCTGCACCGGCAAGGGCAACGACCAGGTGCGGTTTGAGCTGGCCATCAAGCGGTTCGCCCCGGATATGCCCATCATCGCCCCCTGGCGGGAGTGGGACATCAAGGGCCGTGACGAGGAGATCGACTACGCCGAGGCCCACAACGTACCCCTGAAGATCAGCCGGGAGACCAACTACTCCAAGGACAAGAACCTATGGCACCTGAGCCACGAGGGCCTGGACCTGGAGGACCCGGCCAACGAGCCCCAGTATGAGAAGCCCGGCTTCCTGGAGATGAGCGTCAGCCCCATCGCTGCCCCCGACAAGCCCACCTACGTGACCATCGACTTTGAAAAGGGCGTGCCCGTGGCGGTGGACGGGGAGAAGATGAAGGCCAGCGACGTGATCCGCAAGCTGAACAAGCTGGGCGGCGAGAACGGCATCGGCCTGCTGGACATCGTGGAGAACCGGCTGGTGGGCATGAAGGACCGGGGCGTGTACGAGACCCCCGGCGGCACCATCCTCTACAAGGCCCACCAGTGCCTGGAGATGATTACCATCGACAAGGATACCGCCCACATGAAGAGCAAGCTGGCGGTGGACTTCGCGGACCTGGTGTACAACGGCAAGTGGTTCACCCCCCTGCGGGAGGCCCTCAGCGCCTTCGCTGACAAGACCCAGGAGCACGTCACCGGCAGCGTGAAGCTGAAGCTGTATAAGGGCAACATGATAACGGCCTCTATCACCTCGCCCGAGTCTCTGTACTCCGAGGAACTGGTGACCTTCAACGAGAGCAGCTATGACCAGACCAACGCCACCGGCTTCATCAACCTGTGGGGCCTGCCCGACACAGTGCTGGCACTGCGGGAGCAGGGGAAGCTCTGAGAGATTTCGGAGGGGAGCGGGCTCCCCTCCGAGCCGCCCCACCACCAGTCCTCAGACTGGTGAACGCTGCCCAGGGCGGCTGGGGCAAAGTATTTTCGGCAGGTACACGCCCTGCCGAAAATGTTTTCAATATGCCCGGCGGGGAGAGGCAAGACCATTACAAGACCACAGGGGCGGGGCGGAGAGGCTTCTTCGCCCTGCGTCTGCCATGAAAGGAACAACAGCTTATGAAACTCTGGGGCGGACGCTTTCAAAAAGACACCGACCTGCTGGTGAATGAACTCAACGCCTCCATCAGCTTTGACCAGCGGCTGTACAGGGAGGACATTACCGGCTCCATGGCCCACGCCGCCATGCTGGCGGACTGCGGCATCATCTCCAAAGAGGACGCCGCCGCCATCACCAGCGGTCTGGAGGACATTCTGGCAGACATCGAGGCGGGGAAGGCGGCATTCACCGCCGACAACGAGGACATCCACATGAACGTGGAGGCCCTGCTCACCGCCCGGATCGGCGACGCGGGGAAGCGGCTCCACACTGCCCGCAGCCGCAATGACCAGGTGGCCCTGGACTTCCGGATGTATGTCCGGGAGCAGATCCCCGTCATCGTGGGGCAGCTGCTGGAGCTGGAGACGGTCCTCTGCCGTCAGGCGAAGAAGCACCAGACCGCCGTGATGCCCGGCTACACCCATCTCCAGCGGGCGCAGCCCATCTCCTTTGCCCAGCATCTGATGGCCTATGCCGCCATGTTCCGCCGGGACGTGACCCGGCTGGAGGACTGCGGGGCCCGGCTGGACGAGTGTCCCCTGGGATCCGGCGCCCTGGCGGGCACAACCTATCCCATCGACCGGTGGGAGACGGCAAAGGCCCTGGGCTTCGCCGCACCCATGGGCAACTCCCTGGACGGCGTCAGCGACCGGGACTACGCGCTGGAGCTTTTGAGCGGCCTGTCCATTTTGATGATGCACCTGAGCCGCTTCGCCGAGGAGGTCATCCTCTGGTGCAGCTGGGAGTTCAAGTTCATCGAGCTGGACGACGCCTATGCCACTGGCTCCTCCATCATGCCCCAGAAGAAGAACCCGGACGTGGCGGAGCTGGTCCGGGGCAAGACGGGCCGGGTCTACGGCGACCTGATGAGCCTGCTGACCGTCATGAAGGGCCTGCCTCTGGCATACAACAAGGACATGCAGGAGGACAAGGAGCCGGTGTTCGACGCCGTGGACACGGTGGAGATGTGCCTGCCGGTGTTCGCCGCCATGCTGGACACCATGACCGTCCGGACGGACAATATGCGGAAGGCCGCCGGCCACGGCTTCATCAACGCCACCGACTGCGCCGACTACCTGACGAAAAAGGGGATGCCCTTCCGGGACGCCTACACCGTCACCGGCCATCTGGTGGCCCAGTGCACGGCCCGGGGCAAGACATTGGAGGAACTGACGCTGGAGGAGCTGAAGGCTGTCTCCGAGCTCTTCGAGGCGGACGTGTATGACGCGCTGAACCTGGAGAACTGTATGGCCCTGCGGAGCAGCTACGGCGGCCCGGCGGTGGCGGAGACCGCAAGGCAGATCGGGGAGATCGAACAGTTCATTCAGAAGATCAAAGAGAACAGATAAAAGGATAAAAGATAGGCAGATCCGGTAATATCTCTTATCCCTTATCTTCACTGGGGTGATGATATGAAACCAAAGGTCTACATCGACGGAAAGGACGGCACCACCGGCCTGCAAATCTATGACCGGCTGGCGGCGCGGGACGACATCGGCCTGCTGCTGATCGACGAGGCGAAGCGGAAGGACCCGGGCGAACGGAAACGGCTGATGGCGGAAGCGGACATCGTGTTTTTGTGCCTGCCGGACGCGGCGGCTGTGGAGGCCGTGGCCCTGGCGGAGGGCTCCGGCGCCCGGATGATCGACGCATCCACCGCCCACCGGACGGCGCCGGGCTGGGTCTACGGCTTCCCGGAGCTGCGGCCCGGCCAGCGGGAGGCCATCGCGGGGGCCCGATATGTGGCCAACCCCGGCTGCCACGCCACGGGGTTCATCTCCATTGTCGCGCCGCTGGTTCAGGCGGGGCTGCTGTCCGCGGACGCGGACCTGTGCTGCTTCTCCCTCACCGGCTACTCCGGCGGCGGGAAGAAAATGATCGCCCAGTACGAGGCGGCGGAGAAGGCAGAGAGCCTTTACAGCCCCGGCCTCTACGGCCTGACCCAGGCCCACAAGCACCTGCCGGAGATGCAGAAGCTCTGCGGCCTGAAAAAGCCCCCGGTGTTCACGCCCATCGTGGATGACTACTACAAGGGCATGGCTGCCACAGTGCCCCTGCACAGGAGTCAGCTGACGGGGGAGGCCACCCTCCATCAGGTGTGGCAGGCGCTGGCGGACCACTACGCCGGGGAAAAGCTGGTCCATGTGGCCCCGGAGGGGAGCGCGGACGCAGGATCCAAGCTGTACGGCAACGCCAGAGCCGGGGACAACGGCCTGACCCTGGTGGCGGCGGGAAATGACGAGCGATTCACCATCACCGCCCTGTTCGATAACCTGGGGAAAGGGGCCTCCGGCGCGGCGGTGCAGAACATGAACATTATGCTGGGATTTGAGGAGACCGCTGGACTGCTGTGAGGCAAAAGTGAAGAAAAGAGATAAGGGATAGGCGCGCCCTGATTTTGGCGGGGGAGAGATGTCCCTTATCTGTTGAAGAGAGGATGATACGATGCTGAACTTCATCACCGGCGGCGTGTGCGCCGCCCAGGGCTTCCGGGCCGGGGGCATCCACGTGGGGGTCAAGACCCACGCGGCCTGGAAAAAGGACGTGGCGCTGATCGTGTCCGACGAGGACTGCGCCTGCGCCGCCGTGTATACGAAAAACGCCGTGAAGGCCGCCCACATCCATGTGGACAAGCGCCATCTGGCGGACGGAAAGGCCCGGGCTGCCGTTATCAACAGCGGCAACGCCAACGCCTGCGCCCCCATGGGAGAGGAAAACGCGGAGCGGGTCTGCGCGGCGGCAGGCAAGGCCCTGGGCTGCCGGCCGGAGGATGTGGTGGTAGCCGCCACCGGCGTCATCGGTCAGACGCTGAACGTGGCGGTCATCGAGCAGGGGATGCCGGAGCTGTGCGCGGCGGCGGCCCACACGGCGGCGGGCAGCGACGCGGCCGCCCACGCCATCATGACCACGGACACCGTCAAGAAGGAGCTGGCAGTGGAGACCGTTATCGGCGGCAAGACCGTCCGGATGGGCGGCATCGCCAAGGGTTCCGGCATGATCCACCCCAACATGGGCACCATGCTGTGCTTCCTGACCACCGACTGCGCCATCTCCTCGGAGATGATCAAGTCCGCCCTGCTGGAGACCGTTCAGGCCAGCTTCAACCGCATCAGCGTGGACGGAGACACCTCCACCAACGACACGTGCTGCGTCCTGGCCAACGGCTTGGCGGGGAACCCTGTCATCACGGAGAAGGGGCCGGATTACGACGCCTTTGTGGAGGCCCTGCGCGCCCTGTGTGTGGAGCTGGCGAAAAAGATGGCCTCCGACGGGGAGGGCGCTACCCACCTCATCACCTGCACCGTCACCGGAGCCGGGAGCGAGCAGAGTGCTGAGACCGTCGCCAAATCCGTGATCGGCTCCGCCCTCACCAAGGCGGCCATCTTCGGTGCGGACGCCAACTGGGGCCGGGTGCTGTGCGCCATGGGCTATTCCGGGGAGGACTTCAATCCGGACAAGGTGGATGTGGCCTTCCAGAGTCAGGCGGGCAGCGTCCAGGTGTGCGCTAAGGGCCGGGGGCTGGATTTTGATGAAGATCTGGCCAAGAGGGTCCTGACGGAGCACGATGTCACCATTGCCATCACCATGGGCGAGGGAGATAGCAGCTGCACCTGCTGGGGGTGCGACCTCACCTATGAGTATGTGAAGATCAACGGGGATTACCGGACGTAAACCGGGATGCCCGATAGTGCCCTTGCGGGGAGCGGAGATGGGCCGCTGTCCGGCGGCCTATCCGCACCCCGTAGCGGGTGCATCTGTCCAGTCATCATAGCTGCCATTCCCGCGTCCCATGGGACACCTCCTCCCCCTCCGGCGGAATCCCGCCGATTTTCAAGAAAAGAGTTGATGTTACGATGTCCTCCCACGCACAGCAAGCGCGGACGCTTGTGGAAGCCCTGCCCTATATCCAGAAATTCACCGGCAAGACCATCGTGGTCAAGTACGGCGGCAACGCCATGGTGTCCGACGAACTCCGCCGGGCTGTCATGTGCGACATCATCCTGCTGTCCCTGGTTGGCATTCGGGTGGTGGTGGTCCACGGCGGCGGGCCGGAGATCAGCGAGATGCTGAAGAAGCTCGGCCACGAAAGCCGGTTTGTGGACGGCCTGCGCTATACCGACGCCGAGACCATGGACGTGGTCCAGTCCGTCCTCTGCGGCAAGGTCAACAAGAATCTGGTGGCCCAGCTGAACCGTCTGGGGGGCCAGGCCATCGGCCTGTGCGGCATGGATGGGCAGCTGTTCCAGGCGGAGCAGCTGGACGAGAAGTACGGCCTGGTGGGAAAGATCACGGGTGTGAATCCGGAGCCGGTGGAAAACGCCCTGCTCAGCGGCTATATCCCCGTGGTGTCCACCGTGGCCCAGGGCGTGGACGCGGACACCGCCTACAACATCAACGCGGATACCGCCGCCTCCAAGCTGGCAGCCGCCATGGGGGCGGAGAAGCTGATCCTGCTGACGGACGTGCGGGGCCTGCTGCGCAATCCCAGGGACGAGGAGACGCTGATCCACGTGGTCCACACCTACGATGTGCCGGGCCTGGTGGCCCAGGGCATCATCTCCGGGGGCATGATCCCCAAGATGGAGTGCTGTGTGGACGCCATCGCCGGCGGCGTGGAGCGGGTCCACATCCTGGACGGACGCATTCCCCATTCCATTCTCATTGAGCTCCTCAGTGATGAGGGCATCGGCACCATGTTGAAAAAGGAGGACTGATCCCATGACCAGCCAAGAGATCAAGGCCCTGACCGGGCAGTACATCATGAACACTTACGGCCGCTTCCCGGTGGCCATCGACCATGGACAGGGCGCCACGCTCTACGACCCCGAGGGCAACGCCTACATCGACTTCACCAGCGGCATCGGCGTCAGCGATCTGGGCTATGGTTGTCAGCCCTGGGTGGACGCCATCGCCAAGCAGGCGGGGAAGATCGGCCACACCTCCAACCTGTTCTACACTGAGCCACCGGCCCGGCTGGCGGAGATCCTCTGCAAGCGGACCGGCATGAGCAGCGTATTCTTCGCCAACGGCGGCGGCGAGGCCAACGAGGGCATGATTAAGCTGGCGAGAAAGTACAGCTTCGACAAGTACGGCAGGGGCCGTGCCGCCATCGTCACTCTGAACAACTCCTTCCACGGCCGCACCATCACCACCCTGACGGCCACCGGCCAGGACGTGTTCCACAACTATTTCTTCCCCTTCACCGAGGGGTTCCGGTATGCCGACGCCAACGACCTTGCCTCCCTGGAGGCCGCGGCGGGGGACGACGTGTGTGCCGTCATGATGGAGCTGGTCCAGGGCGAGGGCGGCGTGCTGCCCCTGGACCGTGACTATGTGAAGGCCGTTGCCAGACTGTGCGCGGAGAAGGACTGCCTGCTGCTGGTGGACGAGGTCCAGACCGGCGTAGGGCGGACGGGCAGCCTCTTCGCCTTCCAGCAGTACGGCATTTTGCCGGACGTGGCGTCCTTCGCCAAGGGCATTGCCGGGGGACTGCCCATGAGCGGCATTCTGGCCAATGAGAAATGCCGGGACGTGCTGGGCCCCGGCACTCACGCCACCACCTTCGGCGCCAATCCGGTGTGCGCTGCCGCCGGTCTGGTGGTGCAGGAGACGCTGACGGACGCGTTTCTGGAGGACGTCCGGGCCAAGGGCACGTATCTGCGTAACCAGATCGAGGCGCTGGACCTGCCCTGCTTCGGCGCCACCCGGGGCATGGGGCTGATGATCGGCATCCAGGTGAAGGACGGCTGGACCAATAAGGAGATCGCAAGCAAGCTGATCGAAAACGGCCTGCTGGTGCTGACCGCCGGACCGGGTATGCGGCTGCTGCCGCCTCTTGTGATCTCCCAAGAGGAGATGGACCAGGGGCTGGAGATCCTGAAAAAGACGCTCTCCTGAATCTGTCTTTTTCGCTCCGGCCGGGGACCTGCTGCGCCCCGCCGTGACTCCGGCACTTACACGAACACCCGCTATAACTCTAACACTAACACTAACTATAACACTAACTATAACCCTAACTATAACCGGAGAATTTTACACAATTTTCCCGGACTAAATGATAAAAGCGCCCATGGCGGGACAGAGAGGAGACACCCATGGAAAACCACACCCATTTTTTAAAGCTCCTGGACTTTACCCCGGCGGAGATCCAGCAGTTCCTGGACACCGCAGCAGATCTGAAGGCCAAAAAGAAGGCCGGCATTCCCCACCGGTATCTGGAGGGGAAGAACGTGGCTCTGATCTTCGAAAAAACCTCCACCCGGACCCGGTGCGCCTTTGAGGTGGCCTGCCAGGACTTAGGCATGGGTTCCACCTACCTGGGTCCCACTGGCAGCCAAATCGGTGTGAAGGAGTCCATCGCCGACACCGCCCGGGTGCTGGGCCGGATGTACGACGGCATCGAGTACCGGGGCTTCGGACAGGAAATTGTGGAGGAGCTGGCAAACTACGCTGGGGTGCCGGTGTTCAACGGCCTCACCAATGAGTTCCACCCCACCCAGATCCTGGCAGACTTCCTGACCATCCAGGAGCACTTCGGGAGACTCAAGGGCATCAAGCTGGTGTATCTGGGGGACGCCCGGTTCAATATGGGCAATAGTCTGATGGTGGGCTGCGCCAAGATGGGGATGCACTTTGTGGCCTGCGCCCCAAAGGCGTACATGCCGGACCAGAAGCTGATCGATACCTGCTTACGTCTCGCCGCCGAGACCGGCGCGGTGCTGGAGTTCATCGAAGACCCCATGGAAGCTGTCAAGAACGCCGACGTGCTGTACACGGACGTTTGGGTCTCCATGGGGGAGCCGATGGAGGTCTGGCAGGAGCGCATTGCCGCCCTGGCGCCCTATCAGGTGACAAAGGCCCTGATGGACAACGCCGGGCCCCAGTGCAGGTTCATGCACTGCCTGCCCGCCTACCATGACCACAAGACCAAGGTGGGGAAAGAGATGGGCGAGAAGTTCGGACGGGAGGCCATGGAGGTCACCGACGAGGTGTTCGAGTCCCCGGCCTCCATCGTCTTTGACGAGGCGGAGAACCGGATGCACACCATCAAGGCCGTCATGTATGAGCTGATGAAGTAAGAGAACGGAAAATCGCCCCGGAGCGAGAGCTCCGGGGCGCTGTTATGCGTCGTCAAAGCAGATCCCCCGGCTGCCAGTCGGCGGGCAGATCCTGCGGGGTTTGGACGTTCCCGCTCTGGTCGAGCCTGTAAGCGCACAGAATGGTCCATGTGGTCTGGCCGTGGTCATCGGTGATGCAGACGGCGGCTGTCAGGGTTTCCCCGGGCAGGAGTTCACAGGTGAAGGTGTAATCCGTCCAGTTATACATTTCCACAAACCCGGCCTCTGCCCACAGATCCAAGGCCTCCGGAACGGGGACGGACGATTCCGGGACTGTCTCCTGATTTCGGTAGAAGCAGATCTCCACCTGAGACGGGGAGGGGCTGAAATGGGTGTTGCCTCCATGAGAGATGGAAAGGGACAACCCGCCCAGCGTGAGTTTCTTGCTGGTCTGCGGCCAGGAATCGCTCTGGAAATCTCTCCACTGGTTGGCCCAGTCGGTTTGGCTGAACCCACCCCACACATCCAGCCGGAAATTTCCGGGCAGACAGTCGTACAAGGTTTCCATCTGGTCGGCGGCAGTGACGCCATCCGTGGTGAGGGATGCGGAGAGAAGGATTTCCTGATCCATGGGAAGGGTCCAATTCTGAGCGGTGAAGGTTCCGTTTTTCCCAGAGGCCTCCGCAGAAAACTGCCGGCCGTCCGAGAGAAGGGCGGTGAAGAGGGCGGTGGTGTTGTCCTGCCAGCTTTTGGCCTGGGCCGACACCTGAAGGGTCACAGTCCCCGCTGCCAGGTCGTAGTCCGTAACCCGCGCCTGGGAAACCGCAAAAAGATTGGAATCCTCATCCAGGAGATCCCGGATCTGCCCGGCAAGTGCCCCAATCTGGCCGCTGACGCTGCTCTCGATACCGTACACCTGAGACTGGACTTGATCCAGGCGGCTGCCAAGGGCGGAAAGGCCGCTGCCCAAAGCCAGCGCCGCCGTCAAAGCCGCGCCGCAAATCCCGGCGCTTACGGCGATTTTTTTCTTCCGGCTCCACCTGGGGTTCTGGACGACCTGGGCCGCGTCAAGATATTTTTTTGCGATGGCCTCCACTGCCGCCAGCTCCCGGTCGGTCAGCTCCCCCGCCGGGGCGGTGCCCTCCACGCCTTCACCGGGGGCTTCCGGGGCATCTTTTTCGGAACGGTCCTCCGCCGCTTCCGGCTCTACTCCCAGCAGGGCGCCGATGGTGACGCCAAAGATCCGGCTCATGGCGATCAGGTTCTCCAGTTCCGGCACGGCGGCGTCCGCCTCCCACTTGCTCACCGCCTGGCGGCTGACGCCCAGCCGCTCCCCCAGGGATTCCTGAGAGAGGCCGGCGGCCTTTCGGGCCTCCTGGATGCGGCGGCCCAGGGTCTGCTGCTCCCGCATGGTATCAACTCCTTTGCCCTCACCATACCAGAGAGCGGGAAAAAGCGCAACCACCGGCGGGTTTCCCGGATGTCAACCACGGGTTGCGGATGGGAAAAAGAAAATAATTTCCCCTGAATCTCCTGAAAAAACAAATAAAAAATCTCTGCTTGACAACAATTTTTTATTGTTCTATGGTAAGGGCAGAGCTGCCGGCGGCTCCTGACAGAACTGGAAGGAGCGAATACACATGAATCATTTGACCTTGCGGGGCACCCACCGGGAGATGGGCTTTCAGTGGGGCGCCCGGCTGGCGGAGCGCGGCCTGCGCCTGCTGGACCATGTGCCCTTTCCCCTGGAGGCGGAGCGGCGGGCCTTTGCGGCTGCCTGCCACCCGGCGTATGCGCGCCATTTCCCCGCCGCCCTGGAGGAGCTGGAGGGGCTGGCGGCGGGGCAGAACTGCCGGCAGGAGGACTTGGAGACGGTCCTCTTCACCACCTACGCCCTGCCGCCCGCCTGCGGCTGTTCCTGCCTGGCGGTGTCCAACGGGAACGGGGTGTTCTTCGGACGGAACAGCGACTTTCTGACGGCGCTGGAGCCGGACTACACCCATGTGACATACGGATTTTCCGACAGGGCGATCCCCTTTACAGGGAACACCACCTCGTTTGTGCAGATGGAGGACGCCGTCAACGCCCGGGGACTGGCCATCGGGCTCACCTCTGTCTACACGCCCAGGCCCCGGCCGGGTCTGAACGCCGGCATGGTTCTGCGGCTGCTGGCAGAGACCTGCGCCGCCGTGCCGGAGGCCCTGGACCGCCTGCGGGCGCTGCCCCTGGCCTCCTGCCAGACGCTGACGCTGGCGGATGCCGCCGGGGACATTGCTGTGGCGGAGTGCAGCCCGGAGGGGATGCGGGTGGAGCGTCCCGGCCCGGCGGGACCCTTCGTCTGCGCCGCGAATCTCTTTCACTCGGATCTGGCGGTCCCGCTGCCGCCGGGGCTGGACTCCTGGCGGGCGGCGGAGCGGTACGACACGATGCGCCGGGTGCTGGAGCGGGAGGGGGAGACGCTGGCTCTTTCCGGCGTCCAGGCCCTGCTGGCGGGGCGAAAGGGCTTTCTCTGCCAGTATGACCGGGCTGCGGGGCGGGACACCGTCTGGTCCGCGGCCTGCGACCTGACCCGGCGGCGCTGCCTGCTGGCGGAGGGCAACCCGGGGCGGACGGCCTTCCGGGAGATTCCCTTCCCAGTGGAGCGGGGGGACAGCCGCCCTTGACACCCGCCGCCCGGCTGCATACAATAGAACGGAATCTGACAAAAAGGAGGGGCTGATATGGAGCGTTCCGCTGGCATCCTGCTGCCGGTGTTCTCCCTGCCGGGGCCTTACGGCATCGGCTCCCTGGGCCGGGAGGCCCGGGCCTTTGCCGAATTTCTCCACAACGCCGGGCAGAGGTGGTGGCAGGTGCTGCCGGTGGGGCCCACCGGAGCGGGGAACTCCCCCTACACCAGCGAGTCCACCTTCGCCGGGAACCCGCTGCTCATCGACCTGGAGGACCTGCGGGACCGGGGCCTGCTGACGGAGGCGGAGTTGTCCGCCGCCCGGGTGCCGGAGGGAGCGCCCATCGACTACGCCGCCCTCTATGAGAGCCGGGAGCCCCTGCTGCGGCGGGCCTTCTCCCGGCTGGGCGGCGCGGAGGCCCAGTCCGTGCGGGACTTTGCCGCCGCCAATCCCTGGCTGGGGGAGTACGCCCTGTACCGGGCGCTCAAGGCCCGCTTCGGCCAGACGGCCTGGTTCGACTGGCCGGACAAGGACCTCCTGAACCACGACCCGGCGGCGCTGGCGGCCGCCCGGCAGGAGCTGGCGGAGGATATCGCTTTTCACCAGGCGGTGCAGTTCTGGTTCTTCTCCCAGTGGAAGGCCCTGAAGGACCACGCCAACGGCCTGGGGGTGCGGATCATCGGGGATCTGCCCATCTATGTGTCCCTGGACAGCGCCGACGTGTGGAGCGAGCGGAGGGAGTTCCTGCTGGACAAGGCGGGGCGGCCCAGCCGGGTGGCGGGCGTGCCGCCGGACTACTTCTCGGAGGAGGGCCAGCTGTGGGGCAACCCCCTGTACGACTGGGCGGCCCAGAAGCGGGACGGCTTCGGCTGGTGGATCAGAAGGGTGGAGGGCGCCTCCCGCCTGTTCGACGCCATCCGCATTGACCATTTCCGGGCCTTTGAGCGGTACTGGTCCATCCCCGCCGGGGCGGAGACCGCCAAGGAAGGGCAGTGGGAGCCGGGCCCCGGCATGGACCTGCTGCGGGTCCTGACCGGCTGGTTCCCCCACATCACTTATATTGCTGAGGACCTGGGGCTTCTCACGCCGGAGGTCCACCAGCTCCGGGAGGCGGCGGGCCTGCCGGGCATGAAGGTGCTGGAATTCGCCTTTTCAGGCCCCGGCAACGAGTATCTGCCCCACAACTACGGCAGCCGCCGGTGCGTCTGCTACACCGGCACCCACGACAACGACACCGCCCTGGGCTGGTACGACCACGCAGGGGAAGCGGAGCGGGCTTTCGCGGAGCGGTATCTGGGGGCCTCCGGCCGGGAGAATGTCCGGCAGGCGCTGCTGCGGTGCGGCATGGGCAGCACGGCGGAGCTGTTCGTGGCCCAGATGCAGGACTACCTGGCCCTGGGCAGCGAGGGGCGGATCAACGTCCCCGGCGTGGCGGCGGGCAACTGGCGCTGGCGGATGGCCCCCGGCGCGGCCGCGGCCGGGCTGGCGGCGGACATCCGGCGGCTGACGGAGGTCTACGGACGGTAAAGCAAAAGAACCCCCAGATGGGGGTTCTTTTATCATTCTGTGGCATTGTAAAAGTCTGCCAGCAGATCCCGCTCGGACACCTGAAGGACCTGACACAGGCAGGCCAGCTCATAATCCTTGACAAACCGGCGGTTTCTCTCAATTTTGCTGATAAGAGGCTGGTTAATGTCCACGCCCAGCAGCTGCAGCTGGGCGGCCAATTCCTCCTGGGAGAACCCGCGCTCCTTCCGAAGCTGTCGGAGGCGTTTGGCAATGAGATTGGACTCGGCGTTGTAATAGGACTTGTTCATGTTTTACACCAACACGATATATTTTCTTGACTATATCATGCCTGGTGATTTATAATTATTTCGTCCTGTTATAATGCGAGGAGGGAATCAAAATGAATTCTATCAGCGACAGGGAACTGTTGGAAAACCGGGACCGGGTGGAACAGCTCCGGTTTACCGCGTCAGTAGTGGGGGAGCTGATTGCACGGAATCAAATCGAATTGGTGCTGGGTAGCGATGCTGCGTGGAAAATGATTCGGGAACTGGCGGAGGAGCGCTGCTTCCAGGCCCTGCGGGAAATCCGGAATGTTCTGGACGACAGCGGTCTCACGGACCCGGAATGCTTTGCGGAAATCGAA